>NZ_LZIJ01000188.1 GCF_001667115.1 Mycobacterium sp. 852002-51163_SCH5372311 | reverse complement strand
GAACCCCCGCCCCCAGCGACACCGTCGGCATCAATCTTCCCAAACCCGAACGACTCCGGACAGCTTGACAACGCCCGAAACAGGAGCTTTCGCGTCTGTTCGCCGTGACCAAAACTTGACCGAGACTTGATCGAGCTGCCCGCGCGCGCTGGCGTCCGCTGCGTCTTGTCACCCCTACCATCGACCAACGACAAGGTTTCCTCGGGGTTGTTTCGATTCGGCGCAAAGGATGACGGGAAGCGATGCGAGCGGCACTTCGATCTGTTCTGGTGGTGATCGGGATCGGCGCGACGTTGGTTGCGCCGCCAGCACGGGTAACCCTGGCGGCCAGTCAGTCGCATGACTTCGCCATCGCATCGGTGCTGCCGGCGCGGGGGCAGGTGGTGGGCGTCGCCCACCCCGTCGTGGTGACTTTTACTGGGCCTATTGCCAATCGGCGGGCGGCCGAACACGCCATTCAAGTGAAATCGGCGCCCGCGATGACCGGGAAGTTCGAATGGCTCGACCGTGATGTGGTGCAGTGGGTACCCGACCGATTCTGGCCGGCGCACAGCGACGTGAGGCTATCGGTGGGCGCCTTGGCCACGGATTTCAAAACCGGTCCCGCTGTGCTCGGCGTCGCCAAAATCTCGGATCACACGTTCACGGTCAGCATCGACGGAGCAGAACCGGGAACAGCGCCGCCACTGCCGTCGGCGCACCATCGACCGCACTGGGGCGAAGACGGAGTGTTGCCCGCGTCGATGGGCAAGGCCGAATTTCCGACGCCGGTCGGCACCTACGCCGTCATGTCGAAAAACCGCTCGGTCACGATGGATTCGAGCAGCGTCGGTATTCCCGTCGACGATCCCGAGGGCTACCGGGTCACGGTCGACTACGCCGTCCGTATCAGCAGCCGTGGCCTCTTCGTGCATTCAGCTCCGTGGGCGGTCCAATCGATGGGGGCCGAGAATGTCAGCCACGGCTGCATCAGCCTGAGTCCAGCCGATGCGGAGTGGTACTACAACACGGTCAACGTCGGTGACCCGGTAATCGTGCAGGAATAGGGTTTTCGTCATCCTCCCGCGCAACCCGCACGGGTATCCGGAGCAACGGCCCCCACCAGAACAGCCGTAGGTTCTGACGGCGCAGGCAACGGGCCGGGCAGCACGACCGGCACGGACACCGGCGCCGCCGGTGCAGTGGGAACGCCCTTACCCGCTCGCGGGACGGCCCCCGCCATGGTTTCCAGCGGCGCTGCCGCGGGAGCAGCGGCAGGCGCGCCCGCTCCGGCCGGCACGAGAGGTGCGGGCACGTCGAGCGGAGGCGGCGGTGCCGCGACGACAGGAGGGCCGGGTAACGCCATCGGCGCCGGTGCGGGTGCGCCTGCCGGAACTACCGGGCCCGCCATCTGCTCGAGGCAGCTGGGTCCGCCGGTCGGCACCGGGGCGGCTGCCGCATCCGGACCGAATGCCACAGCGGCTCCGCACAACCCGGCGCCGACAGCGATCGCGATGTTGAACCGAGCCAAGATAGTCAACATTCTTCCTTTGGTATCAGCAATGTCCGTTATCACCCCCTGCGGAACCGTATCGGTGACTGGAGGCTTTTGCCTAGGTGGGCAACGCAATTGGTTACAGAACCGATGCGGACAACGGGCCACGTCGTAATCACGACTCTGCCGAATGGTGACCCGACAGATCACGAGCAGACGCACAATCGCGTTATTTCGTGTCGAAATACGCGATTCTGCGTCTGCTCGCCCGGAATCCTTTACTCCTGATCGGGTACCACGGCGCCGATCGTCTTGGTCAACCACTGCGGCGCCAACACCGACACCGCGGTAGCCCCCGCCGTCGCGGTGATCACCCCCGTCCAGGCCACGGGGCCCAGCGGCGTGCACCCGAAGAAGTTGCTGAGAACCGGTGTTTGGATGATGCCGACCAAAACCCCCGCACTGCCCAGGGCGGTGGCCACAACCAGTGGGCTGTGCCGTCGCGTCAGCAGGGTCTGCGCCAGCTGCGTCGTCACCACGGCGGTCAATCCCATTGTCGCCGTGCGGCGTTCGGTTCCAGGCGTCCAGCGTCCCATGGCCCAGGCGGCAGTGGCGCCGGCAGCGGTGACCACACCGCGGTTGACGATCTGGCGCATCAGAGGCGCATCGAGTGATGGCGTCGGCGAGGTCAGTACCGCGCGTTGATATGCGCGACGCGCCTCGTCGGCGTCCGCCTCGGATGCATAGTCCTCGTCGTCGGGCTCTTCGAATTGCGACGTCACCGCGACGGCGAGCGCCGGGAACATGTCGGTGAGCAAATTCACCAGCAGGAGTTGGCGAGTCCCAACCGGCGCCCGGCCGGCGCCGAATGCCGTCCCGATGATCGTGAAGAGCACCTCGCCGACATTGCCGCCGACCAGGATCGTCACCGCGTCACGCACGCCCGCCCACATGGTGCGGCCCTCGACCAGAGCGTCGAGCAGCACGCCCAGGTCGTCGTCGGTCAGCACGATGTCCGCAGCCCCCCGCGCGGCCGAAGAACCCCGACCGCTGACCCCGATACCCACGTCGGCCATCCGGATGGCGGCGGCGTCGTTGGCCCCGTCGCCGACCATCGCGGTCACCCGCCCGCAGCGCTGCAACGCCGCCACGATCTGCACCTTCTGTTCGGGGCTGACGCGGGCGAAAACCTGTACGTCGGAGGCGAGTTTGGCTGACGCGTCTTCGTCGAGGCCGACGAGTTCCGCCCCGGTCACCACCCGCGCATCCGGCGGCAAGCCCAACTGGCGGGCGATCGCCCGTGCGGTGACGGGGTGGTCGCCGGTGATCAGCACCACCTGGCGCTTGGCGTCTACCAGAGCTTCGATCAATGGGCGCGAGGACGGCCGCGCGGTGTCCGCCAGCCCCACGTAACCGATCAGCTCGAGGTCGTGCGCCGCCTCGTCGACGGCGTCGGCATCGGTGTCGTCGTCGTCATCGGTGTCGTGCTCCCATCGGCGCTGCGCCACCGCCAGCACCCGCAGGCCTTGCTCGGCGAGGTGGTGTACCAACGATTCCGCGTGCTCGTGATCGGCGTCGGGGTCGGGGAACCGGCAACGCGGCAGGACCGTCTCGGGAGCGCCTTTGAGCATCAGCATCGGGGTGCCGGGGTCGGTGCTCAACGTTCCGATGGATGCGGCGAAACCACGACTCGACTCGAACGGTACCTCGGCGATCACGGTCCAACCCGAATCACTCTGGCCGTTAAGCGAACTCGCCGCGGTGAGGATGGCTTCGTCGGTGGCGTGCGCATGGCCCTGCCCGTCGTGGGGCTGGGTGGACGCCCATGCGGCCTTCCGGAGCACGACTGCGGCGTCCGCATCGGTGGCGTCCGGATAGGGACCCTGCGTATTGGTCTTCGCAGGCACGACCCGCACCACGCGCAAGCGGTTCTCGGTCAGGGTGCCGGTCTTGTCGAAACATATGGTGTCCACCCGGCCCAGCGCCTCGATGGTACGAGGAGCGCGGACCAGTGCGCCCCGAGCGGTCAGGCGCTGCGCCGCGGCGAGCTGGGACAGCGTGGCCACCAGCGGCAGTCCCTCGGGCACGGCGGCCACCGCGATCGCGACACCGTCGGCAACCGCTTGCCGCAAAGACGCGCGGCGCAGCAGCGCCAAACCGGTCACCGCGACACCCCCGGCCAGCGTCAGCGGAAGGACCTTGCTGGTCAGCTCGCGCAGCCGGGCTTGCACTCCCGCCGACGTCTCCACGTCGGCGACCGCCGAGATCGCCCGCTGCGCGGCGGTGCCGACTCCGGTGGCCACGACGATCGCGCGGGCGTGTCCCGCGACGATCGTGCTGCCCTCGAACAGCATGCTGGCCCGGTCGGCATCGTTGACCGCAACGGGTTCGACCTGCTTGTCCACCGGCAGCGATTCACCAGTGAGCAGCGACTCGTCGACCTCGAGATCCTCGGCCACCAGCAGGCGGCAATCCGCCGGGACCACCTCCGGCGCCGCCAGGTCGATGACATCGCCGACCCGCAGCGACTTCGCGGACACCGTGGCCGTGCGCGTGGTGTGCTGGGCGGCATCCAGCCGCCGCCGTGTGGTCGCCACGGCCGGGACCACCACACGGCGCACCAGCTGGTCCTGTTCGGCAAACAACTCTGCGGCCGCCGCCTCGGCCCGCAACCGCTGCACCCCACCGGTTATCGCGTTGACGGTCATCACGCCGGCAACCAGAAGGGCGTCGATGTTGCTGCCGACGATCGCCGACGCCGCGGCGCCGACAGCCAGGATCGGCGTCAGTGGGTCGGCGAGCTCGTGCCTGGTGGCCACCGTCAGCCGGCCCAGTGCCTGCAGGGGGCCGCGCAGCGGCGCCGCCACCGGTTCGTAGGACAGGTCGTCCAGAATGCGGCGCCAGGGCGCGTTCCCGGCCTCGACGGCCAGCGGGCGCGCGCCACCGGCCAGCCGCGAATAGACGATCTCGGGGTCCAGCGCATGCCACGCGGTCAGCGGCTGCGGCGTGGGATCGGCCAGCCGCAGCACCTTGCTGGCCGACCAGGTTCCCGACACCAAAGCCGTTGCGGCCGCGGCATTTACCGGATTGAGCCAGCGACGGAAAGTGGCTGGGTTGGTGGATTTGCCTTCCTCGCCGGTGACCAGCAGCAGCCCGGCGAGGGTCGTGCCGCCCTGGGCGAGGTGCACCGCCGATTCGCTGGCGGAGCGAGCCACCGGGATCGCCGAAAGTATCCGCACTGCGGCCGCCAGATCGGTGCCGGTGATGATGTCGGCGGTCCACGGTGTGGCGGCACGCGGATCGTCGAGAGCCACCCCGACGTCGGCGATGGCCAGCGCCGCCAGGGTGTCCGTCGACGCGAAGTCCCGGTGTACGGCGGTGATCAGCAACACCGGTCCGCGGTCGGTACGAAGGTCTCGGACCAGCTTCAGCAGCGGGGTGCCGGGCGGGTGCGTCGCGCCGACGCTCGCGGACAGGTCTTCGGTGCCCGCCACGTGGCGCAACACCACGCGCGCTCCGGTTCGGTGTGCGGTCTGCAGCAGCGGGATCGCGTACGGATCGACCTCCCAGCCGACGGCGACACCTCCGACGCGCTGGCCGTCGACCACCAGGTCGGCGCGTTCCAGGCCCTGAGCGGGCGCCGCCGACGGCCCCTGTGCCGGAAGCCATTTCAGCCGCGCGCCGGTCGCCGGCAGCTCGTCGGGGTCGGGCTCGGGTGCCTCCTCGCCGTGCAGCAGCGCGTCGGCGACCTCGTAGACGCGGTCGTCGTCCCAGCCGGGCTCGTCTCCTTCGGCGTGCAGGACGGCCCGGTGGTCGCCGCGCAGCGCGGCGCCGTCGATGACGACCACCCGAACCCGGTCCAGGCGGCGCAGTGCACCCGGGTCGAGCACCAGCTGGCCCGCGTTGGCAAGGCCGCGACCCAGCACGGCCGCGAATGCCTGCCGGCCCATATGGGCCGCGCGCGGTACCCCGGCCAGGATCGCGCCGGCCGCATCCTCGGTGCCACCGCCGGCGAGTAACGCGCTCGCCGCGGCGATCAGCGAGCCGTTCGCGGCCGAATCGGAATAGCTCTCCACGGGCCCCTTCATCGAGCCCTTCGCGGTGTCGATAGCGGCATCGATGGCTCCGCCGACCACGACATGTGCTTCGTCACCCGTCGCCGCGGCCGCCCACGCGTGCCGCGGCGCATGCGACTTGGTCCCGGCCGACGAGATGACGGGGACCACCGGGGCTTGCGGCCGCTGAGGCGAGGCCAAGTGGGGCTCGCGCTCGCGCCATACGCGGCGATGCGCGGCCGCCTCGGAAAGCTGCAGGCCACGGCTCACCAGATCGAGCATCGGGGTGCCGAATGCCTGGGTGAGCCCGTTGGCCGCGGCCGTCGCGGCGCTGAGCGCGATATCGGTCCCGACTCGACCCAGCCGCGACTCCAGCACCGACACCATGCGCGGCTGATGGTTGATGAGAGCGACCACGGCCCGGGTGGTCTGCGGTGCGGCCGGCAGTTTGGCGACCGAGCCGGTGATGGCGGCAGTCATCGCGACCAGATCCATCGCCGCAGCCGTCAGCGGCACCAGGATTGCCAACGGGTTGCCCGGGTCGGCGAACGCCGCGACCGTTGGCGCCGACCCGGCCCCCACCAGCGTCAGGTCCTCGGCCACAGCGCCGACCACGTCGCGCACCTCGTCCAAGACCGCGTCGGCGTCGGCGTCTTGATCGAGCTCGACGACCAGCCGGCCCAACGCGCATTCGACGTGAGCCTTGGCCACCCCGGCGATGCGGCGCACCGGCTCCTCCACCACGGCCGCATGCTCATCCCAGCGTGGGAACGGCAGCAGCGGATCCAAATCCAGATGCACCCGGTGGCCGCTCTGCCAACGCACCGGTGGTGTGGCCCGGGTGGCCGAGCCGTTGGAGATCCCCAGCACCCGCCCGGTCGACTGAGCCGCGGCCTGCGCTACCGGTCCAACCAACTCCACTACCGGGCTGGCCAGCATCTGCACGGTGCCCGCGGCACCAGACGCAGCCTGCGCACCGGCCTGCACGACACCATCGGCCAAACTGCCCACCAGGCCGATACCCGGAATTTTCACTCAGTCACCCTTCAACAACCAGTACCGCGCCTAATACTCATGGTGTGTTACCACCCTGTCCACATCTGAACCAGATGTGAACTCGAGGGTAGGCGCAGCGCGCGCCTATCGGCTTGGAGGCAAGCCGAAACTGGCGAAGAGCGCCGGGTCGAGAAAGACGGTGAGGGCAGCAATCCGGCTGGTGCCGACCGTGATGACGTGAATCGAATGGGCCCGCATGACGCCGTCGTCGGCGCGCCGGTATTCGGCGACAGCGGGTTGCCCGTTCGCTGCCGTCGGGATCAGCGCCATGTCACCGGGACTGGTGAAGGCACGTGCGGCGAGGAAGCCGGTGACCGCATCGCGTCCGGTGAACCACAATGGCATCGGCGGCATTTCGAGCTTCACGTCGGCTTGCAGCAGTTCGGTGAGGGCGGCCATGTCGGCGTTTTCGAACGCCGCGCAGTAGCGGTCGAGCAACGCCTGGAGCTCGGCGTCGTCGGGCTCGGCCACGCTTTCCTCGGTGGGCGCTACCGCGGCCAGGTGTGCACGGGCGCGTTGCAGCGCGCTGTTGACGGCCGCGGGGGTGGTTTCCAGTAGTTCGGCAACCTCGGCGGCGCTGAACTGTACGACGTCGCGCAGGATCAACACGGCTCGCTGGCGCGCCGGAAGCTCCTGCATAGCCGTCATCACGGCCAGACGGACGCTTTGCCTTGCGGTGAAAGCTGATTCGGGGGTCTGGACGGTCAGGTCGTCGGGGATCGGTTCCAGCCAGTTGTAGCCACCACCTCCGTCGAGGCTGGTGTCCGGGTCGGTCGAAGCATCCCCGACTCCGGCGGGCAGCACCCGACGGGCGCGGTTTTCCAGCGCACGCAGACATGCGGTCGTGGCGATCCGGTACAGCCACGTGCGCAGTGCCGCTCGTTGCTCGAACGCCTCGTACCCACGCCAGCCGCGCAGGTATGTTTCCTGGACCAGGTCCTCGGCGTCGTGCACCGAGCCGAGCATGCGGTAACAGTGCGCGATCAACTCGGCACGAAACGGCGCAGCCTGCTCGATGAACTCCTGCTGAGCCGGCACGGTCGTTCTCCCTTCCTCACTTAATACGGATTCAGCCGCGGGTGGAAATTCATCGGTCCGCAGCGATGAATCCGGGTCGTTCGCCGTATCCGAATTAGTGACCCACCAGCACTCTCGGAAAGTTTTGGAAAGCGAGTACCAGCATGAACCAGCCAGCTTCAACACGACCCGACGGCCTCGTCGGCGACACCGCGATCGTTACCGGCGCAGGTCGTGGGTTCGGCCGTGCCATTTCTCTGGCGCTGGCGGCCGCCGGCGCGCACGTCGTCGGCATTGCACGTACCTCCGCGCGACTCGAAGAGCTGCACGACGAGCTCGGTGACGCATTCACCCCCGTCGTTGCCGACGCCGCCGATCCGGCCACGGCAAGTCGGCTGCTCGACGACTACCGGCCGCGCACCCTGGTGCTGTGCGCCGGGGCCGCTCCGCAAATGCGTCCGCTGCACGAACAGACGTGGGAGTCCTTCAGCCGGAACTGGAACGTGGACGTCGCGCAGGCGTTCCATTGGTGCCGAGAAGCGTTGCGGCATCCGCTGGCGCCGGGAAGCGCGGTGATCGCTCTGTCCAGCGGCGCCGCCGTCAACGGGTCGCCGCTGAGCGGAGGTTACGCGGGGGCAAAGGCCACCGTCCGATTCATCGCCAGCTACGCGGCTATCGAATCGCAACGGGCCGCTCTGGGCATCGGTTTCGTGTCGGTGCTGCCGCGCCTTACGCCGGCTACCGACCTCGGCGCCGACGCCGTCGCGGCCTACGCCGAGCGGCAGGGCGTCGACGTCGACACGTTCGTAAGGTCGTCGGGACCCGTCCTCAGCCCCGAGCAGGTCGGCAAGGCGGTACTCGAGATCGCCTGCGATTTCCGGCCTCATGACGCATACCTGCTCACATCCGCCGGCTTGTCACCGCTGGCCTGAAAGGGAGGAGATCGCAATGAGCAGACCTCAGATCGTGTCGGCGCAGGAGTGGCAGGCAGCTCATCAGCAGTTGCTGGTGAAGGAGAAGGAGGTGATGCGAGCCCATGACGCGTTGGCGGCGCTGCGCCGGAGGATGCCGTGGCTGGCGGTGGACAAGGATTACGAGTTCGACGGGCCCGACGGCAAAGTGACCCTGCTCGGCTTGTTCGGGGGCCGACGGCAGCTGATCGTGTACCGCGCCTTCTTCGAGCCCGGCGTCCACGGCTGGCCCGACCACGCCTGTCCGGGCTGTTCGATGATCGCCGACCACGTCGGACACCTGGCTCATCTCAACGCCCGTGACACCACGCTGGTGTTCGTATCGCGTGCACCGCAGGCGGATATTCAACGGCTGAAGGCGCGGATGGACTGGCGGATGCCATGGTACTCGATCACCGACATTTTCGATGCCGATTTCGGCGTGGCCGAGTGGCACGGTACGAACGCATTCATTCGCGACGGGGCTCGGGTGTTTCGCACCTATTTCATCAACAACCGGGGTGACGAGGCGCTGGGCAACACCTGGAGCTACCTCGACATGACCGCGTTGGGCCGTCAGGAGTTTTGGGAGGATTCGCCGGAGGGCTATCCGCAGACCGCGCCGTACGAATGGTGGGACTGGCACGACTCCT
Organism: Mycobacterium sp. 852002-51163_SCH5372311; assembly: GCF_001667115.1. GTDB lineage: Bacteria > Actinomycetota > Actinomycetes > Mycobacteriales > Mycobacteriaceae > Mycobacterium. The sequence continues at coordinate 90,183 of NZ_LZIJ01000188.1, read as the reverse complement.
ACGGCCAGCACGAGCCGTCGCGTTGGTTCGGTGAGCCCAACCCGGACGATCCCAATGACATCCGGCCGCCGAGGAACAGTGGCTGACGCGAGCATATGTCGGGGGCTGTCGGACGAGTAGGGAACCACACGTGTCACCACAGCAACATCCGTCTCTGCGATGGCCGGCCCGCGATTTTGCAATGTGCTAGCAGCGGCGCTAGCGGATTGAAGACTGCAACATGGCTCGGTTTTTAGGGATGCGAGTGGTCGGTGTTCTGCAATCCGCGGGTCACCTACTGTGGTCGTCTCCTGCGTCGGGCTCCCAGGTGCGCGGCATCATCGGCATACGCGGACCGCCTAACGCTTCGTCGCTCAGTGTGATCAACCCGGCCGGCTGTGCGGCGCCGGCTTTGGCGGCGGTTCCGGCGAATCCCTGCGGGCTTGCGCCCTGGTCCGACGCCGCCGTCGGCTCCAGATCCATGTATTCGTAACCACGCCCGAGCAGCTGTGCCTTCGTCCGTCGTCGCCGCTGCGTTTGATTCTCTTCCTTGGGTGTCGTCGCGAGCGGTGCGACTTTGGCGCTGTCGGGTTCCGCCGCCCTTTTTCGGGCGCCGTTACGTGCGGCGACGCTGACCGCCGAATTCAGGTCACCCACCAGGTAGGCGAAGTCTTCCATGCCCGCGCCCACGCCCGCGCCGGTCACCGTCGGAGGTACGGCTGACGGGGGTGGCGGTGCGGCTGCCGGAGCCGACGTAGTCGCTTCCACCGGAGACGGCGCCGGCGACGCGGTGGAGGTCGGGACGGAGGGCGGCGCGAGGGCCACCACGGGCGGCGTGACGGGCGGTGCGACGGGCGGCGCAGGCGGCACGGCGACAAGCGCCGCCAGGCCCTTCACGCCGATCGGTGCCAAAACGGCGCCGGCGGCCAGCGGCAACAACGTGGTCGCCAGCAACGGCAACACAATCGTCAGGAGCAGAAGCGTTTGCTCGAGCAATGTCTTGAGCAACGCGATGGTATCGGTGATCACCGTGCCGATAACTTCGACGGTGGTGAACAGAATGGTGAAACCGATAGTCGCGGGATTACCCGAAGCAAACGCCGCCGTCAGATCCAGCGCCACAAAACTGAACATTTGCGACAGCAGCGCGACATATGTACCGATGTCCATCGGATAGCCAAGAGCGAACGCGATGTTGAACGGGCTCAGGTAGCTGAGGGGGTTACCCAGGATGGGCAGCCACGGGTCAAATCCACCAAACATTTCTTGGAAGAAAGGACTGTTGTACAGCGCATCTATCAGCGGTTGAAGGCTGTCGTTGTAGAAGTCGATAAAGCCGCTCTGCTCCAACCATTGATAGATCTCGTTCTGCCGGTCAGGGGGCAACGCGAACGGGTCGTCGGACGCGGCGGCCAGCGTGTCGGCTTTCATGATCTGCGGGGTCGCGGTGGTCTCCGGCGCCGCGGCGACCGCCGCCGACGAGACCGTCTCATAGACGCTCATCACGGTGGCGGCCTGGATCCACATCCGCACGTAGTCAGCTTCATTCACCGCGATCGGAATGGCGTTGATGCCAAAGAAATTCGTGGCCACCAGCACGGCATGCGTCGCGTGGTTGGCAGCCAGCTCGGCCAACGTCGGCATTGCGGCCACGGCGGTGGCATAGGCGGTGGCCGCCGTTTCGTGCCGTGCGGCCGTCGTCGCGCTGTCGGCAGCGGCTTTGGTCAGCCACGCCAGATACGGGGCGTGGGCAGCCGCATACGCTTCAGCGGTCGGACCGTTCCACGTTCCGGTCTGCACGCCCGCCACCAGGGCGGCCAGCTCCTCGGCCGCCGCCGTGTACGCGGTGCTCAGCGAGGTCCACGACGCGGCCGCCGCCAGCAGCGGCCCGGGGCCCGGCCCACTGCTCAAGAGGGCCGAATGCACCTCCGGGGGCAAAGCCATCCAGATCGGAGCGGTCATTGCCGACCCCCCGCGAGCACGGCTGATAAACATGCTTTGCCGGGGATGGTGGCGGTTGGACCGCAGGACGAAAACTGCAGCGTCATCGCAGGTCAGCTCTCTCCGGGGTACATCCGCCCCGGGCTAGCAGGACACGATGACGCGAGTCTCCTGGCTCTCGGATCGCCGCTCGCCTCGCCTTCCAACCAATGGCCGTGGCATATGAGGGTCGCTCCCCGATGACAGTGGCGGGACCGCGCCGGATTTGCACCGGCTTCCTGCGTCGTCATCGCCTTACGGGCGATATTGTCGCATCCCGACTGCGGTTGCGCGCACGCTCTTGCAAGTCTCTTGCATTGTTCAGGTACCCGCTGTGGATCTGCGAGCGCCGAGCAAAGGAAGAGCTGGACCGTCTGCAGATCAAATACGTGGAACAGCGGTAGCCGCCGAACGGCTACGCGTCGCGATATTCAGCCGAAAAATTGCCTTACAGGTATCGGTGGTTCGCCCGGCCGACGTGGTACCCGGCGGGGAAAGACTTCTCGATGACCTGCAATTGGTGGTCCACTCGGGACTCGAGTTCGAGCACGACGCAACTGTCGCCGACGGCCTTTGACTCGAGAACTATGTACCGCTGACCGCAATCGGTGATCGGGTCGCCAGAGTGCAATTTTTCGACTGGCACCAACTCGGGTGTTCCGTCTGCCTCCACCCAAGACACAGTAGGTCAACTCAGCGGGTGAGGGAATAGTTCGCGGGATCGTTACCAATCAGTGCGCGTTGCTCCGTGGCGCGCCGTGTTGGTGCCGCGCTGCTTGAAGAACACGCTGACAAAAGTGATCAGGCCGTCGTCGTTGCGCTCGAAAAGCAGGCATTCCGGCCACGCCGCTGGGGCGCCGTCGATCTCGAAGGCCTCAGTCAGTTCGACGTAGGACAGCCGGTCGTTCACGTGCGAGACCCGCTGCACGTCCAACCGGTGGCCTTTGAGTTCGGTCAGAACCTTGCGCAGGTACGCCAAGTAGCGCTGCTTGCCTTCGATGCGGTCGCAGAACGGGCCCTCCCGGGTCAGGCCCTCGTCGGCAATCGTGGTCGCCAGACCGTCCCAATCGTGTGCGGCCAGGCACTGAAGATAACGCTCGACTGTCCCGTCGGGGCCGCTGTGGTCAGCCACGGAAGACACGCTAGGTCAACGTCCTGCACAAGGGAATACGGTTGCTGAACGGCGTCGGCTGGATCGCGCAGGACAGAATGGTGCGATGACTGGACCCAGCGTGCCGCAGTCCCCTGCCGGGGCGCCGACCTGTTACCGGCACCCGGACCGCGTCACCTATGTGCGCTGCACCCGCTGTGAACAGCCCATCTGCTCGGACTGCATGCGCAGCGCGGCCGTCGGTCATCAGTGTGTGGAGTGCGTCCGTGCCGGGGCCAAGACGATTCGCCAGCCGCGCACCCAGTTCGGCGGTCGCGAGCGGGCGGGGACCCCGGTGCTCACCTACGCGCTGATCGCGGTCAACGTCGCGGTTTTCATCCTGCAGCTGTCGTTGCAAGATCTGGAAACGACACTGGCCATGTGGCCGTGGGGCGTTGCTGCCAGAGGCGAGCTGTACCGCCTGTTGACTTCCGCGTTCGTACACACGGGCCCGGCGCACCTGCTGCTGAACATGTGGGCGCTCTATGTGGTGGGTCCGCCGCTGGAGATGTGGCTGGGCCGGCTGCGGTACGGCGCGCTGTATGCGCTGAGCGCGCTGGGTGGTTCGGTACTGGTCGACCTGCTCGCTGCACCCAACTCGGCCGCCGCGGGCGCATCGGGCGCGATCTTCGGGCTTTTCGGGGCCATTTTCGTGGTGGCTCGGCGACTGAGTCTCGACGTCCGCGGCGTGGTTGCGGTGATCGTCTTCAACTTGGTCTTCACCTTCGTCGTTCCCGCGGTCAGTTCGCACCGGATCAGCTGGCAGGCGCACATCGGGGGGCTCGTCACCGGGGCGCTGGTGGCCGCGGCCTATGTATATGCGCCCAAAGCCAGCCGGAATCTGATCCAGGCAGGGGTGACGGTCGCCATCGTCGCCGTGTTCGCCGGACTCATCTGGTGGCGAACCGGTGTTCTTCTCGGCCACTAAGTTGTGGCGAGCAGACGCAGACTCGCACTGAACGGTCGATTTGACGCGATTCTGCGTCTGCTCGCGCGGAAAAGTGCGGCCCTCACTACCTTGTCTGTTATGAGCTGGTGGCTCGCCCACGCCGAGCGGATGCTGACCGAACAGGTACCCGCACCGCCCGAGGTTGTCCGCGATTTCTACGTCGACCTGAACAACATCAGGCTGGTGCATCCGCTCATCGTGTCGGTGAAAGTCTTGTCACGCAGCGACATCCCGGAGGGCGGTTATCTCCAGACCTATCGGGTGGTCGACCGAATACCGTTGGGTCCATTCACTATCCGGACCGCGTACCAGGCACGGCTGCGGGTCCCTGACAACGGCGACGTACTGACCGCGGCCGACCAGTCCCCCGGGGTACGGTTGCGTGGAACGGTGAGCTTTGCGCCGGTCGACGGCGGCACCCGCCTCACCGAGCTGGTCCGCATAGCCGCGCCCCGGCCGTTGGCGGCGTTCACCACCCGCGAGGCGGTCAAAGCACACATCGCGATGCTGGCGGGCATCCGGCGTCACTTCGAATCCGCCTGATCAACGCGACGCCATGCTGTGCCAGGCCGTCGCCGAGCGCGTTTTCACGGTCAAAAAATCACCAATTTATCGCCGTGAGAACACGTTCGGCGCGCGATGAATGTGGCTGGGCGCCGGTTGGGAGAAGCGGTCCCTATTCGGCTGGCTTTGGCGTCCACTCCGAGGTCAGCGCCAACTCAGACAGATACTTCGTCGAGCTCCAGCCTCCGTCGACGACGATGGTCTGGCCGTTGATGAAGGCCCCGCCCGGAGAACACAAGAACGCGACGGTGCTGGCGACGTCCTCGACGGTGCCCAAACGCTGATGCGGCGTCATCTCGGTGTTGATCCGCCTGAACCGTTTGTCGGCCAACCGGTGTTCGGTCATCGGAGTCTGGATGACACCGGGAGCGACTGCGTTGCACCGGATTCCCTGCGCCCCGTACTGGCAGGCGATGTGGGTGGTCAGCGCTGTCAGCCCGCCCTTGGCCGCCGAGTAGGCGCCGCCGCGAAGGCCGCCCACGACGGCGAAGGTCGATGTGACGTTGATGATGGCCGAGCCGGACCGCATATGCGGCAGCACCTCGCGAATCAGGCGGAACGGTGCGCGCAGCATCAAACCGAGGAAGTGGTCCAATGATTCGTCGTCGGTCTCGTGCACCGGTTTGGGACTGCCCACCCCGGCCGCGTTGACCAGAAAATCGACGCGTCCCCACCGGTGGACGGCGAGGTCAGTGATCAGGTTGGGCGCGTTATCGTCGGTGAGGTCGACGGCGAGTGTGGCCACCGCATCCGAATCGCCGATGGCCGACGCCAATTCGGCCAGCTTGTCCGGACTGCGTCCGGTTGCGAGCACCGCCATACCCATCTCGGCAAGCTTTGTCGCGCAACCTGTTCCGATCCCTCCGCTTGCCCCGGTTACGATCGCCACCTGCATGCTACCGGCCTGCCTTCATGAGCGTCACCTTGATCTGATGCTTCAAAACCTTGCCCGCGTCGTTCTTCGGAAGGTCATCCCAGATAACCACTTGCTCAGGCACTTTGAACCGGGCGACGCCGGATGCCTCCAGAAATGCGCGCAGTTCCGCTATATCCAGGTCATGGCCGGGCGCAGCCGGGGCCGCGGGCACGACGACGGCGCAGGCGCGCTCTCCGGTGCGATCGTCGGGCAGTCCGACGACGGCGATCTCGGCGATACCGGGATGGCCGGCCAGGATGTCCTCGACTTCCTTGGGCGAGATGTTCTCGCCGTTACGGATGATGATGTCTTTGGCGCGTCCGGTGACCACCAGGTAGTCGCCGTCGACCCAGCGCGCCAAGTCGCCGGTGCGGAAAAACCCTTCGCCATCGAAGGACTCGACTTCGTCTTCGGGGTGCTGATAGCCGGCCAGCATCTGTGGTCCCCGCGCATGGATCTCGCCGCCGACCAGCTTGACCTCGGCCAGGCCGACGCGGCCGTCGGTGTCGGCGGCATGTTCACGATGTTGCGGTGCCCCGACGGTGGTGACCGGCACTTCTGTCGAGCCATAGACGCGGGTGACGACGGCGCGCTCGAAATACGTTGTCGCCCTGCTGATCAGCGGTGGCGAAACACTGGCACCGCCACAGATGAACAGCTTCAAATCAGGCAGCCTGGTACCGGCGCGCTGAGCGGCGGCCAGCAGCTGTTCCAGAAACGGCGTCGCGCCCGCCATGTGGGTGCACTGTTCGGCTCGCATGAGCTGTACCGCTTCGTCGGCATTCCACCGATCCATCAACACCGCGGTAGTGCCTAGCAGCAGTGGACTCTCGAACGCGTAGATGGAACCACCTATATGAGCGATCGGTGAGGCGACCAGGAAGCCATCGCCCTGCTCGACCAGCCAGTGCTCGCGGATCTGGCAGATCAGGGCGTGGATCGAATTGTGACTATGCAGAACACCTTTCGGACGTCCGGTCGTTCCGGAGGTATAGAGAATCATCCGCACGGCATCGGGGTTCAGCGTAGGCAGCTGCCGGACCGCGGGTGGGGGCTCGAGCAATGAGTCAAACCCGATGCAGTCCGCGTCGTGATCACCGCGCACTACGACGACGTCCGGCGGCGATTCGAGCTGTGCGGTCACCCGGTCCAGCATCGCCGTGTAGTCGTGCCGGCCGAAATGCGAAGGAACAAACACCATCCGGCTGTCGGTGTCTTCGAGGATGAAGCGCAGTTCCCGGTCCCGTAAGGAGGGCAAGATCGGGTTGGCCACCATTCCGGCCAGGGTGACCGCCAAGTATATGACCACGGCCTCATACCAATTGGGCAACATGAACGACACCACGCTGCCCGGGGGAATGCGGGTGTGCAGCGCTTGGGCCAACGTCATGGCCTGCCGATGGAGCTCCTGACACTCCACTCGGCGGTCACCGTCGACCAGTACCACCCGCTGCGGAGTCTGTTCTGCGGCCTCGCGCAACGCGTCGGCCAGCGTGGCAGGTACCCACCAGCCGCGTGCGTAGGCGTCAGCGGCACGTTCGTCGTCCCAGCGAATCCATCGCCCGCCGATCAGCTTTCGGTCCCGAGGTGTTGGCATGGCTGCGGTGCCGGTCAGTTTTTGATGCGCCGCATGGTCATCGAGTGACGGAAGCGGGACGCGGGATGGGTGTTGATCGTGACCTGGGCAACCTGCCCGTCGGATGTCGTATAGGTGCGTCGCACCTGCAGCGCTGCCGCTCCAGCCTCTGTTTCGAGACCGCTGGCCAGCGCCGGTGGGATGAGTACCGCGGCGATTTCCTGATGGACCTCAACGATACTCAGCCCGTACAGGTCTTCGATCAGCGGGAAGACGGCACCCTCGTGCCGCTGCAGCAGCCTGCCGACGGCGGCGAACGCGCGGTTGATGTAGTACTCCGTGCGGCACAGGGCGGGTCCGGACGACTCCGCACGGTAGCCCCGCACGGTCAGCCATTGCTCGCCGCTTTTCAGTCCGGTGCGATCGGCGAGCTCGTCGTCGATCGTCACCATGGTGATGGATTCGATCGCGAAGCGCGCACCGGCTGCGAACGCCACCAGGTCGTTGATCGACATGACGTGCTGAACGTAGGACTCCGACGACGGCCGCGGTACCACCATCGTTCCGGTACGTGGCCGCGACGACACCAGGTTGTCTTCTCGCAGCCGGCGCAGTGCTTCCCGAATTGTGTAGCGGCTGACCGCAAACCGCTCACACAGCTCATGTTCGGTCGGCAAATGCGATCCCACCGGGTAGACGCCGTCCACAATCTCCTTGCGCAGCGCGCGCGCCACCTGAAGGTAGCGATGATCGACTACTTTCGGGTCTTTGGTATCGGCACTATTGGGCATCTGCAACGGCCCTTCAGGATTCCCGTCGCAATGCCAACACGCTGCCCTCGGCATCTGCGGAAACATAGATCGTCCCGTCCGGCCCGGCCGCGATGCCGGCGAACGGTCCCTGCGGTCCGGAGAACGGCGGCATTCCGAGCAGCGGCTTGGGGATTACGCCCGGCGGTGCGCCCACCGGCAGTTGCGATGCGATGGTGTGCCTGGTCCGGGCGCCCAGGTCGAACGCGATGAGCTCTTTCGCGCCGGCGTCGACAATATACAACTGGTTGTCGAGCACGAGAATGCCCTGGGGACACTGCAATCCGTCCACGATGGGACCCGAGCCGTCCGATTTGACCACTCGCCCAGCGCCGGCCTCGGCGACCAGGCAGGTCCCGTCGGGGGCGATGGCCACCCCGACCGGCTCGCTGAGGCCGGACGCCAGCACCTCGACGCCGCCCGGCTGAATGGACAGCACCCGTCCCGCTCCGAGTTCGGCCACCACGACCGCGCCGGTTGCTGTGACCGCCACCCCGTACAGTTGGTCGAAACCGTCTGCCAGCACCTCGCTTTCGTTGCTGTCCGGCCGGTAGCGCGCCACTTGGCCGTTGGACGTCGTGACGATGAACTCGCCGGCGCCAACGCTCGTCACGCCACGCAGAAAGCCCGGATAGCCAGGGCTGAACAACATTCCAGCGGTCCGCAGCGCGGGGTGGCTGGGTCCGATGGGCGGCAGGGCGTAGAAGTAGGTTCCGTCAGCGATATAGAGGCTGCCGTCGCCGCCGACCGTCAAATCCAGCGGCCAGTTCAGCCCGCCCGGTAGCACCGTCCGGGTTTCGCCGCCGCTGAGGATCTCGGTGATCTCGCCGGTGAAATTGGAAACGAACAGCCGATCGCCCACAAAGGTCAAGTTGTCCAGGCCTGGATTCAGGTTGGCCAGCACGCTGCGTTCGCCGTTGCGCGGATCGATGCGCAGCACCTGGCCGCTGTGTACCTGCGTGGAAACGATGCAGCCGCTGGAATCGAACTTGACCGCGTCCGGCACACCCAGATCGCCGGCAACACGTTCGGGTGCACCGCCTTCGGGGTCGATGCGCCAGATTTCGTTGGACCCCATCAGCGGGAAGTACAGCAAGCCGTCGGGGCCGACCTCCATGGCATTGGGTGACGGCGTATTGTCCAGCAGCACTCGCGGCTCGCCGCCGTTCAGATCGAGTTCCAGCAGGCGACCGCCGGCCCGGCACTCGCCGATGAACAACCGGCCGCGGTGAAAGGTGATGCCATTTGCCGCCGGCACGTCGTCACGCAACACCCGGGTGCGGCCCGCGGCGTCTCGCACGCTCACCCGCCCATTCATGACCTCAGTGGCGTACAGGTTGCCGCTGGAGTCGAAGGCCACGTCGTCGGGCGCGACGATGTCTCCGCCCTTGGGGCTGACGGTTTCGAGTTGTCCGGTCGCGACGTCGAGCGCGCTGATCTGGCTGCCGGTGACTTGAGCGATGTAGACCCGGCCGTCTGGACCGGTGCGCAGCCCGTTTGCGCCGAATATCCGGCTGGGCGGCGTGAGGCGCTGCAGGCTCCACCCTTCGGCGAGACTGGGCGCTCGCGCGGCCAGGTAGCGAGCGGGCCGCGGGGACGATACGGCGGTCACCGGTCGCACGATATCAACCATGCAATAGTCCAGACAATAGAAAAGCCGGAGTTTCAGATGAGACCTTGACGTGCAAGCCACCTAAAGAGAATCATGCTCTTCAATGAATGCACGTCATTATCTTGTCCGGACAATTGGCTGAATGAGCTCCGAAACCCTGAGCCGGCGTCTGAGCCTCCAAGGACGCGCTGTGATAGTGGCCGGTGCCGCGGGCGGTGGCATCGGTACCACCGTGACGCGCCTGGTTGCGCAATCCGGAGCCACCGTCGTTGCGGTGAGCCGTAGTCAGGACAACTTGGACCAGCACGTCGGCCCGCTGGTGAGCGAGGGGCTGCCGGTCCTGCCCGTCGTCGCCGATGTCTCCACCGACGACGGGGTGAACGCAGCGCTGGAGTCGGCAAGGAGGACCGAGAGCGACCTGTACGGCTTGGTGAACGTCGCCGGCGGCGCGGAGCCGTCGACCTGGATGCCGTCGACCCGGGTAACGCGGCAGGATTGGCGTGAGTTGTTCACCCGGAATCTGGAGACGATGTTCTTTATGAGCCAGGCGGTGGCCGCCGAGCTGAGGCGTGGCGACCGTCCGGGCTCGATCGTTTCGATCTCGTCGATCAGCGGGATGAACACCGCACCTTTCCACGTCGCCTACGGCACGGCCAAAGCCGCGATCGCGGCCGTGACCCGGACCATGGCACTCGAACTGGCCCAACACGACATCCGCGTCAACGCGGTGGCACCTGGGATTACCGAGACACCGGCGTCGCGCACATACGTGGACGAGGACCCCGAACGCGACCGTCGTGCCATTGCGATGGGACGGCGGGCACGTCCGGACGAAATCGCCGGCGCCATCATGTTTTTGCTGTCCGATCTATCGAGCTATATCACCGGGCAGACACTGCTGGTGGACGGTGGGGTGAACCTGCGATGGACGCACCTGGGCGGCGACAACACCTCGATGTTCCTCAAGGACGAGTCATTCCGAACGGCGATAAAGCGTTGGGAGGCATGAGATGGAGAATGCGATGTCCGAGAACGGCGCTGACGACTTGACCGACCCGGTGACCATCGGTGTCGACGCATACATTTCGCCGGAGTACGCCCGCGCAGAACGGGACAGGTTGTGGCGCAAGGTGTGGCAGCAGGTCGGGCGCGTCGAAGACCTGCCCAAGGTGGGCAGCTTCCTCACCTACGACATTCTCGACGACTCAATCGTGGTGGTGCGTACCGGGCCCGACACACTCAAAGCACACCACAACGTCTGTATGCACCGGGGCCGTCGCCTGGTGGATATCCCTGCAGGGGCGAAAAGCGCTTGCGGCCACAAGAAGTCGTTCGTCTGCGGCTTCCACGGCTGGACGTATGACCAGGACGGCAATTGCATCCACATACCCGAGCAATTGGACTGGCAGGGAGCGCTGACGCCGGAGAACACCCATCTGGCGACGGTCAATGTCGACACCTGGGGCGGCTGGATCTGGATCAACATGGATCCGGCAGCCGAGCCGTTGCGCGACTACCTCGAGCCCGCCGCCACCATGCTCGACCCGTTCAATCTGGCTGACATGCGCTGCAAATGGCGCAAGTGGCTACATTTCGAGTGCAATTGGAAGGTCGCGATGGAGGCCTTCAACGAGACCTACCACGTCGCCACCACGCATCCGCAGTTCAACAAATTCGGGAACTTTCGCGGCTGGGCGGCCGCGCACGGCAGGCACAGCAATATCGGCTACGACGCGCCAAAAGACTTGACGGAGACCAAGTCGAAGATCCGGCTCGGCACCGGCGCGGACCCGCGGCTCTCGACGGCCGAGATGCAGCTTTACACGTTGGAGGAAACCAACGCCACCACCACCAAGACGCTGGTGGACGCGGCGCTGCGGCTTGTCGACGAGTTGCCCGAGGACGCCCCCGCCGATCAGGTGCTCAACCATTGGCTGACCTCGGCGCGGCAGGATGACGCTGCGCGGGGGGTGATCTGGCCGACCATCGACCCGCAGCATCTGGCGGAGAGCGGGACAGCGTGGCAGATCTTCCCGAATTTCCAGATCGGGCAGGGCCTGACCACCGCGCTGTGCTACAGCGCCCGGCCGTACGGGTACGACCCGGACAAGTGCATCTTCGAAGCCTCCTGCTACGAGCTGTACCCGAAAGGGGAAGAGCCGCAGACCGAATGGGTATATGCGCCGCCGGACGATCCGAATTGGCGCAGCGTGTTACCGCAGGACTTCTCCAACATGGCCGCCGTTCAGCAAGGCATGAAATCGCTTGGCTTCCGGGGTCCGAAGCCCAACCCGTACATGGAACGCGCCACCGCAAACTTGCACCGAAACCTGGCCGAATACATGGGGACTGGTGCCCCCAAGGAACTAGCGACGGAGATGAAACGATGAAGGTCAATCTTGGGTTCGGGGCGCACAACTCCCACGACTGGGACCGTGTGCTGGCCGGCGATTTCAGCCGCCCACCCGCAACGGCGGACTGGGAGTGCGTCCAGGCCACGCTGGCAATCGCCGACCTCGCCGAACCGCTCGGATACGACGGCATCTGGATGCCGGAGCACTGCGGCACGCCATATGGCATGACGCCCAACCCGATTCAGGCGCTGAGCTATTTCGCCGGCCGCACCGAGCGGGTCAGCCTCGGCACGTTCGTGGTCGTCGCGCCGTGGTGGCATCCGGTCCGGTTGGCGCACCAGATCGCCTATCTCGATATCCTCTCCAATGGCCGGTACACAACGATTGGCATCGGCCGCGGTGTGTCGAAAGGCGAGTTCGACGCGGTGGGCGTGCCGCGCGAGGAGAGCCGGCAACGGTTCAACGAAACGCTCGACATTCTGCAGCTGGCACTCTCCGGTGAGCGGTTCTCCTACGAGGGCGAGATATTCACCGTCCCCGAGATGTCGCTTCGTCCCGAACCCCAGAGCAGCGACCTCTTTTCCCGCATCTACAGCTCGTCGTCGACGGCTGAGTCCCTGGAGATCTTGGCGCGTCGCGGCATGGTTCCGCTCTTCGTGGGGAACAAGCCGATCGAGGATGCCGGGCGAGAAGTGCAGAAGGTGAACATTTTCCGGAAGGAAGAGGGTCTGCCGCCCTGCCAACCGAAGAACGTGATGTTCATGTACTGCACGACCGGGGATCCGGCCCAGTCCGAGGAATGGATCTGGACCGCCAACCGCGACGTCACCGTGCACTACGGGTTTGCCGACGCGTCGAACTTCAAGGGCGTCAAGGGATATGAGGCCTACGCGGCGCGCGAGGCCAGCGCGACGGCGGTGCTCGCCTCGTCGGTAACCGGCGCGGAGGCCGGGTCGGCCAAAGGTGGTCCGTCCAAGACGCCCGGCTACCACGCCTCGAATCTCCTGATCGGCACGCCGGAAGAGATCTACAACCGGATCACCGCCGCCCAGAAGGCCTGCTCATTCTGCGAACTGACAATCGTCCCCCAATTCGGCACCATGCCGTATCAGGAGGCGATGGCGAGCACGGAGCTGTTCGCGAAAGAGGTGCTCCCCGCGGTCCACAAGATGGACGCGCCGCTGCACCCGGCGGCGCTTCCGGAGAACGCTTTGGCATGACCGATCCCAACTGCCCGCCGACCGAAACGCCGGACGACATCGACCTGGACGCGCTACGCGAAAAGTACCGCCAAGAGCGCGAAAAGCGGCTGCGCCCGGAAGGTTCCAAGCAGTACATCGAGCTCGTCGACGACTTCGCCGACTACTACGAAACCGATCCGCACTCGCCGCCGCTGGTCCGCGACCCGATCTCGGAAGACATCGACGTCGCCGTGCTCGGCGGCGGCTTCGGCGGCCTGCTGTGTGCCGCTTACCTGAAGAAGGCAGGAGTCGAGGACGTCCGGATCATCGAGTTGGGCGGCGACTTCGGCGGAGTCTGGTATTGGAACCGCTTTCCCGGCCTGCAGTGCGACAACGAATCGTACTGCTACATACCGCTACTCGAAGAGCTCAACTACATCCCCAGCAAGAAGTTCGCCGACGGCACTGAGATCTACGAGCATTGCCGCCGCATCGGAAAGCACTACGGTCTCTACGATTCCGCGATCTTCTCCACCCAGGTCCGGGCCTTGCACTGGGACGAGGAGATCAAGCGCTGGCAGGTGAGCACCAACCGCGACGACGACATCCGCGCCAGGTTCGTGGTGATGGCGTCGGGACCCTTCCACCGCCCGAAACTGCCGGGCATCCCAGGGATCAAGAACTTCAAAGGGCACAGCTTTCATTCGTCGCGATGGGACTACGAGTACACCGGCGGTGACAGCAACGGCGGACTGCACAAGCTCGCCGACAAACGTGTCGCGGTGGTGGGCACCGGGGCCACCGCCGTCCAGATAGTCCCGTACTTGGGCCGGGATGCCAAGCACCTGTACGTCTTTCAGCGCACACCGTCGTCAGTCGGCGCACGTAACAACCGGCCGACCGATCCCGAATGGGTGAAAACGCTGAAGCCGGGCTGGCAGAAGGAGCGGCAGCGCAACTTCCACTCCTGGACATTCGAGGGCATGGCACCGGGACAACCCGACTACGTCTGCGACTTCTGGACCGAACTCGGCCGCAACACCGCCGCGCGGGTCCTTGCGCTGGAGGACCCGGGGGCGATGACTCCGGAGCAGTTCATGGCCATCAACGAGGAAGAGGACTACAAGTTGATGGAGCGCCTGCGGCGCCGCATCGAGGGCCTGGTTGAAGACCCGGAGACCGCAGAGGTGCTCAAGCCCTACTACCGGTTCCTGTGCAAGCGACCGTGCACCAACGACGACTATCTGCCGACGTTCAACCGGCCAAACGTCACACTGGTGGACGTTTCGTCCACGAAGGGTATCGAGCGGGCGACGGAAAACGGCTTGATCGCCAACGGCATCGAGTACGAGGTCGACTGCATCATCTACGCCAGTGGCTTCGAGATCTCGACGGAGATCAGCCGTCGCTACTCGATCGACGCGATCGAAGGCCGCGAAGGGCTTTCGCTCTTCGACTACTGGCACGACGGATACAAGACCCTGCACGGCATGACCAGCCGGCGATTTCCCAATCAGTTCTACACCGGGTTCACCCAGGTCGGCATTTCGGCGAACATCGCCGCCAACTACGAACTGCAGGGCGAGCACATCGCCTACATCATCTCCGAAGCCCTGAAACGCGGTGCTACAACGGTGGAACCCAGCCAACAGGCCCAAGACGAATGGTGTAAAACCGTCCGCGAGACCGCGATTGACAACACTGCGTTCATCGGGGAATGCACGCCGGGCTATTACAACAACGAAGGCGGCGGCGGAGGCGAAGGCATCCGGTTCTACCTCGGCGAACCGTACGGTCCCGGCTTCTACGCCTTCGGCGACCTGCTGGCCGCGTGGCGCGACAAGGGCGACCTGGACGGCCTGATCCTGGAATCGTGATGGCTGAACTGAGATTCGACGATCGGGTAGCGGTAGTGACCGGTGCCGGCCGGGGACTGGGCCGCGCGTATGCACAGCTGCTGGCGTCCCGAGGTGCCGCGGTCGTCGTCAACGACACGGGTGGCGCGCTGACCGGGGACGGTACGGACACCCAACCCGCGCACGAGGTCGTGGCCGAGATCACGGCGGCCGGTGGCCAAGCGGTCGCGTGTGTCGAGTCGGTGGCCACGCCCGCGGGCGGCCAGGCGATCATCCAGACCGCGCTGGACCACTACGGCCGCGTCGACATCCTCGTCCACAACGCCGGCACCGTTCGCCGCGGCTCACTGAAAGAGATGAGCTACCAAGACTTCGACGCGGTCATCGATGTGCATCTGCGCGGCGCCTTCCACGTGGTCCGGCCGGCGTTTCCGCTCATGTGTGACGCCGGGTACGGCCGCATCGTCCTGACGTCGTCGATCGGCGGTCTGTACGGAAACCACGGTGTTGCCAACTACGCCGCCGCCAAGGCGGGTGTAGTCGGACTGTCCAATGTCGTCGCGCTGGAAGGTGCCGCCGAGGGGGTGCTCTGCAACGTCATCGTTCCGTCGGCGGTCACGAGAATGGCCGACGGGCTTGATATTTCGGCATACCCGCCGATGGGCACCGAGCTGGTCGCACCGGTGGTGGGCTTGCTGGCGCACGAATCGTGCCCGGTCAACGGCGAGATGTTGATCGCGATCGCCGGCCGGGTGGCCCGAGCCGTGGTTGTTGAAACGCCCGGTGTGCACCGCCCGGCGTGGTCGATCGACGACGTGGCCGCACAGATCGACGCCATCCGCTATCTCGCTGCGCCACTGGTCTTTCCGGTAGTGCCGGACGGTCACGCGGACCACATCCGGTACAGCTTTGAGGTCGCGGCAGCAGCCGGCCGGCAAGGAGCGCAGCATGGTTAGCTCCGGCCCGCTGTCGGGCATACGTGTCGTCGACCTCACCGCGATGGTGATGGGGCCCTACTGCACCCAGATCATGGCCGACATGGGTGCCGACGTCATCAAAGTGGAACCGCCGCAAGGCGACGACACCCGGTATGTCTCGGTCGGGCCGGCACGCGGTATGAGCGGTGTGTTCGTCAACGTCAACCGCGGCAAGCGCGGCATCACCGTCGACCTGCGCTCCGATGACGGCAAGACCGTCATGCGAGCGCTCATCGAGCAGGCCGACATCTTCATCCACTCGATGCGGTCCAAGGCGATCGCGCGGCTGGGATTCAGCTATCCCGAGGTCGCGGCGATCAACCCGGCAATCGTCTACACCAATTGCTACGGATACGGGCGACGAGGGCCCAACGGCGACCTGCCGGCATACGACGATACGATTCAGGCCGCCTGTGGCCTGCCGTTCGTCCAGGAACAGTTGACCGGTGAGGCCAATTACGTCGGAACGATTCTGGCCGACAAGGTCGCCGGCCTCACCGCGCTCTACGCCACGATGATGGCCTTGTTCCATCGCGAGCGCACCGGTGAGGGCCAAGAGGTCGAGATCGGCATGTTCGAGACTATGGCGTCGTTCATGCTGGTCGAGCATGCCAATGGCGCCATGTTCGATCCGCCGTTGGGCACCGCGGTCTATCCCCGCACGGTGGCGCCCAATCGGCGGCCCTACCGGACCAGCGACGGCTACATCGCCGCACTGATCTACAACGACAAGCATTGGGCCGCTTTCGTCGACGCGGTCCGGCCGCCCTGGGCCAGCGACCTGTACGCCACCCTCGAGCGTCGCGCGCGCCAGATCGACACCGTGTACGCGTTGCTGGCCGAAACCCTGTCGCAGCGAACCACGCAGGAATGGCTCGCACTGTTCCGTGAGCTGGAAATTCCTGCTGCATCGCTGTCCAGTCCCGCAACATTATTCGACGATCAGCACCTCAACGCGGTCGGCTTCTTCGAGACGGTCGACACCCCCCACGGCCCGGTGCGCTTCCCCGGGGTGCCGACCTGGTTTTCGCGGACGCCGGGCAGGGTCGCCGGACCCGCTCCGGAGCTGGGCGCCGACACCGCGGACGTGCTCGAAGAGCTCGGGCTCGCCGCCGCGGATGTCGCGGTCGAGCCGCGCTGATTCCCAACCTTTGCGCGTGAATCCTGGGCTTTGCGCATGAATCCTGGGCGGACGTCCGCGCCGATTCACCGCCCTAGCCTCACACTCAAAGCCGTCGCTTCACACTCAAAGCCGTCGCTTCACACCCGATACGGCCGGACGGCAAAGGCGTCACTTCGCACGCCTGCGCGTGTCTCCCGTGAATCCGGCTGCGTCGCACCTAAGCTGGCTGATATCACGAGGAGGGGCAGCGACGTATCGGCAGCAACGACGGCGCCGGACGACAAATTGGTCAGGGCGCGCTAACAGCGAGCACTGAGCCGGGCGGGAGTCACCCCGCGCCGGCACGTTCCGCTCCGCGGCGCCGGTGGGTCGCCCCGGTACGCCGGGTTGGACGGCGTTCTGTCTGCGATCGGCCCGAGCGCCGCGACGGCATTCCCGCGCTGGACGGCATCCGTGCCATAGCGGTCGCGCTGGTGCTCGTCGGGCACGGCGGCATCCCCGGGGTCGGCGGCGGGTTCATCGGCGTCGACATCTTCTTCGTCCTCAGCGGATTCCTGATCACCTCACTGCTGCTCGACGAACTCGCCCGCACCGGTCGTATCGAGTTGACCGGGTTCTGGGTTCGACGGGCCCGACGGCTGCTGCCGGCACTGGTGCTGATGGTCCTCACCGTGGGCGCGGCCCGAGAGCTCCTTCCGGCGCAGTCTCTCGCCGGATTGCGCGGTGACGCGATCGCCGCGTTCATGTGGATGGCGAACTGGCGGTTCGTGGCTCAGAAGACAGACTATTTCACGCAGGGCGCCCCGCCCTCTCCGCTGCAGCACACCTGGTCACTCGGCGTGGAGGAGCAGTACTACTTTGTCTGGCCCGTCCTGCTGATCGGGGTGACCCTGCTGCTCGCGGCGCGCGCCAGGCGCTACTTCCGACGGGCCACCGTGGGCGGAGTTCGGTTCGCCACCTTCTTGATTGCCACGCTTGGGGCACTTGCGTCGGCAGCTGTCGCCGTTCTCCAAGCCCACGACACCACCCGCGACCGGATCTATTTCGGGACCGATACCCGTGCGCAGGCATTGCTGACGGGCTCGGCCGCAGCGGCTCTGGTGGTACGGGATTGGTCGTCGCTGAACCGAGGCTGGTGCCTCATCCGGACCCGCTGGGGGCGGCGCATCGCCCGGATACTGCCTATCCTCGGCCTGGCCGGGTTGGCAGCGGCGGCTCATTACGCCACGGGCAGCGCGAGCGAGTTCCGGCATGGCCTGCTGCTCGGGGTGGCCGTCGCGGCTGTCATCGTGATCGCCCCGGTGGCGATGGAGCAGCGCGGCATCATCGCCCGGGCTCTGGCCTGGCGTCCGCTGGTGGGGCTGGGCAGCATTTCCTACGGCGTCTACTTGTGGCATTGGCCGATCTTCTTGGCGCTCAACGGCGAACGCACCGGATGGTCCGGAGCCGGATTGTTCACCGTCCGGTGCGCCGCGACGGTGGCAGTGGCCACCGCGTCGTGGTGGTTGCTCGAACAACCCATCCGCCGTTGGCGCCCGGCTCGGGTGCAATTGCTGCCGCTGGCCGCGGCCACTGTGGCTTCCGCCGCGGCGGCGACCATCCTGGTCGTTCCGGTTGGAACGGGCACCGGCCTACGGGAGATTGGCCTGCCGCCCGGCGTTTCGGCCGTCGCGGCCGTCTCGCCGTCGCCGCCGAAAGCCGTTCAGCCTGCGCCCCGGCCCCGGGATCCCAACCGCCCGTTCACCGTTTCGGTATTCGGTGATTCGATCGGGTGGACCTGGATGCACTATCTGCCGCCGACACCGGGATTCACGTTCCTCGACCACACGGTCATCGGATGCAGTCTGGTGCGCGGCACTCCGTATCGCTACATCGGCCAAACGTTGGAGCAGCGACCGGAATGCGACACCTGGCCGGGTCGGTGGTCCACGCAGATCAACACCGACCAGCCTGATGTCGCGCTGCTGATCATCGGCCGCTGGGAGACCGTGGACCGCGTCAACGAAGGGAAATGGACCCACATCGGCGACCCTACCTTCGACGGATACCTCAACGCCGAGCTGGAGCGGGCGCTGAATATCGTGAGCTCCACCGGTGTTCGCGTGATGGTTGCCACCGTCCCCTACAGCCGGGGTGGTGAGAAGCCGGACGGCCGCCTGTATCCGGAGGACCAACCCGATCGCGTCAACCAGTGGAACACGATGCTGCGCAACACGGTTGGCCATCACCCGAATGTCCAGATTCTCGACCTGAACAAAAAGCTCTGCCCGGACGGTGTTTACACCGCAAAGGTCGACGGCATCAAGGTGCGCAGTGACGGCGTCCACCTCACTCCGGAAGGCGTGAAATGGCTTACGCCCTGGCTGGAGGAATCGCTGCGATAGCGGTTAAACGCCTGCGCGACAACTGACTTCCATGCTGTCGCTGTCGCGGACTAGAAAGTTGAAGCCGACGTAACCGTTGTCGGGGTTGCGCACCAGATCGAGATAGGGTTGGGTGTCCGTTGCGCTCGTGTTGTCGGCCACTACCAGCGCGCCCGTCGACAGTCGCGGTTCGAGCAGCTCGATCACCGGCAGATACAAGTCCTTCCAACCGTCCAGCAGGACGAAGTCGACCGGGCCGTCCAGATCGGCGAGCGTGGAGAGCGCGTCTCCTTCGAGAATGGTGATCACATCATCCAAACCGGTCTCGGCGAATGTCTTTCTGGCAGCGGCTATCTTGGCCTGGCTGAGCTCGGTGGTCACCACCCGGCCGTTGCCGTTGTCGCGCACCGCCGCGGCCAGGTGAATGGCGGAGATGCCGAAGGACATCCCGAATTCGACGACGGTGGCAGGGCGGGTGGCACGCACCAGCGCGTACAGTAACCGGCCGGCTTCGGGGGTCACCGGGATGTAGAACTCGCTCATCGCCTCGCTGCGTTCTTGAGCTGTCATCGGCCGGCCCAGCTCGTCGCGTCTATCGCGCAACAGCGACATCTGGTTCTTCGCCTCGCTGTACATCCGGTCGAGGGTGGTCGCGACTTTCGGGTGTTGCAAAGTAATCGCCATGATCTGGAAGCGTAAGCCTTGCGGCTCAGTGGGCCGTGACCGGAACTTCCCGAGCGGCAAGTCGCGACACGCCGATCGGCCTGCCCGCATACGGCGTTTGACGAGCAGCGGGTCATGGTGCGAGCATGGCCTTTGCATGCACCTCGTTAGGTGAGGCGTCTGCATGGATATAGGCCACTGACCTCGAACGTCGAGAGACGCCCCGGGTCAGGACAGCTCTTCCCGGACCAAGGGTCGAGCCCAAGTGGCTTCTGGGCGGTGGTCCAGATACGCCGTGCAGTGCCGAAGCTCCGATGAGAGAGGTGTAGGTCCGGCGGAATAGCCGGTTCTTCTGCCTCTTCCGTGCAGCCGAATGTGGTGACACCCGCGTGTGTCCTGGCCGTGAGGAGGTGAGGGCGAGATGAGTCCTAGCGATTGTCCCTATCCGCAATCCATCTTGTTCCGATCCGGTTCCGGCATTCTTGCCAACGGCTGAGCTTCCTCGAATGCTTACCTGCCCGCTCGTGCGGGTGCGCTCCGGTATGCGTTGTGAGATGCCATGAACCGGTCGGCGTTCAGGCAGGAGAAGATCATGGCTTTTGTTGTCGCACACCGTGTTACCGATGTCGAAAGGGTTGTCCGGACGCCCCGCCGCGCGCTGCTGCGGACGGGTCGGCTGCTGGCGAACAGGTTGTGTGGATGGCACACACCGACTCCCGAGCAGCGGGCCAACCTGTATGTGTCGCGGATGCCGATCGCGGTGATCACCGCGTCGCTCGGCGGGCACCCGTTTGACCCCGACGCGTTCGGGTAGCGTCTGCTCGCCGGGTCAACTGTTCGGCAGCAGAACAATTTTGCCGTGCGTGTGCCGGCGTTCGAGTTCTTCGAACGCGTCGGCGACCCGGTCGAGCGGGTAGGTCGCTGCGATGTCGAAGTCGACGGCACCGCCGGCGATCAGGTCGGCGATTTCGGCGAGCACTTCCGGTGTCGACGCGTCCATGCTGCCTTCAGTTTTGGCGCCGACCTCGCCGGCCTTCTGGAACGAGATGATGGTGTCGATCCGCTCGGGCGGCACCCCGAGGTCGACGGCCAGCTGAACGTAGTCCGGGCCGAATAGGTCGATGAACGCGTCGATTCCGTCCGGCGCCGCCTCGCGCAGCCGTTCCGCCAGCCCGTCCCCGTAGGCGATCGGGGTCACGCCGTGCGCGCGCAGCCAGTCCGCGTTGTCCGGCCCCGCGATGCCCAGCACCACTGCCTTGCGCAGAACCAGCAGCTGCACGACAAGACTGCCGACTCCGCCGGCAGCCGCCGAGACGGCGACGGTCTCACCCGGCCGGGGCGCGACGGCACGCACCGCCGCGTAAGCCGTCGCACCCACCACGTACAGCGAACCCGCTACCTCCCAACTCAATTGAGGTGGTTTGCGGATCAGCTGGCCCACTGGCACGGCGGTGTGGGTGGCGTGGCTGGACCGGCGCAGGCTGAACCCGAGCACCTCGTCGCCGACCGAGAACTCGCTGACCCCGGGGCCCACCGCGGTCACGACGCCGGCCAGGTCGCTGCCTTCGCCGGACGGGAACGTGGCGGGGAACATCTCGTGCATCGCCCCGACCCGGATGCCCGCCTCGCCCGGGTTGATCCCGGCGGCGCGAACTTCGACCACCACTTCACCCGGCTCTGGCGTCGGCATGTCTATGTCCGCCACATACAACACCTCACGGCCCCCGTAGCGGTCGAACCGCACGGCGCGCGCCGCTGCAGTTGTCATTTCGAACTCCTCCGGTGAATCCTGCTACCGCAGCCCATGCTGGTGCGCAACACCGTGAACGTTGCCCTTGTTCCCGTCCGCAATTGCCAGTAGCGTCAGGCGCCGCGGCACACTGGTGGAAGTGGCGGAAGGAATGCTATGAAGCTTTCTCGGAAAACAGTTGCCGGCTGGGCGGTCGCGACTGTGGTGGTGGGCGCCGCGACCACCGGTTGCGGCCCCGGTGAGAGCCCGGGGTCGTTGCCGTCTGTCGGCCCGAGCACTTCGGCCGGACCGCCGTATCCGCCGCTTGCCGACTATACGAATTTGCTGATCCAGGCGACTGACATCGGGCCGGATTTCACCGCTTCGGCCCCCGTGCAGAATCCCAATGGTGCCCCCGGTGTGTCGCAGCTGTTCACCAACGGGGACAACAGCCGACGGATCGGCGACATGATCATGCTCGTCAACGAAGCCAAGACGGCAAAGGTGGGCCTCGACAACACCAAGAACAACTACGGCAGCAAGGTCACCGGTACTTGGCAGCCGGTCGACGTCGGCGACGGCGGGGCGATCATTTCCGGTACTGCGCCGGACAATTCCCAAGCGGTGACCGTCTTGTTGTTCACCGAGGGCAAAGCTCTGGTCAGCCTGGAATTCGACAGCGCGCCCAATGACCCGACGGATCCCGAGTTCGCAAAGGACATCGGCCGCAAACAAGACGCGGCGCTGAAGGGCCGATTGCCAAACTGACACGGCTGCAACACTTTTGGCTCTGGCTAGGCTCTACGCGGAAAGTCGCGGCTAAGCGGGATCGCGGAATCGCTTGTGGCCGTTAGGGTTCAAAACATTCGACGTGTGATCGTCACGCCACCACGTTGATCGGGTCGCCGATGGTCACCGTGTTGAAGTACCACGCGGCGTTGTCCGGGCTCAGGTTGATGCAGCCGTGACTGACATTGGCATAGCCCTGCGAGTCAACCGACCAGGGGGCCGAGTGCACGTACACACCGCTCCAGGTGACACGGACCGCGTAAGAAGCGGTGATCTTGTATCCGTCCGGAGAGCTCAGCGGGATTCCGATGGTCCGCGAGTCCATCACGACGGTGCGCTCTTTCGATAATGCGGTGAAGTTACCGGTCGGCGTCGGACGGCTGGGCTTACCCATCGAAGCCGGCATGGTGCGCAGTATTTCCCCGTTCCTGCTGACGGTGAAGGTGTGCGCGGAGATGCTGGCAACACCCAGCAACGCGTCGCCGGTTTCGAAGCCGGTCCCCATGCCCTGTACCTCGACTGAGACGCGGGTGTGGCTGGGCCAGTAGTGGCTCGGAACCCATTTCACGACGTTGTTCTCGACCCACTCGAAGTGTCCGGTCAGGTTGCTGGGGGAGACCACGCGAATAGAGCGCTCGGCCGCGGCACGATCGGCAACCGGCGCGGTGAACGTCACCACGACCGGATGGGCCACCCCGACCACCGCACCGTTGGCCGGCAAAACGGACTCCACGCCGGGAACCGGCTGGTCCACCGGAACAGCCGCGACGCTGCGGGTGACCGATACTGCCATGCTCAGCGCCGAGATCGCGACCATAACGAACAGATAACGAACTGCTCGACGCATCGGGTCCGCCCTTCGAGATGGTGCGATCAACATGAAGCCATTCTAGTCGGCTCCACTCTATAGATATCTCCAGCAAACACTCGTCCGTTAGCTTGGCCGCCATATTAGCGGTTTCCGCCTGCTCTTCGCCGCGAAAATTCTCACTTGACATGCGCTGAACGAAAGCGCGTTGCTTACCCGGCGGAGCTGGCCGCTGCAGGCGCAGGCCTGACCGTACTGGCCGGGTTGAGGCCTGCCAGGTGGCCGCTTTCCACCCCGGCGGCCGGGTCGAGTACGCAGTCGACGATCGCCGGTCCCTGCGAAGCGAGCGCCTCGGACAGCGCCGAACGCAGTTCGGACGGGGTCGTGACGTGGTATCCCTTGCCGCCGAATGCTTCTGCGAGCAGCTCGTGTCGAGCCCGCGCGTTCAAAACGGTGGGCGCTGGGTCGCCGGCCGAGACCCCCCCGGTGGCCGCGACTTCGTCACCGCGATAAACCCCGCCGTTGTTGAGGATGACGACGGTCACCGGGAGCCGGTAGCGGCAGATGGTCTCAATCTCCATGCCGCTGAAGCCAAATGCGCTGTCGCCCTCGATTGCGACGACCGGTCTGCCGGTCTCGACCGCGGCGGCGATGGCGTAGCCCATACCGATGCCCATCACGCCCCACGTCCCCGTGTCCAGCCGATGCCGCGGTAGCTCGATGTCGATGACATTTCGCGCGAGGTCCAGCGCGTTGGCCCCCTCGTTCACCACATATATGTCCGGATTATCTTGCAGCACAGAGCGAATGGCTCCGAGCGCGTTGTAGAACCGCATCGGCTGTGGATCCTCGGCCAGCCGCCTGCGCATCTTGGCATCGTTTTCTGCCCTGCGGTCGGCGAGCTCGGTGACCCATTCTGTGGACGCGACGACGGAACGCGCGTGCACGCCGTCGAGCAGCGCGGACATCACCGAGCCGATATCGCCGCTCAGCGGCGCGGCAATAGGCCGGTTGCTGTCGAATTCCGCAGCGGCGAGGTCGATTTGGACGAACTTGGCGTCGGCCGACCATTGCGGTGGCTCGCCGTGGCCGAGCAGCCAGTTGAGCCGGGCGCCGACCAGCAAGACAGTGTCCGCGCGGGCTATCGCCAGCGAGCGCGCCGCGGCCGCGGACTGCGGGTGCGAATCGGGCAGCAGGCCCTTTGCCATCGACATCGGCAGAAACGGAATCTTGGTGGCCTCCACGAATTCCCGAACGACCCCGTCGGTGTGCGCGTACGCAGCGCCCTTGCCGAGCACGATCAGCGGCCGCTGTGCTCGCGCCAACAGTTCCAGCGCGCGCTCAACCGCCTCCGGGGCAGGCGGCTGCCGCGGGGCCGGGTCGACGACGCGCCAGATCGTGTCGGCGGCGGCCGTGGCCTCCAGCGCTTGACTGAGGACTTCGCCCGGGATGTCGAGGTACACACCACCCGGACGGCCGGAGCTCGCGGTACGGATGGCTCGCGCGACACCGCGCCCGATATCCTCGACGCGGCCGATGCGATAAGCCGCCTTGGCGAACGGCCTTGCGGCGCTGAGCTGATCGAGGTCCTGGTAGTCGCCTTGCTGCAGGTCCACCATCGACCGCCGGCTCGAACCGGAGATCTGGATCATCGGGAAGCAGTTGGTGGTGGCGTTGGCCAGTGCGGGCAGGCCGTTGAGAAAACCCGGGCCGGACGTCGTCAGGCAAACACCCGGGCGGCGGTTCAGAAAACCGGCGGCGGCGGCAGCGTTGCCGGCGGAAGTCTCGTGCCGGAAACCGATGTACCGGATGCCGGATGCCTGGGCGATTCGGGCGAGGTCGGTGATCGGGATGCCGACCAGGCCGTAAATGGTCCCGACATCGTTGGCCTTGAGTGCGTCGACGACGAGGTGAAAGCCGTCGGTCAACGCTGCACCGGGAGGTGCCGAACTGCTGGACATGGGCCGGCTCCTTCTGATCGTTCGTCCTCACTCTGGCCCGGGTTCTCGCCGGTGTCCAAGTTCAACCGATATTGGACCGCAGGGCCGTCCTTCGGGCAGGGTGCGGAGAAGTGCTTTTCATAGGGGAGTAAAAGAGGCACGGTCGATGACAGCGAGCAAGAAGGCGGAGGTGCCCACGGAATGCAACACCCGCGCATAGCCGACCTGGTCCAGGTGACAGCAAGCCGGTTGCCGGACGCTGCGGCGCTCGTCGTCACCTCCGAGCGCAGCGCCATCAGCTACGCCGACCTGGCCGGTGTGGTCGACGACCTGGCCGGCCAGTTCCAGCGGCGTGGCCTACAGCCGGGTGACCGGATTGCGTTGCGCGCCGGCAGCAACGCCGAGTTCGTCGTCAGCTTGTTGGCGGCGTCTCAGGCAGGCATGGTCGTCGTTCCCCTCGACCCCGCGTTGCCCGTCAGCGACCAGGACGCCCGGGCCGAGGCGGCCGGCGTACGGGTAGTGCTGGCCGACGCAGGCGTGGCCGGCGACCAGCGCGAACCGATGCTGCCCTGCTGGCGGGTCTCAGTGGACACCGGCCACAACGAAAACGGCCCGGCGGTCCAACTCGACGCTGAGACGGCCCCCGGCCAGGTGACGCCGCCGCCTACCGGGTTGCGCGACGACGACGCGATGATCATGTTCACCGGCGGGACGACGGGACTGCCGAAGATGGTCCCGTGGACCCACGAAAACCTCGCCACCTCGATCCGGGCCATCATCGCCGGGTATCGCCTCGGTCCGCAGGACGCGACCGTCGCGGTGATGCCGCTCTACCACGGTCACGGGCTGGTCGCCGCACTGCTGTCCAGCCTCGCATCCGGGGGGACGGTGTTGCTGCCCGCCGGGGGGCGGTTCTCGGCCCACACGTTCTGGGACGACGTCGACGCGGTCGGAGCCACCTGGTACACCGCGGTGCCCACGATTCACCAGATCCTGTTGGAGCGGGCCGGCAGCGATTCATCACCGAATGGGAGAGCCGCGCTGCGCTTCATCCGCAGTTGCAGTGCGCCACTCACACCGGAAACCGCGCAAGCGTTGCACGACGAGTTTTCGGCGCCGGTGGTGTGCGCGTTCGGGATGACCGAGGCCACCCACCAAGTGACCACCACCCGCATCGATCAGAACGAAAGTTCTTCTGGGGCAACTGGTCTGGTCGGCAGGTCCACCGGCCCGCAGATCCGTATCGCCGGGCCGGACGGGAACCCGCTGCCTGTGGACGCCGTCGGAGAAGTCTGGTTGCGCGGCCCCACGGTAGTGCGCGGCTATCTCGGCGATCCGGAGATAACCGCCGCCAACTTCACCGACGGATGGCTGCGCACCGGCGACCTGGGGACGCTGTCGGCGGCCGGCGACCTGAGCATCCGCGGAAGGATCAAAGAACTGATCAACCGCGGCGGCGAGAAAATCTCGCCCGAACGCGTCGAGGGTGTGCTGGCCTGTCATCCAAATGTGTTGGAGGTAGCGGTCTTCGGTATGCCGGACAAGATGTACGGGGAGACCGTGGCAGCAGTGGTTGTGCCGCGCGTATCGCCCGCGCCGGCGCCCGCCGAGCTCGCCGAGTTCTGCCGCGATCGGCTGGCGCCCTTCGAGGTGCCGGCCAGCTTCCAGGAGGTCAGCGAATTGCCGCACACGGCCAAAGGCTCACTGGACCGACGTGCCGTCGCCGAGCAGTTCCGGTCGGTATGAGCGGGCGAATTGCGCCCTCACGCAGTGCTTTTCACCTTCGCCGCGGCGGACTCCGGCATCGGCTCATAGCGGACGAACGAACGGGTGAACGACGCGGCCCCGTGCGCCAGTGAGCGCAAGTCGATGGCGTACCGGGTCAACTCGACCTGAGGCACTTCGGCCTTCACCACCGTGCGCTCGTGGCCGGCGGTCTCGGTGCCGAGCACCCGGCCGCGACGACTGGACAGGTCACCCATGACCGCGCCGACGTAGTCGTCGGGAACCAGCACCGAGATCTCGTCGATCGGCTCCAGCAGGACAACCTTCGTCGCGGCGGCAGCCTCCCGCAGTGCCAGCGCGCCGGCCATCTGGAACGCGAAGTCCGAGGAGTCGACGCTGTGGGCCTTGCCGTCGAACAGCGTGACGCGCAGGTCGACCACCGGGTAGCCGGCGTGTACCCCCTTCTCCATCTGCGCGCGAATGCCCTTTTCCACGCTGGGGATGTAGTTGCGCGGCACCGCCCCGCCGACCACCTTGTCGACGAACTCGAATCCGGAACCCTCCGGCAGCGGCTCCACCTCGATGTCGCAGACTCCGTACTGGCCATGACCACCGGACTGCTTGATGTGGCGGCCGTGGCCTTTTGCCTTGCCCGCGAAGGTTTCTCGCAACGGAACCCGAAGGTCCACCGTGTCCACGCTTACCCCGTAGCGGTTGGCGAGCGCGTCGAGCACTACCCCGGCATGGGCTTCACCCATGCACCACAGCACGATCTGGTGCGTTTCCTGGTTCTGCTCGATCCGCAGCGTCGGATCTTCGGCGGCCAACCGGCCCAAGCCGACCGACAGCTTGTCCTCGTCGGCCTTGGCGTGGGCCTGAATGGCGACCGGCAGCAGCGGCTCGGGCATGGTCCAGGGCTTCAGCACCAAGGGCTCGGACTTGTCGGACAGCGTGTCACCGGTTTCGGCCCGGCTCAGCTTGCCGATCGCGCAGATGTCGCCGGCCACCACGGCAGGTGCGGGGCGTTGCTGCTTGCCGAGCGGGAAGGACAGGACGCCGATGCGTTCGTCTTCGTCGTGGTCGGGGTGGGTGCTGCCCGAGCCGTTGGATCCTCCGAAGAACGACGCAAAATGGCCCGACACGTGAACCGTCGCGTCGGGCCTGATGGTCCCGGAGAACACCCGGACCAGACTGACCCTGCCGACGTAGGGATCCGACGTCGTCTTCACCACCTCTGCCAGCAATGGCGCACCCGGGTCACAGGCCAGCTCGGCATGCGTAGCGCCCGCCGGCGTAAAGACCTCCGGCAGCGGATGTTCCATCGGCGAGGGGAAGCCGCGGGTGGCCACCTCGAGCAGTTCCAGAGTGCCGACACCGGTGCCGCTGCATACCGGAATGACGGGGAAGAACGAACCACGGGCAACGGCCCTCTCCAAGTCTTCGATGAGCACCGATTCGTCGATGGTTTCGCCGCCGAGGTAGCGCTCCATCAGCGACTCGTCCTCGGATTCCTCGATGATCCCTTCGATCAGGGTGCCGCGGGCCTCTTCGATGCGGTCGGCATCCGCGGGGTCCGGCGGGCCCACGGTCCGCTTGCCGCCCGAATACGTGTAGCGGGTCTGCGACAGCAGTCCGATCAGGCCGTCGGGGTTGGTTTGGGAGGTCGGCAGATAGAGGGGTAAGACTTTGTCGCCGAAGGCGTCCTGCGCCGCGTCCAGCGCCTCGGCGTAATTCGCGCGGGCGTGGTCGAGCTTGGTGATCACCACCGCGCGGGGCATGCCTACCTGGCTGCATTCCTGCCACAGGGATTTGGTCGGCTCGTCGACTCCTTCGTTGGCGGCGATGACGAACAGCGCGCAATCCGCGGCGCGCAGCCCGGCCCGCAGCTCACCGACGAAGTCGGCGTACCCGGGGGTGTCGACGAGGTTGATCTTGGTGCCGTCATGCGACAGCGAGGCCACCGCGAGCCCGACCGAACGCTGTTGCCGGATCTCGGCGTCGTCGAAGTCGCAGACCGTGGTGCCCTCGGTGACCGAACCGGGGCGGTTCAGCACACCGGCCGCGACCAGCAAGGCCTCGACAAGGGTCGTCTTGCCGCCCCCCGAGGGCCCCACCAGAACCACGTTGCGAACGCCCGCTGGGCTGTCCGCAGTGGGAGCAGCTCCCGCTCCCTGGGAAGCACCCGCTCTGTCCGCCATGGCTGTCCTCCAGTTCTCCCAGGTAGTCGCTCGGCCCGCGAGCGTGCAGGGTCCCTCCGGTGTGTCCCAGACCACAGAAGGCAGTAAGCAACTTTTCCCCGAACAGCGGCTCAGCACAAGGGTCGGTCGGCTCGTATCGCGGGTAGACCGCGTCGCGACACTTACTCCACGCACATGACGCGCCGACGGGAGTCGCAGTGGCTGAAGTCTCGGCGAACACGGCGGGCCGAGAAATGCTCAGGCCTGCCAGCCGGCCCAGCGGCGCACCGTGACCACGATTACCGGCCCATCTAACGAAACCTCTTGATACTGAGCATATTTGGCGCGCAACAGCCAGTATCCGGTGCGCATCGCCTCGTCGTCGGTGTGGATCGTGGCGACACCGTCGGCGCGGACCCACCACAGCTGCGCCCAATCGTCGGTGTAGTGGTCGACGAGCAGGCTGACGTGCGGGTTGTGCTCGATGTTGGTCAGGCGGCGCAGCCGTTGCGTGGTCTTGGGCTTCGCGTCGACGGCGGTATAGATCCGATTTTGATCGACCGCGAACACCACCGGAACGACGTGCGGTGTGCCTTCGGGAGTGACGGTGGCCAGCCGCGCCACCGGGGACTGTGCGAACCTGACCGCCGGGTCGAATTGGCTCACCGGACCAGCTTAGAAGCCCGTCGTGCGGACGCGAGCAGACGCAGAATCGCACTGGGCGGCCGCGATTTGTGCGATTCCGCGTCTGCTCGCGCACAACCCGCACAAGTGGTGCCGCGCTAACTTAACTGCATGCAGGCCGAGGCGCAGATCGCAAACCTTCTCTACCGCTATGCCGAATGCATCGACACCGGCGACCTGGCGGCAGCGGCCGAGCTGTTCGAGCACGCCCGCATCCGCGTCGGCGGCCCCGACCCCGGCCGCGACACGGTCGATGCCACCCAACTGCTGGGTATCTGGAAGTCGCTGATCCGGCTCTATCCGGACGGGACGCCCCGGACCAAGCACGTGGTCAGCAACCCGATCATCCACGTCGACGAGCACGCCGGTACGGCCGACTGCCGCAGCTACTACACGGTGCTGCAGCAAACCGACGAGTTACCGTTGCAGACCATCGTCACCGGCCGCTACCACGACCGCTTCGAACGCGTAGAAGGCCAATGGCGGTACTCCTACCGCGACCTCACGCTCATCGACATGGTCGGTGACGTGAGTCACCACCTCACTCGTCCGATTGCGCCCACGGCCGGCTGACGCTGGGATTAGAACCGACGAGTTGGCTACCTGGACTACGGTGAACTAGACGGTGTCCGGCCCAGGCTGAAGGCCCAGAACCAAAGGCTGAGACAATTTTGATTCTTTCCCCGACGCAGGAGGTTACGGCATGAGCAAAGCGCACCACCGCTCCCTCAGGTGGTCATGGCGGGTCAGCCTGCTGGCCGCGGTGGGGCTGGGCCTCGGCCTGATCACCGCGCCGGCCCACGCCGGGACCCCTGGGACGCTGGCGCTCGACCGGTTCGGCGACCGACCTCCGCTACCGCTCGACGCAGCGTCGATGGTCGCGCCGCAGGTTGTCGACATCAGCACCAGGTTTGGCTACAACAACGCGGTGGGCGCCGGAACCGGCATCGTCATCGACCCCAACGGCGTCGTGCTGACCAACAATCACGTGATCTCCGGCGCCACCGACATCAGCGCGTTCAGCGTCGCCGACGGCCGCACCTACGGCGTCGACGTCGTCGGCTACGACCGCACCCAGGATGTCGCGGTGCTGCAGCTGCGCGGGGCCGGCGGCCTTCCGGCTGCCGCGATCGGCGGCGGCGTCACCGTCGGTGAGCCGTTGGTCGCGCTGGGCAATGCCGGTGGTGCCGGCGGAGCGCCCACGGCGGTGTCCGGGCGCGTCGTCGCGCTCAACCAGACCGTGCAGGCCACCGACACGCTGACCGGCGCCACCGAGACGCTGGGCGGGTTGATCCAGGTCGACGCGCCGATCAAGCCCGGTGACTCCGGTGGGCCTCTGGTCAACCAGGGCGGGCAAGTAGTCGGCGTGAACACCGCGGCCACCGAGAGCTACAAGATGTCCGGGGGGCAGGGCTTCGCGATTCCGATCGGTCAGGCGATGGGCGCGGCCAACGCGATCCGCGGCGGCGCCGGCTCCAACACCGTGCACATCGGCCCGACGGCCTTCCTCGGGATCGGTGTGGTGGACAGTAACGGCGGTGCGCGGGTCGAACGCGTGGTCGGCACCGGCCCCGCCGCGGGAGCCGGAATTTCCGTCGGCGACGTCATCACCGCGGTCGACGGTGTCCGGATCAACTCGGCCACCGCGATGACGGATGTGCTCGTCCCGCATCACCCCGGGGACACCATCGCTGTGACGCTGCGCACCAAGACCGGCGAGAACCGCACGGTGACCGTCGCGTTGGCTGATGGGCCGCCAGCCTGACGTCGCTATACTGGCCGGCCGCCCAATTCGATTGTGGCCGCACATGATTCCCGGCGTGATTCCCGAGGCCGCCCGTCGGGTACACGTGGCATCGTGGAATTGATGAACGACGCAAACCGCGCTGTCCACGTTGTCGAGCACCATTCCCACCATTCCGGAGAGGGCAGTCACGTTGAGGGTGGCGTCGTCGAGCACCCCAATGTGGAGGACTTCGGCAACGCCACCAAGCTGCCTGCCGACCCCACGTGGTTCAAGCACGCGGTCTTCTACGAGGTGTTGGTCCGCGCGTTTTTCGACGCCAGCGCGGACGGTTCCGGGGACTTGCGTGGACTGATCGAGCGGCTGGACTACCTGCAGTGGCTCGGCATCGACTGCATCTGGTTGCCGCCGTTCTACGACTCGCCGCTACGCGACGGCGGCTATGACATCCGGGACTTCTACAAGGTGCTGGACGAGTTCGGCACCGTCGACGACTTCGTGGCCCTGCTCGATGCCGCGCACCAGCGCGGAATCCGGGTAATCACCGATTTGGTGATGAATCACACATCGGAGTCGCATCCGTGGTTTCAGGAGTCACGCCGTGACCCCGACGGTCCATACGGTGACTACTACGTTTGGAGCGACACCAGCGAGAAGTACACCGACGCCCGGATCATCTTCGTCGACAGCGAAGAGTCGAACTGGACCTTCGACCCGGTGCGCCGCCAGTTCTACTGGCATCGGTTCTTCTCCCACCAGCCGGACCTGAACTACGAAAACCCGGCTGTGCAGGAAGCCATGATCGACGTCATCCGGTTCTGGCTGGGCCTGGGCATCGACGGCTTCCGGCTGGACGCGGTGCCCTACCTGTTCGAACGCGAAGGCACCAACTGCGAGAACCTGCCCGAGACGCATGCGTTCCTCAAGCGGGTCCGCAAAGTGGTCGACGACGAATTCCCCGGCCGGGTGCTGCTCGCCGAGGCCAATCAGTGGCCCGCCGATGTGGTCGAGTACTTCGGCGATGCGACCACCGGCGGCGACGAGTGCCACATGGCGTTTCACTTCCCGCTGATGCCACGAATCTTCATGGCGGTCCGCCGCGAGTCGCGCTTTCCGATATCGGAGATCCTGGCCCAGACGCCACCCATCCCGGACATGGCCCAGTGGGGGATCTTCCTGCGCAACCACGACGAGTTGACGCTGGAAATGGTCACCGACGAAGAACGCGACTACATGTACTCCGAGTACGCCAAGGATCCGCGGATGAAGGCGAATGTCGGCATCCGCCGCCGGTTGGCCCCGCTGCTGGACAACGACCGCAACCAGATCGAGCTGTTCACGGCGTTGCTGTTGTCGCTGCCCGGTTCGCCGGTGCTCTATTACGGCGATGAGATCGGCATGGGCGACGTGATCTGGCTGGGGGACCGCGACGGCGTCCGCACGCCGATGCAGTGGACGCCCGACCGCAACGCCGGCTTCTCCACCGCCAACCCCGGTCGCGTGTACCTGCCGCCCAGCCAGGACCCGGTGTACGGCTACCAGGCCGTCAACGTCGAGGCGCAGCGCGACACGTCGACGTCGCTGCTCAACTTCACCCGGACGATGCTGGCGGTGCGCCGCAGGCATGAGGCGTTCGCCGTCGGGGCGTTCCAGGAGTTGGGCGGATCCAACCCGTCGGTGCTTGCTTTCGTGCGGCAAGCGCCGGGTGAGCACGGCGACACGGTCCTGTGCGTCAACAACTTGTCGCGGTTTCCGCAGCCCATCGAACTGAACCTGCAGCATTGGAACAACTACACGCCCGTCGAGCTGACCGGACAGGTGAATTTCCCGCGCATTGGGCACCTGCCCTATCTGCTTACGCTGCCGGGACATGGGTTTTATTGGTTCCAGTTGTCAGAATCCGATGAGGAGCAGCACCCGTGACCGCGCTGGCGACGATGCAGTGGGGGCGCCCCCAGCCGCGCAGCGGCGAGGGGGACGTTAGCGATGCGGAGGAGCAGCGCCATATGGCTCCGCTGGCGACGATGCTGGGCGTAGCGATGAGGAGCAGCGTCAAATGACTTCTGCAGTCCAGTTGGCGGCGAAGCTGCCCTGGTCAGAGTGGCTTCCGCAGCAACGTTGGTATGCCGGCCGCAGTCGCGAACTGAAGACCGCCGAGGCGGCCGTGGTCGTCCCACTGCGGGAGAACCTCGACTTGGTACTGGTCGACGTCGCCTATACCGACGGATCGTCCGAGCGCTACCAGGTAATCGTGGGCTGGGATTCCGCGCCCATCTTCGAGTTCAGCACGGTGGCCACGATTGGCGCGGCCGACGATCGCACCGGCTTCGACGCGCTGTATGACGTGAGCGCGCCGCAATATCTGTTGTCGCTGATCGATTCGTCGGCCGTGCGAGAGTCGTCGGGCATCGAAGTGCGGTTTGCCCCGGAACCCGACGTCGAGCTCCCGGTGGAGGCATATCCGCGCGTGCTGGATGCCGAGCAGAGCAACACCAGCGTGATCTTCGACCCCCAGGCGATCCTCAAGGTGTTCCGCCGGGTCAGCCACGGCATCAACCCCGATATCGAACTGAGCAGGGTGCTGGGCCGCGCCGGCAATCCGCATGTGGCGCGTCTGCTCGGCATCTATGAGCTCACCGCACCGGGCCCATCGGATCAGGACGCTTGCCCGCTGGGCATGGTGACCGAATACGAACCCAACGCCGCCGAGGGCTGGGCGATGGCAACCGCCAGTGTCCGTGACCTGTTTGCGGAAGGCGACCTGTATGCCCACGAGGTCGGTGGCGATTTCGCCGGCGAGTCGTACCGGCTCGGCGAAGCCGTCGCCTCTGTCCACGCCACCCTCGCCGATCGCCTCGGAACCGCTCAGGCGGACTTTCCGGTGGACACCATGCTCGCGCGCCTGTCGTCGACGGTCGCGGCGGTCCCGGATCTGGGCCAGTACGCGGCCACGATCGAAGAGCAATTCCGCAAGCTCGCGGGTGAGCGGATCATGGTCCAGCGGGTGCACGGTGATCTGCACCTGGGGCAGGTGCTGCGCACCCCGGAGAGTTGGCTGTTGATCGACTTCGAAGGCGAACCCGGTCAGCCGCTGGACGAGCGGCGGGCGCCGGATTCACCGTTGCGCGACGTAGCCGGTGTCTTGCGCTCCTATGAGTACGCCGCTTATGGCCCCCTGGTCGACCACACTGGCGACAAACAGCGCGCCGCGCGCGCCCGGGAATGGGTCCAGCGCAACCACGCCGCGTTCTGCGACGGCTACGCGGCGGCCTCCGGCGTCGACCCACGCGATTCGGCGTTGCTGCTGGCCGCCTACGAGTTGGACAAGGCGGTTTACGAGACCGGTTACGAGGCGCGGCACCGGCCCGGATGGCTGCCGATCCCGCTGCGGTCGATCGCACGCCTCACCGCTGCTTAGGGTGGCAGGGTGGCTAACGAGATTTTCAACAGCGAGTCGCGGCTGTCCTGGGTGCTGGCAGCCCTGGCGGGGGTACTCGGGGCCACCGCGTTCACC
This sequence comes from Mycobacterium sp. 852002-51163_SCH5372311, assembly GCF_001667115.1. Classification (GTDB taxonomy): domain Bacteria; phylum Actinomycetota; class Actinomycetes; order Mycobacteriales; family Mycobacteriaceae; genus Mycobacterium. The sequence goes on along the minus strand of NZ_LZIJ01000188.1, from coordinate 55,021 downwards.
CACTCCGCCGGCTATTTCGTGACGTTCATGACGGGCAACGCGCAACGCGCCATCCTCGGCTACTTCCGGAACGACGTGGTGTTGTCGGTGACGGCGGGGCTGTTGCTGCTGTGCTTCGTCTCCGGCGTCGTGGTCGCCTCGGTGTGCCGGCGCCATTTCTGGGTGGCGCACCCGCACGGCCCGACGGTGTTGACCACCTTCAGCCTGCTGCTCGCCACCGCGATCGACATCATCGTCGGCAAGTGGAGCCAGACTCAGCTTGATTTCATCCCGATCATGGTCGTGGTCTTCGGGGTTGGCGCCTTGAACACGTCGTTCGTCAAGAACGGCGAGGTCTCGGTGCCGCTCAGCTATGTCACCGGCACGCTGGTGAAAATGGGCCAAGGCATCGAACGTCACATCGCCGGCGGACAGGCGGCGGACTGGCTCGGCTACTTTCTGCTGTTGAGCAGCTTCGTTCTCGGGGCCACGGTCGGGGGTGTGATCAGCATGTTCGTCAGCGGAACCCAGATGCTCGGGATGGCCGCGATCGTGTGCGCGTTGACGACTGCTTACACCTACTTTCACCAGGACCGCCGCGCTCTGCTGGAGAGCAGCCAAGAACAGGAAAAGGTGGAGTAGCGGCAAAAAGCATCGGCAGCAGCGCTGGCCGTTGCACTGCTGCCGATGCCGGCTTGAGATATTTTGGGCGGCCGCTACGCGGCGTTACCGCCCGCGTTGAGCACCTGCAGGATGTCCGGCTTCATGGCCATCAGCTGCTGGTTCCAGTACGGCCACGAGTGCGTCCCGTTGGTGGGGAAATTGAACACGCCGTTGTGTCCGCCCGACGCCGCGTATGTGCTCTGGAAGGCCTGGTTGGTGCGCAGCGTGAGGCCTTCCAGGAACTTCGCCGGCATGTTGTCGCCGCCGAGGTCGCTCGGTGTGCCGTTGCCGCAGTAGACCCAGATCCGGGTGTTGTTGGCGACCAGCCGGGGAATCTGGACCATCGGGTCGTTGCGCTTCCAGGCCGGGTCGGTGGACGGTCCCCACATGCTGTTGGCGTTGTAGCCGCCGGCGTCGTTCATCGCCAGACCGATCAGTGTCGGCCACCAGCCCTCGGACGGGTTGAGGAAGCCCGACAGGGAAGCGGCGTAGGGGAACTGCTGTGGGTAGTAAGCCGCCAGGATCAGCGCCGCGCCGCCCGACATCGAAAGGCCCACTGCCGCATTGCCAGCCGGCGACACCTGCTTGTTGGCCTGCAGCCAGGCGGGCATCTCCTGAGTCAGGAACGTCTCCCACTTGTAGGTGTAGTTCTGGCCGTTGCCCTGCGACGGCTGGTACCAGTTGCTGTAGAAGCTGGACTGGCCGCCGACCGGCATGACGACCGACAGGCCGGACTGGTAGAACTCCTCGAAGGCGGGGGTGTTGATGTCCCAGCCGTTGTAATCGTCTTGTGCCCGAAGGCCGTCGAGCAAGTAGATCGCGTGTTGACCGCCGCCTTGGAACTGGACTTTGATGTTGCGGCCCATCGATGCTGATGGCACTTGCAGGTATTCCACTGGCAGGCCCGGCTTGGAGAACGCCCCCGCGGTCCCGGTGCCACCGACGAAGGCGACCAGACCGGATAACAGGGCAGCGCCTACAGCTGCGATAGCCAGCCGGCGCGGCCAAGTTGCCGTGGCGCCGCGTAACTTTCGCATCTCTTCGAAGAACGACATAGCTCCCTACCCATCTCGACTTGTCTGCCGCGCGCTGCGGTGAAACTTGCTCTGGGCGAGTCAAACACAGGGAGACTGCGTAGTTCGGGTGTCACGGCCGGGGTACGACGTCGCGGTTGGCTAACGATTGGGCGTCGGCACGGACTCGAACATGCCACATCGCTGAGCACGAGCAGACGCAAAATCACCCATTTCGTGCCGAAATGAGGTGCTTTTGCGTCTGCTCGCCGGAGCTAGGCGACCAAGCGGCGCAACAGCGTTGACGCTGTGACGATGCCAAGCACCGCCGCCACCAGCAGCACCACGATGTCCAGCGGGTTGAACGGTGTGCCGATCAGCAGTGCGCGCAGTGCGTCGACCTCGTAGCTCAGCGGGTTGACCCGGCTCAGCATGTGTAGCCAGGCCGGCATCACGTCGACCGGGTAAAGGGCGTTGGAGGCGAAGAACAACGGCATGGTGATCGCTTGTCCGATACCCATCAGGCGATCGCGATTGCGAACCAGTCCCGCCAGTGTCATCGACAGGCATGCGAAGAACCCGGCACCGAGCATCACCGTGCCCATCGCCGCCAGGATCCGCAGCGGATTGACGGTCAGGCCGACGTTCATCAGATAGGCCAGCGCCAGCACGCCGACGACCTGGGCGACCGATCGCACGCCGGCTGCGAATGCCTTGCCGGTGATCAGTGCCGACGGCGGCGCCGGGGTCACCATGATCTTGGCCAGAATGCCGGCGTCGCGATCCCAAATGATCTGTATCCCATAGAAAATCGAGATGAACAGTGCCGATTGCGCGATGATCCCCGGCGCCAGGAACGCCAGGTAGGAGACCGGCCCGGTGTTGATGACGCGCAAGTGGCTGAAGGTGGTCCCGAAGATCAACAGCCACAGCGCCGGTTGCACCATCCGGGTGACGAGCTCGGTGCGGTCGTGTTGCAGCTTCTGCAGTTCCACGATTGCGAACGTGCTGATGCGGCTCAACGTAGCCGCGACCCGTTGCCAACCGTGCGGGGCACCGACGAGAGTCACCGCAGGAACGTTGTCTGTGACGGCGGGGTCAACCTGCACGGCGGGCAACCTTTCTGCTGGAACGGATTTCGCGCATGCCGGGTGATTCCTCGGCCACGTCGCCCAACCCGGAAGCCGCGTAGTGGCGAAACACATCCTCGAGCGTGGCTTGCGCCGAGCCGTTGGGTATCTGGGTCTTCAACTTGGCGGGAGTTCCCACGGCCCTTAACACGCCTTTATGCATCAGCGCGACCCGATCACACAATGCGTCGGCCTCTTCCATGTAATGGGTGGTGAGCAGCACCGTCATGCCGAACCGCCGCTGCATGTTCTGCACTTGAGCCCATACCCGGTCACGTGCGATCGGATCCAGGCCCACGGTCGGCTCGTCGAGCACCAGCAGCGAGGGCCGGTTCACCAGCGCCTGGGCCACTTCCAGGCGGCGGATCATGCCACCCGAGTACGTCGCTGCCAGCCGGTCTCCCACATCGAGTAGGTCCATCGCCTCCAGCGCCTGATTCACCCGTTCGGTCCGATCGGCGCGCTGCACTCCGTACAACCGCGCGAACCACTGCACGTTCTGCCGGCCGGTCAGCGCCGGTTCGATCGAAAGCTGTTGGGGCACATAGCCGATGTTGCTTCGAATGTCCATGGTCTGATGGCGGGCGTCCATTCCGAAGATGCGCAATTCGCCCTGCTGCACCGGGGTCAACGTGGTCAGCATCTTCACCAACGTCGTCTTTCCGGCGCCGTTGGGTCCCAGCAGGCCCATCGTTTCGCCCGGCCGTACCTGCAGCGTCAGGTCGTCGACGGCGGCGAACCGGCCATAGCGAAAGGTCAAGTGCCGGCAGTCGATCGCCATCGGCAGTGATCCGGTCATGAATGTCGCTCCTGCAATCGTCGGGTCATCGTGTCAAGGACCTCCAATCCCTTTGTCAGGGCTTCGATTTGGTCGTCGTCAAGGTCGCCTAGCATCTCGGACAGCACGCCTCGCCGCGCGGCGCGGGACGCGTCGACGATCTGCTGGGCGGGCTCGGCGAGCCGCAACTGGCAGATGCGACGGTCGGCTTCGCCGACGGTCCGTACCAACAAGCCGTTGGCCACCAGCTTGGAGACGAGTGTCGAGGCGGTGTTGGGGACCAAGCCGAGTTCGGCGGCGGCGGCGCTGACCGAGATCCCGGGCCGGCGGCCGACGAGCCACAACAGCTCCGACTGTGACTCGGACAGGCGGGTGGAGTCGAACCCGCGACCGGCCGACCGGCGCAGCTGCCGACGGAATCTGCCCACGACGCCGAACACGTCGGCGACCAGGTCGGTTTGAGACTTCACTGTTTCGATAATACCTCTGTATACGAGCTATCTATATGTGCCCGCTGTGTATGGGCTGGGGTTTTGCGTGTGAATCGTGGGCTTCGGGTGTGCAACCTGGGCGGAAATGCGTGCCGGTTTCCGCCCCACGCTCACGCGCAACGCCGTCAATTCACACCGAACGCCCGCTTCGGCGGATGCTCGTCTAGCTACTTCTCGACTCGGTGCAGTACCACATTGTCAAGTGACCCGTTTCGCGCCTCGGCAGTCATGTAGCTGCAAAACGGCTGGCGGCGGCGATCGGTCGGAGAGCCGGGATTCAGCAGGCGCAGGCCCGTTTCCGTCGTCGTATCCCAGGGGATGTGGCTGTGCCCGAACACCAGGACGTCGCTGTCGGGATACAGCCGCGCCATGCGGGTTTCACGCCCGGACGCGGCGCCGGTCTCATGCACGACGGTGAAACGCAGACCCGCCAGCGTCACATCGGCGCGTTCGGGCAGCCGGGCCCGCAAGCCGGGGCCGTCGTTGTTTCCCCAGCATGCGACCAGCCGGGCTGCCCTGGATTCCAGCTCGTCGAGCAGTTCCGGCACCACCCAATCCCCGGCGTGGAACACGACGTCTCCTTTCTCGACCTCGTCCCATACCTGTGCCGGCAGGTTGCGCGCGCGTCGCGGAACGTGCGTGTCAGCGATCAGGAGCAGCCTCACCCTGTCATCTTGCGCCGTCGTTACGGTCGCTAACTCTGCTGGCTGCCCGCTTCGCCGGCGTCGATGCCGTCATCGGGCACATTCCCCGAGGCTCACCGTGAAACCGCGGGGTTGACGTTCAGTCGGCGGTCAGCAGGTGGACCTGCAGATTGCACAGACCCTCGTTGGGTCCGATCGAGACGGGGATGTCAAACGTCTGCCACGTTCCCGGCGGTATCACCTGTAGGGGTACGGAAATGGGGGCCGACCCATAGGTGCGGCAGTCCGGGTCTTGCGGTGTGCCTGTTGCGACCCATTCGACCATCGCATGTGCGCCGTGGCCGGGCACCAGGGTCGCCGTCGTGCCGGGCGTCCCGCCGCCCAGGTATCCCTGCGGTGTCGGCTTGGCCTGGATTTGGGTTCCGGCCGGTACCAGGGCGACGACCGCCGGATAGCCCGACAGCTGACAGGCGCTGACGTCCGGTTGCACCGTGAAATTCAGCTGGACGGCGCGGTGACCCACCCCAGCCTGCTGCGGGGCCGCGGCTACCGAGAGCTGCTGGATGTCACACGGCGCGATCTCCGGGTCGGCATGGGCGGCACCCGCGGGGCCCAGCGCCGTCGCGGTGACTGTCAGCCACACCGCTGCCGCCAAGAAGGCCTGCGTTGTTCTCATAGCCTGTCCTTTGTAGTCGGTTGCAGGCTCCCGCGCCAGGGTCGCGGCTGCCGAATGGCACGATGTTGATCACCCAAGCAGAGGAGAGACCCATGCGCACCTTCGAGTCAGTCGCCGACCTGGCCGCCGCTGCGGGCGAGACCATCGGGCAGAGCGACTGGGTGACCATCACGCAAGAAGACGTCAACAAGTTCGCCGACGCGACAGGTGATCACCAGTGGATCCACGTCGATCCGGAGCGAGCGGCCAAGGGCCCCTTCGGCACGACCATCGCGCACGGCTTCATGACGCTGTCACTGTTGCCGCGGCTGCAGCATCAGATGTACACCGTCAACGGCATCAAGCTGGCAATCAACTACGGCCTCAACAAGGTTCGGTTCCCCGCGCCGGTGCCGGTCGGCTCCCGGGTGCGCGCGACGAGCTCGCTGGTCAGTGCCGACGATGTCGGCAACGGTGCGGTGCAGGCGACGGTGTCGACGACTGTGGAGATCGACGGATCGGCCAAGCCTGCTTGCGTGGCCGAAAGCGTCGTCCGCTACGTCACGTAGCGGCCGCAGCACTCAGTATTCGGCAATGGCGTGTTCCAGGCGTTCGGCCAGCCGGGCCTGGGCTTCGGCGCGCCGGGTCGGGATGTGCTGCGACGGGAATGGCGTTGTCACCGGCTGATATTCGCGCAGGGTGCGACGGGCCACGGTCATCTTATGCAGCTCGGTGGCGCCGTCGGCGATGCCCAGTGACTCAGCACCGATCAGCATCTTCACGAACGGCATCTCGTCGGACACGCCGAGCGCGCCATGCAGGTGCATCGCCCGTTGCGCCACATCGTGCAGCACTTGGGGCATCGCGACCTTCACCGCCGCGATGTCACGACGGACCTTCTGGTAATCGTCGTGCTTGTCGATCAGCCAGGCGGTGCGCAACACCAGGAGCCGGAACTGCTCGATCTGGATCCAGCTGTCGGCGATCTTCTCCTGGGTCATCTGGAGATCGGCCAACCGCCCGTGCCGGGTCTGCCGCGACACCGCGCGTTCGCACATCATGTCAAAAGCCTTGCGGGCCAGCGCGATTGTGCGCATCGCGTGATGGATGCGACCACCGCCGAGCCGCGTCTGCGCGATCATGAAGGCCTTGCCCTCACCGCCGAGCACGTGGTCGGCGGGAACCCGGACATTGTTGTAGCGGACGTAGGCGTGGCTGGCGTGCTTCGCCGACTCAGCGCCCACACCCACATTGCGCACGATCTCGATGCCGGGTGTCTCGGCCGGCACGATGAACAGCGACATCTTGTCGTAGGTGCGTGACTCGGGATTCGTGACGGCCATGACGATGAAGAACGACGCGTGCTTGGCGTTGGTGGAAAACCACTTCTCCCCGTTGATGATCCAGTCGTCACCGTCGCGCGTCGCGGCCGTGACGAACATCCCGGGATCGGAACCGCCTTGCGGTTCGGTCATCGAATAGCAGGAGGTGATCTCGCCGTCGAGCAGCGGCTGCAGATAGCGGGCCTTCTGCTGGTCGGTGCCGAACAGCGCGAGAATCTCGGCGTTGCCGGAATCCGGTGCCTGACAGCCGAATACCGACGGCGCCCAGCGCGACCTCCCGAGTATCTCGTTGAGCAGCGCGAGCTTCACCTGACCGAATCCCTGACCGCCCAGCTCGGGCCGTAGATGCGCGGCCCACAGCCCCTGTTCCTTCACCTGCTGCTGCAGCGGCCGCAGGATCGCCATCGTCTCCGGGTTCTTCTTGTCGTACGGGTCGAGGGCGACCAGATCGAGCGGCTCGAGTTCGTCGACCATGAATTTTTCGACCCAGTCCAGCTTCGCCTGGTATTCCGGGTCCGTTTCGAAGTCCCACACCGTCGGCAACCATTCCCCAGTGCAGCGTCGCACCGGCTCTGTGTGAATTTGTCCCGTGCATGTCGCACCGGGCCTTGATCATCGTAAAGCCGATCCGACGGGGTGCTATACCGGCCGAATGTCCGACGGTGACCAGAAGGCGCGCATCGAGGTGATCTTGGCGTCCTCGTCGAACGTCATCAGCGAGATGGGCGACATTCGGCTGCGATTGTCGCCCGCATGGAGTGTGAGGTGCCAGAGGAAGGCGACTTCATGGCCGCACACCCGAAGCTCGACGAGTTCGGTCTCCTTCTTGAGGTCCTGGACGTTCGCGTAGAATTCGTGGATCGCGTCATGGCCGCGCCGGAGATCGGATCCGATCGGGTCCTCGAGGGTGGCGTCGCCGGCGTAAAGAGCCACGACATTGTCAGCCGTGCCCGTGGCGACGAGTTCGAGGTAGCGCTTGACGGTTTGTGCGATGGCTTCCTGGGATGGCATGGCCTGGGACGCTACACGGTTGCCGTTCGATGCGGACTACCTTGTCTCGACATGGGGGTAGTACTACGGCGCAACCTTCTTCTGGTCACCACTAGCCAGTAGCTCGATCGATGCGCGAACTCGTCGGCGAAGAACTAAGCGCTGCATCGCCCACTTGTCACTCGAAGCCATGGATGGCGCGTATTGCTCAAACCAGCGAATTCAATGTGTACTGACGGCTTTCATTGTGTACGTAGGGCTTTCAGCGTGCGTCTAGGGCGGGAATCCGCGTGAATTGTCCGCCCAGGCTGCACTCCCAAAGCCAAGGATTCACACGCAAAGTCCCCGAGACTACGCGTGCCGCGCACAGCTCAGTGCAGTTTGGGTAGCACGTTGGTGCGGTAGAAGTCGATGGCGGCTATGGGATCCTGCTGGGGGAAGTGCAGAAAGGGAACGGCTCCGACGTCGAGAACCGCTTGCACCGCGCGGATGTGAATGGCGGGGTCGGTGCCGACAGTCCAGTTCGCCAGCACCTTCTCGGTGGGGTGGGATTCGGCAGCCCGCTGGATCTCGACGGGATTGGGCTGGTCGACGGCTCCGGCGGTGAACCGCCACAATGCGGCGGCCTGGGCGGCCGTGCTCTGGTCTCCGACCACGGCAAAGAGTTCGGCGCGTTTGCCCATTTTGGCCGGATCGTGCCCGGCGGTTCGCGCGCCCGCGCTGAACGCGTCGAGCAGCTTCGGGCTCTCCAGCTCGCGAACCTGGGTGATCCAGCCGTCGCCGTACTGGCCGGCCAACCGAGCGCTCTTCGGCCCGCTGGCCGCGACGAAGATCGGCGGCGGCGTGGATGGCAGATCGTAGAGCTTCAACGAGTTGGTCTGGAAATACCGGCCACTGAACGAGATTCGCTCACCGCTCCACAGCTGGCGGATCAGCTCGATCGCCTCGATCAGCCGGTCATGACGCTCGGCATAGCGGCCGAACGTGTTGGTGGCGGCCTGTTCGTTGAGCCGCTCTCCGGTGCCCAGCCCGAGGAACACCCGTCCGGGGCTGAGAATGGCCAGCGAGGCGAATGCCTGGGCCACAATCGCCGGATGGTAGCGGTAGGTCGGACATGTCACTCCGGTGCCAAATGAGATGCGGCTGGTGCTGTTCGCCACCAGCGCCAGCGTCAGCCACGGAAACATCGAGTGCCCCTCGTTGTCCTGCCACGGCTGAAGGTGGTCGCTGGCCCACACGTGCTGAAAGCCGGCCCGTTCGGCGGCTTGGGCTTGTGCCACCAGTTGATCGGTGCGAAATTGCTCGTGCGACAACACAACTCCCACGTTCTTGCTTGGTGGCGCGGGCGGTGCCGGTGCAGGTGAGGACGACGGCGCCGCCGGTGTCTTGCGGTTGGTGGCACAGGCGCCGGCTAACCCGCCGGCACCGACTACGCCCATCCCGGCCGCTATCGCACCGAACGTCCGTCTTGAGAACCCGGTCATCGCTGCGGAATACCCCTCGGCACACCGGCCACACCTGCGGCTACCCTGACTTGGGTGACCCCGCAGGCACGGCCGGCACTGAAAACCGATGTGCGCATGCTGGCACAAACGCTGGCCCGCGCCTTCTATGACGACCCGGTCATGTTGTGGCTGCTTCCCGACGACAAGTCCCGGATTGCCCATCTGCGCCGGTTGTTCGCGACGATGACGCGCCATCACCACTTGTCTCGCGGCGGCGTCGAGGTTGCCTGCGCCGAGTCCGGCATCGGCGCGGCCGCATTGTGGGATCCACCGCAGCAGTGGGAGGAAACGCGTCGCGGGAAGCTTGCGATGGTGCCGACATTCGTGCGGGTGTTCGGCCGCCGGGTGGCAATAGGAAGTGCCGTGCAGGAAGTGATGAAGCGCGCGCATCCCGAAGAGCCGCACTGGTACCTCGCCGTCATCGGCAGCGACCCGACAGTGCGCGGCCAGGGCTACGGTCAGGTGTTGATGCGGTCTCGGCTGCAGCGCTGCGACGCCGAATACTGCCCGGCGTACCTGGAGTCCTCCAAGCCCGAAAATGTGCCGTACTACGAGCGTTTCGGCTTCACGGTCACCGGTGAGATCAGGCTGCCCCATGGTGGCCCGCCGATCTGGCCGATGTGGCGCGAACCGCGGTAACGGCCGCCTCGCTCAGGGGGTGCTGCGCCAGCCGGCCACGCCGATGGCGATCATGCGCAGCTGCTTTACGGCGATCCGGTGAATCTCGTTCAGCGCTTCGGCGCTCTGGGCGTCCTCGATGGCCTCGGCGGTGACGATCATGGCGTTGACGAAGAGGCTTGCCAGCACGTTGAGATCTTCTGTGCTCCATTCGTTCAACCGCGGGAAGCGCGCCAGGTCGGTGGCCAGCTCCGAGGTGATCAGCCGGATCTCGGTGCGAATCGCATAGCGAAGCACCGAAACGCCGGTCGAGCGTTCCCGTGCGATGAAGCGCCAGTGTTCACGCTGTTCGGCCACGCTGCCGACCAGGATCTCGACGGACGACTCGATGACGCGGCTGGGGTCGAGCTTGCCGGTGCGCGCTCCGCGCAGTGTGTCACGCAGGCTGCGAAACGACTCGTCGATCAGGACGAGTCCGAGGGCCTCCATCGATTCGAAGTGACGGTAGAAGGCCGCGGGCACGATGCCGGCCTCCCGGGTGACCTCGCGCAAGCTGAGGTTGCTGAAGCTGCGGTCGTTGAGCAACTTGAGCGCTGCGGAGATGATGGCGCGCCGCGTGGCCTCTTTGCGCTCCTCGCGGGAACGGCTGTCCCGGCCCTTCTCAAGAGCCCTGTCCCGGGCCTTGTCGCTGCCGGAGCGTCGGGTGTGTGAGCTAGGAGTACGACTGTTCACTATGTGAACCGTAACACAGAGCTGCCGAAACCCTTGACCACCTGCGCAGGACGGTGTCACGGTGTACACATGTTCACTCAAACTTTCACTCGGACGATCGCCCGGCGAGTCCTGAGTTCTGACCTTGTTGATCTGCTCACCGGCCCACACGGCGTCGACCGGTACACCGAGCTTGTGACGCCGACGTGGACGTCGGGGGAAGCCCGCGCCAAGGTGATCGACGTGCGGCGCACCACCCCGCGCAGCGTCACCCTGACGCTGGCTCCGAACGCCGCGTTCACTGACCGCAACACTGTCAAGGCGGGCCAGTTCGTCAACGTGACCGTCGAGATCGACGGCCGCATGCACTCGCGCTGCTACTCGCCGGCCAACGTGGAAGGCAGCGGGCAGCTCGAGCTGACGATCGGCCACCACGACGGCGGGCTGGTGTCGAACTACCTGTACGAGCGCGCCCGGCGCGGCATGGTGGTGGGCCTGTACGGTGTCGGCGGCGACTTCGTGTTGCCAGAGCAACGTCCGCGGCGGATCCTGTTCGTCTCCGGCGGCAGTGGCATCACTCCCGTCATGGCGATGCTTCGCACGCTGGTCGCCGAGGGCCATTTGAAGAACGAGGGCAGCGAGATCGCCTTCGTGCACTACGCCCGAGCGGCTCAGGAAGCCTGCTACCGCGATGAGCTGGCCACGTTGGCCGGGGTTCGGGTGTTGCACGGGTACACCCGATCGGACGCCGGAGACCTGGCCGGCCGCTTCGGAGCGGAGCATCTGGCTGCCGCGATGCCGTCGCCCGACGCGGTGTTCGTCTGCGGGCCAACGCCTTTGGTCGAGGCGGTCAAAGAACACTGCGAGAACGTGTACACCGAGAGCTTCGTGCCCCCGGTGTTCGAGCCGCCGGCGAATCCATCGGGCGGCCGAATCACCTTCGCGGACAGCGGGGTTGACATCGTCGACGACGGACGCTCGCTGCTGGAGCAAGCCGAATCGGCCGGCCTCAAACCGCAAAACGGATGCCGGATGGGCATCTGCCACACCTGCACTCGGCGCAAGGTCTCGGGTGCGGTGCGCAATCTGACCACCGGTGCCGTCTCGACCGGACCCGACGAAGACGTGCAGATCTGCGTGACCGTCCCCGTCGGCGACGTCGATATCGCCCTTTAGCCCGTCGCCACGAAAGCCCCAAAAGGAGAAAAGCCATGTCAAACAAGATCACCCTCACCAAAGAGCAGGCCGATGCTTTCGGCCGTGAGCTCGACGCCATCAAGGAACGCGTGATGGCAGATCTCGGCGAAGAGGACGCCGAATACATCCGCCGGGTCATCAAGACGCAGCGGGCCCTGGAAGTCGGTGGCCGCGCGCTGTTGTTCCTGCCGCCGGCCTGGCTGCTGGGCACCGCGATGCTGGGCGTCGCGAAGATCCTGGACAACATGGAGATCGGGCACAACATCATGCACGGCCAGTACGACTGGATGCGTGACCCGACGATCTCCGGCCGCGAATTCGAGTGGGACACGGCCTGCCCGGCCGACCAGTGGCGCCACTCGCACAACTACATGCACCACACCCACACCAACATCGTCGGGATGGACCGCGACATCGGCTACGGCATCATCCGGATGAGCGAAGACCAGCCCTGGGAACCGTACTTCCTGGGCAACCCGGTCTACGCGTTCCTGCTGATGGTGCTGTTCCAGTACGGCGTCGCACTGCACGAACTGGAAACCGAGCGGATCCGCTCCGGTGAGATCAAGCTGCGCGACAAGCGCGAGACGCTGCGGGAGATCTGGAAGAAGACCCGCCGGCAGACGCTGAAGGACTATGTCGCCTTTCCGCTGCTGGCCGGACCGTTCGCGCCGTTCGTGTTCACCGGCAACCTCACGGCCAACCTGATGCGCAACGTGTGGTCGTACATGATCATCTTCTGCGGCCACTTCCCGGACGGGACTCAGGAATTCAGCGTCGAGGAAACCAAGGGCGAATCCCGCGGCCAGTGGTACTTCCGTCAGGTGCTCGGGTCGGCAAACCTCACCGGCGGCAAGGTCTTTCACCTGCTGTCCGGCAACCTGTCGCACCAGATCGAGCACCACCTGTTCCCGGACATGCCGGCCCGGCGGTACGCCGAGATCGCGCCCGAAGTGCAGGAAATCTGCGAACGCTACGGCATCCCCTACAACAAGGGACCGCTGCTGCAGCAGTTCGGCACCGTCGTCCGCAAGATCGTCCGGCTCACCTTCCCGGACTCCTGGAAATTGGGGTCGGGGCGGAAAGCCGCAGTGCCGGCGGCAAAGGAACTGGTGGCGGCCTAGCCTCACCGAGCCTGCACTGACGGCGCCGAGACTGCGTCCAGGGTGTGTCTCCTCGACATGAGTTCACGGGGGCACCCTGGTGCCGCAGTCTCGAGCCACGCCGGAGGCGCTTTATCGGCCCGACGGGAGCACAATGGGCGCCGTGGAGTGGACCGGCGCGCGTTATGCGGACAACCCGACGGTGGAGGTCTCGACCTGGATCGACGCCGACCCCGCCAGGGTCTGGAGCCTGGTCTCCGATATCGAGTTGATGCCCACCCTCAGCAGCGAGCTGCAGGCGGTGGAGTGGGCCGATGGCGCCGACCGGCCGCGCGTGGGCGCGCGCTTCATCGGCCACAACGAACACCAGGCGTTCGGACGATGGAGCACCACCTCGCACATCGTCGTCTGCGACGAGCCCCGCGAATTCGCCTGGGCCGTCGGTGATTCAGACAATCCTTCGGCGACTTGGCGGTTCCGGCTGGCGCCCCGGGACGGCGGTACGAGGCTGAGCTACCAGGCGCAGATGGGACCCGGCCGCTCCGGGTTGTCGGTGTCCATCGACGCGATGCCGGACAAGGAACAGAAGATCGTGTTCGTGCGGTTGCGGGAGTTCGAGGCCGCGATCGACAAGACGCTGGCGGCGATCAAGCGGCTGGCCGAACACGGGGTGCGGTGATGCGCACCGCCACGACGGTCGAACTCTCCGGTTCCGGCAAGGATGTGGTCGAGTTCGTCGTCGAGGCCGAGAAGCTGGGTCTGGACGCCTGCTGGGTCGCCGAGGCATGGGGCACGGATGCACCGTCGGCGCTGGGCTATATCGCCGCCCGGACGCAGTGCATGCTGCTCGGCTCCGGTGTGCTGCAGGTCGGTACCCGGTCGCCGGTAGTGGTGGCCCAGACCGCGATCACGCTGTCCAACCTGTCGTCCGGCCGTTTCCTGCTCGGCTTGGGTGCGTCTGGTCCGCAGGTGATCGAGGGTCTGCACGGCGTGCCCTTCAGGCGTCCGCTGGCCCGGATCCGCGAGACCGTCGACATCGTGCGACAAGTGTTCACCGGCGACAAAATCTCCTACTCCGGCAACGAGTTTCAGATCCCTCGCCCGGGCGGCGAAGCGGTGCCCATGCGGCTGTCGACGCGGCCAGAGCACGCCATCCCGATCTACCTGGCCGCGCTCTCGCCGGCGATGCTGCGGTTGACGGGGCAGGTCGCCGACGGCTGGCTGGGCACCAGCTTCGTTCCGGAAGGCGCCGAGCGCGCGTACTTCACTCACCTCGACGAGGGGCTGGCCGCCGCCGGTCGCCGTCGCGCCGACATCGACATCTGTCAGGGCGCCGAGGTCGCGTTCGCGTCCGACGAAGACGAGCTGAGCGACATGGTCGCCGGCCGCAAAATGGAGCTCGCGTTCAGCCTGGGCGGGATGGGCTCGGCGAACACGAACTACTACAACCAGGCCTACAGCCGGCAGGGCTGGGCCGACGTCGCCGCCGAGGTGCGGGAGCGCTGGCAAAGTGGTGACCGTGGCGGCGCGGCCGGGCTGGTGACCGACGACATGGTGCTGGCCACGACGCTCATCGGGACCGAGGAGATGGTCCGCGCGCGGCTCGCGGTGTGGCGCGACGCCGGCGTGAACACCGTGCGGCTGTATCCCGCGGGCGACACCGTTGACACCAAACTGCGGACCCTGGGCCGCGCCGTCGAACTGGTCCGCGAAGTTGGTGCCGAGCGGCAAAGACATTGATGCGGTGCCGGCGCACCCCTTCATCACATCAACGACGTGCGACCGGCGTGCTACTCGACGCCGACGGTCACCTCGGTCGATTTGATGAACACCGTCGCGGGCTGGCCGACCTCCAGGCCGAGGTCCAGGGCGGCGTCCTTGGTGAGCGAGGACGTGACGACCTGATCGCCCCCGTCGAGCTGAACCTTGACGATTGCCATGACATTGCCCAGGTCCACCTCGGTGATGGTGCCCTTGAGCTGGTTGCGGGTTGATAGGCGCATCGTGCGTCCTCCAGTGGTCGACGGTCGGCAGACCGAGCCTACTGTCGAGGGCCGAGCAGAGCGATAGATGCGTCCACCGCCGGTTCGACGATCTCGCGGACGGATCGTCCGTCCTCGACAGCCTGTGCGACGAGTTCGCGCAGCCCGCCCACCAGGATCACCGCCAGCGGAGGCGTCAGTGGTGGCAGGTTGGCGCGCCGAAAACCCGGGCTGCTGCTCAGGCCGATCAGCAGATTGGTCAGCAACTCCAAGCCATGACGCTGGAAGGGCCGGGCCACGTCACCCAGGGAGGGCAGCACGCGAATCCAGCTCAGCGTGATGGCCGGCCGCGACTCGATGTTGCCGACGTAGCCTTCCACGGCCTGACGAATCTGCAGATGCCAGTCCGCCTCGGGATCGACGGCCACCCGGATGTCTTCGGCCATGATCTCGATCTCTGCCTGGAGCAGTTGCAGAAAGCATTGCTCCTTGCCGGCGAAGTGGTCGTAGAAGGTGCGTTTCGAGGTGCGTGCGTGGCGGACGATGTCGGCGACGGTGGTGGCGCGATACCCGCGCTCGCGGATGGAAGCGGCGAGGCCGTCGAGCAGCCGAAGCCGAAACGGGGCAACGGGATCCGCCACGTCGGCCTTCAAATCGGCGCTGCCGGCCGCTGGTGCCACTGATGTCATCGACCGCGCCCTTTCAGGCTTGTCAGGTTTGGTACTACAGAGTACCGTACCGGGAAAGGCTCGCGGTACACCGTCGTACCAACCGGACAATTGGGAGCAACAGCGTCATGACCGAAGTAGTCACCGCCCCATCGGTTTCCCCCGCAGTCCGGTTGCCACCCGCGACCCGGCTGCCCAAGATCGTCCAGGGCGTCATCTTTTCGATGTCGCGGCGACGGATGTTCCGGTGGCTGGCACGCCGCTACGGCAACGTCTTCATGCTGAACGTCCCGATTTTCGGTCGGGTCACCGTGGTCGCCGACCCGCAGCTGGCCAAGCAGATCTTCACCACCAGCCCAGAGGAACTCGGCAACATTCAGCCCAACTTGAGCCGGTTGTTCGGTTCCGGCTCGGTGTTCGCCCTCGACGGAGACGACCACCGGCGCCGGCGGCGGTTGTTGGCTCCGCCGTTCCACGGCAAGAGCATGAAGCAATACGAAACCATCATCGAAGAAGAGACCCTGCGGGAGACCGCGAACTGGCCGGAGGGCCGGCAGGTCGCAACGCTGCCGTCGACCATGCGGATCACGCTCAACGCCATCCTGCGCGCGATTTTCGGGGCCGACGGTGCCGAGCTCGAGGAACTGCGCCGCATCATCCCGCCCTGGGTCACCCTGGGCTCGCGGCTGGCAGGATTGCCGAAACCTGAACGGAACTACGGCCGGTTCAGCCCCTGGGGCCGGCTGGCCGAATATCGACGGCAGTACGACCTGTTGGTCGACAGGCTGATCGACGCCGAGCGGTCGGACCCGAACTTCGCCGAGCGCACGGACGTGCTGGCGCTGATGCTGCGCAGTACCTACGACGACGGTTCGGTCATGTCGCGCAAGGACATTGGCGACGAGTTGCTCACCCTGCTGGCCGCCGGGCATGAAACCACCGCGGCCACGCTGGCCTGGGCATTCGAGCGGATAACCCGCCACCCGGACCTGTTGACGGCGCTGGTCGAGGAGGCCGACAGCGACGGCTCCCAGCTGCGGCAGGCGACGATCCTGGAAGTCCAGCGGGCCAGGACCGTCATCGATTTCGCCGGACGCCATGTGTATCCAGCGGTCTATCAACTCGGCGAATGGGTTCTGCCACGCGGCGATTCGATCCTGATCAGCATCTCGCAGATCCACGAGGACCCCGACGTCTTCCCGGACCCGGAGCGGTTCGACCCGCAGCGGTACATCGAAAGCAAGCCGGCCACGTTCGCGTGGCTGCCGTTCGGCGGTGGCGCCCGCCGTTGCGTGGGAGCCGCCTTCGCCAACATGGAAATGGACGTGGTGCTTCGAACAGTGTTGCGGCACTTCACCCTTGAGACGACTACTGCCCCCGCGGAACGATGGCACTGCCGCGGCGTTGCCTACACTCCGAAGGATGGTGGACAGGTCGTGGTCCACCGACGTTGAGCCGCAACGGCTTTCGCCGGGCGACCGAGTCTGCGGTGACGGCGGCGAACCTGCGGTGAGGGCTGTGGCCGACGCGAAACGCCAGCCCTCAGCGCAGGCTCGGCCGCAATGCTCAGCGGCTTAATTGACGGGGGCCCGCCGCGGCAGCTTCCAGCCGGGCCGCACATAGTGGCAGGTGTAGCCGTTGGGGTAGCGCTGCAGGTAGTCCTGGTGCTCGGGCTCGGCCTCCCAGAAGTCCCCGGCCGGGCTCACCTCGGTCACCACTTTGCCCGGCCACAAGCCCGACGCCTCGACGTCGGCAATGGTGTCCAGCGCGATGCGCTTCTGCTCCTCGTCGAGGTAGAAGATCGCCGACCGGTAGCTGGGGCCCAGGTCGTTGCCCTGCCGGTTCTTCGTGGTCGGATCGTGGATCTGGAAGAAGAATTCAAGCAACGCGCGGTAGTCGGTGACCGACGGGTCGAAGATGATCTCGACCGCCTCGGCATGCGTGCCGTGATTGCGGTAGGTCGCGTTGGGGACGTCTCCGCCGCTGTAGCCGACGCGGGTGGTGATCACCCCGGGCTGCTTCCGAATCAAGTCCTGCATCCCCCAGAAGCAGCCGCCGGCAAGGATGGCTTTCTGAGCGCTTGTCATTGTCGTCCTCCTGAGCCGAGCCGGGATCCGATAACGCCCCAGGCTACACTCCGGCGGTGAGGTGTAACCGCCTGTGAGCAGCCCGGAATTCCCCCGCAGCGAACTGGCGGCAGCCTTCGACAAATTCGAGCAGACGGTCACCCGGGCTGCCGAAACCCGCGACTGGGACGCCTGGGTGGAGCAGTACACAACCGACGTCCTCTACATCGAACACGCGGCCGGCACCATGCGCGGACGCGAGCAGGTCCGCGACTGGATTCAGCGCTCGATGACGACCTTTCCGGGCAGCCACATGACCGCGTTCCCGACGTTGTGGTCGGTCATCGACGATGCCACCGGGCGGATCATCCTCGAGCTGGACAACCCGATGCGCGACCCGGGCGACGGCAGCGTGATCAGCGCCACGAACATCTCGATCATCACCTATGCCGGCGACAATCTCTGGCGCCGTCAGGAGGACATCTACAACCCGCTGCGCTTCTTGAAGGCGGGGCTGAAATGGTGCCTCAAGGCACAGGAGCTGGGCACCCTCGACGACGACGCCGCGCGCTGGCTGCGTCAGAACGGCGGCACCCCCTGATGGCGAAAACCGCGCGAGGGAAACCCAAACTGGTCATCGGCGCCAACGGCTTCCTGGGCTCACATGTGACCCGGCAGCTCGTCGAGAACGGCGAATTGCGGAACGGCGAGGTGCGGGTGATGGTGCGGCCCACCGCCAACACCCGCAGCATCGACGACCTGCACGTCACCCGATTCGAGGGCGACGTCTTCGACACCGACACCGTGCGCGAGGCGATGGACGGCTGCGACGACCTGTACTACTGCGTCGTCGACACCCGCGCCTGGCTGCGGGACCCCGCGCCGCTGTTCCGTACCAACGTCGAAGGGCTGCGCAACGTTCTGGACGTCGCGAAAGATGCCGACCTGCATAGGTTCGTCTTCACCAGCAGCTATGTGACGGTAAGGCGCCGCCATGGGCGCGTTGCTACCGAAGAAGACCGGATCGGTGACCGTCGAATCACCCCGTACGTCGAATCCCGGGTGCAGGCCGAGGATTTGGTGCTGCGGTATGTCGCGGAGCACGGCCTGCCCGCCGTCGCGATGTGCGTCTCGACCACCTATGGGGACGGCGACTGGGGCCGGACCCCGCACGGTGCCTTCATCGCCGGCGCGGTGTTCGGCAAGCTCCCGTTCCAGATGAACGGCATCCAACTGGAAGCGGTCGGCGTCGACGACGCCGCCAGGGCGATGATCCTGGCCGCCGAACGTGGCCGGAACGGCGAGCGCTACCTCATCTCAGAACGCATGATCTCGCTCAAGGAGGTCGTGCGGATCGCGGCCGCGGAGGCGGGTGTGCCGCCGCCGCGACGCTCGATCCCGATTCCCGTGCTTTACGCCCTGGGCGCGCTGGGCAGCCTGCGGGCGCGGCTCACCGGCAAGGACGCCGAACTCAGCCTGGAGTCGGTGCGAATGATGCGCGCCGAGGCTCCCGTCGACCACACCAAAGCGGTGCAGGAGTTGGGCTGGCAACCGAGTCCGGTGGAGGAGTCGATACGTGCCGCGGCACGATTCTGGGCCGCGATGCGCAAGCCGGAAGCGGCGCGCGATCTTTTCAAAGCCAACTGATCGTGCCTAGGCTCGCGTCAGTGGAACGCGTTCAGGTTGCCCTCCAGGGACCGCCCCAAACCATGCTCGCGACGCTGTACGCCAAGGCGCTCGACGCCGACGCGAAAAAGCCCATTCTGGCCGACGAGTACGCGAAAAGCGCTGTGGCACAGATCGATTACGACTGGTCCAAGACGACGATCACGCCGCGGCGGGCGCCCTCGGTCGCGGTCCGAACCGCCCATTTCGACAACTGGACGCGCCAGTTCCTGGCCGTGCACGAAGAAGCGGTCGTGCTGCACGTCGGTTGCGGGCTGGACGCTCGCGTGTATCGGCTGAACCCAGGTCCGGGTGTGCGGTGGTATGACATCGACTACCCCGACGTCATCGGGCTGCGTCAGCGGGTCTATCCCGAGCGGCGTGACTATCAAATGTTGCCCGCATCGGTCACAGACCCGTCCTGGCTGGCCGAGATACCGGCCGATCGCCCTACCCTGTTTCTCGCCGAGGGCCTGACGATGTACCTGACCAAGGGCGACGGGCTCGCGCTGTTTCACCGAGTGGTTGACCGATTCCCTTCCGGGGAACTGCAATTCGACTCGTTCAACACGTTGGGGATTCGCACGCAGGTGATCAACAGCGTGGTGCGGCGCTCGGGTTCGACGCTGCACTGGGGGATTGACCGACCTGCCGACATCCTCGACGCCGTTGCCGGTGTACGGCTGTTGGCGTGGGAATCGGTGTTCGACAGCGACACGTTCGATCTGGTGTCTCCGGCGGTTCGGTGGTTGGGCAGGGCGATGGCGGTGGCGCCGGCTCTGCGGATGATGGCGCAGTATCACCGTTATGCGTTCTGATGGGAATGCCGATCGTTTGGTCGCGTTGAACCTAGTCTGGCGACGATGCGGGCGCTTTGGGCCCGAGGAGGAGCCGGACAATCGGACCTAGTCAAAGAGAGAGGTGAACCATGAGCCATCCGGAGATCAAAGTGCCCAGCGCCGGCCGTCCGATCATCATCGAGCCGGCCAACGGTCGGGTCCAGGTTCGTGTCAACGGAGAGCTGGTTGCCGACAGCAGCGCGGCGCTGGTGCTACGAGAAGCCACTTTGCCTGCGGTGCAATACATTCCGTTCGCCGACGTGGTGCAAGACCGGCTGGCCCGCACCGACACCAGCACCTACTGTCCCTTCAAGGGCGAGGCCAGCTATTACAGTGTGACCACCTCGGGCGGCGAGACCGTCGACGACGTCATCTGGACTTACGAGCAGCCGTATCCAGCGGTGGCGGCGATTGCCGGGCATGTCGCTTTCTACCCCGACAAAGCCGAAATCAGCGTCGTCGCAGACTAACCCAGCTCGGGAAACACTTTGACGATTGATCGGGGATCGGTGTATTCGCGCATCGACACGATCAGGCCGGCTCGGATCTCGAAGATATAGACGAATGGGCTCTCCCAGTAAACGCCGTCGGTGCTTGTTCCTTCACCCAGCCCTTCGACGACCACGGTCTCGCCCGCGTTGATGCAGCGCACCAGCTCGATCTTCGCCAGAAGAGTCTCCTGTTGTTTCGCGATCCCGCGTCGCAAAGTCACCTTGTCGTAGCAAACCCGGGTGACGATGCTCCAGTAGGTGAAGTCCTCGCTGAGCAGCGCGAAGCCTTCGTCGAGATCGCCGCCCTCGCATAAGCTCTGCAAGAACATCCAGGCCAGCTCGGCCCGCGGGTCATCGAACGGTGTCGTCACACCGCAATATTGTCGTGGGTGGCTATTGCTGGTCAAACGGGACGGGAGCCATTGGAGTGCAGAGCACGCGCACCGTCACGTTCCCGGGAGTGGCCAGCTTCGGTCATACGTTGGCGCCGCTGCGCCGTGGTCCCCGGGATCCGTGCTTTCGGCTGCCCGGCGACGGCACAATCTGGCGAACCAGTTTGCTGCCCAGCGGGCCCGTCGCCGCGCGGATCAGCCGCGCGGCCCCCAACGCCGCCCACTGCGAGGCGTGGGGCGGCGGGGCCGAGGAATTCATGGAGACGGTGCCCGCGCTGCTGGGCGCCGACGATGACGCCTCGGATTTCGTGCCGCGGGAGCCGACGATCGCGGCCGCGCACCGGCGGGTTCCGCACCTGCGGCTGGGCCGCACCGGGCGGGTGCTCGAAGCCCTTATCCCGGCCGTCATCGAGCAGCGGGTGCCGGGCGCCGACGCGTTCCGGTCGTGGCGGGTGCTGGTGACCAAATACGGGACGCCCGCCCCCGGACCGGCGCCGGACGGGATGCGGGTCCCACCGTCGGCCGACGTCTGGCGAACCATTCCGTCGTGGGAGTTCCATCGCGCCAATGTCGACCCCAGACGGGCACAGACGGTGGTGAGCTGCGCGCGTCGCGGGGCATCGCTGGAACGGCTGGTGTCACAGCCGGCCGAGCAAGCTCGTGCCGCGTTGCAGTCACTCCCGGGCGTCGGGGTGTGGACGGCGGCCGAGACCGCGCAACGGGCGTTCGGCGACGCCGACGCTGTGTCGGTGGGCGACTACCACATTCCGAAGATGATCGGCTGGACGCTGCTGGGCCGTCCGGTTGACGACGGCGTCATGCTCGAGCTGCTGGAGCCGATGCGACCGCATCGCCACCGGGTGGTGCGGTTGCTCGAAGTCAGTGGTCTGGCCTACGAACCGCGCCGTGGCGCCCGATTACCGGTGCAGCACATCCACTCCCTGTAATGCCGGTCGTTGTTTCTGGTTTCGTCCATCGGGTAACCCGTCGGGAGACGTGACCGTATCCGAATTCAGGAGAATCGATGGCGCAGTTCACCATTCCGGGATTGACCGACAAGCAGGGAGCGCGGCTAGCCGAACTGTTGCAGAAGCAGCTGAGCACATACAACGATCTGCATCTCACGCTGAAGCACATCCACTGGAACGTGGTGGGTCCGAACTTCATCGGAGTGCACGAGATGATCGACCCGCAAGTCGAAGCCGTGCGTGGGTATGCCGACGAGGTCGCCGAGCGGATAGCTGCGCTGGGTGCGTCGCCACAGGGCACCCCCGGCGCGATCATCAAGGATCGTGCCTGGGACGACTATTCCGTCGGCCGTGACACAGTGGAGGCTCATCTGGCCGCGCTGGACCTCGTCTACACCGGCGTCATCGAAGACATCCGCAAGGCCATCGAGGAGA
Organism: Mycobacterium sp. 852002-51163_SCH5372311; assembly: GCF_001667115.1. Lineage (GTDB taxonomy): Bacteria > Actinomycetota > Actinomycetes > Mycobacteriales > Mycobacteriaceae > Mycobacterium. The sequence goes on along the minus strand of NZ_LZIJ01000188.1, from coordinate 32,695 downwards.
CCGAGGAACTCGATCCGGTCACTCAGGACATCCTGATCGACCACGCCGGGCATCTGGAGCAGTTCCAATGGTTCGTCCGGGCGCATCTGGAGAGTGCCGGTGGAAAGTTGGCCCATGCGGGCAAGTCCACCGAGCGCAGTGCGGCGAAGACCGCGAAAACCGCGCGACGCAGGTCATAGCCGGCTGTCGGCGTATTTCGTTGCCGTCATGCCTCGATCCCGGTTGCACCGGGCTGTTGCCGAATCCCAAGTGAACTGACGGCGTCCAGTGTGAACTGTGGGCTTTGGGTGTGAGTCTGCGGCGTGAATCCGCGCGTGGGCTCAACCCAGGCTTCACAACCAGAGCCCAGGCTTCACACTCGATGGATTGGCACCGGATTCGTCGAGTGCTGGGCCCGAAGTAAACCACCAAGCTTCGCTAGTCGAGCCCTGACCTGGGGCGCAGCAGGCACCCCCAGAGGCCGGGAATAATCGGACTGCGGTCCGGTTATACCGGTAACTCTAGGAACGGGAGATTGAAATGCCTGCAGTTACCGCGGACACCCTGACATTGCCGAAGGTCGGCGCGGCCGGCCCGGCCGACACCGAGCGACCGGTGCGATCTGTGACTACCGGCCCACGTGGCTACGAGGGCGAGGGCTTCCCGGTCGTCCGGGCATTCGCCGGAGTCAGCACGGCTGCACTGGACCCGTTTGTGCACATGGACCAGATGGGTGAGGTGGAGTACGAGCCGGGGGAGCCGCGGGGCACGGACTGGCATCCACACCGTGGCTTCGAAACCGTGACATACATGATCGACGGGAAGTTCGCCCACCAGGACTCTCACGGCGGCGGCGGCTTGATCACCGACGGCGCAACGCAGTGGATGACGGCCGGGTCGGGCATCCTGCACATCGAGACCCCGCCCGCCGAACTGGTCGAAAGCGGCGGTGTCTTCCACGGCATCCAGCTCTGGGTGAACCTGCCCAAGGCGGACAAGTTCGCGAGCCCGCGGTATCAGGCGATCGAAGGCAATGACGTCAAGCTGCTCTCCTCCGATGACGGCGGCGCCCTGATACGCATCATCGCCGGTGAACTCGACGGCCATCGCGGACCCGGGATCACCCACACGCCGATCACGTTGGCGCACGCCACGATTCAAAACGGGGCGCGGCTGAACATTCCGTGGCGCCGCGACTTCAACGCACTGGTTTACGTCTTGTCCGGGCGCGGCCATGTCGGCCCGGTTGGGCACCCGATCAACCAGGGCCAGTTGGTTGTTCTGGGCCCCGGGGACCGGATTACCGTATCCGCCGAGCCGACCCAGGATTCTTATCGCACGAGTGCCATCGATGTGCTGATCCTCGGTGGCCAGCCGATTCGGGAGCCGGTATTCCACTACGGGCCTTTCGTGATGAATTCCCGGACCGAAGTGATCGAGGCGCTCGAGGACTACCAAGCCGGCAAATTCGGTCATGTCCCGCCGAATGCCCTGATGCCGCACCGTGGCGGTGGCACAATTCAGTAATGCCGCCTTCGGCGAAAAGTCAGTTGTTGCCGCCTTCGGCGAGAAGTCAGTTGTTGCCGCCTTCGGCGAAAAGTCAGTTGTTGCCGCCTTCGGCGAGAAGTCAGTTGTTGCCGCGTCCGGCGAAAAGTCAGTGATGGCTCCGGCAAGGAGTCGGTAATGCCGCCTTCGGCGGGTAGTCACTGATGCCGCCTACGGCTAGTCGCCGACCCGGTCGTCCTCCCGCAGCCAAGGCGGACGAGACGCGAAAGCGCATTGTGAACGCGGCTCGCCAGGTATTCAGCGAGCACGGCTACGACGGCGCCACCTTCCAGGCGATTGCGGTGCGTGCCGACCTGACCCGGCCGGCGATCAACCACTACTTCTCCAGCAAGCGGGTGCTCTACCGAGAAGTCGTGAACCAAACGAACGAACTCGTCGTCAAGGCCGGAATCGACCGTGCACGTGATGCGAACACCATGATGGGCCGGCTTTCCGCGTTTCTTTCCGAAACCCTGCACGCGGAAGCCAAACTCCCGGCCACGTCGGCGTTCTTGGTCACCTCCGTAATGGAGTCGCAACGGCATCCGGAGTTGACCCGCGACGGAAATGATCCGGTGGGAATCAGCCGGGAGTTTTTGACGTGGATGGTGAACGACGCGATCGAGCGCGGCGAGCTTGTTGCCGATACCGATGTCTCGACGTTGACCGAGACGTTGCTCATGGTGCTTTGCGGCGTCGGGTTCTATGCCGGTTTTCTTCGCACCCGTCATGAGATGGACGCCGTCACTCGCTCCCTGCAGGAGCTGCTGGCCGGCCAACTCTGGCGTCGTGATACCTGAGAACTGTTGCCTAAAGCACATAGCTTACCTAACTTATTCGGGTAGCATGGTCGCCAATCGCCGGCGCGGTGTATCGGCCGGCCGAAACCAAACCCTTGGAGCACCCGATGAGCTCACTTCGTACCCATGACGACACCTGGGATATCAAGACCAGCGTCGGCACCACGGCGGTGATGGTGGCCGCCGCCCGGGCGGTTGAAACCGAACAGCCCGATGCGCTGATCCGCGATCCCTACGCCAAGCTACTGGTCACCAACGCCGGTGCCGGCGTCCTGTGGGAATCCATGCTGGACCCGGACGTGGCGGCCAAGGTTGAGGCGCTGGACGCCGAATCCGCGGCCCACCTCCGGCACATGCGCGGCTACCAGGCGGTGCGGACAAACTTCTTCGACACCTTCTTCAACGATGCCGTCGCCGACGGGATCCGGCAGGTGGTGATCCTGGCGTCCGGCCTGGACTCGCGCGCGTACCGCCTGGACTGGCCGGCCGGTACCACCGTGTATGAGATCGACCAGCCTCAGGTGCTTGATTACAAATCGACGACGCTGGCCGAAAACGGTGTGGCGCCCAAGGCCGATCGCCGTGAGGTCGCCATCGACCTGCGCCAGGACTGGCCCGCCGCCTTGCGCGCCGCTGGCTTCGACCCGGCGGCACGCTCCGCGTGGCTGGCCGAAGGGCTGTTGATGTACCTGCCCGCCGAGGCCCAGGACCGGTTGTTCACGTTGATCGGCGAGCTGAGTCCAGCGGGGAGCCGGGTCGCGGCCGAAACCGCACCCATGCACGCCGACGAGCGGCGTCAGCAGATGCGCGAGCGATTCAAGAAGGTGGCCGAGGAGATCGGTCTGGAGGAGAGCATCGACGTCGGGGAGCTGATGTATCGAGACGATCATCGGGCCGACGTCGCGGATTGGCTGAACAAGCACGGCTGGCTCGCGCACGCGCAGCCCGCACCGGACGAGATGCGCCGGCTGGACCGCTGGATCGAGAACGTCCCGTTGGCCGACGACAAGGACGCATTCTCTGACTTTGTCACCGCTGAGCGTTTGTAGAGAGCAAGCGGGCGACGGATCTTCCCTACTGCACTCCCAACCGGATGGTTAGGATCGCGGTTATCACCGATGTGTGACGGCGCCAACAAGCGCGGGCACTTCCGGCGAGGTCCGAGAAGGGAAGACGACGATGACTACCGAATCGGTTACACCCAAGACCCAGGAAGCCCAGGGCGAGGCTGCGGCCACAAACGGTTCACCTGAAACGAGCGAGATCGCCGCAACGGTGGCTCGGCTCCGCAAGACTTTTGCCAGCGGGCGGACCCGCAACATCGAGTGGCGCAAGCAGCAGTTGCTGCAGCTGGCGAAGCTGATGGAGGAGAACGAGGACGCGATCGCCAAGGCACTCGCCGAAGACCTGGACCGCAACGCGGCTGAGGCGTTCATCGCCGACGTCGCCGGGACCATTGCCGAAGCCAAGTACGCGGCCAAGAAGCTGCGCAAGTGGACGCGTCGCAAGTACCTGCTGCTCGAAGTGCCACAACTGCCCGGTCGTGGCTGGATCGAATACGAGCCCTACGGCACCGTGCTGATCATCGGCGCCTGGAATTACCCGTTCTACCTGACGCTGGGCCCGGCTGTCGGGGCGATCGCCGCCGGAAATGCGGTTGTGCTCAAGCCGTCCGAAATCGCCGCGGCGTCGTCACGACTGATGGCCGAGCTGGTGCCCCGCTATCTCGACAAAGACGCCATTGCGGTGGTCGAGGGCGACGGCATGGTGAGCCAGGAGCTGATCGCGCAGGGCTTGGACCGCGTGATGTTCACCGGCGGCACCGAGATCGGCCGCAAGGTCTACGAGGGCGCGGCTTCGCATCTGACCCCAGTCACGCTCGAACTCGGCGGCAAGAGTCCGGTGATCGTGGCGGCCGACGCCGACGTGGATGTCGCGGCCAAGCGGATCGCCTGGATCAAAATCATGAACGCCGGGCAGACGTGCGTGGCACCCGACTACGTGCTGGCCGACGCGTCGATCCGCGACGAGCTCGTCGACAAGATCGGCGCCGCGCTCAACAAGTTCCGGTCCAAGGACGACCCGAGCGGGATGCGCATCGTCAACCAGCGTCAGTTCGACCGGCTCAGTAGCTATATCTCGGAGGCGGAGAAGGACGGGAAGAGCAAGGTCGCCGTTGGCGGCAAGTGCGACGCGTCGAGTCTGCGCATCCAGCCGACCGTGGTCGTCGACCCCGACCCGGAGGGTCCGCTGATGAAGAACGAGATTTTCGGCCCGATCCTGCCGGTGCTCACCGTCAAATCCCTGGACGAGGCAATCGATTTCATCAACGCGCGGCCAAAGCCGTTGTCGGCGTACGTGTTCACCAAGTCGCGGGAAACCCGCGAGCGGGTGATCAAAGAGGTGTCGGCGGGCGGCATGCTGGTCAACCATCTCGCGTTCCAGGTGTCGACGGCCAAGCTGCCGTTCGGCGGCGTCGGGCCGTCGGGCATGGGCGCCTACCACGGCAAGTGGGGCTTCGACGAGTTCAGCCACCGCAAGTCGGTGCTGACCAAACCGACCCGGCCCGACTTCTCGAGCATGCTTTATCCGCCGTACACCGAGCGCGCGCTGAAGCTGGCTCGCCGGCTGTTCTGACGTCAGCCCGGCCAGTTGTGCTCAGGCCGGCGCAGGCGGTTGTTTTCCAAGTTCTCCAAACCCGATTCAGGAAGGAATCTCTATGCCCGGAGTGCAGGATCGCGTCGTCGTCGTCACCGGAGCCGGCGGGGGCCTGGGGCGTGACTACGCCCTCACCCTCGCCCGGGAGGGCGCCAGCGTCGTCGTGAACGACCTCGGCGGGGCCCGCGACGGCACCGGCGCCGGTTCGGCCATGGCCGACCACGTCGTGTCCGAGATCCGCGAGGCGGGCGGCCGTGCCGCGGCCAACTACGACAACGTCGCCACCGAAGACGGCGCGGCCAACATCATCAAGACCGCGCTCGACGAATTCGGTGCGATACACGGTGTGGTGAGCAACGCCGGCATCCTGCGTGACGGCACCTTCCACAAGATGACGTCGGAGAACTGGGACGCGGTGCTCAAGGTGCACCTCTACGGCGGATACAACGTCATCCGGGCGGCCTGGCCGCACTTTCGGGAGCAGAGTTTCGGCCGGGTGGTGGTAGCTACCTCCACCAGCGGGCTGTTCGGCAACTTCGGTCAAACCAACTACGGCGCAGCGAAACTCGGCCTGGTCGGCCTGATCAACACCCTGGCGCTGGAGGGGGCCAAGTACAACATCCACGCCAATGCCCTCGCCCCCGTCGCGGCCACCAGGATGACCGAGGACATCCTTCCGCCCGAGGCGCTGGAGAAGCTGACCCCGGAGTTCGTGGCGCCGGTGGTCGCCTACCTGTGCACCGAGGAATCCGACGACAACGGATCCGTCTTCGTCGTAGGTGGCGGCAAGGTGCAGCGCGTGGCGCTGTTCCAGAACCCGGGCGCGAACTTCGACAAGCCGCCGTCGGTGGCGGACGTCGCCGCGCACTGGGCGGAGATCACCGACCTGTCGAAAGCGGAGAAGGCGGGCTTCAAGCTGTAGAGCTCAGGCGAGCAGGGCGTGGCGAAGCCGGTCTATGTCGGCTTCGCTGACGCCTGCGTCGCGCAGGTAGTTGTCCAGCGATCCGTAGGTCTGATCGATCGTCTCCCGTGCGGCGAGCAGGTACTCCTCGCGGACCCCGAGGACCTCGTCGGACAGCCGGGCCTCGGTGAACTTGACCACCTCGGGGGTCAATTCGGTGTCTGAGCGTTGCCGGATCATCTCGGTGATCTGGCTACGCAGTTGCGGCACGGCGTCGTTGCTGCGCAGGTAGTCGGCGGCAATCGCGGCACGGTCGACGCCGATCGCTTCCAGCACCGTCGCAACCACGAAGCCGGTGCGGTCCTTGCCTGCAAAGCAGTGCGTGAGCACCGGCCGTCCGTCAGCCAGCAGCGTGATCACGCGATGCACGGCGCGTTGGGCGCCGTTGCGGGTGGGAAATCCGCGGTATTCGTTGGTCATGTGGCGCGCGGCGGCTTCGCCGAGCGGTTCGTCGTCGGGGCTTTCGGTCAGCAGTTGCTGGAACGCCCGCTCGTGTGGCGCCGCCTCGTCCGTCGGCTCCTTGTCGCCGAGATCGGGCAGCGGCAACAGGTGGATGTCGACACTGTCGGGAACCCGCCCGGGACCGCGGCGCGCAACCTCCCGGGCCGCGCGCAGGTCGGCGACGTCGGTGATGCCCAAGCGGCGCAGTTCTGCCCTGCCGTCGTCGTCGAGACGGCTCAGCTCGCTGGACCGGAACAGCCGTCCCGGACGCAGCGCCCCGGTGCTTTCCGCGACGTCGCGGAAGTTCCACGCGCCCGACAGTTCCCCGGCCATGTCAGGTGACCGCCGCGGCGAACGCCGACTTCTCCCGGCCGATTTCGGCGCGCGCGATGGATCGCATGTGCACCTCGTCAGGACCGTCGAAGATTCGCATGGCGCGATGCCAGCCATACATCCGGGCCAGCGGAGTGTCGTCGCTTACGCCGGCGGCGCCGTGGACCTGGATGGCACGGTCGATCACGTCGCAGGCCACCCGCGGCGCCACCGCCTTGATCTGCGAGACGAGCAGATGGGCGGCCTTGTTGCCGTGCTGGTCGATGGTCCATGCCGCCTTCTGGCACAGCAGCCTGGCCTGGTCGATTTCGTTGCGGGACTTGGCAATTGCCTCTCGTATCACGCCCTGCTCGGCCAGCGGGCGCCCGAATGCGACCCGGTTGGTGACACGGTCCACCATCAGAGCCAACGCGCGTTCCGCGCCGCCGAGCGCGCGCATGCAGTGGTGGATGCGGCCCGGTCCCAGCCGGGCTTGAGCGATCGCGAACCCGGCACCCTCTTCGCCGAGCAGGTTGCTGACCGGCACCCGGACGTTGTCGTAGATGATCTCGCAATGCCCGGGCTGGTCCTGGTAGCCGAAGACCGTCGTCGACCGGACAACCGTCACACCCGGCGTGTCTATCGGCACCAGCACCATCGACTGCTGTTGGTGGCTGGCCGCGTCGGGATTGGTGCGACCCATGACGATCAGGATCTTGCAGCGCGGGTCGGCGGCACCGGACGTCCACCACTTGCGGCCGTTGATGACGTAGTCGCCGCCGTCGCGCACGATGGAGGTCTCGATGTTGCGGGCGTCGCTGCTGGCCACCGCCGGCTCGGTCATCGAGAAGGCGCTGCGGATCTCGCCGTTCAGCAGCGGCTCCAGCCACTGCGTGCGCTGCTCTTCGGTGGCGAAGAGATGCAGTGTCTCCATGTTGCCGGTATCGGGCGCCGCGCAGTTGAGCGCTTCGGGCGCGAGCTCGAGGCTCCAGCCGGTCAGCTCGGCCAGCGGTGCGTAGTCCAGGTTGGTCAGGCCTGACTCCGCCGGCAGGAACAGGTTCCACAGGCCACGCTCTTTGGCCTTGGCTTTCAGCTCTTCGATGACCGGGGGCACGGTGTGGTCGTTCGGGCCGGCCTCTTCGCGGTAGCGGTCGTATTCGGCTTCGGCGGGAAAGACGTGTTCCGTCATGAAGTCGGACAACCGCTTGTGGTAGTCGCTGGCCTGGTCCGACATCGCGAAATCCATAACGGCCACGATATGACACGCCTGCTCAATGCCCGCGAGCAGACGCAGAATCGCGTGCGGGAGCACCGATTTGTGCGATTCTCTGTCTGCTCGCCGTAGTTTCGGGGCATGACTGACGAGGCGCGCCCGCCATTCCCGCCGTTCACCCTGGAAACCGCCACCCAGAAGGTGCAGGCCGCAGAGGACGCCTGGAACACCTGCGACCCCGAGCGGGTCAGCCTGGCCTACACGATCGACTCGCGGTGGCGGAACCGCGACGAACACCTCGTCGGCCGGGCCGAGATAGTCGCCTTCTTGACCCGCAAGTGGCAGCGCGAGCTCGACTATTCACTACGCAAGAGCCTGTGGAGCTTTTCCGGCAACCGAATTGCCGTGCGGTTCCAGTACGAGTGCCACGACCGCGCCGATCAGTGGTACCGCAGCTACGGCAACGAACTTTGGGAATTCACGCCGACCGGGTTAATGTCACGCCGAGAAGCCAGCATCAATGACGTGCTGATCGCCGAATCCGAGCGCCGATACTTCGGGCCCCGCCGGGCAGCGGAGCACGGCCGGGAGATCTCGCTCTGGTAACGGGTCAGCAGCGCGCCCCCGGTAGGGTGGCTGAGCAATCAGACCGGGGCTGGAGTAACGAAAGAAGATGTACGCGCCATGACAGATGCGCAGACAGGGCTCGTGAAGGTTGGGGTGGTCGTCGAGTCCGGACCTGACGAGCGGCGCGTTGCGCTGGTACCAAAGGCGGTCGCGTCGCTGGTGAACAGTGGTGTGGCGGTGGTGGTCGAGTCCGGCGCCGGAGAACGCGCGCTGCTGCCCGACGAGCTCTACTCGCAGGCCGGTGCCAGCATCGGCGACGCGTGGGGCGCCGATGTGGTGGTGAAGGTCGCGCCGCCGACTGCCGAGGAGGTCGGCAAGTTGCGCAGCGGTCAGACGCTGATCGGCTTCCTGGCGCCGCGCGACGCCGAGAACTCGATCGGTGCATTGAAGAAGGCCGGTGTGCAGGCATTTGCGCTCGAGGCCATCCCGCGGATTTCGCGCGCGCAGGTGATGGATGCATTGTCGTCGCAAGCCAACGTGGCCGGATACAAGGCCGTGCTGCTCGCGGCCTCGGAGTCGACTCGGTTCTTCCCGATGCTGACCACGGCGGCGGGCACGGTCAAGCCGGCCACCGTGCTGGTGCTCGGGGTCGGTGTCGCCGGCCTGCAGGCGCTGGCGACGGCCAAACGGCTGGGTGCGCGAACCACCGGCTACGACGTGCGCCCCGAGGTGGCCGACCAGGTGCGTTCGGTGGGGGCACAGTGGCTGGATATCGGCATCGATGCTGCCGGTGAGGGCGGCTACGCCCGTGAGCTGACCGACGAGGAACGCGCGCAGCAGCAGAAGGCACTGGAAGAAGCGATCAGTGGGTTCGACGTGGTGATCACCACGGCTTTGGTCCCGGGCCGCCCGGCGCCCCGGCTGGTGACCGCCGCCGCGGTGCAGGCCATGAAGCCCGGCAGCGTGGTGGTGGATCTGGCCGGCGAGACCGGCGGCAACTGCGAGCTCACCGAGCCCGGGCAGACGATCGTCAAACATGACGTAACCATCGCCGCCCCACTGAACCTACCGGCGACGATGCCCGAGCACGCCAGCGAGCTCTACAGCAAGAACATCACCGCGCTGCTCGACCTGTTGATCAAGGACGGCAAGCTGGCTCCCGATTTCGACGACGAAGTCGTCGCGGAATCGTGTGTCACGCGCGATCGAGAGGACTCTTGATGCACGGCATGTATGACGAACTGCTGTCCAACCTGGCCATCCTGGTCTTGTCCGGGTTCGTCGGGTTCGCGGTGATCTCCAAGGTCCCCAACACCCTGCACACCCCGCTGATGTCGGGCACCAACGCCATCCACGGCATCGTCGTGCTCGGGGCGCTGGTGGTGTTCGGAGAGGTGGAGCACCCGTCGCTGGCCGTGCAGATCATCCTGTTCGTCGCGGTGGTGTTCGGGACCCTGAACGTGATCGGCGGGTTCATAGTGACCGACCGGATGCTGGGCATGTTCAAGGGCAAAAAGAAGGCCCCGGCCGTTGAGGCCGAGAAAGCGGAAGCGCCGGTGGCCAAATGAACTACTTGGTAATCGGGCTGTACGTCATCTCCTTCGCGCTGTTCATCTACGGGTTGATGGGCCTGACCGGGCCCAAGACTGCGGTGCGTGGCAACTTGATCGCGGCGGTGGGGATGGCCCTGGCCGTGACGGCGACCCTGATCAAGATCCGGCACACCGGCCAGTGGTGGCTGATCATCGCCGGCCTGGTGCTCGGGGTCGTGCTCGGCGTGCCGCCGGCGCGGTGGACCAAGATGACCGCCATGCCGCAGCTGGTGGCGTTCTTCAACGGCGTCGGCGGTGGAACCGTCGCGCTCATCTCGCTTGCGGAATTCATGGAGACTGACGGGTTTTCGGCCTTCCGGCACCACGAGGAGCCGACGGTGCACATCGTGGTGGCGTCGTTGTTCGCCGCGATCATCGGGTCGATCTCGTTCTGGGGATCGATCATCGCCTTCGGCAAGCTGCAGGAGATCATCTCCGGCCGGCCGATCGGCCTGGGCAAGCTACAGCAGCCGGTCAACCTACTCCTGTTGGCCGCTGCGATCGCGGCCGCGGTGGTGGTCGGAGTGCACGCCCAGCCCGGTAGCGGCGGAGCATCACTGTGGTGGATGATCGGCCTGTTGGCTGCCGCCGGAGTGCTGGGTTTGATGGTGGTGCTGCCGATCGGCGGTGCCGACATGCCGGTGGTGATCTCGCTGCTCAACGCGATGACCGGGTTGTCGGCCGCAGCGGCGGGACTGGCGCTGAACAACACGGCGATGATCGTGGCCGGCATGATCGTCGGCGCGTCGGGTTCGATCCTGACCAACCTGATGGCCAAGGCGATGAACCGGTCCATCCCCGCGATCGTCGCCGGCGGTTTCGGCGGCGGTGGCGTGGCCCCCAGCGCCGATGGCGGCGGCGACAAGCACGTCAAATCCACCTCGGCCGCCGATGCCGCGATTCAGATGGCCTACGCCAACCAGGTGATCGTGGTGCCGGGCTACGGCTTGGCCGTCGCGCAGGCCCAGCACGCCGTCAAAGACCTGGCCGGCTTGCTGGAAGACAAGGGCGTCCCGGTCAAATACGCGATCCACCCTGTCGCCGGCCGGATGCCCGGTCACATGAACGTGCTGCTGGCCGAGGCCGAAGTCGACTACGACGCCATGAAGGACATGGACGACATCAACGACGAGTTCGCCCGCACCGACGTCACCATCGTCATCGGCGCCAACGACGTCACCAACCCGGCGGCCCGCAACGAAGCGTCCAGCCCGATCTACGGCATGCCGATCCTCAACGTGGACAAGTCGAAGTCGGTGATCGTGCTCAAAAGGTCGATGAACTCGGGATTCGCCGGCATCGACAATCCGCTGTTCTACGCGGACGGGACGACGATGCTGTTCGGGGATGCCAAGAAATCGGTGACCGAGGTGGCAGAGGAACTCAAGGCGCTATAAACCCGACCGACGTCCGTCGGGCGTCGGTCGGGGTGCTCGCAGCTGGTTAGACGGGCGGGTACGCAGGTGGCGGGTATCCGTTGCCGTCTTCGACCCCCCGCAGCCCCCAGGTGAGGTACCTGAAGAAGAACTCGATCTCGTCGCTCACGTCGTAGTCCGGATTCGGATCCATTCAGCCCCACCTCTCCCACATGCATCCACACACCATCGGCTCGCGACCTAGCTCGTGACAGAAGTCTAGTCGCATGCGTGTCCGTGCGACAGGCATAGTGGCCTTGCTTAGACTGTCCAACCAGTTGATTGATAACTTTCCCTAACCGGACCTGCGTCCGGCGCTCCCGGGCAGCGACGAAGAGAGTTGAGATGCCATCCGAGAACGGGCTCACGCGCCGCGAAGAGCTGCTGGCTGTTGCCACCAAGCTGTTCGCGGCCCGTGGCTATCACGGCACCCGGATGGACGATGTGGCCGACGTGATCGGACTGAACAAAGCGACCGTCTACCACTACTACGCCAGCAAGTCGCTGATCCTCTTCGACATCTACCGGCAGGCCGCCGAGGGCACCCTGGCCGCTGTGCACGACGATCCCTCCTGGTCGGCCCGCGAAGCGCTCTACCAGTACACCGTCCGGCTGCTTACCGGGATCGCCATTAATCCGGAACGGGCCGCGGTGTACTTCCAGGAACAGCCCTACATCACCGAGTGGTTCACCACCGAACAGGTAGCCGAGGTGCGGGAAAAGGAAGCTCAGGTCTACGAGCACGTGCACGGCCTGATCGACCGCGGGATCGCCAGTGGCGAGTTCTACGAGTGCGATTCGCATGTGGTAGCGCTGGGCTACATCGGCATGACGCTGGGCAGCTACCGGTGGCTGCGGCCGAGCGGACGGCGCACCGCCAAGGAAATCGCCGCCGAATTCAGCACCGCACTGCTGCGAGGGCTGATTCGCGACGAGTCGATCCGCAAAAATTCGCCGCTGGGGCGGTAAGGCGGTGGCGCCTCGTCACACCAACCACTCCAGTACCGAGAAACAGGGCATGTTGCGGTTTGAAATGTGATGGCGCCGGCGCTATCGGCGCCAGGCCGGGTCATGTGATCGGCGGAATCAGTTCCAATACGTCGCCTGCGGCGCCACTGAGCAGCGATAGGCCCGTCACGCTCGGCTGGCCCAGGAAGAAGTTCAGGCCCGGATCCAGCGACGGGAGGTAGGGGTACGCGGTCGGCAACGCCGACTGTGGCAACAACCCGAGATCGACCAGGGCGGCTTGCGGCCCCTGCACGGCTCCGATGGCGAGGTCGGGGAGGACAGTGAACGGGTTGGGGACCGACAGCAAACTGGCCGGCGTCGGAACGTTGGCGTAGTTCAGGCCCGGCCCGTAGTCGCCGTAGCCCAAGTCGACCAGCACCCGCAGATCGGGCTGAAAGATGTCGGCGATGGGGTCGCCCAGTACGGGAATTGAACGAATCGGCTGCACCAGCGGCAGGTCCTGCGTCAGAAACATGTAGTAGTCGGTGCTACCGGTGTAACCGGGCGAGGTCGGCAACTGCACCGCGTTGGCAACCTGAGCGGCCGTCAGATCGGGATAGGTGTGGTGCAGATAGAAGTAGCCCATGACGGCGTTGAGGTCCGACACGGGATTGAGCGGGTATTGCGGGGCGTTGGCGACGCCGTCGTACTGGATCGTGTAAATGCTGGTCGGGTACGGGGAATTCGGCGGGGTGGCACCGTTGAAGGGCACATCCAGGAACGGGATGTAGAAGCCGGGAAAACGCTCGAGGATGCCGCCGACGGGGTTGTTGGGATCGCCGATCATCACGAAGGACAGCTGGCCCTGATACGGCGAGCCCGCCGCCATCAGGGCTCTGATCTCGTTGGTGGCGATGGTGGCGCTTTGCGAGTATCCGAAGACGACGGCGCTGTTGCCTTGCGTGAGCACCCCGGTGGGACCTCTCAGCGCGTCGTCCAGCAGGGTGACGCCCTGGGTGACCGACTGGCCGAATGTGAGATTGCCGAGGTTCGGTGAAAATGGCCAGAACTGCTCGGGCGTGAACAGGCCTTGCGGGGTGGCGCCGGCGAAGAGTGGGTTGGGCTGAATGTACGAGTTGAAAACGTTCGTCACATAACCGGGATCGGGCGTCGGGTTGAAGGTGCCGCCCATGATCAACGCAACCAGCGGGTCTGCGGACGTCGCCTTGGCGACCGAATTCAGCGCGACGATCCCGTTGGACCCTCCGGTGCCGACGGACGTCGGCCCCAACAGCGACTGGAATGGCGTGGTGAGGGCGCTCAGGACATTCGGGGCAGTTTGGGCACTGGAAGCCCCTGCCATCAGCGCGGCGTTGCCGGCTTCCGCTTCTGTATAGGCGGTGCCCGCGGCGGCCAGCGTCTGGGTGAACTGGGCGTGGAACGCCTCAGCCTGTGCGACGAGTGCCTGGTATTCCTCGCCGTACGCGCCGAAGAGCTTTGCGATAGCCGCCGAGACTTCGTCCTCGGCCGCCGGGACTAAAGCGGTGGTCGGGACCGCTGCGTTCGCGCTGGCCGTGCTTATCGCCGAACCGATGTCTTTTACGTCCCCAGCCGTTTTCGCCAACATCTCCGGGGCGGTGAACACGTACGACATCCTGTCCTTCCCAGTACGGACCCTCGAAGTACGGGACCCCTCGAAGTACGGACAGAGCATAAAGGGGTGCTGACGCGAAGTTCGGCGTTTCCCCCAACTCGATCCGGCTACCGGCTCGCGGGCTGCAAATGCCTGTCGAGGAAGGCGAGCTGGTCGGCGACGGCTCGTTCGAACGCGTCGTCGACATAGATGGCGAAGTGCCCTTCGGGATACGTCTTCACCTCGCCGCGGGGCGCCTTGGCGGCGTAGCGCAGCGTGGGCCCGGCCGGAGCCACCGAATCGGTTTCGCACACGCAGAACAGGATCGGGCAGGCGATTTTCTTGGCGCTGCGGCCCGGGCGGTATGTGAGGATCTTGATGCCGATACGCGCCGCGACCTCGTTGCGCAGCTCCACACCGTCGGGGACCAGCCTCAGGTAGCCGGCGTATGCGTCGGGGGCGGTCATCAATGCCACCTCGCCGGGTTCGCCCGCCGTCGGGATCATGACCGGAGGTCTGCCCAGCCGCGCAGCGACGAGGTCGCGCACCGCCCGCGCAGTGATGCGAGCCGCGGTCAGCGGATTCACCGCGCGGATGGACGCGATGCCGTCGGTAAACGGGCACTGCGCGACAACGGCGGCTATCCCCGGCAGCCGGGATGCCGACGCGATCACGTGCCCGCCCACGAACGACGTACCCCACAAGCCGATCCGGGAGTGGTCGACGCCGGCCAGGGTGCGGGCATACGAGACGGCCGCAGCCCAGTCCGCCAGCTGCATGTCGATGTCGAGCAGCTGGCGCGTCCGACCCCCGCTGTCACCGAAGTTTCGGTAGTCGAACACCAGGCAGGCGTAGCCGGCCGAGCTGAAGCGTTCGGCGTAGGCATCCAGGCGCATGGTGCGCACCGCGCCCAGGCCGTGGGCCATCACCAGCAGCGGCACGTTGTCCTCGCGATCTGCGGGCCGGTACAGCCAGGCGCTGATCAGGTCGCCACCCGATGTGAACTGGACATCCTCCCGCTGTGCCATCAAGGTTCCAATTGTGCCCGGTTACGGCTCGGCGTGATAAATCGAGCCCGGTAAGGCGCCGTAAAAAATGTGGACTACTGTCTAGAAAGTTTTCGGGGCTGTTCAGGCCGGGGACGAAAGGACTCTCATGGCGATCCGCGTCGCCCATGTCGGCACCGGAAATGTCGGCCGGATGGCATTGACCGAGCTCATCACCAATCCGCAGTTCGAGCTGACCGGGTTGTGCGTGTCGTCGCCGGAGAAGGTGGGCCGTGACGCCGGGGTGCTCGCCGGCGTCGATGTCCACACGGGTGTCACCGCCGTCGCCGACCTCGACGCCCTGCTGGCGGCCGAGCCCGACTGTGTCGTCTACTGCGCCATGGGCGACACCCGGCTGCCCGACGCCATGGCCGACGTGATGCGTATCCTGGCCGCCGGCTGCAACGTCGTGGGATCCGCACCCGGGCTGCTGCAATACCCCTGGGGTGTCATGCCCGACAAGTACATCAACCGAGTGGAAGACGCTGCGCGGCAGGGTAATTCAAGCATCTTCATCAGCGGTGTGGATCCGGGGTTCGTCAACGACCTGTTGCCGTTAGCGCTGGCCGGCACCTGCCAGCGCATCGAGCAGGTACGCTGCATGGAAATCCACGACTACGCCAGCTATGACGGCGCGGAAGTCATGTACTACATGGGGTTCGCGCGGCCACTCGACGAAGTGCCGATGCTGCTGCAGCCGGGCGTGCTCAGCATCGCCTGGGGTACCGCGATCCGTCAGCTGGCAGCCGGCCTCGGCATCCGAGTCGACCAGATCACCGAGTCATACCAGCGCGAGCCGGCACCCGAGGACTTCGACATCGCGGTGGGACACGTGGCCAAGGGAACCCAGGCCGTGCTGCAGTTCGAGATCCGCGGCATGGTCGACGGCCACCCGGCAATTATCGTCGAGCACATCACCCGACTGCGTCCCGACCTGCGACCCGACTGGCGGCAACCGGCCGCCGGCGGCGGCTCGTATCGCATCGAGATCACCGGCGAGCCGTCCTATGCCGTGGACATCGTGCCGAGCAGTCGCAACGGCGACCACAATTACGCCGCGATCCTCGGCGCTGCCGGGCGAGTCGTCAACGCCATCCCCGCGGTGATCGCCGCGCCGCCGGGCATCAGGACGACACTCGACCTGCCGCTGGTCACCGGTAAGGGCCTGTACACGCCAAATGCTTTGGTGACCAACTAAACCGAAGGGACCAATCTGTGGGAAACGTGGGACGGGTAGCGGGCAAGGTCGCGCTCATCAGCGGTGGTGCGCGCGGGATGGGTGCTTCGCATGCACGGATGCTGGTGGACGAAGGCGCAAAGGTGGTGATCGGCGACATCCTCGACGAGGAGGGTAAGGCGCTTGCCGACGAAATCGGTGAGGCCGCACGTTATGTACACCTCGACGTCACGCAACTCGACCAGTGGGAAGCCGCCGCCGCGACCGCGACCGGCGAATTCGGAAAGCTCGACGTGCTGGTCAACAACGCCGGAATCGTCGCGCTCGGCCAGGTGCGGAAATTCGATATGGCCAAGTGGCAGAAGGTGATCGACGTCAACCTCACCGGGACGTTCCTGGGCATGCGGGTAGCCGTCGACCCGATGACGGAAGCCGGGGGCGGCTCGATCATCAACGTCTCGTCGATCGAGGGACTGCGCGGCGCCCCGGCTGTGCACCCCTACGTCGCGTCCAAGTGGGCGGTACGCGGTGTGACGAAGTCGGCGGCTTTGGAGTTGGCGCCGTTGAACATTCGGGTCAATTCGCTGCACCCCGGCTTCATCCGCACCCCGATGACCGCTCACCTGCCCGACGACATGGTCACCATCCCGCTCGGCCGTCCGGCCGAGTCGCGGGAAGTGTCGACATTCGTCGTATTCCTGGCCAGCGACGAGTCGTCGTACGCCACGGGCAGCGAGTTCATCATGGACGGCGGCCTGGTGACCGACGTGCCGCACAAACAATTTTGATGGCGGTATGACCGCAAGCTTGCTGCGCAGCCTGGCGGGCGCGGTCGGTGCCAATCACGTCGTCACCGACCCCGACGTGCTGGCCGCCCGAAGCGTCGACCACACCGGACGCTATCGGGGCCGGGCCGGTGCCCTGGTACGGCCCGGTTCGTCCGACCAGGTCGCCGAGGTGCTGCGGGTGTGCCGCGACGCGGGTGCCTACGTCACTGTGCAGGGCGGCCGCACCTCGCTGGTGGCGGGTACCGTGCCCGAGCACGACGACGTGCTGCTGTCCACCGAAAGACTTTGCGCGGTAAGCGATGTCGACCCTGTCGAGCGACGCATCCAGGCCGGTGCCGGAGCCACCCTGGCGGCGGTGCAGCACGCGGCGAGCGCGGCCGGGCTGCTGTTCGGCGTGGACTTGGGGGCCCGGGACACAGCGACGGTCGGCGGTATGGCGTCGACCAATGCGGGCGGGCTGCGAACCGTCCGCTACGGCAACATGGGCGAACAGGTCGTCGGTTTGGACGTCGCCCTGCCCGACGGTTCGGTGCTGCGCCGCCACAGCCGGGTGCGCCGCGACAACACCGGCTACGACCTGCCGGCGCTGTTCGTCGGAGCCGAAGGCACTCTGGGTGTCATCACCGGGCTGGACCTGCGGTTGCATCCGATGCCGTCGCACCGGGTGACGGCGATCTGCGGGTTCGCCGACCTCGAAGCACTGGTCGACGCCGGCCGCACCTTCCGGGACCTGGACGGCATCGCCGCGCTGGAGTTGGTCGACGCCCGGCTGGCCCCTTTGACCGGTGAGCGCCTCGGGGTCGGCGCACCCGTGGCCGGCGACTGGATGCTCCTTGTGGAGCTGGCCGCCGACCACGACCAGACCGAGCGTCTGGCCGGCCTGCTCGAGAGCGCACGGTTGTGCGGTGAGCCCGCGGTCGGCGTGGATGTCGCCGCGCAGCAACGCTTGTGGCGCGTGCGTGAATCTGTTCCCGAGGTGCTCGGCATGTACGGGCCACCGTTGAAGTTCGACGTGTCGTTGCCGTTGTCGTCGATCAGCGGGTTTGTAAGGGATGCAATCGATTTGGTCAGGTCACGGGTATCCGAGGCGTTGCCGGTCGTGTTCGGCCACATCGGCGAGGGCAACCTGCATTTCAACGTGTTGCGTTGCGCGGTCGATGCCGAAGCCGAACTCTTCGCCGCGATGATGGACCTGACTGCCGCGTGCGGTGGCAACGTCAGCTCCGAACACGGTGTCGGCAGCCGCAAGCGGGCCTATCTGTCGATGTCGCGGGAGGCCGCCGACATCGCCGCGATGCGCACGGTCAAGGTGGCGTTGGATCCCACCGGCTATCTGAATCCCGCCGTGTTGTTCTAGTCGCCTTTGCCGCGAAAGTGCAACTGCCGACGGTGCTACTCGAGAAATGCGTTCCCAGTTGCACTTTCGCGGGGGGACTAGCTGGTGTTTTTGATGCCGACGGCGTGGCGCAACTGGGCCAGGAACTGGTCGGCGTCGTCGCTGCGGACTATGTAGTGCGAGATCGCGATCCGGATCACCGTTGCGGCCTTCACCGCGGCGTTCGGGCCGGGCAGCAGCCTTTGCAGACCCTCGCGCATCTCCGGGATCACCCGCGAGACCTGTCCGATGACGTGCTCGGGTTCGACGTCGACCATCCGCACCCCGGAGTACGAGTACTGCCATTCGACGATGAATCGCAATGCGGCGTCCAGCCTTTCGACGCCCTTCAGACCCGCGGTCGCCTTGGCCAGTCCGCTTTCGAAGCTGTGGCGCTCGTAGCGTGAAAACGCCGACAGCAACTCCTGTTTGGATGCGAACCAGCGGTACAAAGTGGGCCGGGATACTCCGGCCTGGGCCGCGACTTCGGAAAGACTCAGCTTCGTGGTCCCGCTGCGTCCGAGTACCTCGGCGGTGGCTGCGAGAATCCGTTGACGAGTAGAAGTGTCGGTTTCGCCGAAATCCGTCGTCTGGGCCGCCTGGCTCATAGTTGAGACCCTAACCGCGTCGGCGGAGAACTGGTCACTTTCCCGTCTCCGGACGTCTCGGACGCTCTGGGCGCCGGCGGACCAATACTGACTGCTGAATGGCGCCGATCGCGCCCCGCCCGTCGAACAGCGTGCCGACCGTGGTCCCGATGCCGTCCGGCCCGTAATGGGTTTTCGCCCGGATACCGATCCAGTCGCCGTCGGGGACCCGGAACACATGCACGGCCAGATCGGTGTTGATGAATGTCCACTTGGTGATGTCGAGTTTGCTGCCGATGCCGTTGGCGCAGTCGGCCACCGCGAACAATCGCTCCAACTGGGTCATGGCCTCGCCTTTGACCAGGTCGACTGTCGGCTTGATCCAGGATTCGCCCGGGCCGGGCGTCAGCGGCTCGGTCAACCAGAGCCACTCCAAGCTGTGCACGTAGTTGCGGTCCCATTTCCGGGCCGCGAGGTTGCGGGGGTGCGCCTCGCTCACCGGGCGCGTAGGGGGCGTTGCCGAATGCGCCACGGCCTGGGTGTCCTGGTGCTGCAATCGCCAGCCGCTGGCCCGGGCGACGCGCCGCGGCGGGCCGTCGGGGCCTTCGGCCAGCATCTCGGCGGCGACGAGCTCGATCTGCTTGCCGCTGCGTTCCAGCGTGGGGCGGACCCACAGGTCGCCTTCGGCCGGCACCGGCCCGAGCAGGTCTATGACCACCCGGCTGAGCCTGGTGTCCTCGCGCTGCTCGCAGCGTTCCAGCGCGCGGACCAGCAGCGCCGACACGGGTGCGCCGTGCTGTATCGACGCCGACCAGGTGCCCCGGGCCAGGTCGGTGGCCCTGAACTTCTCTCCGAGAGCGTCGGTGTCGTCGATCAGCTCGTAATACGAATCGGACATGTATTCACC
Source organism: Mycobacterium sp. 852002-51163_SCH5372311 (assembly GCF_001667115.1). Lineage (GTDB taxonomy): Bacteria > Actinomycetota > Actinomycetes > Mycobacteriales > Mycobacteriaceae > Mycobacterium. The sequence goes on along the minus strand of NZ_LZIJ01000188.1, from coordinate 12,751 downwards.
TTTGCAGGGGTTTCAGGGCAGACCGGCGCCGGGCGTGGCGACCGTGACGGCGTCGAGCCGAGAGAGCCGGGTGCCGGCCAGGCGCTGGGGATAGGCGTCGGTGCTGGACAGCAGGAACAGCGTGCGGCGTTCGGGGCCGCCGAGCGCGCAGGCGATGGCTACCCGCTCACCCATGTCGATTCGGTCCGTCACGGCGCCGCCCTCGACGACCCGCTCGAACTGATGCGCCAGCGTCATGGACGTCCACACTCCGCCCTCGGCGTCCAGCGCGACGCCGTCGGGCGGGCCGTCGAGGCCGTCGGCGAAGAGGCGTCGGTCGGTGAGCGCGCCGCCGTCGCCGATGGTATAGGCGGTCAGTCGCCGGGCGACCGACTCGGCGACAATCAGCGTCGTGCGGTCCGGTGTGATGACCATGCCGTTGGGAAAGTCCAGGTCGTCGGCAACGACGGTGGCACTGCCGTCCGGATCGAGGCGCACGATGAGGCCGTTGCTGAGCTGCTGAGATCCGATGTACGCCCGGCCCGCGTCGTCGACCACCATGTCGCCGAGGTTGGCGGCCGTCACGTCGGACAGATCGGCGATGGTTGCCACGGTTTCGCCGTCGTAGCGCAGCACCTGCCGGTCTTCGGTCGAGACGATCAGCAGTGAGCCGTCCGGCCGGAAACCCAGACCCGACGGTGTGTGGCCGGGCAGCGGCAGCGTGGTCAATGAGCCGCGCATGTCCGAGGTGTGTACGGCCTCACCCAGCATGTCGGAGAACCACAGCAGTCCCTCAAACCACCGCGGACCTTCGCCGAAGCAAAAGCCCTGGGCCAGGGCGGTGGGCTCCGTCATGACGTTACAAATCACTGCAGAAGTGTCATGCACCGACGGTGTCGCTGTCAACGTGGGGCGGTACGCGTCCGAGCTTTACAAGCAATGCGCAAAGTGTCACGCTGAGCCGTGAGTTCCGGGAGCGAGAGGTGAACGTGTTGACGACAGAATCTGATCAAGCCCAGTGGTCGGTTGGCGGCCTCCTCGATCTGTTCGACGTAGCGGCGGACGGGTCCGATCGGTTCACCGGCGACACCGGACTCTCAGGTCAGGACGGTCGGCAGGTGGTGGAAGGCACCCAGGTGCTCGCCCAGGCGATTGTCGCTGCGGCCAAACGATTCCCGGACAAATCGGTGCGCTCTGCCCACGCGGTGTTCTCTCGTGCCGTCACGGTCGGACCGCCGGTCGAACTGGTCCTCGATGTGGTTGCCGAGGGCCGGTCCACCGCCACCGCGATCGTCGCCGCGCACCAGAACGGCCGGCGCTGCATGAGCGTGACGGTGCTGGCCGACGTCCCGACTGACGACGTCATCCGCCACCACTTGCCGCGGCCCGATGTGGCCGGGCCTGCCGAGGCCAACCCTTCCGAGATGCCGATGATCGGACGCGAGCTGCGGCTGGTCGACGTGACGGACGTCAACAGCCCGGATGAGGTGGGGCCACCGGAGCTCTATGCGTGGCTGCGTTACGACCCGATCCCGGAGCGGGACGATCTAGCCAAAGCGCTGCTTGCATATTTCACCGGCCACCTGGGGATTTCCACGACCATGCGCGCGCACCCGGGCATCGGAACCAGCCAGGCACACCTGACCGTGTCCACCGCGCCGATGACGATCTCGGTCGCCTTCCATGAACCGGTGCACTGGGACGGCTGGCTGTTGTACACCCACGAGAGCACCCAGGTCGGAGCGGGCATGTCCTACGTGCGCGGCGCGGTGCACACCGAGGAGGGCGAACTGTTGGCGTCCTTCGCGCAGGAGTCCCTGATCCGTCCGCTGCGCACCACCGACACCGCAATCGACTCGCGGTCCCGTTTCTAGCGGCTGCAACGACCATGCAATTCGCGATCACTCACCCGATGCACAGCCATCCGTACAACCCGGAGCTGTTGAGTGGCGACAGCATTGCCGCGGTGGCGGCGGCTGCCGAGGCCGCGGGGTTTCACGGATTCGGGTTCACCGACCACCCCGCGCCCTCCCAGCGCTGGCTGGAAGCGGGCGGACACGACGCGTTGGATCCTTTCGTAGCACTGGGTTTCGCTGCCGCACGGACGACGCGGATACGCCTGGTACCCAATATCGTGGTGCTGCCGTACCGGAATCCATTCGTTGTGGCCAAGTCCGGTGCGACGCTGGCCCTGTTGTCGGGGGACCGTTTCACCCTCGCCGTCGGGGTGGGTTACCTCAAGCGGGAATTCGCGGCGCTGGGTGTGAACTACGACGAGCGCGCCGAGCTGTTCGAGGAAGCCCTGCAGGTGATCCGGGCGGTCTGGTCCGGCGACGATATTTCTTTCGAAGGAAAGCATTTCAGCGCCCGAGGCATCACCGCGCACCCCCGGCCGAGTACTCAGCCGCCGATATGGGTCGGTGGCAACACGGCCGCGTCTCGCGAGCGAGTCGCCCGGTACGGTGACGGTTGGTGTCCATTTCCCGCACCGGCGCAGCTGGCCCAGACGGCAGGCACCGCGGTCATCGACTCGGTGCAGCGTCTGAACGAGGGCATCGAGGACTTGCGGCGCCGATGCGATGCGGCCGGCCGGGACTGGTCCGCGATCGACATCACCTTCACCAACTTCGAAGGTGGCAGCTCCGCCGGCGAAGATTTTCATTCCGACGCCTACCTGAGTGGTCTGGAAAAGCTTGCGGCAGTGGGTGTTACCTGGGTGCAGGTCGGCCTGCCCGGTGACAGTCTGGCCCACGCGCTGGAGACCATCGACCGCTTCCGGGCGCTTGTCATCGACGTGATGTGAATGGATTTCTCGCAGGTCGCGCTCAGCGCTGAAGACCAGGCTTTCCGCGACAGGACACGGGCGTTCCTGGCCGAACACGTCACCGACGAGGTACGCCGTCGCGATCGCGCGCTCGGCGAAAACTTTGATGAGCAAGTGCATTTGGCGCTCGGTGAAGCGGGTTACCTGGCCGCGGACTGGAAGCTCGAGTCCGAAGGTGGATTCGACCCCGTGCGCCGGCGGATCTTCGAACTCGAGGTCGCCAGGGCTCACACGCCTTGGTACCACTGGGGAACCACGTCCGTCGTCGCGCGGTTGGTGGAGCAGTTCGGCAAGCCGGAGCTCGGCACGCAGGTGTTGCCCGGGGTTCTCTCTGGACAGATCCGGCTCTGCCTGGGCTACACCGAGCCGGACGGCGGCTCGGACGTCGCCACCTGCAAGACCCGCGCGGTGCGTGACGGCGACGAATGGGTTATCAACGGCTCGAAGATGTTCACCTCAAACGCGCAGAACGCCAAGTACGTGTTCCTGCTCACCAACACCGACCCGCAAGGGCCCAAACACAAGAACCTGACCATGTTCCTGGTGCCGCTGGATTCGCCGGGCATCGAGATTCAGGGCATCCGCACGCTGGACGGCGATCGCACCAACATCGTCTACTACAGCGACGTGCGCGTTGACGACCTGTACCGGATCGGTGAAGTCAACGGTGGCTGGACGGTGATGCGGTCCGCACTTGACTCCGAGCACGGTATCGTCGATCCCGAAGACCATGGCTTGCAGAGCATTTCGGCGATGTCCGGCCACGGCATGGTGATGGCCGAGGCGGTGGACGCGGTCGCGGCCCGTGCCGATGCGGACGACGATTCGGTACGCTACCGCCTTGGCCGCAGCTTTGCGCGGATGGAAGCCGCGCTGTCCACGCCGGGCATGTTCGGACGCGTCGCGCTTGCCCAGACGATGCGCGACATATCGCCCGATCTGATGGACATCTTGGGCAGCGCATCGGCGTTGCCGACCGATGCTCCGGGTGCCGTCGGCGACGGCGCAGCGGAATACCTCTTCCGGCTGTCGTTACCGACGGGGATTTACGGCGGCACGCTCGAAGTGTTCCGCAATATGATCGCTCAACACGAGCTCGGCCTCGGGCGCCCTAGCTATCAGTAGCCGCGAAAGTGCAACTGCCGACGCCGGTACTCGGGAAATACGTTGGCAGTTGCACTTTCGCGGAGTCAGCCGGGCAGCTCGGCCAGCACGTCGGCGCGGGTTTCGTCGAAGCTCAGAAACCCCTTGATCGGCAGGCTTTCCGGAAGAGGATCCCGATAGCTCCACGCGACGTCGTCGATCATCGTGTCGTTGACTAGCGCGGACCAATATGTGGCCACGCCCTTGTAGTTGCAGTAGCTCGTCGTAGCGGTCCGGCGCAGCAGGTCGGTGCGAACATGCGCGGGGTCCACGTAGAGCCGCGGGGCGAGCGCCGTCTCGAAGAGAATGACGGTGTCGTGCGTGTCGACCAGCACGGTGTCGTCCACCGACACGCGCAGACGGCGCTGCGTGGGACGGCAGTCCACCCGGTGGTACGGATTCGGCGGGTAGTGGACGAGTTTGCGGCCCTCCTCCAGCCAAGCGTCGACGGAATCCCATGGGACGTGGACAAAACCGGGCGCCTCCGGTTCGGGCTCGGTTGGCAGTTCACCGACCTCGTCGGCCGGGAAGACATAGCTGAGTGGACGGCCCGGTCGGTGCACCATCAGCGCGTGTTCGGTGTCGATCACCAGTTGGTTTTGTCGAAAAGCCTGTATCCGCCGCGGATGTGGCTCGATATAGACAAGGCCGGCGGGTACCGGGGGAGCAAACCGCCCGGCGGGATCCTTGCCCAGCGGACCGCGTCCGGCGACCAGACTCATGCTCACCTTCTTCCGCGCTGACTGTGGACATATTGTGCGCGTAGATCGGGGTCGCCGTAACACAACCCCACATTCGCCGGTAGGAACCGGTAGGAATAAGCCATGGCGGGACCGGTGGAAGGCATCAAAGTCGTCGAGCTCGGAGTGTGGGTGGCCGGACCGGCTACCGGCGGCATCCTGGCGGATTGGGGCGCCGACGTCGTCAAGATCGAACCACCGACCGGCGATCCGGGACGGCTGTTCGGCCGGATGCTGGGCTGCGACCTCGGGGTCAACCCGCCGTTCGAGATGGACAACCGCTCCAAGCGCAGCATCGTGCTGGACCTCACCACCGCCGACGGCCGCGACACCGCATTCGAATTGCTCTCCGACGCAGATGTTTTCGTCACCAATGTGCGTCCAGCAGCGTTGCAGCGGCTCGGACTGAACTACGAGTCGGTCCGCGATCGCAACTCGCGGCTGGTCTACGGACTGATCACCGGCTACGGCGAAACCGGACCCGACGCCGACCGCGCCGCGTACGACGTGGCGGCATTCTGGTCGCGCGCCGGCGTCGCCCACCTGCTCACCCGGCCCGGCGACACACCGCCGTTTCAGCGTGGCGGCATGGGCGACCATTCGGCGGGCATGACCCTGGCCGCGGCCGTGTGCGCGGCGCTGCTGGCCCGCGAGCGCACCGGCGAAGGACAACTGGTGACCACGTCGCTGTACCGCCAGGGCGCCTACACCGTGAGCTTCGACCTCAACACCTATCTGCTCACCGGCCAACCGATCGCCATCGGACAGCGGGAGTCGATGGGCAATCCCTGCATGAACAACTACGCCGCCGGCGACGGTCGACGTTTCTGGATCGTCGGGCTGGAGGCCGATCGGCACTGGCCTGCGCTGTGCCGCGCCGTCGGCAAGCCGGAGTGGCTGACGGATCCGCGATACGGCGACGCGCGGTCCCGGGCCGCCAACGCCGGTCAACTCGTCGCCGCCCTGGACGAGATCTTCGCTACGAAGTCGCTTGACGACTGGTCGGAGGTCTTCGCAAACGAACCGGATTTCTTCTGGTCACCGGTCAACGCCCTGGAAGACGTCGTGGCGGACGAACAGTTCCACGCGGCGGGCGGGATCGTCGACGTGCCGGACGGCGAAGCAGGTATTCCGATGGTCGCCACCCCGGCGGATTTCCATGGCACACCGTGGGCGCCGCGTTCCGCCGCACCGCAACTCGGGCAGCACACCGCGGAAGTGCTCGCCGAACTTCGGGCCCGCCACAACCCCTGACGCATCTCGCGGACCTTTACAAAATCGCCTTGAAGTGTCACGCTGTCCGGTGAGCCGCGTCACCCGGTCGGACCAGACGGTGAGGCGGTGACAGCCCATGACAAGCGCCCAGGCCACGCCGTCGGCACCACGATCCGTGGCAATGGGAATGGTGAGGAATGGATGGATGGTCACTGGAACTTTCGACATCGACGACTACCGAAAAGACGACTACCGAAAGCGAGGTGCGGCGGGGCGACCTCGCGCGGATGCAGAGAGTCTGCGATACCGACTCGACGTGGTGGCCGTCAGCACGCGCGACGCGGTGTGCGCGGCAGGCGGGTGGATGTACGACCGGGTGGCGGCTGGTTGGGAGGTGACCGTGCTGTTGCCGCAGGGCTGGGACACCCGGCCCCTGCGCATTCTCGGGGTGGCGGCGGTGGATCTGGAGTCGTGGTTCACCCGTTCGGCGGGCCAGGGGCTGGCGGTCAGCGCCGAGGCGTTCACCGCGGATGCAACCGTTCAGGCCCGCGTCCTCAAGGCGCTGAATCACCGGTCTACCGACGTCGCCCTCTGGGGTGACGGTTGGCCCCTCGAGGTGAACCGGGGGATGACCACGGTGCAGCACGTGCTCAGCGGCGCGGCACGGTTGTTCAAGAGCCACGCCCTTGCCGCGGCCGGGATTGGCTGCGACGCAGTAGATTCCACCGAAACACTGGTGCGTGACGCGGCTAGTTGCCTGCCGGTCGAATCGGAGCTGATTCGGCTTGGCTAGCAACATGAAGAAGTACTACCGCCACACGCTGCTGTACCTGCACGAGACGATCGCGCTGGGGTCGGGCCGAAGTGACCGATTCACCGAGCTGTTCACCGACATTTATCAGCCGATGATGGACGAGCTCGGCGCACGACTGTTCGCAATGTGGGAATGCACCCCCTACAACGGTCACTGGCCGCAGGTGACGATCATTTGGGAGATCGACGGGTTCGCCGACTACGCGCGGATCGGGGCGGCCCAGGCACGCGGCGGCAGCCATGAGGTCGCGGCCGGGAAGTGGTCGGCGTTTCTGGCCGGCATCGGCGCGTCGGGGGAGGGCCGCATCATGTACCCGGGGCCGAGCAACAAAACGCTGGCTCAGCTGCGCGAGGCCAACTTCACTGCGCCACTTGTGATTCAAGAGATCATGCAGACCAAGCCGGGTCGTCAGGATGACTACATCCGCGAGCTGGAGCGCCTCTATGTCCCATGGTCTGAGCGCACCGGCAAACGATGGCTGGGCTCGTTCACCACCACGTTCCGCTACAACGAGGTCATCCACTACTGGGCACTGGACGGCGGTTGGAATTGTTTTGCGCAGCACTACCCGTCCTGGAAGGACAACCCGCCCGCCGAAATCGTCACCTGGATGAGCGTGGCTCCGGCCCTGCGCGACGGTTGGGAGGACTCGATTCTGCAGGCCCTGCCACCCTCACCACTGCAGTGAACAATCCGTCGGACTTCCGCTACGACCCTTTCGACGCAGAAGTAATGGCAAACCCATTGCCCTACTACCAAATCCTGCGCGACCAATATCCGGCGTACTACATGCCGCAGTGGGACACCTTCGCCCTGTCCCGATTCGACGACATCTGGCGGGTGCTGGAGATGAACGACGGGACATTCGTCGCGTCCGAAGGAACCTTGCCCGCCGCGTCGGTGCTGGCCGACCACAACACCGGGCCGGTCGACGACCCGCCGCTGCATCCGCTGCCGTTCCACGCCGTGTTCGACGCCGATCTGTACGGCCAGATCCGTCGCGCACATTCGCAGCCGTTGCGGCCGCGGCCGGTGGCCGGGCTGGAGGCGAGAATTCGCGAGTTGGCGAACCAGCGACTCGATCTGCTGTTGCCGCAAGGCTCATTCGACCTGACGCAGGACTACGGCGGTGTCGTGGTGGCCTCGATCGTATGCGAACTCCTGGGGATACCAACCGATCTCGCTCCCGACGTACTGGCCGCCGTCAACGCCGGCAGCCTCGCCGAACCCGGCGTCGGCGTCGATACCGCGGAATCCCGGCCCAACTATCTGGAATTCCTGGTACCCGTGGTCCAGCGGCGCCGCGCTCGCCAGGGCGGCGCGCTGCCCGTAGTCGACGGACTGCTGAGCTATCGGCTGCCCGACGGCAGCGACCTCGATGACATCGAGGTCGCCACCCAGATGCTGTGCATCTTCATCGGCGGGACGGAAACGGTGCCCAAAATCGTCGCCCATGGCTTGTGGGAGCTCAGCCGGCGGCCCGAACAGTTGGCCGCGGTGCGCTCGGACCCGGCGGCCAATGTGCCCGTCGCGCGCGAGGAGATGATCCGCTACTGTGCGCCCGCGCAATGGTTCGCCCGAACGGCCCGCAAGCCCTTCGCAATTCACGATCACACCATTGAGCCGGGCCAGCGGGTGATCACACTGCTGGCCTCGGCCAACCGTGATGAGCGGGAATATCCCGAACCCGACGAGTTCGTCTGGAACCGGCCGATCCGTCGCTCCCTGGCATTCGGCCGCGGCCAGCACTTCTGCATCGGATACCACTTGGCCAGGCTCGAAGTTGCTGTGTTGCTGCAGGAATGGCTGCGCCGCGTTCCGGACTTCGCGATACACGCCGAGCAGGCCACCCGGCTGCCGTCCAGTTTCCAATGGGGATGGAACAAGATCCCGGTGGCGGTGTGACGTGTGGTCTTACCGGATCGTCGCCCCCTACTTGTTCGAGCGGAACCAGATCGCCGACAAGACCCCCGAATCCCTCGCCGATGGTCAAGTGCTACTGCGGTTCTTGGCGGCCGGCGTGTGCGGTAGCGACCTGCCCGCGTTTCGCGGCGCGCGGGGCCGGCTTCCGGGTGACGACGGCCGCAGCGCGGCGGAGAAGGACGGCTTCCCAGTCCACGAAGTTGCCGGCGAGGTCATCGCGAGCCGGCATCCGCAACACCGCGCGGGCGACCGGATAGTGGGCTGGGCATCGGGATTCGACGGCCTGATGGAGCGGGTGATCAGCGACGGCGACGGGCTGGCGCCTTACGATCCGTCGCTGACACCGGCCCAGGCGGTCGGGCTGCAACCGCTGGCTTGCGTCCTCTACGCGTGTGAGCAGCTGCCGGACCTTGCCGACCGTCACGTGGCGATAATCGGGCAAGGTTCACTCGGATTGCTGTTCTCCTATGTCGCCAAAGCGGCCGGGGCCAGGCGTGTCACCGGGGTCGATCCAGTGGACCGCGAAAAACTGTCCACCGCATTCGGAGTCGACGAGGCGGTCCGCGCAACCAGCGACCGCTGGGTGAGCCAGCTGACACCCGGCGACCGCGCGGACATCGTCATCGAAGCCGTCGGCCATCAGGTGGCCACGCTGGGTCACGCCATCGCCGCGGCCGCCCCCGGCGGCACGGTCTTCTATTTCGGCGTCGCCGACGACGATTCCTACCCGATTAGTATGCGCACCATGCTGCGCAACAACTTGACACTGAAATCGGGTGTGACACTTGACAGACGGCGGGTGCTGGAGGCCGCCGGGAAGTTCGCCGCGCAGCATCCGGCGCTACTCGGTGCATATTTGACGCACACGTTCGGTGTCGACGACGTGCAGGCAGCATTCGAGCTGGCCAGTCGGCCGGAACCCGAGCACATCAAGATCGCGATCTCGGACTGAACATGGCTCAGAAACTCACCAGCAACCTACGGCAGGCGCTGAGCCAGAAATCTATTCTCTGGGGTGGATGGATCACCGGGCCGACGCTGATCGGTCCCGACGAATTCGCCAGGGCCGGTTACGATTACGTCGGTTTCGACGCCCAGCACGGGTACCTTGACGATGCCGAAATCGCAGCGACGCTCCGCCACATCGAACACCTGCCAATCGGTACCGTGGTGCGACTGCCCGACGCCGCACCGGCGCCGATCGGGCGGGTGCTCGACGCCGGTGCCGATGCCGTCGTCGTCGCGATGATCGAGTCGGCTGAGCAGGCGGCCGCGGCGGTGGCCGCCACCCGTTATCCGCCGCTGGGCATCCGCAGCTTTGGGCCGCTGCGCGCCAGCCTCGGCTTCGATGCCGCCGCCCTGGCCGCTCGCGCGGGCGTCTTCGCGATGATCGAAACGGCCGCCGCGCTCTCCGACCTGGATCGAATCTGCGCCGTCGAAGGCCTGGCCGGAATCTATGTCGGCCCCGCCGATTTGGCCATCTCGATGGGTTTCGACGCCGTCGGGGCAATCAAAAAGCCAGAAGTGCTGGACACGATAGTGCGCATCCATCGCACCGCCACGGCGGCGGGCCTGGTCACCGGCATCCACGCGGGCGACGGCGAGGCGGGACGTGCCATGCGCCAGTTGGGTTTTCGGATGGTAACCCTGGCCGCCGAATCGCAAGCGCTGCGCCGCGGCGCGGCCGAGTACCTGCGCGAGGCGACAACGCAATGAACGGTGACCACGCAGCAATCCGCGACCTCATTGCCCGCTATGCGCTGAGCCTTGACGCCGGCGACATCGACGAGTGCGTGGAATTGTTCGCTGACGATGCCGAATTCCTGGTCTACGGACGGTCTTTCGCAGGACACCACGGTATTGGTGACATGTTCCGGGAGGCGCCCCGCGGGCTGCATCTGACCGGAGTCTCGCGGATCGACGTCGACGGCGACACTGCGACGGCTCGATCGCAGGTACTGTTCGTCCGGGCCGGGACCCTGCAGCTGCGGCCAGCCCTGTACGACGACGAATTGGTGCGTGATGGCGGCTGCTGGCGCTTTCGGCGGCGCCGATGCCGGTTCGTCACCACGCACGGCCTGTCCGACAACCCCGAGGCTCCGTGACCATGACCCGCGTCGCATTGGTGACCGGAGCAGCCGGCGGCCAAGGCTGGGCGATCGCCGAACGGCTTAAGGCCCAAGGCTATTGCGTGGCTGCCTGCGACCGGCGCTCCGACGAGCTGTTCGCCGCCGTCGACAGGCTGGGCGCCGACGAGGTGATCGGGATCGGACTCGACGTGACTTCGCCACGACAGTGGGAAGCGGCCGCCGAAACCGTCGTCGACCGATTCGGATCGCTGACCACCCTGGTCAACAATGCCGGTGTACTACACCGCGCGTCCTTGGCCGACGAGACCGCCGAGGACTTCGAAAACGCTTGGCGGGTCAACTGTCTGGGCGCCTTCCTCGGCATGCGCGCCACGCTCGATCATCTGCGTGCGGCGGAAAACGCTGCCATCGTGAACATCTGCAGCACCGGGGCGATCCGCCCCTTTCCGCAGCACTGCGCCTACGGCTCGTCGAAATGGGCACTGCGCGGCCTGACCCAGACCGCCGCGGCCGAGCTGGCGCCATTCGGTATCCGCGTCAACGCCGTATTTCCGGGGCCGATCGCGACCCCGATGCTCGATGACGCAACCCAGCAGCGGCTGGTCGAGTCGTCGACCTTCGGACGGCTCGGCCGGCCCACCGAGATTGCCGACGCTGTAGTGTTTCTGGTCTCCCCGGAAGCGTCGTTCATCACCGGTTCGGAACTCGTCGTAGACGGCGGACAATGCCTGCAGATCCGCTGACCGAATTGGACGAAATCGACCGACTCGACCCGGTGCTGCGCGCAGTCGCCATCGACCGGACCCTCTTCACCACAGACGCGATCCCGCTGATCCGACAGTCGATGAATGAGCGTCGCCGCACTGCCGCCCAACAGGAAACCGCGGCCGCGGTGACTATCGAACACCTACACGCCGGCGGCTCAGTCCCGGTCCGTATCTACCGGGCTGCCACCGCACCGTCACCCGTGGTTATCTACTGCCACGCAGGAGGATTCGCGTTGGGTAATCTCGACACCGACCATCGGCAGTGTTGGGAGCTCGCCCACCGGGGACGCTGCTCGGTGGTATCCGTCGACTATCGGCTGGCACCCGAGCACCCGTCTCCGGCCGCGCTTGACGACGCCGTGGCAGTGCTGAAATGGACCGCCGCCGAGGCGGCCAAACTGGGGTTCGATCCCGCGCGCCTGGCTGTCGCGGGTAGCAGCGCCGGTGCAACCCTGGCCGCATGCCTGGCCCAGCGTACGGCGGACGGCTCGTTGCCACCGCTGGTATTCCAGCTGCTGCATCAACCCGTGCTCGATGACCGCCCAACCGCATCCAGGAAGGAATTCCGGAGGACGCCTGCCTTCGACGGCGAGGCGGCCGACCTGATGTGGCGCCACTATTTGAACGGTCAGGATCCGTCACCAGCTGCAGTGCCGGCCAGGTCAAGCGAATTACGCGGTCTGCCACCGGCTTTGATCACCTGCGCGGAGGTCGACCCGTTTCGTGACGAAGCGGTCGAATATGCGCTGCGGCTGTTGCGGTGCGGCGTTTCCACCGAGCTGCATGTATTTGCGGGCGTCTGTCACGGATTCGATTCGTTGCTGCCGGATTGGTCGGTTTCCCAGCGGCTGTTCGCGCTGCAGGGCGATGCTCTGACGCGGGCCCTCCACGGCCAGTAGACGCAGAATCGCCCAATTTGACGGCAAATTAGGCAATTCTGCGCCTGCTCGCTTGGGAGTGTGCACCAAATTCAGAGCGGGGATCGGGCGGCCGGGATTTGTCGTAGGTGGCTGCGATGATGATGTCGTGTCTTCGAACGCATCAGCCGGCGCCGTGAAGGTGAGTCCTAGCGGGCATGTTGAGGTGCTGTTTGAGGAGTTGGCGCAGTTGGCCGGTCAGCGCAACGCGATTGATGGGCGCATCGTGGAGATCGTCGCCGAGCTGGATCGCGACCAACTCTGCGGGGCCACGGGCGCGCGGTCGGTGCCGGCGTTGGTGGCCTGGAAGCTCGGCTGTTCGCCGGCGAACGCGCAGAC
>NZ_LZIJ01000187.1 GCF_001667115.1 Mycobacterium sp. 852002-51163_SCH5372311 | reverse complement strand
TCGCTGGCCATCCCATTTCGCCCATTCGGCCGCCAGACCGGGAAAGCAAACCTCGTCGTAGGCCTGAATTTCCAGCGATCCCCGTTCAGCTATGCGTCGCGGTGAAGGGCCTGTTGCCTTCGGCAGGCCGAGTTCACGGCGTTGCGCGTCCTCGGCCGTCTTCGTCATCCGCCAAACCAGCCAGCGGTCCATTGTCATTGCGGAGCGGATCAGCGGCGACAACACCATCGGGACGAGCTCGGGGTCGGCGTTAAGCGGGGACGTATGCAGCATGGCCAACGGAATGTCGTAATACTCCGCGACATTGGCAACGGGACGATCGAAACCGGCGTCGGTGAACAGCAGATCTGCCCCGTCCGCCAGCGACATCACTGTCGTGTTGGCCTCTTCCCAAAACTGGGTGAACAACTCCCAATCCTTGCGCCCTAACCTGATGAGCTCCGGGATCTTCCAGAAGTTGCGGAACACGTGCATCAAGAAGTCGCGGTGTAGGTCGTGCCACGTCCCCGCATCCGGCCCGAAGGCGACGGCATCGAGCCCAGCCGAGTCGGTGAACGCAACCAGGTCGGGCGAGACGGCCA
>NZ_LZIJ01000186.1 GCF_001667115.1 Mycobacterium sp. 852002-51163_SCH5372311 | reverse complement strand
CCGCCCACCAGGTCGAGCGTGTTTCCCGACAGCCCGTCATGTGCGGCTTTCCAGTACGCCGCCCGCAGCGCGGCCGGTGGTAGATGCCCGACCTTCGCACCTCGCAAGCGCTCGTCGAGCGCCGTCATGACGGCGGCTCTGATCAGGTTGGCCAGCAACACCGTCTCAGCGACCGTTGCCGGCACGTCGGCCACCCGCACCTCGATCGTTGGGAAGTCTGCCGATGGCCGCACATCCCAATAGATCATGCCGGCATCCAGGATGATGCCGGTGTCCACCAGCATGCGCACCGTGCGGTCGTACTCCTCGATGGAGGAGAAGAACGGCGGCGGGCCCGCGGCCGGCCAGCGTCTCCACAAGATGCTGCGCCAGCTTGCGTAGCCCGAATCGGTGTTTCGGTACAGCGCCGAATTGGCCGACAAGGCAAGCAGCGACGGCAGCCACGGCCGCAGCCAGTTGCTGGCGTGGATGGCGGCCGTACGGTCTGGCACCTGCACATGCACGTGACAACCGCAGATGCCCTGTTCGTGTGCGACCATCCCGTACTCCGCCCCGATCCGCTGATAGCGCTCGGTGTCGGTGACCGGGAACTTGTGCGGCGTGACAGGAGGCAGCCCCAGCGCCAGCAGTTGAGCTCCGGCGGCCTCGGCGGACTGCGCTGCGACCCGTCGCAGCCTGGCGAGTTCCGCGCCGAGTTCGGCGCTGGTTGTCATTACGGCAGAGGTGGTTTCGACCTGACAGCTGCTCAGTTCCAGTTGCAGTTCGACGCCCCGGCGCTTGGCCTCCTCGGCCACCGCGGTGTTGAGCGGGATCGGCTCGCCGGTCAGCGGATCGGCGAGCAGGAACTCTTCCTCAACGCCGACCGTCGCAATGCCGCTCACCTGGCCTCCACCTGGCAGTGGCGCTCATGTCGCGCGAACTACCCACGCGACGATACGGCAAAACTTGGATCCGCCACCGACGTCAAAGTCTCAGGACGGCCAGGCAGACTAGCCGGCGAGCGTTGTCGCGAGTGCCGAGTCCGCGGTCGGATAAGTGGGCAGCAACTCGGTGAGGCCGCAGGCCTTGAGGACTCTGCCGACGAGTGGCTGGCGGGCAACCAGACGCAGTTCGATACCGCGACGGCGGCAGCGTTCCGCTTCGTCGGCCAGAACGGCGAACGCGCAGCAGGCCATGAAGTCCAGACCGTTGACGTCGATGACGAACGGACCCGGCGGGGTGACGACGCCGGCCGCCTCCCTGATGAGCTGTTGCCAGGTGCGCTCGTTGTGGGCGTCGACCTCACCGCCGGCGTTGATGAGCACCGCCGGCCCGCTGCGGTCGGTGGTCGCTCTCAGGGTGCTGTTCGGATCGCCGAGTTCGTAGACGAGCCGCGTGCTGAGCATCAGGTGTGTGGAGATGGGTTCTGCTATAGCCAGGCGCATTGTGGACTCCCTCATCAACTGGCGCGAGGCGCCAGGATGGATGCCCGTCCTGTTGTCTGAAGACAGACTTTCCGCAAGTGCGGAATCTCATTTGTATAACAAGACAGGGCGGTCTGTCTACATGTTCGGGGCTGTGGTTATCGTAAGGATCGTTATGACTAGCCTCGACCCGGCGACGCCGGGAGCGTCGGCCCGGGAGCGTATCTTGGGTGCGGCGTATGAGCTGTTCAGCCGGCGTGGAATCCGCGCGGTAGGTACCGACGAGGTGATCGACCGGGCGGGCGTGGCCAGGGCAACGCTGTACCGTCACTTCGCGACGAAGGACGACCTGGTGCTGGCCGTTTTGCAGCGTCGCGAGCAGCTCTGGACTCACGGCCTGATCGAGGAGCAGTCGCGACTGCGCGGCGAGACCCCCGAAGAACAACTGTTGGCCATCTTCGACGTCTTGCACGACTGGTTCCAGAACCGCGACGGCTATGAGGGTTGCTCGTTTATCAACGTGTTGCTCGAGTTGGGACCGGAACACCCTGCCGGAAAGGCCTGCATCAGCCACATCGACAATGTCCGCGACATCGTGCGCCAGCGGGCTGTGGCGGCTGGGCTGAGCGATGTCGAGGACTTTGCCTGGTCGTGGCACATCCTGATGAAGGGCGCCATCATTCTCGCCGCCGTAGGCGACGTGAACGCGGCTCGGCGCGCCCAGAAGATGGCTCGTTACCTCATCGAGGAGCACCGGCCGGCGGCCGAATAGCGCTCAGGCGGCATCGGCGGCCGTGCTGTTGGCCTTGCGGTAGTGCTCGGCTTCGAGTTCGGCGATCGCGCGGGATGTGCGTTCGCGCAACAAGATTGCAGCGGTGATGCCGCAAACGATGGCGACGACGAGCGCGATCCACGAGAAATCCTGCATCCAGCGTTCGGCGGCTTCGCCGGCGAAGTACACCGCCGCGGTGGTGCCGCCGGCCCAGCAGATGCCACCGGAGACGTTGGCCACCAGGAAGCGTGGATAGGGCATTTTGAGGGCGCCGGCCAGCGGGCCGGCAAAGATGCGCAGCAAAGCGATGAAGCGGCCGAAGAACACCGCCCGGACACCCCAGCGGTTGAACAACTTTTCGGCCAGTGCGACATGCCCGGGACCGAAGTGCTTCGGGAAGCGCTGGCCAAGCCGATCGAACAGCGGCATGCCGAACCGGCGGCCGATCGAGTAGCCGATCGAGTCGCCGATCACTGCGCCGATCACCGCGGCGGCCCCCACCCCAATCGGATTGACGGCCAGGTCGTGGTGCGCCGACATCAGCGCCGCGCTGACCAGCACGATCTCGCCCGGCAGCGGGATGCCCAGGCTCTCGATCCCGACCACCCCCCCGACGACGAGGTACACCAGGATCGGCGGGATGGATTGCAGCATGCCCTGGACATTCATTCGTACAGAATGCCTGACCGGAGCTGCATGTGCGGTTGGTATGGCGAGCAGACGCAAAGGCACGCAATTTCGACCCGATATCCGTGCTTTTGCGTCTGCTCGGCACTATTGCCGCATGGAATTCAATCTCGCGCAGGTCTTCGGCGCAGTGGCGGCGGCCAACCCGGACCGGGACTGCATCGTGTTCGGGGATCGCCGCCTCACTTTCGCGCAGACCGCCGAACGCGCCCGCCGATTCGCCCACGCGCTACACGAGTGGGGCTTCGGTGCGCGACGGGAACGCTCCGAGCTGGCGCCCTACGAATCGGGCCAGACCCACCTCGGCCTGTACATGGCGAACTGCAACGAGTTTCTCGAGGCCATGCTGGGCGCATACCAGGCCCGGGTCGCGCCGTTCAACGTCAACTACCGGTATGTCGCCGATGAACTGGTGTATCTGCTCGGCAATGCGAATGCCGACGCGATCATGTATCACGCACGGTTCGCCCCGACGCTCGCCGAGGCGCTGCAGCAGCTGGACCGCCGGCCGCGCCTGATCCATGTCGAGGACGGATCCGGAAATGATCCGCTATCCGGCGCGGTGCACTACGAGGACTTGCTGGCTTCCATGTCCGGGATGTCGGGGATCCCGGAGACGCTCGACGTCGTTCCTTCGCCCGACGACCTGTATGTGCTCTACACCGGCGGCACCACCGGGCTGCCCAAGGCGGTGCTCTGGCGCCAGCACGACATCTACATGAACGCCATGGGCGGGCGGACGTTCGGCACCAGCGAGATGGTGACCAGCCTGGAGCAGATCGTAGAGCGCTCGCGGCCCGAGGGCCCGGGTTCGATGACCGCCGCTCCGCTGATGCACGGCGCGGCGCAATGGGCCGCGTTCATCAACCTGTGCGCCGGACGGCCGTTCGTCATGGCACCCACGACCACTCATCTCGAGCCAGCCGAGGTCTGGGCGCTGGCCAGCCGCGAACGCGTGGTTTCACTCTCGATCGTCGGCGACGCTTTCGGCCGGCCGCTGGTCGACGAACTCGAATCCGGCGACTACGACCTGTCCGGCCTGATGGTCCTTGTCACCGGCGGCGCCGCGCTGAGCGCACCGGTCAAACAACGATTCCTGCAGCTGCTGCCGCACCTGACGATCATGGACACCGGCGGGTCGTCGGAATCCGGAGCGCAGATGGGACGGTTTTCCAACCGTGTGCAGACCTCGTGCGGCCGGTTCGCGCCGAATCCGGGCGCGGTGGTGGTCAGCGAGGACTTGACCAGAATCCTGTCGCCCGGTGACGACGAGATCGGCTGGCTGGCCCAGCAGGGTCTGATTCCGCTGGGCTACCTCGGCGACCCCGAGAAGACCGCGAAGACTTTCCCCGTCATCGACGGTATCCGGCATTCGGTGCCGGGCGACCGGGCCCGCTGGCACGCCGATGGCCAAATCGAGTTGCTCGGAAGGGATTCCGTCACCATCAACTCCGGCGGCGAGAAGATCTTCGCCGAAGAGGTCGAGGCCGCCATCGCCGAGCATCCGGCGGTCGCCGACGTGGTGGTGACGGGTCGCCCGAGCGAGCGGTGGGGCAACGAAGTTGTTGCACTCGTCCAGTTGGCGCCCGGTGCACAAGTCGACGCCGACAGCATCGTCGCCGAGGCCGCCCGCCACATCGCACGCTACAAACTGCCCAAAGAGGTCGTCTTCTGCGCCAAGCTGCAGCGTTCACCGTCGGGCAAGGCGGATTATCGATGGGCGAAAGCCCAAGTGGCACAGACTAGTTGAAGAAACCAGACTGATTGTCACCGGAGTTGAAGCCGCCTGAACTGCCGTTGCCGGAGTTCCCCACACCCGAACTGTTGTTGCCGGAGTTGAACAGTCCGGCGTTGTAGCTACCGGCGTTGCCGAAACCTGAGTCCGCAAAGCCGGTGTTGTAGAACCCGACGTTGCCCCGCCCACCCGAGTTGTGGAATCCGGAGGTGAAGCCGAAGGGGGCGTCCGTCGTGTTGCTGAAGCCAGAGCTCTCGCTGCCGGTGTTGTTGAACCCGGACAGATTGCTGCCGGTGTTGTTGAAACCGGAGTTGACGGCCCCGACCGGGGTGTTCGGACTGCCGAAGCCGGTGTTGTAGTTGCCCGAGTTGAACAGTCCGGTGTTGACGCTGCCCGAATTGAACATGCCGGTATTGAAAAACCCCGAGTTGAAGAAGCCGGTGTTGGTGCCGTAGCCGGTGTCGTATGGGGCGAGGTCGGCGAAGTAACCGCTGTTTCCGATGCCGGTGTTTCCAGAGCTGGCGTTCCAGAAGCCCACGTTGTTGAAGAACGCGTTTCCGGCGCCGACGTTGTTGCTGCCGGCGTTACCGAAACCGAAGTTGTAATCGCCGCCGATGCCGAAGCCGGTGTTGACGGCGCCAGCGTTCCAGAAGCCGGTGTTGGTGGCACCGGCGTTGCCGAAGCCGAAGTTTCCGTTGCCCGAGTTGAAGAAGCCGACGTTGTTGTCGCCCGAGTTGAAGAAGCCGATGTTGTTGTTGCCGGAGTTGCCCAGACCGAGGTTGGCGAGGCCGGAGTTCAGTGAGCCGATGCCGATCTGGTTGTCGCCGGTGAGGCCGAAGCCGATGTTGTTATTGCCGTTGTTGCCGAACCCGAAGTTGGCATTGCCCTTGTTGCCGAAGCCGACGTTGGAATCGCCGATGTTGCCGCTGCCGAGGTTGGCGGAACCGGTATTTCCGCTGCCGACGTTGGTGTTGCCGGAGTTACCGCCGCCCCGGTTGCCGTCGCCGATGTTTCCGCTGCCCAGGTTGCCGTTACCGGACGTCAGGGAGAACTGGTCTGAGTGCCCATTTCCGCTGCCGAAGTTGAGATTGCCGATGTTGCCGTTGCCGACGTTGGTGTTGCCGGCGTTCCCGCTGCCGACGTTGGTATTGCCCCAGTTGCCGCTGCCCAGGTTGCCGTTGCCGAGGTTACCGCTGCCCAGGTTCGTGTTGCCGTAATTGCCGCTGCCCAGGTTCAGGTCACCGGTGTTCCCGCTGCCGAGGTTGACGTTGCCGGTGTTTCCGATGCCCAGGTTTCCCGCGCCGTTGCTGGTCAGGCCCGCCAGCGACGCCAGCGGCTGCTGCCAGGACGTCAGCTGTGCCGCGGCCGCCGAGGCTCCGGCGTGATAGCCGGTCATCGCGGTGATGTCCTGGGCCCACATCTCCTCGTACAGGCCCTCGACGGCCGCGATCGCAGGGGCGTTCTGCCCGAACAGATTCGACGTCACCAGCGACACCAGCTGCGAGCGGTTTCCAGCGATCGCCGCCGGATGCACCGTTGCCGCCCGCGCCGCCTCGTATGCGGCAGCCGTTGCTTTGGCCTGCCCGGCTGCCCCCGCGGCCCGCGCTGCCGCGGCGCTGAGCCACCCTGCGTAGGGTGCCGCCGCGGCCGTCATCGCCGCCGCCGCAGGGCCCTGCCAGGCCGCACCCGCCAAACCCGACGTCACCGAACCGAACGACTCGGCTGCCGAACCTAGCTCGCCGGCCAGCCCCTCCCAGGCCGCCGCTGCCGCCAGCATCGGGTCCGAACCCGCGCCGCCGAACATGAGCGCCGAATTGACCTCCGGTGGAAGCACCAAGAAATTCACCACGTATGCCCTTTGCCCTGGACGAGTCGACCGTATTTGGACCGTAGAACCGTATAAGAAACCCGCCGCCACCAATGAGGATTTTGGCGAACTCGGTCCGGTCAGGGCAGAAAGTGCCAAGGTAGCCTCACGGTCATGCAGAAGAAGGGGCAGCGGGATTCGAACGCGCCGGCTTCGCCTGCGCCGCAGTACCCGATCGAGTCCGTCGACAATGCGCTGAAGCTGCTGCTGCTGCTGGGCGAGCAGCCCCAGATCCGGTTGAGCGAGGCGACCGCCTACCTGGGTGTGGCGTCGTCCACTGCGCACCGGCTACTGGCGATGCTCACCTACCGCGGGTTCGTCCGCCAAGACCCGGTGTCCAAGGCGTATCTCCCGGGGCCGGCGCTGACCAGCGTTGCGTTTGCGATCTTCGGCCGCATCGATGTTCCGGCGACCGCCACGCCGATCATGCGCAGCCTCAGCGAACGTCTGCGCGAAACGATCCATGTCGGCATGCTCGACGGCGCCAGCGTTCGTTTCGTCGCGGCGGTCGAGGGTCCGGCCGCGGTTCGCGTTGCTTCCCGGCTGGGACGTACGATGCCGGCGCACTGCACCTCGACGGGCAAGGTCATGCTGGCCCAGTTGCCCGAACCCGAAGTGCGGCAACTACTTCCGTACGAGAAGCTGGAGCGCGTCACCGCGCGCTCGATCGGTAACCGCACCGAGTTGGAGGCCGAGCTGTCCCGGATCCGGGAATGCGGTTATGCGGTCAATCGCGAAGAGAGCGAGGAAGGTGTTGCCTCGGTTGCGGTTCCGATACCCACACGGGCTCCGGGATTGCGCCTTGCACTGAACGCAGCCGCCCCGCAGAACCGGCTGGACAGCTCGCAGTACACCACCGTGGTTGCCGCACTTGTGGAGGCAGCCAAGGAAATCGGCGACCGATTGGGTTAGTCGTCCGCTCGGGTTAGTCGGGCGATCTCGTGGCGCCAGGCCGCTTCGGCGGTGAACGCAGAACCCAGGTCGGGCAGGTCTTCCCAGTCGGCATCGTCGATATCACGCAAGGTCCCGCCGGCTGCGCGCACCCGCAACGACATCCGGGCCAGCTCGTCGACGCTCATCGCCTGCAGCACCGCCTGTTGCACAGTGGTTGCGGCGCTGGTGATTCCGTGCCCGCGGCAGATGACCACGGGTGCACCGCGCATGGCGGCCACCATTTCCTTGCCCAGCCGCGAGTTCCGGATGAGCACCGCCCGTTCGTAGACCGGCACCCCGACACGCGCCAGCCTGGCGCCGGGAATGTCGTAGGCGCCGTAGATCGGCCGGATCACGATGCCGGCCAGATCGGCGGCGACGACGGCGGGCGGATGCAGATGCGCGACGGCCCGGTGATGCGAATTCGCGAGCATGGTTTCGACATGGATGGGCAGCTCATTCGGCACCCGGTAACCGTCGAGTTCGCCGTCGGCCGCTGGGCTGCCGTCGAATCGAACGAGGCGGATGTCGGCGGGCCGGGTGAAAGCCACCCCGCTGTCGCTGTCACTTCGGCAGCGGATGAGCAGGCGGTCGTCGTCGACTCGCAGGCTGAGGTGACCGAGGATCCCGTCGACCAGTCCGCGGGTCGCGGCGACCCGGCAGCCCTGCGCCACCAAAGCCCGTTGCTGGTCTAATGATTCGGGCGCCGTCATGTCGACTTGGCTCGGCCCATGCGAAATCCGCCGTCGGGGTGGATGGTCTCGCCGGTGATCCCATGGGAGCGGTCGGAGGCCAGGAACACGAAGCTCCACGCGTGGTCTTCGGCCGACATCGCGACGTTCAGCGGTGTGCGTGCGGCCAGGTCGCCGGCCCGGTCGGGGGTGTCGCTGAGGCGGACACCGTCCATCCCCAGGCTGGTAAGGCCCCGCAGGTCGGTGTTCAGTGTGCCGCCCGGGGCCACCCCGTTGACGCGGATGCCCGGTGCCAGCTCGTGCGCCAGCGCGGCCACCAGCCCACGGACGGCGAACTTCGACGACACGTACAGCACGCCACCGCGTCCGGGGTAGAACGACGACGTTGACTCGGTGAGCACGATCGAGGGTCCGGTTCCGGCGCGCAGCCACGGCACCGCGGCCTTGACGGATTGCAGGTGGCTGAGCACATTGGTCCGGAACATTTCGTCGAACGCGCTTGATAGGTCGTCGGCGTTGATGTCGGTGATGCCTTTGTAGAAATCGAACACGCCGACGCAGTTGACCAAAGTGTCCAGGCCCCCATAGGTATTCACCGCGACGTTGACGGCCTGCTCGTTGGCCTGCCGGGTGACGGCATCACCTTCGACCACCGGCACTCCGGGCAGTTGCTCGCGCAGCATGTCGCACTTGCGTCGATCTAGTTCCAGCACAGTGATTCTCGCGTCCTCGGCGAGAAATGCGTCTGCGACGGCGCGGCCGATTCCGGATCCGCCGCCGACGATCAGCGCCCGTTTGCCGTGCAGCCACTCGGTCATGGTTGCGATTCCACCACATCATCGCCGTCGGGCCTGTCCGGTTGCTCGCGCTCGTCGGGCTGGTCCGGTTCGTCAGGTAGCAGCGGCGCATAGGAATTGCCCACCATCGCCGCCAGGGTGCGAGTGTTCTGCCACGTCAGTGCCTCGACTTCGAGCGCGTCGAGGGTAATCCACTGTCCGGACTTGGGCGAGGTGATCAATAGCCGTGACCCGTTGCGGGTGTCGACACGGCGCACCACCACCTCAGTGAATTCGTTTGCGACCGTGAGTGGTTCGCCCACGGCTCCGTCCAGTAGCCGGGCGACTTCGGGGTTCACAGGAACACCGCCAGATTCTGCATGCGCAACACCGACTCGTCGACGTGGATAACGCGGCGCGCCAGTTTCCACGTTTTGGTGTCGTTGTACCAGCGCAGCAGGTCCTCACGGCCGCAGGACACCAGGGCGCTCGCGTTGACATCTCCTCGGCTGCGGAACAACAGTTCGGCCGATTCGACTCGGAGATGGCCTGGATCCCCCCATTCGAAACAGCGCACGTTGGTGATGAAGTGGCGCAGACGCGACGGTGGGTCCTCGGTCCAGGCATGTTCGGTTTCCAGCCGCGCGACCCGCTGGCTCAGCGAATACTTGTCCTCATCGAAGTGGGACATTCCGGGCTCCCTACCAGCCAACGTGTCGAAGCCGGCACCGCGTGCGGTGGTGACGCGAACCGGCATCAGGTACTGAATGTCGTAGGTCAGCGTGTCCAGCCACAGCCGGTACTGCTGGGCATCCAGCAGATAGGCTTCGTCCACCAGGAACTGATGCGCCTGCAGGTGCCTAATATCGTTGAAAGGCAATGCCTTTCGTGGCAGCTTGGTGCTCATCGGGGAACCGTGGATTCCAGTTGCTCGGCCCACATTTTGAGCAGCTCCCGCTGGTTGTACTCGTTGTAGCCGACCTGGGCGCGGCCCGGGCCGTGGAAGGCCGCTGGCGGCAGCGCCTCGATGACCGGGCGGTCGTCGGCCAGCAGGCCCATCCGGCTGTTCAGCAGCAGCCGTCGCGCCATGGAGCCGCCGGCGGTGGTGGTCAGCGACACCCAGTTCTCCACGTCGTCCTGCTCGAACATTCCCGTCGAGCCGAAGCACATCAAATAAGCCTTGTACGAGTCTTTCTTGAAATCTGCGGGCGCCGAGGAGTCCACGGCGAACCACGAGCAGACCTCGGTTTCGTTCTCACTGATCGGCTGCCAGAGCCGGATCGAGATGAAGGGCAGGACTTCTTGGTCCCTCTCCCCGGCGCGATCGGAGTCGTGCGGCTCGTCCCGAACCCGGGGCCAGTTGTGTACGAAGCTCAGGTTCGGGAAGCAGGTGGCGGCCGAGATCATGAATCCATCCTCGCCGACGACCCGCTGCTGCCGTGGCGACCAGACGTCCTTGATACGGCGGATCATCTCGTCGGGGTAGCCGACGTAGCGCATCCGCTCGTCGAAGCCGCCGGGCGGCAGCTTGTAGGTGGTCCCCCCGCCGCGGTGCGCCCAGTAGGTGGCACCGTCCTTGCGCTTCTGGGCTTTTGGCTCGCGGAACAGGCCGATGTCGACGATCGAGGCGTGCGTGTGCGGAGTGTGGTACATGTCGCCGGAGAAGTTCTCGGCGCCGATCTTCCAGTTCGCCTTGATTCGCCAGCGCTGCGGGCCGCGCAGCTCGAGGCCGCCGGTGCTCTGCTTGGTGTAGAAGTCCAGGTAGAACCTGAAGTCGCCGAGGAACTCGTCGAGCGGCTGCGCGTCGCGGTCCAGGTTGATGAACAGCAGACCGTTGTAACTGGCCAAATTGGGTGCGGGCAAGAGGGTTTGGTCGCTTTTGACGAATCCTTCGTCGCCCCCGTAGGCGTCTTTGTGGAACGGCAATCCCGTGAGCCGGCCGTCGTTGCGGTAGCTCCACCCGTGATACGGGCAGCGGAAATTGGAGGCGTTGCCCAGTTCCGCGCGACACACCTGCATGCCGCGGTGCAGGCACATATTGAACATTGCACGTACATGTCCATTCGAATCCCGCGCGATGATGAACGAGTCGTCGAGCACCCTGCGCACCACGTAGTCGCCGTCCTGCGGGATCTCCGACTCGTGCGCCACGAAGATCCATGCGCGGCTGAACAACCGCTCTTTCTCCAACGCGAACAGCTCTTTGTCGTTGTAGATATGGGCGGGGACCATGCCCCGGCGGATGTTCTTGGAAAGGTCGGAGACGTCGCGCTGGTCTATCACTGGACGCAATCCCTCCGGTTGTGTCTGCTCTACAGAGAATCACTCTTGAAAACAGAATCCCTGGTGCGAGCGTGGTAGTCAATGCGCCAGTTGATAGCCCCACGTGCCGTTGAGCTAATTCACAGGTAGCTCACAACGACAGGTCGTGGGTGCCGTCCGACCGCGACACGCTACGGTGGTCACAATGTACGTAGACACGGATCTATTGGTGTTATTTCGCCGATAATGCGTGAACAGCATGCTTTCTAATCCGCAGTTGAGGAAGGACTGATGTCATGGCCGGTCGGTCTCGGCACGCCGAAGGTCGATTGCAGAAGATCGGAACTCAAGTGCTGGCAGCGATTGGACGGCAGGAATGGCTGGATCGGCCCAGCTATCGGCTGGAGCACGCGCTCAGCTTCGCCTACAACGCGCTGGGCGGTGCGCGTAACCGCGTCACCAACGCGCTGCACGGCGTCTGGCTGGGGCACCCGGTGCACCCGCCGCTGGCTTCGCTGACCAGCGGGGCACTCGGTACCACCGTCGCCCTGGATGTTCTGAGCTTGCTGCCGGGCCGGCCCGCCACCGAGGTCCTCGATGCCTCAATATTCGCCACGCGCTCGCTTGGGCTGGGAATTCTGGCAAGCGTCGGCTCGGCGGTCACCGGCGTCACCGACTGGCAACACACCCACGAGGAGGATCGTCGGGTGGGGCTGGTGCACGGCGTGGTGAACCTGGCCGCGACCGCGCTGTACGCGATGTCCTGGTGGGACCGGCGGCAGGGCCGCCACGGTCGCGGGATCGCGCTCACCGCGCTGGGCTACGGCATCACCGTCGGCGGCAGCTACCTGGGCGGGGCGCTGGTGTTCGAGTCCGGCATCGGCATCGACCAGTCCGGTGAGCGGCTGCGCACCAAAGAATGGACGCCCGTGCTGCCCGCGAGCTCGTTGAACGGAAGGCCGGTACGGGTCGAGGTCGACGGCGTCGGGCTGGTGGTGTGTCAGACCAAGCCGGGGGAGATCAAAGCGTTTGGTGAGTTCTGTCCGCATCTGGCCGCGCCGATGGCCGACGGGTGGGTCGACCGAGGCCGCATCGTCTGTCCCTGGCATGGCTCGTGGTTCGAGGCCGAGTCGGGAGACGTGCTACGCGGCCCGGCGGCGGCCCCGCTGCCGTACTACGAGGCCCGGTTGGTCGACGGAATGGTCGAGGTCCGCGGTGGCAAGCAGCCCGGTTTGGGCGAGGCGGCAAGGATCGCAAAAGGAGGAGCCAAGTGAACGCCTACGACGTTTTGAAAGAGCACCACGTCGCGTTGAAGGGGCTGGGCCGAAAGGTCAGCGAAGCGCCGATCGACAGCGAAGAGCGCCACGCGCTTTTCGACGAGATGCTGATTGAGCTCGACATCCACTTCCGCATCGAGGACGACCTGTACTACCCGGCCCTGGCGGCGGCCAGCAAGCTGATCGCGGTCGCCCACGCCGAGCACCGCCAGGTGATCGACCAGCTTTCCGTGCTGCTGAGGACCCCGCAGAGTGCGCCGGGTTACGAGGACGAGTGGAACTCATTCAAGACCGTTCTGGAAGCCCATGCGGACGAAGAAGAACGCGACATGATTCCCGCCCCGCCTCCGGTTGAGATCAGCGACGAGGAGATCGAGGAGCTGGGTGACAAGATGGCCGCCACGATCGAGCAGTACCGCGGCTCCGCGTTGCACAAGCTGCGGACCAAGGGACGCGCCGCGCTGGTACGCGCACTGTAGACGGCGCGTTGGCACCAGTTTCGTGAAACTAACTGGCGCAGTTGGTTTCGTCGTCAGCAGTAACGAGATACGTCCCATGTCCTTCGACGACTAGGTCGCCGTGGAACCGCAGTACTTCGCTGACCAGGCCATCGTCTTGGTTGCGATAAGCGATGACGACAGTGTCGATGCCCTGATAGACGTTCTCGACGACGAAGTGAAGCTGCGGAATGCGTTGCAGCGCCTGGTTCCAGTAGTGGCGTAGTGCGGGCTTGCCGCGAATCACTCCTGCAGTCTCGGGTAGGAGGTTGGCAGCCACGGGTGACGTGAATACAACGTTCTCGTCAAAGTGCTCGAGGACGGATTCAACGTCATGGGCATTCCACGCCTCTACCCATTGCCGGCTGAAGGCAACTGGATCAATGTCCACCGTGGGCACTGTAGTGGCAGCAGGATCAGTGGCCCAAGTGGTTTCGCGACCAGGTAACCTCAGCTCTCGTGAAAGCCGCGTCGGGGCCCGTTGCGTCGCAAGCTGACATCAGCGTGGAGATCGCGTACATCGCAGCCGAATACCAACGCGCCGGCAGCAGGCAAGCCCAACCGCTGCTCGACTATCCGCCGTACCGCAGCAGCACGCTGCGACACCCGAAACACCCGCTGCTGGTCGTCGACCCCGAGGAGGTCGAACGCTGGGCGCCGTGCTTCGGGCCGCAGGACGTCGACGCGCTCGACGCCGACCTGACCGCCGGCCATGCGGGCGAGCCGATCGGGGAGCGCATCGTCTTGACCGGGCGGTTGCTCGACGGCTCGGGCAAGCCGGTCGCGGGCCAGCTGGTCGAGATCTGGCAAGCCAATGCCGCCGGTCGTTACCACCATGAGCGCGACCAGCATCCGGCTCCGCTCGACCCGAACTTCACCGGTGCGGGCCGTTGCCTGACCGGGGCGGACGGCAGCTACCGGTTCGTCACGGTCAAGCCCGGTCCCTATCCGTGGGGCAACCATCACAACGCGTGGCGGCCGGCGCACATCCACTTCTCCGTCTTCGGAACCGCTTTCACGCAACGCCTGGTCACCCAGATGTATTTTCCGGGCGACCCGCTGTTCGACTTGGACCCGATCTGCCAGTCGATCGTCGACCCCGTTGCGCGCCAAGGGCTGATCGCAATGTACGACCATGACGTCACCGAGCCCGAATACGCGACCGGCTACCGGTGGGACATTGTGCTGTCCGGCAGCTACCCGACTTGGACCGAGAGCTCGCACAGTGGCTGAATTGTCTTGCACCCCAGGGCAAACGGTCGGGCCGTTCTTCGGCGTGGCCTTGCCGTATCGCGGCGGCGGCTCGCTGGTCAGCGACGCGCACCCGGACGCCGTTCATTTGCACGGAACGGTTTACGACGGCGCGGGCCACGGGGTCCCCGACGCACTGGTCGAACTGTGGCAACCCGACAGCGCGGGTCGCATTGTGCGACAAGCCGGTTCGCTGCGCCGTGACGGATCCGGGTTCACCGGCTGGGGCCGCGCCGCCACCGACTCCGACGGGCGTTACGTCTTCACCACGGTGCGGCCCGGAGTGGCGAGCAGACGCAGAATCGCACCACGCGGGCCTCGCGCGTGCGATTCTGCGTCTGCTCGTCAAGGTAACGCGGCGTTCTTCGCGATCGCGGTGTTCGCGCGGGGACTGCTGAACCGATTGTTCACCCGCGCCTACCTGCCCGGCGCTGATCTGGACGCCGATCCGCTGTTGTCCACCGTCGACCCGACGAGACGGGCCACCCTGCTGTGCGCCGCCGAAAGCGGTTACCGTTTCGACATTCACCTGCAGGGGCCGAACGAGACGGTGTTTGTCACGTTTGAGGACGATCCAGGCGATCCGAGATGACGAACCTGTTGTGGCCCGGAGACGATCGGGCCGGGCCGCTCATGACGGACCAGGCCTTGCTGCAGTCGATGGTCGCGGTGGAATCGGCTTGGCTCGGCGCGCTGGCCGCCGCCGGTCTGGCGCCCGCCGACTGCGCCGGCGCCGACCTGTGGCACCTGCTGGGCCGGCGCGACTGCGAGCTGCTCGCGGTCACCGCCGAGGACGGCGGAAACCCGGTCATCGGCCTGGTGTCGCTGTTGCGTGAACGGGCGATGCCGGCGATCGCGCCCTGGATTCATCGGGGACTGACCAGTCAGGATGTCCTGGACACCAGCCTGATGCTGGGCTTGCGTGACGTCGTCGATCGTGTGATAACCATTCTTGCAGAACAGGTTTCGACGTTGTCTGCACTGGTGTCGGCCCACCGGGCCACACCGATGGTGGCCCGCACTTTGACTCAGCATGCCGCTCCCACGACGTTCGGCGCCAAGGCCGCCGGCTGGCTCGACGGAGTCGTCGACGCCTATCGGCAGATCAATGCGCTGGTCATCCCGGCGCAGCTCGGCGGTGCCGTCGGAATCTGGTCTGCGACCACCGAATTGGCCACTTTGCTGACCGGCGCTGCCGAGCCGGCGGCGGTGGCCGAGAACGTGGCACGAAGTGCTGCGGCCACTTTGGGCTTGGACTTTCGTCGACCGTGGCACACCACCCGGACCCCGATCACCGCGGCCGGCGACGCGCTCGTCGGGTGCAGCGACTGCTGGGGCCGCATCGCCTCGGACGTCGTCACCCTGGTCCGTCCGGAGATCGCCGAGTTGAGCGAGCCCGTCACCGAAAAGCGGGGCGGCTCATCATCGATGCCGCACAAGCGCAATCCGGTGTTGTCCATATTGATTCGCCGTGCTGCCATCGCGGCGCCACACCTGGCCGCCATCCTGCACAGCGCCGCGGCGCTGGCCCACGATGAACGCCCGGACGGCGTGTGGCACGCGGAATGGGACACCCTGCGAGTGCTGGCCCGGCGTACCGTGGTGGCGGGCTCGCAGTGCGCCGAACTCCTGGGCGGCCTTCAGGTGCACACCGGTAGGATGTCCGAAAACCTCAGCGGCAGTGATGTTCTCGGCGAACAGAGCGCGATCGCCGACCTCGCGGACAGTGCGCCGTCGCCAACGTATCTCGGTGCCGTCGACCGTCTGATCGACGAGAGCCTGCAGGGCGCACGGCGCGCCCTCGGCGGAGGTTAACGATCGATTCGGCGCAGGACTTCCGTTCTGACAGAAGCGATCTTGTCGCCGAGTACCTCGTAGACCTGCAGCGGCTCCGCCTTGCCCTTGACCTGCATCCGCGGCAGCTCGCGCACCGTGAAGACCTTGCCGGTTGCCTCGTAACACTCCTGGGTGATGAGGACGTTGGTTCTCATCTTCTGATTCAGCGACTCCACCCGGTTCGCCACGTTGACGGTGTCACCGATCACGGTGTACTCCATCTTGCGGTCCGACCCGATGTTGCCGGCGATCAGTGTGCCGGTGTGCAGGCCGACCCCGACGTCCACCTCGACGCCCCCCTGCCGTCGCTGCTGGTCGTTGAAGCGCGAGACCTCCTCAATCATCCGCAGCGCCGCACGGACGGCGCGGGCAGCATCGTCGGGCTTGGGCACCGGCGCACCGAAAACGGCCATCACGGAGTCGCCGATGAACTTGTCCACGATGCCGCCCTCGTCGAAGACGATGTCGACCATGCGCTGCAGGTAGTCGTTGAGGAAGCCGACCACCTCCTCGGGAAGCAGTCTCTCGCTGATCGAGGTGAAACCCCGGATGTCGCTGAAAAGCACTGTCGCGGTGAGCTTTGCGCTCAGCCGTCCGCCGTCCTTGATGTTCAGCGCCTCCCGGACCACGTCGGCCGGCACGTATTTCTGGAAGATCTGCCGCACCCGCTTCTCGGACTCACGCG
Organism: Mycobacterium sp. 852002-51163_SCH5372311; assembly: GCF_001667115.1. Classification (GTDB taxonomy): domain Bacteria; phylum Actinomycetota; class Actinomycetes; order Mycobacteriales; family Mycobacteriaceae; genus Mycobacterium. Next base: position 26,061 of record NZ_LZIJ01000186.1, on the reverse strand, counting down.
ACTCGGCGACCTCGTCGAACAGCCGGGCGTTCTCGATGGCTATCGCCGCCTGATCGGCGAAGGCGTGCAACAGGTTCTGAGACTCTTCGTTGAACTTCGTCTCGGTGAACTTGCTGTCCACGTACAGCGCGCCCAGGATGCGCTCCTTGAGCCGCAGCGGCACACAGATGAGCGAGCGCACCTCCAAAGCCATGATCGATCTCGAGCCGCGCAGCGAGGTTTGCGCATCGGTGGTCAGCACCGGCTCGCCGGTATCCGTCACGCTGTCGAGTACCGAGCGCGAGATGAGCTTCGAGGGGTCGTCGATGTCGGTACTGTCGCGGTTGCGGGCGACTTTGAAGTCGAGAGCCCCATCCTGCACCAGGATCAGGAAGCCGCGCTCGGCCTTCATCAGCTGGACACCCTTGTCGACGATCGTTTCCAGGACTTTCGACATCTCGAGTTCGCTGTTGAGGGCCTTGGTTGTTTCGATGAGCGCCGTGATGTCACGCAGCTTCTGGCTGGTGATCCGCTGAGATTCCTTGCTCTCGGCCAGCGCAGCTTTGGAAGTTGGAGCCGTGGGTGCCTCGCCGCCCGAGCCCTCGTCGGGCACAAAGTAGAGCACGGTCGAAGCCAGCTGGATGCGGTCACCGGCACGCAGTGTGTGCTCGGTGACGGCCAGGTTGTTCACGTACGACCCGTTGAAGCTGCCGAGGTCGCGCAGCAGCCAGTGCCGACCGCTGCGGCGGAACTCACAATGGCGTCGGGAAAGTCCCGGGTCGTCCAGCCAGAGCGTGTTGTCCGGCGCGCGGCCGACACTGGTCGTGCGGTCACTCAGCTCGACGACGTCATCCTGGTCTCCGCGCAGGACGATCAGCTTGGCCAATAGAGTCCTTCGGACACAAGCCCAGGTTAAGGGCCCTACGTCCGTGAGGCAGCCGAATAGCCGCGATCGCACTCGGCTAGATGGTGGCGACCCGCTGCGCCCGGCTTCGCCGCGCTTGCGATCGCCACTCGGCCAGATGGTGGCGACCCACAGCGCCCGGCTTCGCCGCGCTTGCGATCGCCACTCGGCCACTAGGCCGGATGGTGGCGACCCGCTGCGCCCGGCTTCGCCGCGCTTGCGATCGCCACTAGGCCAGATGGTGGCGACCCGCTGCGCCCGGCTTCGCCGCGCTTGCGATCGCCACTCGGCCACTAGGCGGGTTTGCGGGCCACGATGGCCACGGCCGCCAGTCGCTCGCGGTGTTTGCGGAAGGTGCGGCGCATCCCGAGCACCCGCTTGCGGGCATCCCGATGAACGAGCAGGTTCCGGGCGAACCGCAAGGCGCCGAGCAGCCCTTCGTCGGCGATCACCCGCCGCGGCTCCAGCAGCGCCATCGGCGCGGTCGCGACGTGGTCTACAACCAAGCCGTGGCCGGCCAACAGCTGCGACCATTCCGCAACTGTGAGGGGACGCGCGTTGACTTTGATCGCGCGGGCAAGCGACTGCCGGATCTCGGTGCTGACTTCCTCGGAAACATCGTCGGGGGTCAGCGCCAGTTCGTGGATCGCGTATCGGCCGTGCGGGCGCAGCACCCGGGCCGCCTCGGCGACGATGGCGTGTTTGGTCGCGTCGCCCTGCATGGTCAGCATCGCCTCGCCGATCACGACGTCGGAGCTGGCATCGGGCAACCCGGTATCGGCCGCGTCGGCGACCCGGACCTCGCCGTGTCCCGCGACGACGTTACGAACCAAGTTGGCCGCATCGGGGTCGGCTTCCGCGCCGAGGTACGAGCGCGGCCCGCGAGACAGAATCTCGGTGGCGGTGCGGCCCAGGCCCGGGGCCAGCTCCAGCACGTCGGCATCGGCCACCTCGGCACGTGCCAGCAGGGTGCGGGTGAGTTCGACGCCGCCGGGACGCAGCACCCGCTTGCCCAGTCGGGCCAGCAGCCAGTGGCCCTGCACGTTTTCGTCAGCACGATTCGAAGACGGCAAAGGCTCACTTCGCTGGCCGGGCATCAGACCGCCTGCCGCGCTTGGGGTTTCGCGGGCTCCAAGACCAGCGCCTGGCGCCGGTGGTGCACGGTGAGGTATCGCAACCCGTCGGGACCGGCGTCGAACTGCCGGCGCGAACCCCGCGGCAACCACACCAAGGCACCGGGGAACAGGTCGATGGTGCTCATTTCGGTAGTCAGTGTGCCATTGCCGGACAGCACGTGAATCAACACATCGAGGTCGGGCCCGGAATGTGCGTCGATGCTGCCCGCGGGCGGCAACGCGATGATGTTCGAATCCAGATCGCGGTCACGTGCCTGCAGCTTCCACACCGCACCGGTGGCGTCCGGCTCGGCCCTGAAGTCATGGGTGTCGGCCACGATTCGCGGCAACGGAGTGGAGGCGAGCTTGGTGATGCGGATTCGCCACACCTCGGGCCCTTTGTCGAGGTACTCCCAGCCGTAGCTGCCGGGGTGATCGGCATCGAACTCGTCCCGCAGGTGCCTGGGGTCGTGGTTGTTCACCAGCACGAACGACTCGCCGACCGGCAGTGCCGAATAGGTGGCGAAGATAGTCGGGTGCTTGTCGGGCTTACGCAGCTGCCGGACGTCAAGTTCGTTCTGCGCCATAGTCTCTCCTGTCATAGTTTTTACAATATGGATTGTGTAAACTCTAGCCCATGACGTACGTGATCGGAAAGCCGTGCATCGACGTGATGGACCGGGCCTGCGTGGACGAATGCCCGGTCGATTGCATCTACGAAGGCGGCCGAGCGCTCTACATCCATCCGGACGAATGTGTGGACTGTGGCGCATGTGAGCCCGTGTGCCCGGTCGATGCGATTTACTACGAAGACGACCTGCCCGAGGAGTTGCAACCCTATCTGGCCGACAACGCGGCGTTTTTCGCCGAGACACTGCCGGGCAGGGAGGCGCCACTGGGCTCCCCGGGTGGCGCCGCGAAGGTTGGTCCACTCGGTGTCGACACACCCCTGGTGGCCGCCCAGCCGAGCGGGGAGGACGAACAAGGAGCGTGAGCGACATTAGGCCGAACGAAGAGAACGCGGGTCGTCGCCGCGCGGTGCTGCGGACGTTGCGGGCGTCGACCGTTGCGATGACGATCATCGAGATCGCCGAGGTGCTCGGCGTGCACCCCAACACCGTGCGCTTCCACCTCGACAGCCTGGTCGGCGACGGGCAGGTAGAGCAGGTCGAGCCCGGCCGCAAGGGGCCGGGGCGTCCGCCGCTGATGTTCCAGGCGGTCCGCCAGATGGACCGCGGCGGGACTCGGCATTACAAGCTGCTCGCCGAGATCCTCAGCCTTGGCCTGGCGGCAGACGAGGATCCGAGCGCCAAGGCGCTGGCCGCTGGCCGGGCCTGGGGGCAGAAGGTCGAACCGGGGCTGGAAGCCGAAGCGCTGGAAGCCACCGCGAACGCCGACGATTCGATCGAACGCCTGGTGGACGTGCTCGACGAGCTGGGGTTCGCTCCCGAGCTGCGCACCTCCGGCGGGGAGAGGCAGGTCGGCCTGCGGCACTGTCCTTTCCTCGAACTGGCCGAAACCGGAAGCAAGGTCGTGTGTCCGGTGCACCTCGGGCTCATGCAGGGCGCATTGGAGACCTGGTCGGCGCCGGTCACCGTCGACCGGCTCGAACCGTTCGTCGAACCGGATCTGTGTCTGGCCCACCTCAAGTTGGTGGGTGCCGCACAGTGACCGCCGGGCCGGCTATTGCCGTGGCGGTCACCTTTGTCTGGCTCGGCATGGTGCTGGCCATCTCCTTTTTGGAAGCGCCGCTGAAGTTCCGGGCGCCGAATGTGACCCTGCAGATCGGGCTGAGCATCGGGCGCTTGGTCTTTCGTGCGCTCAACACCGTGGAGGTCGCGTTCGCCCTGGTCATCCTGGCGATTGTGGTGGCCGGGCCGATGCCGGTGCGGATTACCGTCGCGTTCGCCGTGGCGTTCGTCGCGCTGGCCGTCCAGTTGGTCGTTGTGCGTCCCCGATTGACCCCCCGTTCCGACCAGGTGCTCGCCGGTTCGGACGGGCCCCGGTCCCGCGGCCACTGGGCCTATGTGGGGCTGGAGGCGGTCAAGGTAGTCGCGTTGCTTGCGGCGGGGATACTGCTACTGACCGGCTAAGAGAACAAAGCGACCGATCGACTGGTAAGGACTGTCCGATGGAATCAATTTCGTTGACCGGCTTGGCGTCCGAAAAGCTGGCCGAGGCCCAGAAGTCACACAGCGGGCGGGCAGCGCACACCATCCACGGCGGCCACACCCATGAACTTCGGCAGACGGTGCTGGCCCTGCTGGCCGGCCACGACCTCTCCGAACACGAGAGCCCGGGCGAGGCGACGCTGCAGGTGCTGCAGGGCCACGTGCAACTGACGGCCGGCGACGACGCGTGGGACGGCAAGGCGGGCGATTATGTCGCGATCCCGGCCCAGCGGCACGCCCTGCACGCTGTCGAGGACTCGGTGGTCATCCTTACCGTGCTGAAGTCCCAACCCGGCGCCGCCCACTAGTGGCGATCGCGAGCGCGGCGGAGCCGGGCGAAGCGGGTCGTCACCATCAGGACGTGGTGCTCGCTACCGACTGGTCGCGCGGCTTCGGCCTGCGAGTACCGATCGTCAATGCACCGATGGGCGGCGTCGCCGGTGGCCGGCTGGCCGCCGCGGTCACCGCCGCCGGTGGTCTGGGCATGGTCGGAATGGGCAGCGTCGCGACGCCCGAAGCGCTGGCCGCCGAGTTACGGCAGGTGAGCGGAAGATTCGGCATCGGCCTGGTGGATTGGGTGATGCGCAAGCAGCCGGCGCTGTTCGAGGACGCTCTGGCCGCACAGCCCGTGATCCTGTCGGTCAGCTTCGGCACCGATTGGTCCTGGGTCGCCAGGGCCCACGACGCCGGAATCGCCACCGTCACCCAGGTGTACGACGCTCTCGGCGCGCGTCAGGCGGCCGATGCCGGGGTCGACGTCCTGGTGGCGCGCGGAGCCGAGGGCGGCGGTCACGGGGACGTGCGGCTTTCGACGCTGCCGCTTCTCGACGCCGTCTTGGATGCCGTGTCGGTGCCGGTGCTGGCCGGCGGGGGCATCGCCTCGGCGCGCAGCCTGGCGGCAGTCCTGGCGGCGGGTGCGAGCGGAGCGTGGGTGGGCACCCGCCTGGCCGCCTGCCCGGAAGCGCTCACCGGCAACGCCAGCCGTCGGGCCTTGATCGCCGCCGGCGCCACCGACACCCGGGTCACCCGCGTCTTCGACGTGGCGTATGGGCTGCCGTGGGCAGAGCGGTTCCCGTCGCGCGTGCTGGCCAACGAGTTCGTCGCGCGCTGGACTGGCAGGGAGGAGGCGCTGGCCGCAGACCGTTCGGCCGCCGCCGAGCTGGCCGCCGCGACCGCCGCCGACGACCGCCGGATCGCGCCCGTCGACGCCGGTCAGGGCGTCGGGATGATCGACCGCGAGGCAACGGTTGCCGAGGTCATCGACACCATGTGTGCCGGCGCGGAGCGCCTGCTCAGCGCCTGGGGGACGTGAGGCGCGCCTTCAGCACGACGCAACACCTGTTCGCCGCGGGACACAGCTGGGCTTCCGGCCCATGCGGGGCCAACGCCTCGGCCACGCCGGTGATCAGCGCATGGTTCATGTTGCAGGCCAACTCCGTCTGCTCCTGGGCTAGGGCATGGAACGGGCAGTTGGCCAGGTGGACTTCGCCGTCGGCGCGGCGCGGTTCGTAGCCGTGCTTGCGCAGCACTTCGGCCACCAGCTGCAGTCCCGTCGCGGCATCATCCGGGGGCTCGCCTGCGTCAGCACCGATGGTTCTGCCGTAGTCGTGGGCGACCCGGCTGAGGACTTCGAGCACCGGCTCGCCGGTGGCGGCGGACCGGGCGATGGCGGTCGCCATCAGCCGTCCGGCCAGCTCGTACTCGCGCTGCGGCAGGCTCACCGCGATGTCGCGGCCTGCCCTGCGATACAGCTTGGCGGTCCGTCCCGCGCCCGGGCCGGATCGGCCGGTCAACCGTGCGTACTCGGTTTCCAACAGGCCCTCGGCGGTGAGCCGGTCCAGGTGGAATTTGGCCTGGTGGTGCGGAATTCCGACCGCGTCGGCCGCCTGTTCGCGGCTGACCGGCACCGGTTGTGCGCACACGAATTGGTAGAGCTGGTGGCGCACCGGCTCGGCAAGCGCACCGATGCCGGCCGCGTCACGCTCCAAGTCCATGAGTGCGCTCATTTCTAACGGACAAAACACTTGACGCTACAGTTTACTGATTCTAACGTTCACATTATTACCCGTTAGAAACTCAGGAGGAAGTCATGACTACCAGACAAGCCGCCGCGCCCGCATTGGCGGACCAGGTCAAAGACCCCGCATATTCGGCCTACCTGCTGCTACGCACGGTTTTCACGATCGCGCCGATCGTGTTCGGGCTGGACAAGTTCTTCAACCTGCTCACCCACCCGCACCACTGGAGTATGTATCTGGCGGGATGGATCGACGACATCGTTCCGGGTACCGCCGATCAGTGCATGTATGCGGTCGGGGTCATCGAGATCGTCGCCGGTGTCGTGGTTGCGGTAGCGCCACGTTTCGGTGCCTGGCTGGTCGCCGCATGGTTGTGCGGAATCATCGTCGACCTGGTCACCGGACCCGGCTATTACGACATCGCGCTGCGCGACTTCGGTCTGCTCGTTGGTGCGTTGGCGCTGGCCCGGCTGGCGCAGGGCGTGCACAGTGGGAGCATTCGGGTTCCGGGCGGCATCGCACCGCGTTGATCGATCGGAACGTCACACCGCGCGCAGATAGCGCTTGGCGATGACGCGCTGAGCCAGTGTCACCATCGGCCCGCCGGCCTTGCTCCACCAGGTGCCCGGCCGGGAGAACGCCGACACCTCCGCGAACACCGCGGAGGTGTTCGGGTCCCGGCGGACCGCGAACCGTTCCTCGCCGCACTCCGGATGGCCCGGCAACGTGCCGTACGCGAAGCCGCGAACGTCCGGTTCATCGATGACGTAGACGACCCGGCACGGCGCGCGCATCAAGCCCAGCATCGTCACCACCACTACCGCGGAGACCACGACGACGTCGGAGCTCGCCTGCACCCGCAGGCCGGCTCCGCGCTGCATGCCCCAATGCATGACGGCGTCGGCCGCCTGCTCGAAACGCTGGTCTCCGGTGCCGATCTGGGCCGACACGCTGAGGTGGTGATAACCAGACGGGAGCTGGGCCGCCCCAGTGGCGCCCACCTCCCGATATGTCAGCGGCTGATCGGCGAGCGCGTCCAAGTCCACCCGCCCAGCTTGCCACGCGTACGGTCGGAGGGGTGACTGCTGAAGCTTCCGGAACTTTCACCCTCGGCGGCGACTTGACTGTCAACCGACTGGGTTTCGGCGCGATGCGCCTGACCGGCAAGGGCGTCTGGGGCCCGCCCGCCGACCGCGACGAGTGCGTGCGGGTCCTGCGCCGCGCGGCCGAGCTCGGTGTGAACTTCATCGACACCGCGGACTCCTACGGCCCCTACATCTCCGAGGAGATCATCCGCGAGGCGCTGCACCCGTATTCCGGGTTGGTGATCGCGACCAAGGCGGGGCTGCTACGGACCGGCCCCGACGTGTGGATCCCGCTGGGAAATCCGAGCTACCTACGTCAGGAACTCGAGATGAGCCTGCGCCGCCTCGGCGTGGACACCATCGACCTGTTCCAGTTGCACCGGATCGACCAGAACTTCCCGCTGGCCGACCAGGTCGGCGAGCTGGCCACGCTGAAGGGCGAGGGCAAAATTCGCCATATCGGCTTGTCCGAAGTCGACGTCGACCAACTCAACGCGGCTCAGCAGATCACGCCGATCGTGTCGGTGCAGAACATGTACAACCTCACGGCCCGCGGCTCCGAGCCGCTGTTGGACGCCGTAAGCAGCCAGGGCATCGCCTTCATTCCGTGGTTCCCGCTGGCCGCCGGACCGCTGGCCGCTCCGGGCGGCCCGCTGCAGCGCATCGCCGACAACCATGGCGCGACGCCGTCGCAACTCGCCCTGGCCTGGTTGCTGAAACGCTCGCCGGTAATGCTGCCGATTCCCGGAACCTCGAAGGTGGCACACCTGGAGGAGAACGTCGCCGCCGCTGATATCACCCTCACCGACGAGGAGTTCGAGACCCTGGCCGAAGCCGGGGCCCAGCAGAGCGATTAGCCTTCCGCGCCGTCGCGCTGGATGAAGCCGACCAGAACGTCGACGATCGCCGGAATAGCGCCGCGAGTGATGACTTCATAGCCGTGGGTGCTCAGGGTCGGCACGCACAGCAGGCCCGCTCGCGGGGCCAGACCCTTGGCTTTGGATTGCGACGCATCCGACTCGAAGGCGCCCAGCACCGCCGCCTGCGGTGAGAGCCCCAGCCCAGAGGCGACGTCGAGCAAAGCGTCGGCGACGTCCTTGTCGTAGACGCACAGCGCGTCGCTGTAGGCCACGATCGGGCCGCCGCTGCACGTCGTGCCGTACTCGACCTCGGTCGGCCCGACCTCGACCGCCACGGTGAGCTCTCCCGGCAGGGCGCGGCTCGCGTAACAACCGCCGACCCCGCCGATTTCCTCGTTGGTGGTGAACACGAGATAGACAGCGGCCGGGGGGCGGTGCGCTTGCGACAACCGTCGCGCCGCCTGCAGCAGCGCGACCACCGCTGCGCGGTCGTCCATGAAATAGCAGCCGAGATAGTCGCTGAACTCGATCAGCGTCCGTTTGCTGCGATGCACGCACACGCGGGTGCCCGGACCTATACCCTTTTCGGCCAATTCCTCGGGCGTCTGACCGGTGAAGACATAGACGTGGGTCCAATCCAGCGCCTTGTCGCCCTGGTCGGGCTTGGTCTCCCAGATTCGTTGGCTCTCTTTCGTGGTGTGCTCCGAGCCGAGCGTCAGCACCCCGCAGAGGGTTTCGTCGCCGAGTATCGCGACCGGGCCGAGCCCGAAATTGCCGGGGTACATCGTGCCCAGTTGGGTGACGTGCAGCGTGCCGTCGGGCTCGACCCGCTTGACGAGCATCGACAGCTCATCCATGTGTGCCATGACCCGTATAGCCGGGGCATCGCCGCCGCGGATCAACCCGACCAGATTCCCGGCGGGGTCTACCCAGATCTCGTCGACGACTGGCTCGAGCTCGCGGCGGCAGATATCCCGGACGGCGTCTTCCTGACCACACGGGCCGTACGCGCCGAGTAGCTCCTGCAGCAGGTCGCGGTTGAACTCGTGCTCCTCGTTGCCCACCTGGGTTCCCTTCATCTCGATTCCGGGCGGCTCGCCTGGCCCCATGAGTACCCGCGAACCGATGAGCACGCGACACGAGACCGCCCCGATACGGTGTCCTGGTGTCCGGCAAAGCTCAGCATCACCCTGGCGGTGGATTCAATCCGCCCGTTCCGACCACCAAGGGCGGTCCCGACTACGGCCGGTTCATCGACGCGGTACGCAAGCTGCAGGACCACGCTCGGGCCGTCGACGCACCGGACGAGGTGATCACCGAGGCCGCCGACATGCTGGAGAAATTGTCGGACATGCTCACGCCGTTCGACACCGACGAATGGGAGTCGCCGTCGGGACGGCGCATGGACCTACCGGTCCGCGGCAACATCCTGACGATCCCGATGTCCGCTCACAAGACTGACGACGGCCGCATCCAAGGCTGGGCCCGCTTCGCCCGGTTCCATCTGGGACGCAACGGCGCCGTGCACGGCGGTGCCCTGGGCATGCTGTTCGACACCGTGCTCGGGCTGACCACGTCGGTCCTCACCGGCGGCCCCCGCCAGCGCACCGCCTACCTCAAGATCGACTACCGCCACATCGTGCCGATCGAGAAGGAGCTGCAGATCGACGCCGGAATAGACCGGGTGGAGGGGCGCAAGATCTTCGTCTCTGGCCGCCTGAGCGACGGCGACACCCTGCTGACCGAAGCCGAAGCGTTGTTTGTGCGACTCAAGCCCGGGCAGCCGTAAGGGATTGACGGCTTGGGCTCGTCGGGTTCGGCCCCGACGAGCCGCAAAGGCCCCCGATAACATTGCTAGGGCCAGCTAGGTCCAGCTAGGTCCATTGGTGGCTATCGAACACGCATAAACCTGGAGACCAACCCGATGAGCGTCCCCGCACAGCCCGTCCCGGGAGCCGACGGCGGCGACCCGCGGCACTCGGCTGCGCCGGTTGCGCCGGGTTCGCCGGGTTCACCGCAAGCGACCCTCAAGGTTCCTGCCGGAACGACGGCTGCCGCGGCGGTGGGCGAAGCAGGGCTGCCGAGGCGCGGAGTGCCCGACGCGATCGTGGTGGTGCGCGACGCCGACGGCCAGTTGCGCGACCTGAGCTGGGTGCCGGACACCGACGCCGACGTCGTCCCGGTCGCGGCCAACACCGAGGACGGTCGCAGCGTGATCCGGCATTCGGCGGCGCACGTGCTGGCCCAGGCCGTCCAAGATTTGTTCCCGCAAGCCAAACTGGGCATCGGGCCGCCCATCACCGACGGCTTCTACTACGACTTCGATGTGGCCGAGCCGTTCACCCCGGAGGACCTGGCCGCGGTGGAGAAGCGGATGCGTCAGATAGTCAAGGAAGGACAGTTGTTCGACCGGCGCGTCTACGAGTCCAAGGACCAGGCCCGCCGCGAGCTGGCCGGCGAGCCCTACAAGCTCGAACTCGTCGACGACAAGTCGGTCGGGACCGAGAACATGGCCGAAATAATGGAGGTCGGCGGCGACGAACTGACGGCCTACGACAACCTCAATCCCCGTAGCCGCCAACGCGTCTGGGGCGACCTGTGCCGCGGACCGCACATCCCCACCACCAAGCACATCCCGGCTTTCAAGCTGACCAGAAGCTCGGCCGCCTATTGGCGGGGCGACCAGAACAACGCCAGCCTGCAGCGCATCTACGGCACCGCCTGGGAATCGCAGGAGGCCCTGGACCACCATCTCGAACTGCTCGCGGAAGCCCAGCGTCGCGACCACCGCAGGCTCGGCGCTGAGCTGGACCTGTTCAGCTTCCCCGACGAGATTGGTTCGGGCTTGGCCGTTTTCCACCCCAAGGGCGGGATCGTACGCGCCGAGCTCGAGGACTACTCGCGGCGCAAGCACATCGAGGCGGGCTACGACTTCGTCAACACCCCGCACATCACCAAGGAGCAGCTGTACATCACGTCGGGCCACCTGGAGTGGTACGCCGAGGGCATGTTCCCGCCGATGCACATCGACGCGGAGTTCAACGAGGACGGCACGGTACGCAAGCCCGGGCAGGACTACTACCTCAAGCCGATGAACTGCCCGATGCACCATTTGATCTACCGATCCCGCGGCCGCTCGTACCGCGAATTACCGTTGCGGCTCTTCGAGTTCGGCAGTGTTTACCGCTACGAGAAGTCCGGTGTGGTGCACGGCCTGACCCGGGTGCGCGGCATGACCCAGGACGACGCGCACATCTACTGCACCCGCGAGCAGATGCGCGACGAGCTGGCCTCGTTGCTGCGCTTCGTGCTCGACCTGCTGGCCGACTACGGGCTCGACGAGTTTCACCTGGAGCTTTCGACCAAAGACCCGGACAAGTACGTCGGCTCCGACGAGGTGTGGGACGAGGCCACCGAGGTCCTGCGCGAGGTCGGCGAAGCCTCCGGCCTGCACTTGATTCCGGACCCGGGCGGCGCGGCGTTCTACGGCCCCAAGATCTCGGTGCAAGTCAAGGATGCGCTGGGCCGCAACTGGCAGATGTCGACCATTCAGCTGGACTTCAACATGCCCGAGCGGTTCGACCTCGAGTACACCGCCGGCGACGGGTCGCGGCAGCGGCCGGTGCTGATCCACCGCGCTCTGTTCGGGTCGATCGAGCGGTTCTTCGGCGTTCTCACCGAGCACTACGCGGGCGCGTTCCCGGTCTGGTTGGCGCCCGTCCAGGTGGTCGGCATCCCAGTCGCCGACGAGCACGTCGGTTATCTGGAAGACGTTGCGGCACAGCTGAAGTCGCATGGGGTGCGGGTCGAGGTGGACTCCAGCGACGATCGGATGGCCAAGAAGATCGTGCACCACACCAATCAGAAGGTGCCGTTCATGCTGCTGGCCGGCGACCGTGACGTCCAGGCCGGCGCGGTGAGCTTCCGGTTCGGCGACCGCACCCAGATCAACGGCGTGCCCCGCGATGCGGCGGTGGCAGCCATCGTGAGATGGATCGCCGATCGCCAGAATGCCACTCCCACAGCCGAATTGGTGAATTTGACCACCCCGGAGAGCTCGGAGAGCCCGGAGCGCTCGGAGAAACACAGTGAGTGACCTGGAGCGTTCGGAAAGTGACGATCGTGCCGACGACACCATCTTCGACACCGGCGTCGGCGAGCGCGACCAGCTGCAGCGGCTGTGGACGCCGTATCGGATGAACTACCTCGCCGAAGCGCCGATGAAGCGCGACGACGCCGAACGCGCCCAGCCATTCAGCGACATCCCGCGGATGTCCGACGAAGAAGGTCTGGTGGTCGCCCGCGGCGAACTCGTCTACGCCGTGCTCAACCTCTACCCGTACAACCCCGGGCACCTGATGGTGGTGCCCTACCGGCGGGTTTCCGAGCTCGAGGACCTGACCGAGCCGGAGAGCGCAGAGTTGATGGCGTTCACCCAGAAGGCGATTCGCGTCATCAAGAAGGTCTCCCGCCCGCACGGCTTCAACGTGGGCCTGAACCTGGGCACGTCGGCCGGCGGGTCGCTGGCCGAGCACCTGCACGTGCACGTGGTGCCGCGGTGGGGCGGCGACGCGAACTTCATCACGATCATCGGCGGCTCCAAGGTGATCCCACAGTTGCTGCGCGACACGCGGCGGCTGCTTGCCACGGAATGGGCCCGGCAATCATGAGTAAGCTGCCGTTTCTGTCCCGGGCGGCATTCGCACGGATCACCACCCCAGCCGCCCGGGCGGCGCTGCGGATCGGACTCACTCCGGACCGTGTCACGATCCTGGGCACCGCTGCCTCGGTGGCCGCGGCGCTGACACTCTTTCCGATGGGCAAGCTTTTTGCCGGCGTGCTCGTGGTGACGTTCTTCGTGGTGTTCGACATGCTCGACGGGGCGATGGCACGCGAACGCGGCGGCGGCACTCGTTTCGGCGCGGTGCTGGATGCCACCTGCGACCGGATCAGCGACGGCGCGGTGTTCTGCGGCCTGCTGTGGTGGATCGCGTTTCACAAGCACGACACGGTGCTGGCGGTGGCGACGCTGGTCTGCCTGGTCACCTCGCAAGTCATCTCGTACATCAAGGCCCGCGCGGAAGCCAGCAAGTTGCGCGGCGACGGCGGTTTCATCGAACGCCCGGAGCGGCTGATCATCGTGCTGACCGGCGCCGGCGTGTCCGACCTTCCATACATCGGCTGGCCGCCGGCCCTGGCGGTCGGCATGTGGGCGCTGGCGGTGGCCAGCCTGATCACTTGCGCACAGCGGTTGCACACGGTGTGGACCTCGCCCGGCGCCACCGATCGGATCAGCGGTCCCGCCGTCGGTCCGGGAAAGAGCGGGCCATGACCGCCGCACGATTCGGCACCCGATTGAGCCCTCGATTAGGCCTGGGAGTCATTGGCGCGCAACGCCAGCTGGCCCGCAGCCTGGTGACCAATACCGCGACCGACTGGGCGTACGCGACCGGCTGGATGGCCGTGCGGGCGATGCCGGAGTTCGCTGCGCGCAGCGCATTCGACACCGGGGCGCGCTACGCGTCACGCCACGGGGGCCCCGAGCAACTCCGGAAGAACCTGGCCCGCGTCATCGGGGTGCCGCCCCGCGAAGTCCCGGACGCACTGATGCGCGCCTCGCTGGCGTCCTACGCCCGCTACTGGCGGGAGGCGTTCCGGCTGCCGACCATGGACCATCACGCGCTGGCCCAAGTGCTCGACCAAGCGTTCCGCGGCGCCGACAACCTGGACGCCGCCTTAGCCGCCGGTCGCGGTGTGGTGCTTGCCTTGCCACACAGCGGCAACTGGGACATGGCCGGGGTGTGGCTGGTGCAGACCCGCGGCACCTTCACCACCGTCGCGGAACGACTCAAGCCCGAGTCGCTGTACCGGCGCTTCATCGATTACCGCCAGAGCCTCGGCTTCGAGGTGCTGCCGCTATCGGGCGGCAGCCAGGCGTCGTTCCGGCCGCCCTTCGAGGTGCTGTGCGAGCGGCTGGCCGACAACCGGGCAGTGTGCCTGATGGCCGAGCGCGACCTCACCCGCACGGGCGTCGAAGTGGATTTCTTCGGCGAAGCCACCCGGATGCCGGCGGGGCCGGCCAAACTCGCCATCGAGACCGGGGCGGCGTTGCTGCCGGTGCACTGCTGGTTCGAGGACGGTGAGGTTCAAGGCTGGGGTTGCTCGATCCAGGAGCCGCTGGATTGCAGCAGCGGCGACGTGGGCGTGATCACCCAGGCGCTGGCAGACCAGTTCGCCACCAACATCGCCGCTCATCCCGCCGATTGGCACATGATGCAGCCCCAGTGGCTGGCCGATCTGTCCGATGCGAGACAGGCTTGGTTGAAGGAAGCTTGATGCGGATCGGGATGGTGTGTCCCTACTCGTTCGACGTGCCGGGTGGGGTCCAGTCACATGTGTTGCAACTGGCCGAGGTGATGCGTGCCCGCGGCCACGAGGTCAGTGTGCTCGCGCCGGCCTCGCCGGACGTGTCGCTGCCCGATTACGTCGTCTCGGCGGGGCGGGCGATCCCGATTCCCTACAACGGCTCGGTGGCGCGGTTGCAGTTCAGTCCGGCCGTACACGGACGGGTCAGGCGCTGGCTGGCCGAGGGTGACTTCGACGTCCTGCACCTGCACGAACCGAATGCGCCCAGCCTGTCGATGTGGGCGCTGCGGGTTGCCGAGGGCCCGATTGTGGCGACCTTCCACACCTCGACCACCAAATCGCTGACGCTGGCCGTTTTCCAGGGTGTGCTGCGGCCCTGGCACGAGAAGATCGTCGGCCGGATCGCGGTGTCGGACTTGGCCCGGCGCTGGCAGATGGAGGCGCTGGGCTCCGACGCGGTCGAGATCCCCAACGGGGTCGATGTCGAATCGCTGGCGTCGGCGCCGCTGCTCGACGGCTATCCACGGCCCGGCAAGACGGTGCTGTTCCTGGGCCGCTACGACGAGCCGCGCAAGGGCATCGCGGTACTGCTCGACGCGCTGCCCAGACTGGTGGAGCGCTTCAGCGATGTGCAGTTGCTGGTGGTGGGCCGCGGTGACGAGGACCAATTGCGGGCCCAGGCAGGCGAATTGGTGCAGCACATCCGTTTTCTGGGTCAGGTCGACGACGCTGAAAAAGCGTCGGCGATGCGCAGCGCCGACGTGTACTGCGCGCCCAACCTCGGCGGCGAGAGTTTCGGCATCGTCCTGGTCGAGGCGATGGCCGCCGGCACCCCGGTGGTGGCCAGCGACCTGGACGCCTTCCGGCGGGTGCTGTGTGACGGCGAAATCGGCCGCCTGGTGCCGGTGGGTGACGGAGCCGCGCTGGCCGATGCGCTGGTGGCGGTGCTGGAGAACGACGTGCTGCGGGAAAGATACGTGGCCGCGGGGACGCAGGCCGTCGGTCGCTATGACTGGTCGGTAGTGGCCAGCCAGATCATGCGGGTATACGAGACCGTCGCCGGGGCGGGCACCAAGGTCCAGGTGGCCAGCTGATGACCTCGCTGACGATCGCCGTCATTGTGCTGGCAGCGGTGCTCTTTGCGGTGCTGGCCGTGTTCGGCGCCTGGGGGTATCAGCGGGCCAACCGGCTGGACCGGTTGAACGTGCGCTACGACCTGTCGTGGCAGGCGCTGGACAGTGCGCTGGCCCGGCGTGCGGTGGTGGCCCGCGCCGTCGCGATCGACGCGTACGGCGACTCGCCCGAGGGCCGTCGGCTGACCGCGCTGGCCGACGCCGCCGAGCGGGCGCCGCGGCACCTGCGCGAAGCGTGCGAAAACGAGCTCTCGGCGGCGCTGGCCATGGTGGATCCGGCATCGCTGCCGGCGGGCCTGGTCGCCGAGCTCGCGGATGCCGAAGCCCGGGTCCTCCTTGCCCGCCGATTCCACAACGACGCGGTCCGCGACACGCTGGTGCTGGCCGAGCGGCGCATGGTCCGCTTGTTCCGGCTGGGCGGAAGAGCCCCGCTGCCAACGTATTTCGAGATCGCCGAGCGGCCGCATGCGTTGGCGCACAGCGATGTCGGGGCGCCAGGTGTGCTCAACCACCGCACGTCGGCCCGGGTGGTGCTGCTCGACGAGGCCGGCGCGGTGCTGTTGCTGTGCGGTTCGGATCCGGCTATGGAGAATTTGGCCTTGGGCGCTGCGCCGCGGTGGTGGTTCACCATCGGTGGCGAAGTGCAGCAAGGTGAGCGGCTGGCCGAAGCCGCGGCGCGAGAACTCGCCGAAGAGACCGGCTTGCGGGTCAAGCCGGCGGACATGATCGGGCCCGTCTGGCGACGCGACGAGGTCTTCGAGTTCAACGACGCCCTGATCGACAGCGAGGAGTTCTTCTTCGTCTACCGCACCCAGCGGTTCGAGCCGTCCACCGTGGGGCGGACCGATTTGGAACGCCGCTACATCCACGGCCATCGGTGGTGCACCGCGGACGATATCGCCGAGCTGGTGGCGGCCGGCGAAACCGTGTACCCGCTTCAGCTGGCCGAACGGCTCGCCGATGCGGTCGCACTGGCCGACAGCCGCAGTGCCGAGCGGCCGCGCCAACTGCAGTCCATCCGCTGAGTTTCTCGGCGAGCAGACGCAGAATCGCACTCTTAGGGCCCGCGGAGTGCGATTCTGCGGCTGCTCGCGAGGGAAGGGGCGCCCCTCATTAGACTGGTCGGACACCAGTTGAAGGAGATCAGCAGTGGATACCGCCCCTTCGCCGAACGGTAGCGGGCAAACCGGGACCGCGCGGGTCAAGCGCGGCATGGCGGAGATGCTCAAGGGCGGCGTCATCATGGACGTCGTCACCCCGGAGCAGGCCAAGGTCGCCGAGGGCGCCGGTGCGGTCGCGGTGATGGCTTTGGAGCGGGTGCCCGCCGATATCCGCGCACAGGGCGGGGTCTCGCGGATGAGCGACCCCGACATGATCGAGGGCATCATCGCCGCGGTCACCATTCCGGTGATGGCCAAGGCGCGCATCGGACACTTCGTCGAGGCGCAGATCTTGCAAAGTCTCGGCGTGGACTACATCGACGAATCCGAGGTGCTGACTCCCGCCGACTACACCCACCACATCGACAAGTGGAAGTTCACCGTGCCGTTCGTGTGCGGAGCGACAAATCTCGGTGAAGCGCTGCGCCGAATCAGCGAAGGGGCGGCGATGATCCGCTCCAAAGGCGAAGCCGGTACCGGCGACGTCTCCAACGCGACCACGCACATGCGGGCGATCGGCGGCGAGATCCGCCGGCTCGCCTCGTTGTCTGAGGACGAATTGTACGTTGCCGCAAAGGAATTGCAGGCGCCATACGAGCTCGTCGTCGAGGTGGCGCGGGCCGGCAAGCTGCCCGTCACGCTGTTCACCGCGGGCGGCATCGCCACCCCCGCCGACGCGGCGATGATGATGCAGCTCGGGGCCGAGGGCGTCTTCGTCGGGTCGGGCATTTTCAAGTCGGGCGACCCCGCGCAGCGCGCCGCCGCGATCGTCAAGGCCACCACGTTC
This sequence comes from Mycobacterium sp. 852002-51163_SCH5372311, assembly GCF_001667115.1. GTDB lineage: Bacteria > Actinomycetota > Actinomycetes > Mycobacteriales > Mycobacteriaceae > Mycobacterium. The sequence continues at coordinate 8,483 of NZ_LZIJ01000186.1, read as the reverse complement.
TACGACGACCCGGACGTGCTGGCCAAGGTGTCGCGCGGGCTGGGCGAGCCGATGGTGGGCATCAACGTGGAGCAGATTGCCGCGCCGCATCGCCTGGCCGAACGCGGCTGGTAAAAACTTCACGTGGCGATCGAGGAGATCCTTGATCTCGAGCAACTCGAGGTCAACATCTATCGCGGCAGCGTGTTCAGCCCAGACTCGGGTTTCCTGCAGCGCACGTTCGGCGGTCATGTGGCGGGGCAATCGCTGGTGTCGGCGGTGCGGACCGTCGACCCGCGCTACCGCGTGCACTCGCTGCACGGTTACTTCCTGCGGCCGGGCGATGCCAAGGAGCGGACGATTTTCCTGGTGGAGCGCACCCGCGACGGCGGATCGTTCGCCACCAGGCGAGTCAACGCCATCCAGCACGGCGAAATTATCTTCAGCATGGGGGCGTCGTTTCAGACCCACCAGCAGGGGATCAGCCATCAGGACGCCATGCCGGCCGCTCCGCCGCCCGACGGCCTCCCAGGCTTGCAGTCGGTCCGGGTGTTCGACGACGCCGGGTTCAAGCAGTTCGAGGAGTGGGACGTCTGCATCGTGCCGCGGGAGAAGCTGCAACGTCTGCCCGGCAAGGCATCCCAGCAGCAGGTGTGGTTTCGGCATCGCGATCCGCTGCCCGACGACCCGGTGCTGCACATCTGCGCGCTGGCCTACATGAGCGACCTCACGCTGCTGGGATCGGCGCAGGTCACACACCTCGACGTGCGCGAGCATCTGCAAGTGGCCTCGCTTGATCACGCGATGTGGTTCATGCGGTCCTTTCGTGCCGACGAATGGCTGCTCTACGACCAGTCCTCGCCGTCGGCCAACGGGGGTCGGGCGCTCACCCAGGGCAAGATCTTCACCCAGCGCGGTGAGTTGGTGGCGGCGGTCATGCAGGAAGGGCTGACCCGCTTCAAGCGCGGCTACCAGCCGTGAAGGCTCCCAAGGTCGGTGTCCTTGCGCTGCAAGGCGACACGCGCGAACACCTGGCCGCGCTGCGCGAATGCGGCGCCGAACCGATGACGGTGCGCCGCCGCAGCGAGCTCGAAGCGGTGGACGGCTTGGTCATTCCGGGCGGGGAATCCACCACGATGAGCCACTTGCTGGTCGACATCGACTTGCTGGAGCCGTTGCGCGCGCGGCTGGCCGACGGGCTCCCAGCCTATGGCGCGTGCGCCGGGATGATCCTGCTGGCCAGCGAGATCCTGGACGCGGGCGCCGACGGGCGCGAGGCGCTGCCATTGGCCGCTGTCGATATGACGGTGCGCCGCAACGCTTTTGGACGGCAGGTGGACTCGTTCGAAGGTGACGTCGTGTTTGCCGGCCTGGATGACCCGGTGCGGGCGGTATTCATCCGCGCGCCCTGGGTCGAGCGAGTGGGCGCCAATGTGCAGGTGCTGGCGCGCGCCGCCGGCCACGTCGTCGCCGTACGTCAGGGACAGGTGCTTGCGACGGCGTTCCACCCGGAGATGACCGGCGACCGTCGCATCCACCGGCTGTTCGTAGACATCATCACCGGGCGGGCGTAGCCCTCGCGGGACGCTGAACCCAGAGGGCAGTCCGGTATTCCCGCGGACTGATCAGGCGAGTGTTCATGCCTGCGGAGCCATTCGTAGTCTCGGGCTTTGCGGGTGTGAACCCTGGGCTTTGCGGGTGCAGCCTGGGCGGAGATTCGCGCCGATTCCCACCCTGCTCTCACCCCGGAAGCCGTCAGTTCACACTGAACGCGCACCCCCCACGGCGAGGCGAAGCCCCCTGACAGCTGCTCGCGCCCTCGCGATCAGACGCCCACCAGGCATGATGTGTGCATGGCCGACATCGTGCGGGGCCGATTGGGACGCGTCGCAAAGCTGGCGAGCCTTCCGGCGGGCGCGGCTGGACGCGCCGCTCTTGGCGTGGGCAAGCGGATGAGCGGCAAGTCCAAGGACGAGGTCAACGCCGAACTTCTGGAGAAGGCCGCCGACGAGCTGTTCCAGGTGCTGGGCGAGCTCAAAGGTGGTGCCATGAAAGTCGGTCAGGCGCTGTCGGTGATGGAGGCCGCGATACCACCGCAGTTCGCGGAGCCGTTCCGCGAGTCCTTGGTCAAGCTGCAAACCGAGGCCCCGCCACTGCCCGCAGCAAAGGTGCACCGGGTACTCGACGCCCAGCTGGGCACCAAATGGCGTCAACGCTTCGAGTCCTTCGACGACACCCCCGTCGCCTCCGCGAGCATTGGGCAGGTTCACAAGGGCAGGTGGAAAGACGGCCGTGAGGTCGCCGTCAAGGTCCAATACCCCGGTGCCGACGAGGCCCTGCGGGCGGATCTCAAGCTGATAAAGCGGTTCTCCTGGGTCGTGAAGCAGATTGTGCCGCGGGCAGATGTGGACCGAATCGTCGCAGAGGTCAGCGAGCGCATCGAAGCGGAGCTGGACTACCGGCTGGAAGCCGACTATCAGCGTGCGTTCGCGAAAGCCTTTGCGGGCGATGAGAAGTACTTCGTGCCGGCAGTGGTCGCCAGTGCGCCGAAGGTCATCATCTCGGAGTGGATGGAGGGCCGCCGTCTTTCCACGATCATCAGCGAGGGCACTCGGGATGAACGAGACACCGTGGGCGCCTTGCTTTTCGAGTTCATCTTGAGCTCACCCGCACGCGTCGGACTTGTCCACGCCGACCCGCATCCGGGCAATTTCATGGTGCTGGCGGACGGCCGGCTCGGAGTCATTGATTTCGGCGCCGTCGCGGAGCATCCCGGCGGTCTGTCCGCCGACTTCGGCGAACTGCTGTGCTGGGCGCGCGACGAACAGTGGGATGAAGTGATCCGGCTGCTGAAGAAGCTCGGGTTCATGCCGCGCGACTACGAGCTGACCGCCGAGCAAGTGGTGGAGTACATCGACCCGCTGTGGGCCTATATCGACCCGCTACGGGCCGGTGAGTTCCATTTCACCCGGAAGTGGTTCCAGAAGACGGCATTGGTCACGGCCGATCCGATGCGGGAAGGATTCGCGGACCGGTTCAAGCTCGCCCGTCAGTTGACCATCCCGCCCGGATGGGTCATGTTGCTCCGCACGCTCGGCGGTCTGCTCGGGGTCGCCGTGCAGCTGGACGCACATGTGGCATACGCCACGCTCGCCAAGCGATGGCTACCGGGATTCTTCGAGCCCAATACGGGCTAGGCCGTGCGGGCGCGGGACAACCAGCGCCCCCCGTCCACGTAGACTCGTTTGGCGAACTTATCGAGACGTAGAACCAGAAAAGACATAAGAACCAGAAACGACATAGAACCAGAAAAAAGAGGTAGCAGGGGATGAGCGGCCATTCCAAGTGGGCCACCACCAAGCACAAGAAGGCCGTCATCGATGCTCGCCGCGGCAAGATGTTCGCCCGGCTGATCAAGAACATCGAGGTTGCGGCCCGGGTCGGTGGTGGTGACCCCGCAGGCAACCCGACGCTCTACGACGCGATTCAGAAGGCGAAGAAGAGTTCGGTACCCAACGACAACATCGAGAAGGCCCGCAAACGCGGGGCCGGCGAAGAGGCCGGCGGCGCCGACTGGCAAACCATCACCTACGAGGGCTACGCGCCCAACGGCGTAGCGGTGCTGATCGAGTGCTTGACCGACAATCGCAATCGCGCCGCCAGCGAGGTGCGGGTGGCGATGACCCGCAACGGCGGCACCATGGCCGACCCGGGCTCGGTGGCTTACCTTTTCTCCCGCAAGGGCGTCGTGACGCTGGAGAAGAACGGCCTGACCGAAGACGACGTGTTGATGGCGGTGCTGGAGGCGGGCGCCGAGGACGTCAACGACCTCGGCGACAGCTTCGAGATCGTCACCGAGCCGGGTGACCTGGTGGCGGTGCGAACGGCGTTGCAGGACGCCGGTATCGACTACGAGTCCGCTGAGGCCAGTTTTCAGCCGTCGGTGAGCGTGCCAGTCGACATCGATGGCGCCCGCAAGGTGTTCAAGCTGGTCGACGCCCTGGAAGACAGTGACGACGTGCAGAACGTCTGGACGAACGTCGACGTGTCCGACGAAGTCTTGGTTGCTCTCGACGAGGAGTGACCGCGCCCGCGGCCGGCAAGCACGGGCCGGCTCACGGGTGCCAGCGGCTCGCGGTGTGGACCACTGTGCCGCCGTCGCGCAAGCCGTTGGGGTACAGGTGCCACGTCTGCCAGCGCCAGCCGCAACCGTCGGGTTCGGCGGCCAGCACGGTCAGCGCCGCGTCGTCGCCGGGGAACATTCCGCCCAGCCAACCGGTTTCGGCCGCGCAACGCTCGCGGAGGTCCGCGGCGATCCGGCGGAACGTCGCCTCGTCGTGCGTCTCGGTGCGGGATTTCAAGTAGTACCCCGGCGCGTCCGTGTACTGGGGCAGTTGGCCGTCTCCACCCGCGGCACACGAAACCTGTTCGGAGAAACGGCATCCCGGGTGCTCCACCGTGACGACATGCGATGCGCCGAGGACCCCGAGTAGCAGTGCACCGCCACCGGGGTGGTCCACTCGGTAGGTCGCCAACGGGCTCGGCGCCGGCACATTGAGGGCGAGCCCGAGTTTCGTCCCGGACACGTCCGCCGGAGCCACGGCGAGTTGATGGAGTGGCACCGGCAGTTCCTTCCTAGCGCGCTTCCCGAACGACCTCGTCGGTCAGCGGAGGCAGGGGACGTTTCGCTCTGGCGACGAGGAGCTCCACCTGATCATTGCCGCGCAATCCGAGGCGGTCGCGAATCCGCTTGGGAATCACCAAGCGCCCCCTGCGTCGATGGTCGTCGCTTGGTGGAAAATCTACCGTTTGCCACGCCAGCATGACCGCGTGTCCTACCCGCCGCTGTCGGTGGCGCCCGTTAGGCTCTCGAACAGCTGTTCGTACCGGCAGCTTTCCTACCACGCGGGGAGCAGACGATGCGGGTGATGGGCGTCGACCCCGGCCTGACGCGCTGTGGGCTGTCCGTTGTCGAGAGCGGAAGCGGCCGGCAGGTCGTCGCGCTGGATGTCGATGTGGTGCGCACACCGTCGGACACACCGCTGGGTCAGCGCCTGCTGACCATCAGCGACGCCGTCGACCATTGGCTGGACACGCATCATCCGGATGTGCTGGCCATCGAGCGGGTGTTCTCCCAACACAATGTGTCGACGGTGATGGGGACCGCCCAGGCCGGCGGCGTGATCGCCCTGGCAGCGGCCAAGCGCGGGATCGACGTGTATTTCCACACCCCCAGCGAGGTCAAGGCCGCGGTGACCGGCAACGGCGCCGCCGACAAGGCCCAGGTCACCGCGATGGTCACCAAAATACTTGCGCTGCAAGCCAAACCGACACCAGCCGACGCGGCGGACGCGCTGGCCCTGGCGATCTGCCACTGCTGGCGAGCGCCGATGATCGCGCGGATGGCCGCGGCTGAGGCGCTGGCCGCCCAGCACCGACACGCGTACCTCGCCAAGCTGAAGGCCGCGCGATGATCGCCTCGGTTCGCGGTGAGGTGCTCGAAGTGGCGCTCGACCACGTCGTGATAGAGGCCGCCGGCGTCGGCTACCGGGTGAACGCGACGCCGTCGACGTTGGCGACGCTGCGGCAGGGGACCGAGGCCCGGCTGGTCACGGCAATGGTCGTGCGTGAGGATTCCATGACGTTGTACGGGTTCTGCGACGGGGAAACCCGCGACCTGTTCCTGACGCTGCTGTCGGTTTCGGGTGTCGGGCCACGGCTGGCGATGGCGACGCTGGCAGTGCACGACGCCGCCGCTCTGCGGCAGGCGCTGGCCGACGGCGACGTCACCGCCCTGACCCGGGTGCCCGGCATCGGTAAACGCGGCGCCGAACGCATGGTGCTGGAACTGCGCGACAAGGTGGGACTGGCCGGAGCTTCGGTGGGCGCACCCGCGGTCAACGGGCACGCGGTGCGAAGCCCCGTGGTCGAGGCTCTCGTCGGCCTCGGGTTTGCCGCCAAGCAGGCCGAGGAGGCCACCGACAAGGTGCTGACCGGTGATCATGCCGCGACCACCTCGACTGCCCTGCGCGCCGCCCTGTCGCTGCTTGGAAAATCGAAATGAACACCGATTCAGAGTCTCCAGATCCGGAGGCGCGCGAGATTTCCGGGGCGCTGCTGTCCGGCGAGGGCGATGTAGACGGCAGCCTGCGACCGCGTTCGCTGCGCGAATTCATCGGCCAGCCGCGGGTGCGCGAACAACTGCAACTGGTCATCGAGGGCGCCAAGAACCGAGGCGGCACACCGGATCACATTTTGTTGTCCGGGCCGCCGGGGCTGGGTAAGACGTCCCTGGCGATGATCATCGCCGCCGAGCTCGGCTCCTCGCTGCGCGTGACGTCCGGGCCCGCCCTGGAACGAGCCGGTGACCTGGCCGCGATGCTGTCCAACCTGGTCGAGCACGACGTGCTGTTCATCGACGAGATCCACCGCATCGCCCGCCCGGCCGAGGAAATGCTTTATCTGGCGATGGAGGACTTCCGCGTCGACGTGGTCGTCGGCAAAGGTCCCGGCGCGACCTCGATCCCCTTGGAGGTTGCCCCGTTCACCCTGGTCGGCGCGACCACCCGGTCCGGCGCCCTGACAGGGCCGCTGCGCGACCGGTTCGGTTTCACCGCGCACATGGACTTCTACGAGCCCGCCGAACTGGAACGCGTGCTGGCCCGTTCCGCCGGGATCCTGGGCATCGAGCTGGGCGCCGAGGCCGCCGCGGAGATCGCCCTACGCTCGCGCGGCACGCCACGGATCGCCAACCGGCTGCTGCGCCGGGTCCGTGACTTCGCCGAGGTGCGCGCCGACGGGGTGATCACCCGCGACGTTGCCAAGTCCGCGCTGGCGGTTTACGACGTCGACGAGCTCGGTCTGGACCGGCTGGACCGGGCGGTGTTGTCCGCGCTGACCAGAAATTTCGGCGGCGGGCCGGTCGGGGTGTCGACGCTGGCGGTAGCTGTCGGGGAGGAGGCGGCGACCGTCGAGGAGGTGTGCGAGCCGTTTCTGGTCCGGGCCGGTATGGTCGCCCGTACCCCGCGTGGCCGGGTGGCCACCGCCCAGGCGTGGACCCACCTGGGCATGATCCCGCCGGCCGGTGTCACCGGGTTCGGACAGCCTGGACTGTTCGACTAGCGAGTGGAGGCACTCATGCTGATCGCCGGATTGGTATTCGCCGGGCTGGCCGCGCTGCTGCACGTCTACATCTTCACGATGGAGTCGCTGACCTGGACTTCGCCCCGTACTCGCGCCGCGTTCGGCACAACGCCCGAGGAAGCCGAGACCACCAAGCTGCTCGCGCTCAACCAGGGCTTCTACAACTTGTTTCTGGCGATCGTCACCGCAGTGGGTATCGCCGCGATCGCGATGGGGCACAAGGCCGTCGGAGCCGCACTGATCTTCGCCGGCGTGGGATCGATGGGGTTGGCAGCGGTGGTGCTGTTGGTCTCGGCACGGGAGAAGGCGCGGGCCGCGTTGGTTCAGGGCCTGTTTCCGGCCATTGCTGTGGTGCTGGTCGCGACGGCTCTGGCGGCGTAACATTTCGCCACATTGATAACAACAGCCTCACCAGCCTCATTGGCCACGCGACATGGCGTTTTGTGCGTGGCATCGCCGCTTCGGGGTCACTGAGGCCGGGTACTCAAGCGCGGTACCGAAGCGAGGAGATGTCATGAAAAACGTCGAAAGCAACCGTCCGGGCCGGCTGCGGATGCCGCGGTCCCGTGGCGCGGTGACCGGGCTGATCTTGGTCATTCTGGGCGCCTGGGGGGCGCTGATTCCCTTCGTCGGTCCCCACTTCAACTTCGCCTACACTCCTGACCGGGCATGGGCATGGACCGCAGCCCGGGGCTGGCTGGAAGTGCTGCCGGGAGCCATCACGGTGGTGGGCGGTCTGCTGCTGATCGTCTCCGGCAACCGCGCGAGCGCCATGGTCGGCGGCTGGCTGGCAACCCTTGCTGGCGCGTGGTTCGTCGTCGGCGGCGCGGTTGCCCCGGTGTTGCACCTAGGGTCCGTCGGCGACCCGGTTGCCGGCACGGATCGTAAACGGGCGGCACTCGAGATCGCGTACTTCTCGGGCCTCGGTGCGCTGATCGTCTTCCTGGGTGGGGCCGTGCTGGCCCGCCTGGCTGTGCGACTGGCCCGCGATGTGTACCCATTGGCGCCTGCCGAATCCGCCGAACCCGCGGCGCATCCGGCCGGCGAGCCGTACTACTCCGGTCTGGAAGAGCCGCCGCGTGAGGTGTCGCCGGACGCCGAGACCCGGCCGCAAGTGGGAACCGCGTCTCCCGCGAAGAAGCCGAGGAGGAGTTTCCGTCGACAGCGCGAAACCGCGGCGGCCGGGTGGCCGCACCCGCAGGCCTGAGTCGCTCGCTCGCGAGTAGACGCAAAAGCACCCGAAAATGGTTGTTTTCGGGTGCTTTTGCGTCTTGTCGGCGCTGGGTTAGAGCAGGCCGAGTAGGCGTAGGTCGCTGACGTATTTGGCGATGATCGGCGGGGTGATGTGCGGAATGTCTTTG
>NZ_LZIJ01000185.1 GCF_001667115.1 Mycobacterium sp. 852002-51163_SCH5372311 | reverse complement strand
TTTGTGCTGGCATTCTACGGAAGTCGCGGCGATATCGAGCCATGCGTCGCTGTCGCAGGTGAGCTGCTCCGCCGAGGGCACGACGTGCGCCTGGCCGTCTCGCCCGACCTGGTTGCGTTCACCGACTCGGCTGGGCTCGATGCCGTCGCCTTCGGGCCGGATGCGGGGACGTGGCACGACCTACACCGCGACTTCTTGATGCACGTGTTCCGCAACTTCTGGAAGATCCCGGAGCTCATCAGGTTAGGGCGCAAGGATTGGGAGTTGTTCACCCAGTTTTGGGAAGAGGCCAACACGACAGTGATGTCGCTGGCGGACGGGGCAGATCTGCTGTTCACCGACGCCGGTTTCGATCGTCCCGTTGCCAATGTCGCGGAGTATTACGACATTCCGTTGACCACGCTGCATTGCATGCCGTCGCGGGCCAACGGCCAAGTCGTTCCGTTCCTGCCGGCGTCGCTGGTGCGCTTTGCAATGACAATGGACCGCTGGCTGGTTTGGCGGATGACGAAGACGGCCGAGGACGCGCAACGCCGTGAACTCGGCCT
>NZ_LZIJ01000184.1 GCF_001667115.1 Mycobacterium sp. 852002-51163_SCH5372311 | reverse complement strand
ACGTCGGCGGAGATGCCGCCGCCTCCGCCGCCCGGTCCCCCGCCTCCGCTGGGGCCGCCGGGAATGCCGCCGCCTCCGCCGCCGGGTCCGCCGCTACCCGACGGGCCACCCGTGACGCCGCCACCGCCACCGCCAGGTCCGCCACCGCCGGAGGGCCCCCCGGTGCCCGGTGCGGACGACGGCGCGACGCTGGACGACGACGGAGCTGTTGTCGTCGGCGTTGTGGAACTGCTCGGGCCTTTGTTGCCGCCACCTCCGCAGCCGACCGCCGCAACAAGCATGGCGGCACCTCCGAACACCGCAAAGGCCGTCCTGGCTTGTGATTTCATCACGCTCCCCAATCTGGTCGAGTCCTCGCTCGTGCCTACCCAACCGGGGGCGGGCGCAAACGGGACCAAACCGGGGCGACGGGAATCGAGTTGCGTCTAACCCTCTTTGAGGATCAACCGGCGCAGCGCCACCTGATCTGGTTTGAGCAGCTCGGCGATGCGCGGGTGGTTCACCTCGGCGACGATGATCTCGCCGACCTCCTGGTAGACCTCGCTGAAGATGCCGTGGGACTTCATCTTTGAGGTCTGATAGAGGTTGTCCTCGGTCGGCGTCACATATATCACCGCGTCGGCCTTGAAGCGGTGTACCAGCCAGAGGTGGATCAAAGTCATCAGCCTCTTCTGCCGCAGCTTTTCGGCGAAGGTGTTCTGGTCCCGTACCTGAAGGATGCTGCGGCCGTGCCGATCCTTGATGGGGTCGACGACAACATTGGCCAGCTGCTCGTCACCGCTGCCGTAGATCCCCAGCTCGAGCACATCCGAGCCGGCGCGGCGGGGCCGCAGTTGTACCCGGAGCTTCTCGCCCAGCTGGTAGTGGTCGCTCCACAGCGCCAGCCATTCCTCCAGCAGCTTCTTCGGCACCTCGGTCTGCACCAGATGCTGGTGCTGAGTGGAGCCCTTGCCCATCGCCTTGGTGGTCGCCGTGCGCCCCGAGGAGGCGGCCAGCGCGGCATCGCTGCGCGGCCCGCCGACCAGGGTCTGTGGAGTCCGGTAGGGCGATTCGACCAGGCGCATCTTGCGCTGCAGCCGAGCCAGCGCCAGCATGCCGTCCTGCTTGAGGTTGGTAGCGAACTCCTCGGCGGCCACACCGTCGATTTGGTGCCCGCCGTAGGTGATGAAGTTGAAGACGAAGCCCATCTTGCCGAGCTCTTCGGGGAAGCGCTTCATCTCCTCGTCGGTCATCCCGGTGGTGTCCCAGTTGAACGACGGCGAGAGGTTATAGGCCAGCATCTGGTCGGGGAACACGGCGTGGATCGCGTCGGCGAACTGCCGGGCGTCGGCGAGGTCGGCGGTCTTGGTCTCCATCCAGAGGATGTCCGCGAAAGGTGCGGCTGCCAACGACTTCGCGATCGCGTAGGGTATGCCGCCGCGTATTTGGTAGTAGCCCTCCGGGGTCTTGGCCAGTTCACAGTCCCACGGCGGGTCGACGCCCAACTCCGTCGCCTTGGCCCGGGCATCGTAGAGCGACGCACGGGCGGCGAAGGCCCGCCACTCCTCGGAGCTCATCCCGCGTGGCTCGTCATCGCTCTCGCCGAATTCCAGGACCTCGGCGACCGCCTCGCCGTATGTCATCACGCCGGCATCGTCTTCCCAAGCGGCGACGAACTGCGATTCGACGTCGTCGTAGACGTCGTCGATGGAAGTCTCGTCGTTCTTGCGCCACGTGTTGACCGCCTCAGCGACCAGGTCGGTGATTCCATGGCGCTCAAGCCATCCGCGTGCCGCCGCGAACTCTCCGTCACTCAGCGCGTAGAGCAAGTGACCGTTGAGCTCTTCGGCGCCCAATTCGTAGAAGTGCCGCATCATTGCCAGGAAGCACGCCTTGTACGAAGGGATCTTGAGATTGGTGGCGCCCAGCAGGAACGGCTGGTCTCGCTCGTCGGCGCGGCTGTCGATGAGGTTGGCCGCCTCGGCGTCGGTGCGCGCGACGATGATGCCGGGCACCCGCATGACGTCGAGCTGGAAGCGGGCGGCGTTGAGTCGTTTGATCTGCTCGTCGGATGGCACCAGAACCTTGCCGCCCTGGTGACCGCACTTCTTGGTACCGGGCCGTTGGTCCTCGATGTGGTAGCCCGGCACCCCGACCTCGACGAAGCGGCGGATCAGGTTGCGCACGTGCGGGTCACCGCCGTGGCCGGTGTCGGCATCGGCAATGATGAACGGCCGGAAGTCGTACTGTCGGCTCGTGGCGCGTTGCTGCTCGGTCATGTTCAGCCGCAGGTATTGCTGGTTGCGGTCGGCAGTGAGAAGCGCGCGCACCAGCACCGCGGCGTCGTCGGGCACCTGGCTCAGCGGGTAACTGGCCAGGTCCGGCCCGGGGTCCTCGGTGGTAGAACCCTTGGCGGAGGTCGCCCAGCCGCCGAGGTAGATCCCCTCGATGCCCATCCGCTTCATGCTCACGGCCTGGCCAGGTGAATACGGACCGAATGTCGTGATGCTTTTCTTTTCGGCGAACAGTTCGCGCAGGCGGTCATAGAACGCGCCCGCCGCCTCCCGCGCGACGGTGTAGTCGGTGGGGATGGTGCCGCGCTGCTCTACTACTTGGCGGGCGGTGTACAGGCGAGTGATCCCGGCAAAGCGCGGGCCGTCGAAGTACCGCTGGGTGGCGGCTGTCTCTTGCTCAAAGTCTTGTTCGAACGGGGAATGGACTTCAGTGTCCGATTCGATGATGGCCATGGCTCTACACTCCCTCTGCAGCACGGTTCCGCTGACGCAGAGTGTATCCCCGGGCTGGGCGGTTGAATCATCGGTCAGTGAAGCGCACCCGGCCATGGCGGAGGCGCCCGCGGCGGCCTCAGCCGTCTGGTCTCTACAGCGCCCTGCGCGCGCTCACACGGCTGGCGGCGTACGGCCGCAGATCGCTTGTCCGCCAGACCTTTCGGCAGTCATCGGGCAGCTTCTGCGGTGCCGTTCGCCGCAGCCACGGCGATCTCAGCGTGCGCGCCGGCTCAGCCAATCCCGCTGACGGTGTACGAATTCCGCGTCCACCGGGTTTCCGTGGCCGGGAACGTAGATAGCCTCCGATCCGACGGCCGCGAGTAGCCGATCCAGGGTTGCCGGCCAGGCGGCTACGTCGGAGTCGTGGTCGATCGACGGGTCGGCGGATTCCTCGACGAGATCGCCGGTGAACACGACGAGCCGATTGTCGGCGCCACGGGTGATCACCACCAGATCCGCATCGGTGTGGCCGCGACCCAGATGCGCGACGGCAACCACGCGATCGCCGAGATCGATAGTGGCGTCGTAGATCTCGTGCCGGGGCGACCGCAAGGCCGCGATAGCACGGTCGACCTCAGCGGCGTCCGCGCCGTAAGCCAGTGCATCACTGAGAAGTTGATCGGCGGCCGACGACAGGTATTCGACGACTTCGGGTGCGCAGTACATTTCCGCTTCGGGAAAGCATCCAGAACCCAGTACATGGTCGAAGTGCTTGTGCGTCAGGACAATATGCGTTACCGGGCCACCGGTCAGCTCCCGGGCATCGGCGCCGACCGCGACCGCCTCGGTGAGTGTGGTGCCGGTGTCGACGAGCAGTGTTCCAGCGCTGCCCTGGACCAGGCCGATGGTTACGTCGCAGAACGCCATTCGGCAGCGATACACTCCGTCGGCCACCGGCTCCCAGCCGAAATACATAGAAAGAGCATAGAAACAAACGCAGCTGTGCAGCCACTGTGGGACAGTAGGATTCGCGCATGGGGTGGAGATCTCCCGGACGGATCATCATCGCGGTCGTCGCCCTGGTGGTCCTCGTTGTGGGGATGGCGACGTGGCTGCTGATCCGCTTCGACTTGATGCCCGACACGAACGCCGGGTCGATGCACGCCACCGCGGCCAACGGCACCCAGGTCGTGGTGGTGATCGCTGTCGATGCCACCGGGCAACCGGCCAGTGATTTCCGGCAGGTGCCCGCGGCCCCCGACGCCGGCAGTGTCGCCGAGGTCTCCGGCTGCGCCGCCTCCCCCGCGGCAGTCGCGGACGACGTCTACTACTGCGCGCCCAACGCGGCCGGGGCCGACGTGTGCTGGCGGTCGACCCCGGGATCGCTGCTGTGCCTCCACGATCCCTGGGACAAAGGGCTGCACCGGGTGTCTTACACCCCTCCGCTTCCGCACGTGAAGCCGCCGGCCGCGCCCGAGCCGTTTGCGTTGCTGCTGGACGACGGCACGCAATGCCGCCTGCGTAACGGCGGTGCGTGGGGCGGGCGCGACGACGGCCTGGTCGGCGCTTACGGTTGTCCCAACGCAAACCTCGCCGTGCTCGTCCCGCAGCATCGACAGCGGGATGACGCGTCGCCTATCGACCGGTCGCAGCCGACGTGGACGGTCAGGATCGGTTCGCTGGGCGCTGCCGATTCGCATCTGCCGCCGCCGCAGACACACTCGGTGAAAACGGCCTGGTTTGCCGGCTCGTGAGAGCCGCGCCGGGTTTTCACCGAGGAGGAATGAATGCGCGCAGTGGTCATCACCAAGCACGGCGACCCGTCGGTCCTGCAGGTGCAGCAGCGACCCGACCCACCTGGCCCTGGCCCCGGCCAACTGCGGATAGCTGTTCGCGCCGCCGGAGTGAACTTCGCCGACCATCTCGCACGCGTCGGGCTGTATCCGGACGCCCCGAAGCTGCCGGCCGTGGTCGGTTACGAAGTCGCCGGAACGGTCGAGGCGGTGGGCGCCGGGGTTGATCAGAGCCGCGTCGGCCAGCGTGTCCTGGCCGGCACCCGGTTCGGCGGTTACTCCGAAATCGTCAACGTCGCGGCGAGCGACTCCGTGGTGCTGCCGGAAGGGGTGAGCTTCGAGCAAGGCGCCGCTGTCCCGGTCAATTACGCAACCGCCTGGGCAGGCCTGCACGGCTACGGGTCGCTGCGCGCCGGCGAGCGGGTGCTGATCCACGCGGCCGCCGGCGGTGTCGGCATCGCGGCCGTTCAATTCGCGAAGGCCGCCGGCGCCGAAGTGCACGGCACCGCATCGCTGGGAAAGCACCAGAAGCTGGCCGAATTGGGGGTGGACCGTGCGATCGACTATCGCCGCGACGGCTGGTGGAAGGGCCTGGAGCCCTACGACATCGTGCTAGACGCGCTGGGCGGCACGTCGCTGCGGCGATCCTACGATCTGTTGCGCCCCGGCGGACGTCTCGTCGGTTACGGGATTTCGAACATGCAGGAGGGTGAGAAGCGCTCGCTGCGCAAGGCGGCACCCCACGCGCTGGCCATGCTGCGTGGCTTCAACCTGATAGACCAGCTCTCGGAGTCCAAGACGGTCATCGGGCTGAACATGCTGCGGCTGTGGGACGACCGGGGCACGCTCGAACCGTGGATCGCCCCGTTGGCCAAGGCCCTCGACGACGGCACGGTCGCCCCGATTGTGCATGCCGCCGTACCCTTCGCCGAAGCTCCGGAGGCGCACCGGATCCTGGCGGCGCGGGAGAACGTGGGCAAGGTCGTGCTGGTGCCCTGAAGCCAACGGTCTGATTTGCCCTTGTCGGCGCTGGCAATCTGGCAATATTGCGCAATGGCAGTAAGCGATACCCGCGAAATCGTCATCGAGGCGACACCCGACGAAATCCTTGACGTGTTGTACGACCTCGAGAAGTTGCCCGAGTGGTTTCCGATGACCAAAACGGTCGAAGTCTTGGAGCGCGACGACGAGGGCCGTCCGCGCCTGGCCCGGCAGGTCGTCAAAGTGGTGGGTGTTGCCGACGAGCAGGTACTTGCCTACTCGACAGAAGACGACGGGGTCAGCTGGACGCTGGTGAGCGCCAAAGGCCAACGCGCGCAGGAAGGCCGGTACACGCTCACCCCCCAAGGCGATTCCACCAAGGTGCACTTCAAGCTCATGATCGACCTGACCATTCCGGTCCCGGGCTTCCTGATCAAGCAAGGGACCAAGGGGATCATGGATCAAGCCACCAAGGGACTGCGCAAGCGAGTGCTCGAGGTCAACAGGGGCAAGAAGTAGCACCGCGGTGAGCACCCTTCGTCGAACCGCATCTGCCGGGGCCGGGCTGGCACTCGCGATGGCGTTGGCCGGCTTCGGCGGCGGGGTTTCCGCCGGCACGGCCAACGCGGCGCCACCCACTGGACCATTGGCGATCACGAGTCCCGCGTTCGCCGATGGTGCGTCGATCCCGGTGCAATACAGCTGCAAGGGGGCCAATATCGCGCCGCCGTTGACCTGGTCGACGCCCTCGGGCGCGGCTCTGGTGGTCGACGACCCGGATGCCCCCGGCGGCACGTATGTCCACTGGGTCGTGACCGGAATCCCGCCCGGTTCGGGCAGCACCCCGGACGGTCAAACTCCCGGCGGCGGCAAGGTGCTGCCGAATTCGGCGGGCCAGACTTCCTACAGCGGGCCCTGCCCGCCGGCCGGCAGCGGTAGGCACCACTACCGGTTCACGCTGTATCAGCTACCGGACAACTACCAGCTGCCCGGCCACCTTGCCGGTGCCCAAGCGGCGCAGACGATCGCCGGCGCCGCTACCGCGCAGGCCCAGCTCACCGGAACCTTCGAACTTGCGCTGCACGGGTAACACAGCGCGGCTCACGCGATGTCGTCGAGTGCCTGATAGGCGGCGTTGTAGCCAGGCGTGAAGGTGATACCGGGGCCGCCATGGCATCCCGCGCCGCCGAGATAGAGACCATCGATCGGAATTGGAAAGTCGAGAAAGCCTTTGGGCCCGGGGCGATTCGGCCCCATCAGGTCCGGGTGCAGCAGACCGTGACAGAAGTCGCCGGCGGGTGCGCCGAACATCGTGTTCATGTGATACGGGGCAAAGGTGATGTGCCGTATCACGATGTCCTTGAAGTTGGGCGCAAACCGGCTGATCTTGTCGATAACACGTTGTGCCATCTCATTTTTCAGATGGCCGTGCTGATCGCGGGCCACTTCCACCGGGAAAGCGTACGCGAACGCACTGGCCGCATGCTTGCCCGGCGGGGCCATGCTCGGATCGTGCACGGAGGGGATCTGCATCCCCATCGACGGGTTGTCCGGCACGACGCCCCGGCGGCAGGTCTCCCACTGCAGTTGTTGCTCTTCCGGAGACCCGAAGATGCCGACCGACTGCTGCATCCCCGCCTCGTTCAGCAGCTCATAGGGCGGGGCGAACTCGGGCAGACCGTCCAGGGCAAAGTGAATCTGCACGAAGGAAGCCCGGTGATCCCTTCCGGACACACGCGAAATCAGTTCTGCAGGAACATGTTCTGGCCCGACCAACTCGGTGAGGGTGAGGTCCGGCGACAGGTTGGAGACGACGATCGGCGCGCCGAGCGCAGATCCGTCGCGCAAGCGCACACCGGTGACCGTGCCGTTCTCGACCAGAATCTCTTCAACTTTGGTGCGGAACCGGATCTCGCCGCCGTGGGAGACAAAGAGCTCACGCAGGTGTTCGGTGAGGGCGCCGATGCCACCCTTGAGCTTGGTCATCATCGCGGTGCTGTTGTCCGGCACCGCCAGGGCGAACGCCAGGCAGGTGGCGCTGCCCGGCGTATACGGTCCACGGTAGGTGGAGTTGACGGCCAGAAATGCGAGCATCCCCCGCATGACCGCGTGCCTTTCCTTGTCAGGCAGGTAGCGGTCGATCACATCCATCGCCGAGCCGAACAGCATCTCGTGAATTGCCCGGCGTTCGGTGTCGTCGGCCGCGCACGCATACATCTCGTCAAGCGTCTTGGGCGGCTGGCGAACATCGAAGCGGCCGAGCGCTTTTGCGGGACCCTGACTCCACCCGATCAATTCGGCCATACCGGTTACGGCCTCGAGGCCGTGCTTTTCGCTCAGGTGCGTCATCAGCTGTATCGGGTCGCGGTAGAAGACCATCGGCTCTTCCCCGTGTTCACCGATGTTGGTCGACATCACGTCCGGTTCCACCGTCGGCAGCGTGTCGAGCCCGAGATCTTTGGTGATTTGGCTCGCGGTGGGAAACTGCACCGAACCGGCGATCTCGTAGCGGAAGCCGTCGATCAATTCCACCGTCGCCGCCATGCCCCCCGCGTAGGTGTTGGCTTCCAGGCATACCGTGCGCAAACCCGCACGTTGTAGAACGGCGGCGGCGGTCAGCCCGTTGTGCCCGGCGCCCACGACGATCGCGTCAAAGTCTGTCTTGTCCATATTCGTGACCCTGTTCTCCCGATGGGGTGGCACCCGGTGCCCGTCGACGACCCGTGCCAAGAATATGTCAGTTCTGACACAATTTGAAGATGTCAGTTCTGACGCGAATTTCCGGGGATACGATCGCTTGGAAATGACACCGCAAGTCCCCAGGCCGGCAAACCGGCACGAGCTACGCCGGCGATCCACGCATGAGGCGCTTCGCCGCGCCGCGCTGAAAAGCTTCGCCCGCAAGGGGTTTGCGAACGTGACCGTCACCGAACTGGCCAAGGAGGCGGGCGTTACCGAGCGCACCTTCTTCCGCCACTTCCCCACCAAGGAGGCGGTGCTGTTCCAGGACTACGAGACGCAACTGGAATGGCTCGCCGAGGCGCTCAGCCAGCGTCCGGCCTCCGAGTCGCTGTTCGACGCGGTGCTGGCCAGCGTCGCCGCATTCCCACACGACCTCGAAGTGGTCCGCCAGGCCGCGTCCGCGCGCACGGAGTTGATCAGTGCCGAGCGCATTGCGGGTCACCTACGGGTGGTGCAGTCGTCGTTTGCCCACGTGCTGACCGAATTCGTCAAGGGCAGGCGCCCGACAGTCCCGAATCCCGAACTCAGTGCCGAGGTCGCCGGCGCTGCCCTCGCGGCGGCCCTGGTCGTGGCCGTTGAGCATTGGGGCCGCAACGGGTGCACCGGCGACCTCGGCGAGCTGGTGGCCGCCAGTCTGGATCTGGTGCGTTCAGGTTTGGCGCCGCTGGTCTAATTGGTTCTGCGCGTATGGCGAGAAAGCGCGAGTGGGACACGCCGTCAACGCTGAGTCAACAGCGGAGATCAGTACAGAGGTGACCAGGCCGACGTGCGCAGGAGCCGGCTCTGCCACTGGTCGCGGTACTTCAGCGCCTCGAACATGTAGCTGCCCGGCGCCCGGTGCTCCGGCGGGATTTCGTTGGTCAGCAGGTGAACCAGCGCCGCGTAGTTGTCGGCGTCGTCGATCTTCTGCCACAGCATCGCTTCTCGTCGTCGGTAGCTGCCGTGCGCGACCTGGAAACATGCCTGGATGTCGAGTATGCGCATCCTGGCCGGCGCCTTGGACAGCGGGCGATAGTAGATCTCGTCCCAGGAACGGATGTAGTCGTCCAGTGCGGCGTAGGGCCAGCCGGTGTCTTCCATGAACAGCGATAGCGGGTGCGTCGCGCCGTCGGTGGGCACCGCCGTCAGGTCCACGGTCTGCAGGGGTGACCAGACAACCGGCAGCAGCAGCTTGCCCGTCACTTCGTGGCGCAGGTCGTCCAGCTCGCGCATCCAGGACTTGAGGTCGCCGGCCTGGGCACGTCGTGCCAGGTTCTCCCATGCCGCGCCGTCGGCGACCGCGGTGATCGTGACCACGGTGTAGGACGCCCCGGAACCATGGGCGTGGTTGGTGTACCAGAGCAGCCGGGCAGTGTCCTCTCTGGCCAGGGTTGGCATCCAGCCCTCACGGTAGGCGGCCTCGAACTGGTCCTGGCGCGCCCCGATCACCTTGTGGGTCTCGTGAAGAAACAGCACTGAAACTCCTTGGTGTCAGCCATGATTCGCGATCAGCGTGGCAATCTGACCGCGGTTGAGCTTGCCGGTCGCGTTGTAAGGGAGATCGTCGACGATCGCCAGCCGCTCCGGCAGCTTGAAGTAAGCGATCAATTCCCGGCAATGTGACCGCAGCTCGTCGAGGGTCACCGGTCCGCGGGCCACCACCGCCGCCCCCACCCGCTGGCCGATCTCGTCGTCCGCGACCCCGGCCACCGCGACATCGCTGACCAGCGGATGGGAGCGCAGCGCCTCCTCGACCTCGATCGGGCCGAACTTTTCTCCCCCGTGGTTGATGGTGTCGCTCAATCGGCCGCTCGGGAAGATGTAACCGTCGGAGTCCTGCCGGGCCAGGTCACCGGTGCGCAGCCAGCCTTCGCCGACGTTCTGGGTGGACCTGACCCACAGCTCGCCGACGGTGCCCGCCTCGAGATCGGTGCCGGTGGCCGGATCCACCACCCGCACGTCGACTCCCGGCAGCGGCCGGCCGACCGATCCGGCCCGCGCCGGATCGCGGTGGTCCTGCGGCAGCAGCGTGGTGTAGGCGCCCAGGGTCTCGGTCTGCCCGAACACGTTGGCGAACGCCACGTGCGGGAGCGCGGCCATCGCGCGGCGCACCAGCGCGACGGGTGCGGCGGCGGCCCCGTAAGCGATCGCGACCAGCGATGTCAGGTCGGCTGCGGCGAAGTCCGGATGGTCGAGGATGCGCTGCAGCATCGTCGGCACCAGGAATGTGGCGCTCACCCGGTGTGCGGACACCAGACGTAACCATTCGCCGGCGTCGAAGCGCGCTTGCACCACCGAGGTGTTGCCCGAGTACAGACTGCCGAGCGTTCCGAGCGCGCCGCCGACATGGAAGAACGGCACGCACATCATGCCTATCGACGGTTTCGCGTCGACCCGAAATGGCGCGGCCATTCCGCGGATCCGCATTGCGAGCCGGCGGTTGGTGACGCCGATCGCCTTCGGCAGCCCGGTGGTGCCGCTGGTGAACAGAACCAACGCCTCGCGGTCATCGACAGCGGTCGCGGACTGGACAGCGGCGTGGTCGCCGCGCAGCAAGTCGTCGTCTGCCAGTACGGTCCTCGCCCCCGCACCGCGTACCCGGCCGAGGTACGGCTGCCCGGCGACCGCCACCTCGGCGCAGCCGGCGTTCGTCAGCAGCCCGCGCAGTTCCGACGGCGTCAGCGCGGGGTTCATCAGTGCGGCCGCTGCGCCGATCCGCGCCGCTCCGAGCAGCGTCGCGATCGACAAGAGGCTACCGCCGTCGACAACGGCGACCCGCTGACCGGCCGTCACGCCGGCACCGGCCAGACCGGCGGCGCACCGGTCGACCGCCGCGGCCAGTTCGGCATAGCTGACGCTGCGCTCGTCGATGATCAGTGCGGTCCGGTTGGGATCGCCGGCCGCGGGGGCGTCAATGATCGTGCCCGTGTTCATGTCGCTCAATAATTCATGTCGGTCAATACAGCGGTGACCACGAGCAGGTGCGCAGCAGGCGGCTCGTCCACTGGTCGCGCAAGTCCAGAGCATCGTGCATCCAGGTCCCCGGGGCGCGGTGTTCCGGGGGAATATGGCTCCGCAGCAGCTCGAGCAGCGCCTCCGGCCGGCGGATCCGCTGCATCAGGGTCACCTCGCGGCGCTGGTGGCTGCCGAGCGCGGGCTGGAACGCGGCCCGGATCGACAGCATCGACGACGGCCGCTCCAGGCTCTTGGCATAGACCAAACCGCAACGGTCGATGTATTCCTCGAATTTGTCCTGGTAGGGCCACATGGTGTCTTCCATGTAGAGACTCAGGTCGTGCTTACGACCGTCGACCGGCACCTCGTGGAACGGCACTTCCTGCAGCGGCGACCATGCGAGCGGCACCAGGAGCTTGGCCTCGACGTCGTGGCGGAGTTCGTCGACACCGCGCATCCACTTCTGTAGGTCACCTTTTTGCACCCGCAGAGCGAGACGCTCCCAGGCGGCTCCGTTCTGAATGGCGGTAACGGTGACGACCGTGTACGCCGGACCGCTCCCCTGCGCGTGGTCGGCGTACCAGAGCAGCCGCGCGTCGTCGTCCGCGGCGAGCATGGGCATCCAGCCGTCCCGGAAAGCGGCTTCGAAATCGTCTTCGGCGCGTCCGCGCACCTTGTGCACCTCGTGCATGAACAGCACGCCGGAACCTCCCATATACAGGCGTCCCACTTTCCACGCCCTCGTTCCACGGACGGTAACCTGGGGCGGTTTCGGACTCGACGCCGGGTCTACGTATGTCAAATTGGGCGCCTTAGGCGATCTGGACAGCTGCGCCGAGAATCTGGTTTGCTCAAACGGCACCGTCTCTAGCGGGCAGGAGATCAGTTATGGCCAGGCTCGACGTGCCGGACGGTCCCGGAGGCGAGGCCGCGATGATCTGGTCGCTACGCCCTCAGCTCGGTGGCATGGTCGAGCGCATGATCCGCGGCGCGTATGAGCAAAGCATCTTGCCGCCCGAGGAACGTGAGCTGGCCAGGATGCGCATCGCGCAGATCAACGACTGCACCGCGTGCTCGGGTTTCCGTGCACAGTCGGTGCTGGATGCCCACATCCCACCGGAGCTCTACGACAATGTTGCGGCCTACGCCGAATACCCCGGCTATACGCCGCGTCAGCGGCTCGTCATCGAGTACGCCGAGCGGTTCGCCACCGACCACACCTCGCTGGACGACGCGTTCTTCTCACGATTGCGGGAGTCGTTCTCCGACGCCGAGGTTCTCGATCTAACCCTGTGTGTCGCGGTTTTTCTGGGTTTGGGCCGGTCGCTGACCGTGCTGGGCGTCGACCAATCCTGCGCGCTGGATCTCTGAACGACGGCGGCGGTTGGAGACGGGTGGACATCGCTTCGGTCGACGAACTGCTCACCACGACGCGGGCAGTGCGCAAACGGCTTGACCTGACCCGGCCGGTCGGCAACGAGGTGATCCTCGAGTGCATACGGCTGGCCATGCAGGCACCCACAGCAAGCAACGCGCAGGATTGGCGCTGGATGGTCGTCACCGATCCCGGCAAGCGTGCGGCGATCGCCGACATCTACCGCGGCATCGGCGAGCAGTATCTGGCGCACGCGGCCGAGACTGCGCCGGATGCGCAGACACGGCGCGTGTACGCAGGCGCGCTGAGCCTCACCGAAACGTTGGCCCAGGTTCCGGTGCATGTGATCCCGTGCCTGAACCGGCGATTCGACAAGGCCGATCTGGGCGTCGCCGCGGCGGCCTGGGCATCGATCATTCCGGCGGGCTGGAGCTTTCTGCTTGCGCTGCGGTCGCGCGGACTGGGATCGGTGTGGACGACGATGCATCTGTTCAGGGAGCAGGAGGTGGGCGAACTGCTCGGCATCCCGCCAACCGTCACCCAGGCTGCCCTGTTCCCCGTGGCCTACACGATCGGCACTGACTTCCGCCCGGCCACGCGTCCGCCGGCGGAGACCGTCACTTCCTGGAACACCTGGGAAGGCAGCTGAGGAGAAGGCTGATGCAGTCCTACACCGTGCGCTTCCACGTCGATGCACCCCCGGAGAAGGTATGGCGGGTGCTGCATCCGCCGGCGCCACCCAACTCGCCGCGGCCGCGCGTCCTCAAGTGGCCGACGGGCAGCATGGAAATTCTCAACGAGGGCGACGAGGCCGGCGAGGGCCTGGTCCGCACCTGCATCTTCGAAGTGCCCAAGTATTTGCTGTCCGGAGGCAAGGGCCGGTCGTGGGAAACCGTCACCGAGGCGAAGCTGCACAAGCTGTCGCGATATGTGGCGGTCGGTGCGCCGCTGTGGTCGCGTGCCGAGGGCTATCACGAACTCGAGGAACAGCCGGACGGCAGCACGGTGCTGACATTCCACGAGACGTACCATGCCTACAACCCGGTGCTGCGCTTCTTGTTGGAACGCCCGGTGCACGCCAAGATCTCGCGCGACAACCTCAAGACCTACGAGCACGCGCTCGGCTATGCCGGGCAGGTAAAGCGGTTGACGTAGGTTCTGGGCTGTCTCACACGAGCGCGGCTATCAGCGCCAGCACGGCGACGAATCCCGCCACAATCGCGGTCAGCACCAGGAGTGACCCCGCCGCCGCCAGTCGGTCACTGCGATTCGCGGACTCGTCGCGCATGACGGTGAGGCATCTCCGCATGCCCCGAAACAGATCCGGCCACGCCACCCGGGTGGTGGCCCGTCTGACTCCGGTGGGATCGGACGATGTACGGCGGTGTGGCGCCACTCCGGAGCCGTTGGCGAAGAGCACGAGACCCGCCACGAACAGCACCACGCCGATTACTGCCAACACACATGCGAGCCACAGCATTATGCCCCTCCACCTCTGCTGACGGCGACCGCCGAACTGCAATCCCGCTGCGGCGCAACGTGATTGAGCGCGGAAGTCACTATGCGCAGGTTCCTCGTCGTACCGGCCGATCCGCCTTTTGGTTTTGGCTTGGATACCCATCCCTATACCGGCGAAAACGACCATCGCTCCGCGTGCCGGCGCGCGGTCGGGACGGCCGTTTCCGTCAAACCCGTCCGATCTCGACGACGGACGCGGGACTGATGGCCGCGCGTGCAATGAAAGCGGCCTGGTTGTGACTGGCTGGTGATCGAAAGATTCGAGATTGGCTGTCCAGCCCGGTAATCTGCTACCCATGGGGTTCAAGTCCGCAACCGTAGCGGCGAGGTTCGCTGCCGCCGGTCTGATGATCGCGGGTTGGGCTGCTTGTGCCGGCTCGGGATATGTCGCCGGCGCGGATCCAGGCCCGACCCCAACGCCCGGGCCTTCACGGGGTGCTCCACCCGGACCGCCGCCGTCAGCCGCACCCGGGCCGTCAGTCGCACCGGCGCCGGGGACGCCAACCCCACCCGGGCCGGCGACGGTGGCCGCACCCCCTCCCGGCGGACCGAAGACGAGCATCGACCACGACGGCACCTATGTGGTGGGCAAAGACATCATGCCCGGCACCTACAGTTCGGCGGGGCCGGTCGGCAACGGCGCATGTTATTGGAAGCGGACCGGCAACCCAGACGGCAACCTCATCGACAACGCCATGAGCAAAAAGCCACAGGTGGTGCAGATCGAGGCGAGCGACAAAGCGTTCAAGACCAGCGGCTGCCAGCCGTGGCAGAACACCGGCGGCGCCCCTCCCGCAGAGGTGCCCGGACCCGTCGCAGGCGCCCAGCTGCAAAACAACCTGGGCATCCTCAACGGGCTGCTCGCCCCCAACGGCCAGCACGTACCGTAATCCCGCGGGTCCTGACGAACTCATGACGACCAGCCAGCAGGTGGTCGTGATCGGCGCCGGCGTCAGCGGACTGACATCGGCGGTGTGTCTGGCCGAAGCGGGCTGGCAGGTGCGAATATGGGCCACCGAGATGCCCAAGCAGACCACGTCGGTGGTGGCGGGTGCGGTATGGGCTCCCCCACGGCCGGGTGAACGTGCTGGCCAGACGCTGGCCTGGACCGCGCACTCCCTGCAAGTGTTTCGCGAGCTGGCCGAGTCCCCGGCCACCGGAGTGCAGATGGCACCGGCGCTGATCGTCGGCGACTTGACCCGGTCCGATGCGATGTCGTCCTCAGCCGAGCTGGTCCCCGACCTGCGGCCGGCTGATCCGCCCGACATACCCGCCGGTTTCCCCGCCGGGTTTCACGCCACCATGCCGATGATCGACATGCCGCAGTACCTGGATTACCTGACCCAGAGGCTGACCGCGGCCGGCTGTGAGATCGAGGTCCACCCGGTGCGGTCGCTGGCCGAGGCCGCCGACGCGGCGCCGATCGTGGTCAACTGCACCGGCCTGGCCGCCGGGGCGCTGACCGGCGACGACACCGTTCGGCCACTATTCGGTCAGCATGTCGTGCTGTCCAATCCCGGCCTGCAGCAACTATTTCTGCAAATCGACAGCGGCTCGGAGTGGACCTGCTATTTTCCTCATCCGCAGCGGGTGGTGTGCGGCGGCATCAGCATCGCCGACCGTTGGGATCTCACGCCTGACCCGGCAGTGACCGATCGCATCGTCGAACGCTGCCGTCGAATCCAGCCGCGGCTCGGCGAGGCCGAGGTGATCGAGACCATCACCGGGCTGCGTCCTGACCGCCCGGCGGTAAGAGTGGAGGCTGAGCAGCTGGGCCGGTCGCGCTGCATCCACAATTACGGTCACAGCAGCAATGGTGTGACGTTGTCGTGGGGATGCGCGCGCGAGGTGGCTGGCCTGGTCAGCCGCGCTCGCGATGGCGTTTAGTCGTTGGGCGACAGGGCGGTGTCCACCGAGGGATACATCGGCAGCAAGCTATTTAGGCCGCATGCGGCGATGGTCCGGGCGACCACCGGCTGGTTGCTGACCAGCCGCAGACTGACACCGCGCCGCTGGCATTGCTCGGCCACGCGCGCCAAGACGGCATAGCCACACGAGCCCATGAATTCCAGGTCACGCACGTCGATCACGATCGGGCCCGGTGCAATGGCGATCGACGCGCTCCGGCTGACCAAGCGCTGCCAGCAGCCCTCGTTGCTGGCGTCGATGTCACCGCCGACGTGCACGACCACCGCGGAGCCGCTGCATTCGGTGAAGGAGCGCAACCCGCTCTGTGTGTCTCCGAAATGGGGACTTGGACGGGCGTTCGAGGGCCCGGGAAACGTTCCGATCGCACCAGCGTCCATCCTGAGCAAATTCCCGTCGTCGTGTTCTGGTGACTGTGCGGGTAGGTGACGCCTTCCGGAGTGCCAGAAGGGCCGCCAGCGACGTGTCTTCATTCGTGGGGTATTCCCGTTTCACGGGTGTTGCTAAGCATATGTGTAACAAGAACTGACAACCAGGGATGTCGGCGACGGAATTCGGAAAGGAAACGCCGTGAGCATCGACTATGCGCTGGACGCCCACATCGTCACCATCACAATCAACCGCCCTGAGACCCGCAATTCGCTGGACATGGAACATTTCCGCGATTTGGCCCGTGCGTGGGCCGCCTTCCGCGACGATTCGAACGCTTGGGTCGCCGTGATCACCGGCGTTGGGCGGGATTTCTGCACCGGAGCCGATCTGAAGAAATTCATTCCGGAACTGACGGGTGACTTGTTCCAGCCCGAGGGCTGGAACAAGGACGACGCCATCCATGCGGTGCTGCACCGGTTCCCGGTTTATAAGCCGATTGTGGCCGCGGTGAACGGGACGTGCATCGCCGGAGGTTTCGAGATGCTCGGTTCCACCGATATCCGGGTGGCGGTGCCCGAGGCGCGATTCGCGGTGATGGAGCCCAAGCGTGGCTTGTTCGCGGGGGGCGGCACCACGGTGCGGCTGCCGCGTCAGATCCCATACGCCCTGGCGATGGAGTTGCTGCTGACCGCCGACATGGTCGACGCCCAGCGGGCGCTGGAGATGGGCCTGCTGAATCGGGTGGTGCCGGCGGACCGTCTGATGGATGCCGCTTATGACTACGCCGGGCGAATCGCGGCCAATGCGCCACTGGCGGTTTCAGCGACCAAGCAGTCCGCCGTCGAGGCGCTGTCCCTTGACCTCGGCGCCGCGTACGACAACGAGACCCGGCACAGCGATCGGATCTTTGCTACCGAGGACGCCAAAGAAGGGCCGCGTGCGTTCGCGGAGAAGCGGCCGCCGCGGTGGCGGGGGCAGTAGCTCCCGAGGGTTCGCCCGAAGGTCATTGCCTGCTGCGCCTCACCCGGCGGCCGATGAGCGACAAGATCCAGCTCACGATCGACAACAGGATGGCAGCCCAGATCGCGTCCCACCAGAAGTGGTCGACCTGCAATCCCCACCCGGTGGTGTGGCGGGTGATCCAGGCGGTGAGCCACAACATGAACCCGTTGATGACGACATGGAAAAGGCCGAGCGTCACGATGTACATCGGAATGGACAGGATCTGCACTACGGGTTTGACGAATGCGTTGACCAAACCGAAGATGACCGCTACCACGAAGATGATGCCGAGCTTCTCCAATTTGGTATCGCCGCCGACAAAGTGCACCCCTTTGACGAACAGAGTCACCACCCACAGGGCGAATCCGGTCAATGCGGCGCGTAGCAGGAAGGGGCCCATCGGCCGATCTTCGCACGCGCCCGGTCAATTGAGGTTATAGAACCGCTGCGCGTTGCTGCCGCCGATCTTTTCGCGAGCCTCTTCGCTTATATCCGTCCGGGTGCGCAGATGCTTGGTGCTTTCTGGCCACTCACCGTCCCAATGCGGGTAGTCGCTGGCGAACATGATG
The DNA here is from genome assembly GCF_001667115.1 of Mycobacterium sp. 852002-51163_SCH5372311. Lineage (GTDB taxonomy): Bacteria > Actinomycetota > Actinomycetes > Mycobacteriales > Mycobacteriaceae > Mycobacterium. The sequence continues at coordinate 59,851 of NZ_LZIJ01000184.1, read as the reverse complement.
AAATCGGCGCCAAGCACGTCGATCACACCGGGCAGGATCGGCTCCTCGGGTTCGCAGGTGACCCAGATGTTGCCTGCCGCCAGATATTCGTGAGGGTCTCTGCGCCAGCCCCGTTCGACCCAATCGCCGCGTTTCTCGTAGTGCTCGTGCAGGCGATCGATGAAGAACGGGACCCAGCCGGCACCGGCCTCTAGGAACGCGACCCGCAACTGCGGATGCCGTTCGAACACCCCGCCGGAGACCAGCGCGGTCATCGCGGTCATCTGGTCGAACGGGAAGCTGATGCAGTGCACCTGGATGTAATTGGTGAACCGGTCCACGCCGATCTTGGGCAGGTGAATACCGGGGGCGCCGTGGATGCCGAGCGGCATCTGCAGGTCCACGGCGGCGACATAGAACGGGTCGAGGTCGGGGTGATCGAGGTTTCGGGTCTTGAGTGCCGGCGGGACCAGGGTCGCGACCAGCCCCAAGTCTTTGGCCTCGCGCATGATGTCGATGGCCACCTGCCCGTGTTCGACCGGCGTCACAGCGACACCCCGCAGCCGGCCGTTCGTCGGCGCGCAGTAGTCGGCGATCCACTGGTTGTACAGGCGCGCGAATCCCGCTGCGAAATCGGGATCTTCGAGGCTGGGGACGCACAGGCCGAGGCTGGGATATAGCACCATCGTGTCGATGTGGTCGCGGTCGGCGTCGCCCACCACGCCCTCGGCCGTCCTGCAGTTGACATCGGGTGCCTTGGTGATCCCGTGTTCAGGCGGACAGCCGGCGCCCGGGCCCTCGTCCTCTGGGTAGTTGCGGCCTTCGAACATCAACCGCATGCGCTTGTCGGTGCTGGGCTTGACGTAATCGGGCCAGCGTCTGATTGCTTCGGTCGCCAGGGAAGAGTTCTCGGCGACATGTCCATCGGCATCGATGATCCGCATAGACCGGGAACTTACTCCCGCGGATGGCGTGGTCAATCAACTCGCGCCAGCGCGCCCGCTACGCCACGATGCTGACGTGACAACTTCTCAGAAGCTCACCGGCGATCAGCGGAACTCGTTCGTTGCGGCGATGCTGGGCTGGACGATGGACGCCTTCGACTATTTCATCGTGGTTTTCGTCTATGCCGATATCGCAAAGACGTTCCACCACAGCAAAGCCGAAGTCGCATTCCTCACCACCGCCACGCTGATGATGCGTCCGGTGGGTGCACTGCTGTTCGGACTGTGGGCCGACCGGGTTGGTCGGCGTCTGCCGTTGATGGTCGACGTGATCTTCTACTCGCTGGTCGGGTTCCTGTGTGCGTTCGCGCCGAACTTCACGGTGCTGGTGATTCTGCGGCTGCTGTACGGCATCGGGATGGGCGGCGAATGGGGGCTGGGCGCCGCGCTCGCGATGGAGAAGGTGCCAGTGGAGCGGCGCGGCTTTTTCTCCGGATTGCTGCAGGAGGGGTATGCGTTCGGCTATCTGTTGGCGAGCCTTGCAGCGCTGCTGGTGATGGATTGGCTGCATTTGTCGTGGCGGTGGCTGTTCGGCTTGTCCATCATCCCGGCCCTGATCAGCCTCATCATCCGGTACCGGGTGCAGGAGTCCGAGGTGTGGGAGGCCGCGCAGGACCGGCTGCGGCTGACCAGCACCAGGATTCGCGACGTGCTGGGCAGCGGGGCCGTCGTCCGCCGGTTCTTCTATCTGGTGTTGCTGATGACAGCGTTCAACTGGATGAGCCACGGCACGCAAGACGTCTACCCGACGTTCCTGGGGGCGACGGCCAACCACGGTGCCGGTCTGGCCAGCACGACGGTCAAGTGGATCGTGGTTGTCTACAACATCGGAGCCATCATCGGCGGTCTGGTGTTCGGCACGCTGTCGCAGCGGTTCAGTCGTCGCAACACCGTCGTCTTCTGTGCGCTGCTGGCCTTGCCGATCGTGCCGCTGTTCGCGCTTTCGCGGACCGCGGCGATGCTGTGCCTCGGCTCGTTCCTGATACAGCTCTGCGTGCAGGGCGCCTGGGGGGTGATCCCTGCGCATCTGACGGAGATGTCACCCGACGCGATCCGCGGTCTCTACCCCGGCGTGACCTACCAGCTCGGGAACCTACTTGCGGCGTTCAACCTGCCTATCCAGGAACACCTGGCCGAGTCGCACGGCTACCCCTTCGCCCTGGCGGCGACGATCGTGCCAGTGCTGCTCGCCGTCGCATTTCTGACGCTGATCGGCAAGGACGCCACCGGAATCCGCTTCGGGACGACGGAAAGTGCTTTTCTACCAACGGAAGTCACGTGAGCTAACTGGTTTCGCTCAGGGCCCGGCGCAGCAGGTGCATCGCGACTGTCGTCGAGCGCTCGCGGATGTCGGACCGGTTACCGGGTAGCCTCAAGGTTCGCGTGTCCATCCTGCCCTCGGCCAGCGCCACGGTGAAACAGACTGTGCCCACCGGCTTTTCCGGCGTGCCGCCGCCCGGCCCGGCGATTCCGGTGATCGCGACGGCGGTGTCGGCGTTGAAGCGTTGCAGCGCGCCGGCCGCCATCGCCTCGGCGACCGGCTCGGACACCGCACCGTGCTTTTCGATCAGCGCCGGGTCCACCCCGAGCAGCTCGGCTTTGGCTTCGTTGGAGTAGCTCACCACGCCGCCCATCACGTACTCCGACGACCCCGGCCGGTCGGTGAGCCGCGCCGTCAGCAGGCCCGCGGTGCAGGATTCCGCGGTAGCGATCCGGCGGCCGGACAACAATCGCGCGACCAGGTCGTCGACGTGCGAACCGTCTTCGGAGTACAGCTGGTGTCCGTGCTTGTCGCGCAGCAGCTGCGTCAGCTGGGCGTACGCGTCTGCGGCGGCGGGCTCGTAGCGGGTGACCATCTCGATCTCCCCGCGCCGGAGGCAGGTGGTGATCTCGAGCTGTTCGAAGCCGGGGACGGCATGTTCGGCGGCGCGCAGTGTCTCGGCCAGCCCCGACTCGGGCAGCCCGAACATGCGCAAGGTCTCCTGGCGGTAGACGGTCCGGCCGGCGATCGCGTCCTGCGCGGCAGACGTCTCGATCGCCGTGTGCCACATCGGCTGTAGCTCGCGCGGTGGTCCCGGTAGCACGATCACGGCAGGCTTGCCGGGCACCACCACGCCCGGCGCGGTGCCCACCGGGTCGATGACGTGCGCCCCGGCGGGAACCATGGCCTGTTTGCGGTTGGCGGCGCGGACCGACTCGAAAGTCCCGGGGTCTAAAGCGGATTGGAAGGCAGGGTTACGTGCCATCAGCTTTTTCAGAATGTCGGCGATCTTGTTCTCGACCTCTTCGTCGAGCACCAGCTCGCGCCCGCAGAAGCGCGCTACCACCTCGACAGTCATGTCGTCGGCCGTCGGCCCCAGACCGCCGCTGGTGACGATCAGGTCCACGCCCTGGTCGGCCATGAACCGCAGCTGCGCGTCGATGTCGTTCGGGCGGTCGCCGCAGATGGTGATGTGTGCCAGTTCGACCCCCAGCTCCAGCAGTCGATCGGCGATCCAGGGGCCATTTCTGTCTTGGACCCGTCCGGTGAGGACTTCGGTTCCGGTGACCACGATGCCTGCGCGTGCACTCACCGGCATGAGCCTACGCATCGATTAGCCTGTGCCCGTGGCGCAGGCGCCCCCGACTTATAGGACTCGCTACGCCAAGTGCGGCGATCTGGACATCGCGTATCAGGTGCTTGGCGAGGGTCCGGCCGACCTGCTGGTGTTGTCCGGGCCGTTCGTGCCGATCGACTCGATCGACGACGAGCCGTCGCTGCACCGTTTCCATCGACGGCTGGCGTCGTTCAGCCGGATAATCCGGTTCGACCACCGCGGGATCGGTCTCTCCTCACGGATGCCTTCCATGACGCTGCTGGGACCGAAGTATTGGGCCCAGGACGCGATAGCGGTGCTGGACGCCGTCGGAGCCGGTCAGGTAACCGTCTTCGCGCCGAACTACCACGCGATGAGCGGGATGGTTCTCGCCGCCGACTATCCCGAGCGGGTCCGCGGATTGGTGGTCGTCAACGGCGCCGCACGCGCGCTGTGGGCGCCTGACTACCCGGTAGGAGCCCAGGTGGATAGCACGCGCCCCTTCAGCACCGTAGCCCTTGATCCCGATGCTGTGGAGCACGGCTTCGACGTGCTGCGGGTCGTCGCTCCAAGCGTCGCCGGCGACGATGCGTTTCGAACCTGGTGGGATATGGCGGGCAACCGTGCCGGGCCGCCGACCATGGCCCGCGCGGTGTCGGAGGTAGTCACCCGCAGTGACGTGCGAGAGGTGCTGGGGCGCATAAGCGCGCCGACGCTGGTGTTGCATCGCATCGGTTCGAGGTTCATTCCGATCGGGCACGGCCGGTATCTCGCCGAACACATCGCTGGGTCACGGTTGGTCGAGTTGCCGGGCGCCGATGTCCTGTACTGGGTTGGTGATACCGCGCCGATGCTCGATGAAATCGAGGAGTTCATCACCGGCGCGCGCGGCGGCTCGGATGCAGAGCGGGTGCTGGCGACGATCGTGTTCACCGACATCGTCGGCTCGACCGAGCGGGCCGCCTTGCTGGGCGACGATCGTTGGCGCGACCTGCTGGACAATCACGATGCCATCATCCGTCATGCGTTGCAGCGCTTCGGCGGTCGTGAAGTCAACACAGCCGGCGACGGGTTCGTGGCAACGTTCGTCAGCCCCAGCGCCGCGATCGCCTGCGCCGACGAAATCGTCGACGCTGTCCGGGTTTTGGGCATTGAGGTGCGGGTGGGCATTCACGCCGGCGAGGTCGAAGTGCGCGGCGCGCTAAGGGATGACGTCGCTGGCGTAGCGGTGCACATCGGCGCGCGGGTAGCGGCGCTGGCGGCACCCGGCGAAGTGTTGGTGTCCTCGACTGTCCGCGACATCGTCACCGGGTCTCGGCGGACGTTCGCCGACCGTGGTGAGCACGAACTCAAAGGGGTCCCGGGTCGCTGGCGGTTGTATGTCCTGGTGCGCGATCAGGCCGCCGTCACGCCCTAGCCGCGGCTGCCCCCGGGTGGCCGTCCTGCGCGACAATGTGCCGATGATCGAGTTAGAGGTATTGCAGGCTGACGTGACCAAACTCGAGGTCGACGCGATCGCCAATGCGGCCAATACCCAGTTACGGCACGGCGGCGGTGTGGCTGCGGCGATCGCTCGCGCCGGCGGTCCCGAGGTGCAGCGCGAATCGAACGAGAAGGCGCCCATCGGGTTGGGCAAGGCGGTCGAGACCACCGCGGGCAATATGCCGGCCCGGTACGTGATCCACGCGGCGACGATGGAACTCGGCGGCCCGACCTCGGCGGAGATCATCAGCAGCGCCACCGCGGCCACCCTGCGCAAGGCCGACGATCTCGGTTGCCGGTCCCTGGCGCTGGTTGCCTTCGGCACCGGCGTCGGCGGGTTCCCGCTCGAGGAGGCGGCGCGGCTGATGGTCGGCGCCGTACGGCAGCACCAGGCAAGTTCGCTGGAGCGGGTCGTGTTCGCCGTGCACGGCGACGAGGCCGAGCAAGCCTTCCGGACGGCCGTGCAGTAGGTGGCGAGCAGGCGCAAAAGCTCCCAAATCCTCGGCGTGTCGGGGGCTTTTGCGTCTGCTCGCGCCACTGAAGCCGCTACAGATGGCGCTCGACGGATTCCACCTTGTGCGTCATCGCGTCGACGGCCCCGGCGCGCCAGTCCGCCTTGATCACCGTGCTGACTCGGGGTGCGCGAGCGGCGACCGCCTCCACGGCGCGCTGCACCACCGCCATCACCTCGTCCCAGGTGTCACCTTCGATCACCGTGAACATCGAATCCGTCTTGTTCGGCAGGCCCGAATCGCGAACCACCCGAACCGCTTCGGCGACGATCTCCCCGACGCCTTCGCCCACGCCCATCGGCGTGACGGAGAACGCGACCAGCACAGACATCCAACGAGCGTACCCGGAACGAGAGACTTCAAAGCCGGCCTGGCAGCATCGAGCCCCATGCGGGTTCTGGTGCAACGAGTCTCCTCGGCGTCGGTGTCGGTCGAGGGCGAGGTGGTCGGCGCCATCGAGCCCGACGGTCAGGGCCTGCTGGCATTCGTCGGTGTCACGCACAGCGACGATACCGACAAGGCCCGTCGACTTGCCGAAAAGCTTTGGCAGCTAAGGATTCTCGCCGACGACGAGTCCGCGGCCACCGTCAACGCACCGATTCTGGTGATCAGCCAGTTCACGCTCTACGCGGACACCGCGAAAGGTCGCCGGCCGTCCTGGAACGCCGCCGCCCCGGCGGCCGTCGCCGAGCCGCTGGTGACGGCATTCGCAGAGGCGTTGCGCGGACTGGGTGCCGAGGTGGAGACCGGCGTGTTCGGCGCCCACATGCGGGTCGAACTGATCAACGACGGGCCCGTAACGGTGCTGCTCGAGCTTTGAAGTTGCTGCTGCCGTACTTTGGCGCGATAGCCGGAAAGGAACGGAGGGCCGATGACGCCAGCTGAATTCGGGTCGCTTCGATCCGACGATGACAACTGGGACATCGTCAGCGGCGTGGGCTATACCGCGCTACTGGTGGCTGGGTGGCGCGCATTGCACGCGGTGAGCGAACAACCGCTGGTGCGCGACGAGTACGCGAAATATTTCATCGAGGCTTCGCAGGACCGGTTCTTGTCGGGCGTGCTTGCCAACCCCGGCTCCTCCGAGGACGAGACTGCCTTCCCCCGTCTCTACGGTGTGCAGACCCGGTTCTTCGACGACTTCTTCTCAGCCGCCGGCGCCGCGGGCATCCGACAGGCGGTGATCATCGCCGCTGGCCTTGACTCCCGGGCTTACCGCCTTGAATGGCCGGAAGCTACAACGGTTTTCGAAATTGACCTGCCGAAAGTGCTGGAATTCAAAGCCCGGGTACTGGGCGAGCGGGGCGTCGCACCCAAAGCCCGCAGGAACGAGGTCGCGGCCGATCTGCGCGGCGACTGGCCAACGGTCTTGAAAGCGGCGGGATTCGACCCGCAACAACCGAGCGCCTGGTCGGTGGAGGGAGTGTTGCCGTACCTGACCGACGACGCGCAAACGGCGCTGTTCACCCAGTTCGGCGAACTGTGCGCACCGGGCAGTCGGATTGCGTTGGGGGCGTTGGGCTCACGCTTGGACCACGAACAGCTCGCCGCCTTGGAAACCGACCACCCCGGCGTCAATATGTCCGGTGACGTGGATTTCTCTGCGCTCACCTACGAGCCGAAGACCGACCCCGCGGAATGGCTGGCTGCGCACGGATGGGACGTCGAACCCGTCCGCAACACATTGGATTTGCAGGCGGGCTATGGAATGACACCGCCGGACGTCGACGTCAAGATCGACGGTTTCATGCGCTCGCAGTACATCACGGCAACGCGGTGACTCTCCCCCTGCTTTAGGGCTTCAGGAGTACCTTCACGCTGTCGCCCGATCGTGACCCCGCCGTCGCGTACCCCTTGGCCGCCTCATCCAGCGGCAGCGTGGTGGTGAAGACGCCGTCGACGTCGAGTCGCCCGGACTGAAGCAGCGGTATCAACTCCGGCCAGGTACGCGGCACGGGCGCCAGCGTCATGCGCAGCGTGATGCTGCGCAGCAGGCTACCCAGCGCGGGGAACGGGAACGGGTGTAGGTCGTGCACACCGACAACCGAGACTGTCCCGCCCGGCCGCACCGCGTTGAGCGCATCGGTCATGGAGGCATCGTTACCGACGGCGTCAATCACCGAGTCGGCGCCCCGGCCGCCCGTAGCGGCCAGAATGGCCTCCGCCGCAGGGGTTTTGACCGGAGTTGCCCCCCACTTGGCGGCCCGCTCCAACCGGCCGGCCACCCGGTCGACAGCGAAAACCTTTGCGGCACCTTGCACAAACGCGCTGCGCAGCGCACACAGACCCACCGCCCCCAGGCCGATCACCGCGGCCGTGCCACCGAACGGCAGGTCGGCGCGCTTGGCTGCGCTCCAGCCCGTGGCGAGGTTGTCGGTCAAAAGCAGCGCTTGTTCGGTGCTGATCCCCTCGGGGATTTTGAGCACCAGGAAATCGGCGGCGGGCACGGCGAGCAGATCGGCCTGCGCGCCGCCCAGCACACCGCCGCCGAAGATCTGCACGCCCGAAGAGCACATGACCGGGTCGCGGGTGGCACACCCCGCGCAAGAGCCGCAGCCGGCCACCGCCGACACCATGACCAGGTCGCCGACGCGGACACTGCGCACCTGCGGACCGGCTTCGACAACGGTGCCGACCGCTTCATGGCCGAGCGCCACCGGCTCGCCGAACGGATATTCGCCTTCATAAAAGTGCAGATCGGAGCCACAGATCGCGGATGCGGTGACCGCGACGATCACTCCGTCGGGACCGGGAAGCTTGGGGTCGGGACGCGTTTCGACCCGAACCGCGCCGGGCCCGTCGATGACTACCGTGCGCATGTTGGCGTGCTCACTTCCTTTGTCGCGCAATGAATTGTGACCAGTCGGGCTCGCGCACGGCGGCCCAGTACTCATTGAGACGCCAGGGACTGACGGTGTGGATCTCCCCGTCGGCGTTCTTGAAGTACGAGTGTTTGACGGCGGGGTGTGACCACACCATCTTCTTGATCTCGGTCTGGGTCCGTTGATGCCACGCGGTGGCGGCCTCCGTGGTCGGCTCCAGCGAATGCAGGTTCGCCTCCGCCAGACGCTTGAGACACTGGTCGATGTAACGCATCTGGAGTTCGGACTGAAATATCAAGCTGCCGCCGTGCGCGAGATGCGTCCCGGGGCCGTAGATGAGGAAGAGGTTGGGAAATTCCGGGACGGTGATGCCCAGGTAAGCGTACGGACGTGATCCCCACCTGCTGCGTAGGTCGATTCCGTTGCGGCCGACGACTTTCAGCGGCCATAGCACATCGGTGTGCCGAAACCCGGTGGCGTACACGATGACGTCGACGTTGTGTGTCACGCCGTCTTCGGTCACGATGCCGCTGGACGTTATCCGCTGGATCGGTGTGCGCACCAGTTCGACGTTGTCCCGTTGCAGGGTTCGCAGCCAGCTGCCGTTGTCCTGCAGGGTCCGTTTTCCCGTGGCGGGATAGTCGGGCATCACCTTGGCCAACAGGTCATCTGAGTCTGGGCCGTCGCTCACTTGGCTGCTGATCCACTGGGTGAACATCATTCGCGCGGCGGCGTTGATGTCGCTGACGGCGTAGTCCTGGTCGGCATAGTCCGGATCGCCTCGCGCGGCGTCCAGCCCTTTGTCGGCTCCGGGCCAGAGCAACAGGAATCGGTACCACCTGCCGTAGAACGGAAGGTGGCGCATCGCCCAGCGCACGCCGTCACCGACTTCGTCGTGATACATCGGGTTCGGGAACATCCACTGGGCGGTGCGCTGGAACACCGTCAGGTGCGAGACGTCCTCGGCGATCGCGGGCGCGATCTGGAAGCCGCTGGCTCCGGCCCCGACGAGGGCGACCCGCTTGCCGGCCAGGTCCACCGAATGATCCCAGGCGGCGGAGTGAAACGACGGCCCCTGAAAGGTATTCGCGCCTTCGAATTCGGGTATGTGCGGGCGGTTCAGCTGACCGACCGCGGTGATGACCGCCCGCGCACGCAGCGTACTCGTCTGGCCGTCGGCAGAGCGCACGGAGACGTCCCAGACGCCTTCGCGGTCGTCCCACTCGGCCGCAAGCACCTCGGTGTTCCACCGCACCCGCTCGACCAAGCCGTGCTTGTTCATCACCGCGGTGAAATAGTCCTGCAGCTCATGCTGCTCGGCGAAGAAGTGCGTCCAGTCGTTGTTGGGTTCGAAGCTGTAGCAATAGAAGTGGTTTGCCACGTCGACGCGGGCGCCGGGATAGCTGTTCTCCCACCATGTTCCGCCCGGGCCGGAGTTCTTCTCAACGATGGTGAAGGGGATGTTGGCTTGTTTGAGCCGGATTCCGGCCAAGATGCCGGACTCGCCGCACCCGATCACGACGACAGGAAGCTGCGCCGCGGTGTCGGCCGAGAGGGCGGCCGGACGGCGGGGGTCGACACCTTCGAGGTCCATCTCCTCGATGACCATAGGTAGGTAGTCATCGGCGACGTGCTCACAAGCCGCCCAGTCCATCATTTCTCTGATGAGCTCGCTGCTCAGCGGTGCTGGCTCGGGGCAGCCACGGTCGCGGTAGTCCGCAAGCACCGGAAGGGCCTCGGCGCGGGCCCGGGCCTTGTCGTCCTCGGACATGAATCCCTGGACTTCGTTGAGAAACAGGCCCATCTGCTTGAAGTCGCGGATGAAGCGGGGATCGCCGGTGATGTGCACCAGCGAAAGCAGCAGGGTCGGGATGCTGACGTCCTGCAGCGCGGCGGCGATCTCCGGTGTGGGCGTGGTGAAGGGCAGGCCGGCATAAAGGCTGCGCATCGAGCCGATCCTCACTGTGTTTTGGGGTTCGGCAATTACGCTACTTAGCGTTTCGTAATTGCGAGCACAAGGCTACCTGTGGCGCAGTGCCCGATCAAGGCCTATCACCCGGTGTCGTATGTGTCGTCGTCTTCTGCGCGCAGCATTCGTTCGGGGTGGTGGTAGGGGTTGGTGCGTGGTTGTCCGTGGTCGAGGTGGGCGGGTGGGATCCATTCGGTTTGGCCGTCGGGGCGGGTGTGGGTGGTGTAGCCGCCGGGTTCGACTAGGGGGTGGTCGGCTCCGCAGGCGAAGGCGAGCTTGTTGACGTCGGTGTGATGCGTGGTGGCCCAGGATTCGGTGTGGTGGACCTCGCAGTGATAACCGCTGACCGTGCAGCCGGGTCGGGTGCAGCCACGATCCCTGGCGTACAACACAATTCGCTGGGCCGGGGAGGCCAGCCGTCTGGTGTGATACAGCGCCAACGCCCTGCCGTTATGGAAGATGGCCAAGTAGTGGTGGGCGTGGCGGGCCAGGCGGATCACATCGGACATCGGCAGGAGGGTGCCGCCGCCGGTGAGTCCGGTGCCGGCGGCGGCTTCGAGGTCTTTGAGCCTGGCCGTGACGACGATGGTGGCGGGTAACCCGTTGTGCTGGCCCAGGTTTCCGCTGACCAACAGGGCGCGCAGGGCCGCGTTGAGCGCGTCGTGCTGGCGTTGGGCTTGCGAGCGCATGTCGCGCCGTGCGGTCTCCTCGGGGGCCGGGCCGTCGATGACGGGTGCCTGGTCGTCGGGGTTGCACATGCCGGGGGCGGCCAGTTTGGCCCACACGGCTTCGATGGTGGCGCGGGTTTCCGGGGTCAAATAGCCGCTGAGCCGCGACATGCCGTCGGGGCCTTGGCGGCCCAGGGTCAGGCCGCGGCGGCGGGCGCGGTCGGCGTCGGTGTAGTCGCCGTCGGGGTGGATGCAGTCCATCGCGTGCGCGGCCAGTTGGGCCAGCTCTTCGGGCCCGAACTGGGTGGCCTTGTCGGCCAGATCGGCGTGCACGTGTTCGCGGGTGGCCTGGTCCACGAAGCCGGGTAGGCGGTGCAGGAATCCGCGGATGGTTTTGATGTGCTCGGCTCCGATGCGCCCGTCGCGTTGAGCGGTGGCGGTGGCGGTCAGCAGCGGGGGTAGCGCTTCGCCGGTCAGGGCGCGCCGCGGGCCCAGCTCGGCGGCTTCGGCCACCCGCCGGCGCGCTTCGGCGCGGCTGATCCGCAGCCGCCCCGCCAGCACCGCCGGCAGGCGCCCGCCCAGCGTTTTGTCGTCGGCCTGCTCACCGAGCTGGTTGATCAACGCGTGCGCGGGTACCGGGGCGCGGCGTGCATCGTGTTCGAGGTGCTCGAGGTAGGTCAGCCGTTCCGGGGTGCTCAGCGCGTCGAACGACAAGGCGTTCACCCGTGCCCGGGCGGCGTGCAGCGCGTCGAACGCCTCGGCGATCTCCTCAGAACTATTCGAAAGCATGTTCGAATCCTATGGCGAACCGGTGACATCAACCACCGCGAAAACCACCGCTTGTGGATAAACACCCAACTGTGGACTGAATCGGCCCCGCGGCCGGGCCCCCTTATCCGGGCTTGGTGATGTCGACCGCCGTCTCGCCGAACCTGGTCCGAAGCGCGCCCCGCACATCGGCGTACTGGCCAGGAACGTTGCGATACGCCGCTTGGCGTTTGGTGAACTGACGCGCCAAGGGTGCAGCGAGCCGCATCGGATAGCGCTTCCAGCCGCTCTGTGCGCGCAACTCGGCCAGCATGTCGGGCCACGAATGATGCTGGAAATTCAGTAGCTGCTGCGCGCGGCTGACATCCATCCAATCGTTCAGATACCAGTCCTCGTCGTCGGCGTCCGGATTGCCGGGTCGGCCTTTCGGCATCAGACCAGGCAGACCTTGAGCGGCCGCCATTGCCGTCCCAATTTCTCCCAGGCGGAGCAGGTGCGAGTCGTCGCCTGCGACCAGCAGGATCTCCCCGACGACATCCTCCTGCGCAGCGGCCGCCAACGCCGTTGCGACGTCCCGAGTATCGATGCAGTGCACCCGGATGTCCCTCGGCTGCGCAGTGCTGAAATATACGACGTCGGAGTTGAAGGGCATGGCAGACGGGTCGACGCTGAGCACCCCGCCCAGTCGCAACACCACCCAGTCCAGGCTCGAGGACCGCACAAGTTCCTCGGCTTCGAGTTTGTGGCCTCCATAGAGCTCGGTTGGCCGAGGTGGCGTGTCCACCGACAGCCGTTCGGCATGGCGATGTGGGTTACGCCCGCCGTAGACGGCGGCACTCGAGGCATGCACGAATCGTGGTGGATTCGGTTGGGCTTCGGCGGCACGCACCAACATCGCGGTGGCGTCGACATTCACCCGGCGCGCGAGTTTGGCGTCACGATAGACCAACGGAGGGATGACAGCGGCCAAGTGGACGATCACCGCCGGTGACACCTCGGAGACCAGATCGTCGACCTGAGCGGCGTCCGTCAGGTCAGCCCATCGGGTTTCGACGCCAGCCGGAAATCCTGCGTCGGCATTGCGATGAGCCGTGGCAACCACATGCCAACCGTCGGCCGCGAACAGCCGGACGGTCTCCGGCCCGACCAGGCCGAAAGCACCCGTCACCAGCACAGTCTTCGACATGGATGTCCCCGATCCGGCAAACATCACCCTGCTCAGGCGACCGTAGCCCAGTCGCTACGGATTAGTGCGCTTTTGGTGTGCAATACGGTGTCGCAAGTGACTCCGAAATCGGAGGTGAAACGTTGGCTCCGTTACTCACCGCAAGCAGCGGCTTCCTGCTCGCCGTCTTGTGGATGGACCTGATCTTCGATGTCCAGGTCTGGAAGCACCGAAACGCCGGCGCAGAACTACCCGAGCCAGTGCTCACGTCCATCGCGACTTATTACCACCGCGCGACTACCACGTCGCGACCGATGGGCCGTCTGATTGCGCTAGTGATGGTTATCTTGTTGAGCACGTTGGCCTTTCAGGCGTCAGGGGGCCACAACCCCGGGTGGCTACTGCTCACTTCGGCCGTCCTGGCCGGCGTTCCGATTCTGCTGGCCCTGACGCACACGGTCCCCTACGCCGTGCGGCTGGGAAAGCGCGGCGACAACTCGTCGCAACAGAGCCGGCTGGCGCGGTCGATCTTCCGGGATCACTTGATCTGCGCCGCCTGCATGCTTGCGTTTCTGGTCTTGTGGCTGACCCAGAGCCTCGTGATCTGAGCGGCACATGCGACGGCTCGTAGTTTCGGCTTGCGAGACCTGGCTGGCCACAGCCGCCGCCGCCGTACTAAACTAGAACACGTTTCAATTCGGCGGACGGCCCCAGGAGTAGGCATGCACACCGCGTTATGCGACCAACTCGGCATCGAGTTCCCCATCTTCGCCTTCACCCACTGCCGCGATGTCGTGGTCGCCGTCAGCAAGGCGGGCGGCTTCGGCGTGCTGGGCGCGGTCGGCTTCACGCCCGAGCAGCTCGAGGTCGAACTCAACTGGATCGACGAGCACATCGGTGACCATCCGTACGGCGTCGACATCGTCATCCCGAACAAGTACGAGGGCATGGACTCGCATCTGTCGGCCGAGGAGCTGGCTGAAACGCTACGCAAGATGGTGCCCCAGGAGCACTTGGACTTCGCCAAGAAGATCCTCGCGGACCACGGGGTCCCGGTCGAGAACGCCGACGAGGACACCTTGCAGCTGCTCGGGTGGACCGAGGCGACCGCAACCCCGCAGGTCGAAGTGTCGCTGCAGCACCCGAAGGTGACGATGATCGCCAACGCGCTGGGCACCCCGCCGGCCGACATGATCAAGCACATTCACGATGCCGGACGCAAGGTCGCCGCGTTGTGCGGTTCGCCCTCGCAGGCCCGCAAGCATGCAGACGCGGGCGTCGACATCATCATCGCCCAGGGCGGCGAGGCCGGCGGGCACTGCGGTGAGGTGGGCTCAATTGTGTTGTGGCCGCAAGTCGTCAAGGAAGTAGCGCCGGTACCGGTCCTCGCCGCCGGCGGCATCGGCAGCGGCCAGCAGATCGCGGCGGCGTTGGCGCTGGGCGCGCAGGGCGCCTGGACCGGATCGCAGTGGCTGATGGTCGAGGAGGCCTCGAACACCCCGGTTCAGCAAGCCGCGTACGCCAAGGCGAGCAGCCGCGACACGGTCCGCAGCCGCTCGTTCACCGGCAAGCCTGCCCGGATGCTGCGCAACGACTGGACCGAGGCATGGGAGCAGCCGGACAACCCGAAGCCCCTGGGAATGCCGCTGCAGTACATGGTCTCCGGCATGGCGGTACGCGCCACCAACAAGTACCCGAACGAGACCGTCGACGTAGCGTTCAACCCGGTCGGACAGGTCGTCGGACAATTCAACAAGGTCGAGAAAACGTCTGCGGTCATCGAACGCTGGGTGCAGGAGTACCTGGACGCGACGACCAGGCTAGACGAGCTCAACGCCGCCGCCAGCGTCTGACGGTGACGTCGCCGAACCGTTCGAATCAGTCTCGAATTAGCCGACGTCCAGGTCGTCTTCGTCCTTGCGGCCTTTGATGACGTCCATCGCCGTTTCCGCCGCGTAAGTGGCGATGTCGATCGAGTCGCGGACGATACCGCTGACGCCGCCGGCGACGTCGCCGCGGATCACGTGGCTCGCGTTATCGACAATGTCCGAAGCTTTTTCGACGGCGTGGGTAGCGACGTCCCGAACCGCGTCTACTGCATCTCTGGGATGGATGGCCATCGGAGTCTCCTATCGTTGCCCGAAACCTGGGTATGAATCTAGACCGTCAGTAGTTGACCAGCGTGCGCCAGTAATCTTCAGGTATCTCGGCCCCGGATCGCAAAACCCGTGCCAGGCCGGCGACCATCGCGATCCCCAGCAGTCCCAGCCACAAACCGGCCAGGGCAATCATCCACCAGAGCGCGGTGGTGACCAGCGGCCACGGCGACAACAGGGCCAGCACGGGTGCGAAGAAGAAGCCGACGCCGACGTACCACGCTGAGCCGGCGCGATCCGATGCCATCACGAAACGCAGCCAGCGCGGTACCGGAGAGACGGCTGGCCGGTCGGTCATGGCTCCGGCGGGAAGAACCCTGCCCCGGTGAACCATCCTTCTTGCCATCCCTGAGCACCCAGGCAGAGCATCGGCAGCCCGGCCGGCGATTGTGCCGCGGCTTGCGAGCCCGGGCACTTCGCGCCGGCCTGCTGGACCCCGTACAGCGGGTAGGAGATCACCCAGTACCCGGTGGTGGCCGCCGGGAACTGGTTCGGCGGCGGGAAGTGACAGGCCTCGGCCTGCCCACTGGGCCCGCGTCCGAAGATGAAGCGCTCGTAGTTGTCGCACGGCGCACCCAACGATGCGTCGTAATTCATGCCTGGCACATCGCCGGGCCACCGCCCGTTGTCAGCGGCGGCGCACGGCGCCATGCCGATCGTGGCACCTGTGATCGCCGCGGCGGCAAGTAGTTCGCGAATCATGTCCCACCCTCGGTGTCTGTGTTCCCGGGCCCCCAAAGTACCGCCGGTGACCTGCACCAAAGCATAACGATTGTGCCCAGCGCCACAAGATCGTTTCGCCGAGTTGGCCAGGTTCAGCCTGGGAACCGCAACCACCCGGAGAGACTTTTCTCGGTTGCTTGGTTGCTCGTTGATCCTGTTCGGGGCTGCAGATCGACGGCATCTCCGGAACTCGTCGACACTGAACACGTTGCAGTTCGGCGTGCGATCCGGCGGAAGTCCTTCACAACCGTGGTGCCGCAGTGGTTTATTTGGCTCTAGAAAACTAGAAGACTTCGTGTCGTTTCGTCTTGGAGGAGTGGGTCCCCATGTCATCCCAGTCAACCCCCAATTTGCCTCCCGGGTTCGACTTCACCGACCCAGACATCCACGCCGAACGGTTGCCGGTAGAAGAGCTGGCTGAGCTGCGCCGAACCGCGCCGATCTGGTGGAACGAACAGCCGATCGGGGTTGGCGGGTTTGACGACGGCGGCTTCTGGGTGGTGTCGAAGCATAAGGACGTCAAGGAAATATCGCTGCGCAGCGACGTGTTCTCCAGCCTGCAAAAGACCGCCCTGCCCCGCTACAAAGACGGCACTGTCGGCGAACAGATCGAAAGGGGCAAGTTCGTTCTGCTCAATATGGACGCGCCGCAGCACACCCGGCTGCGCAAGATCATTTCGCGGGCCTTCACTCCCCGCGCTGTCGAGCGCCTGCGCGAAGACCTCGCCGAACGTGCCCGCCGCATCGTCGAAACCGCGGCAGCGGAGGGTTCCGGGGACTTCGTAGAACAGGTGTCCTGCGAGCTGCCGTTGCAGGCCATCGCCGGGCTGATGGGTGTGCCGCAGGAAGACCGCAAGAAACTGTTCCACTGGTCCAATGAGATGGTCGGCGACCAGGACCCCGAATTCGCCGACAACGACGCGATCACCGCTTCCGTCGAACTCATCATGTACGGCATGCAGATGGCCGCCGAGCGGGCGAAGAATCCGGGGGAAGACCTGGTCACCAAGCTGGTTCAGGCCGACATCGACGGCCACAAGCTCTCCGAGGACGAGTTCGGCTTCTTCGTCATCCTGCTGGCGGTCGCCGGCAATGAGACCACCCGCAACTCCATCACGCAGGGCATGATGGCCTTCACCGACTTCCCGGACCAGTGGGAGCTGTACAAGCGGGAGCGTCCTCCCACCACCGCCGACGAGATCGTCCGCTGGGCCACCCCGGTCACTTCGTTCCAGCGCACCGCGCTTGAGGATTACGAGCTGTCCGGCGTGCAGATCAAGAAAGGACAGCGGGTGGTGATGGTCTACCGCTCGGCCAATTTCGACGAAGATGTTTTCGACGATCCGTTCACCTTCAACATCCTGCGTAATCCCAACCCGCACGTGGGTTTTGGTGGCACCGGGGCACACTACTGCATCGGAGCAAACCTGGCGCGGATGACGATCGACCTGATGTTCAACGCGATTGCCGACGCCATGCCGGATCTGGAGCCGATCGGCAAGCCCGAACGGCTACGATCGGGCTGGCTCAATGGCATCAAGCACTGGCAGGTCGACTATCACGCCCCCAATGGCGCTGCTAAATGCCCTGTCGCGCATTGACACACCAGGGGGGAAGCGCATGTCGACGCATAAAGCTGTCCACGTACAGTCCGCGGGCGCGCCCCTGGAACTAGTCGAAGTAGAGACGACGCCGCCAGGTCCGGGCGAGGCGCGTCTCACCGTCACCGCCTGCGGCGTATGCGGAACTGACCGCCACTTCGTCAACGGCGGCTTCCCTGGCATGTCATGGCCGTTGACCCCCGGACATGAAATCGCCGGCAATATTGCCGAACTCGGCGCGGGCGTCGACGAATTCGCAGTCGGCGATCGCGTCGCAGTCGGCTGGTTCGGCGGATGCTGCTATCACTGCGACCCCTGCCGCAAAGGCATTTTCATCCACTGCGCGAACGGGAAGATCCCGAGTTGGCACTACCCCGGCGGGTATGCGCAATCGGTCACCGTGCCGGCCAGTGCGCTGGCCCGGATCCCATCCGGACTCTCCGACGTCGAAGCCGCCCCGATGGGCTGTGCGGGCGTCACGACCTACAACGCGCTGCGCCACACCAAGGCCGTACCCGGTGACCGGGTGGCGGTACTCGGCGTCGGCGGCCTCGGCCACCTCGGGGTGCAGTTCGCGCGGGCAATGGGTTTCGAGACCATCGCGATCGCCCGCGGGACCGCAAAAGCCGAAGACGCCCGGAAGCTGGGCGCCCATCACTACATCGACTCCACCAGCGGTGACGTCGCCGAAGCGCTGCGAATACTCGGTGGCGCAGCGGTCGTGCTGGCCACAGCGGGCAATTCCGCAGCCATGGCTGACACCGTCGGAGGCTTACTACCCCGGGGTGAACTGATCACCATCGGCGTGACTCCGGACCCGCTGCCGATCAGCCCCGTCCAGTTGATAAACCCGGGGCTGAGCATTGTCGGCCATCCCTCCGGCACGGCGAAAGACGTTGAAGAGACAATGCATTTCGCCGTACTGTCGGGCGTGCGGGCATGGATCGAAGAGCTTCCCCTGGCGCAGGCTGCCGACGGATACGCGGCGATGGAGCAGGGACGGTCGCACTACCGGACCGTCTTGACCATGTGATCGACACTGTATGGGCCCTCGACGCATCCGAGGGTGAATTGTCAATATGCACAGGCGTTTCCGGTCGGGCCGCGCGAATGGGGCATCGTCTCACCATCGCAGTGAAGCGCTGGCAGGCCGCGGTGCACTGGCACAACGCCGAACCCGTCACCGTGGAGCTGAGCATCGAGGTCGATTCATTCGAGGTGGTGCGCGGCGATGGCGGGGTCAAGGCGCTCTCCGCGCCGGAGCGGGCCCTGGTTAAGTCGAACGCGTTGAAGTCGTTGGGCGCCAACCGCTATCCGCGGATCCGCTTCGAAGCCGACCAGGTCGACCGGACCGAACACGGGTACCGCCTCACCGGCACATTGCAGATCCGGGGCAGGTCGCGGCCGCACGTAATCGAGCTGCGCACAGAGGATCTCGGTCGCTCGTGGCGAATGTCCGCCGAATCCACTGTGCGCCAATCCGATTACGGCGTCAAGCCGTATTCGATGCTGCTGGGTTCGATGCAGGTGAGCGACGAGGTAACGGTGATCTTCACCGCGGTGCATCCCAAACAGGACTAGGTCCGATGGTGGCGACCCGCCGCGCTCGCGATCGCCACGGGTTGTCACGGCCGGGGTGGGCGCTGTGTCGGCGCGTCGTAAGCACCGGGTATGTGGTCGAGCACTCTTAGCGAGGGCGGCCGTCCATTCGGGTCACCGGCGCCTGGTTCCGTGGCCGGTTGGCCCGCGGTAATGCGCTGGGGCCGAGAAGCTTGCGGTTCGCCCTCGGGCGGCGGTGGCACTGTCGGCGTGACGGCCTCGGCGACCTGTGGCGTCGACGGGCGCACCACCGCTCCCGACGTTCCGGCGTGGTGATCGGGTGCCAGCTGCAAACCTACGGCGAGTGACAGCGACGCCACGAAGGTCACCGCGCCGGCGGCCAGGGCGGTCGCGGCTCCGGTGTAGGACAGCCGCCGCGAACGAGCGGGGGCGGCTGCAACCGGATCACTGGCGACGCTGACGCTGTCCACCAGCTGCTCGTCGGTGAACTCGGTGCTTTGCGCGGCCGCCAGGGCAGCGCCTCGCGCGATCGTCACCTGGGCCATGCTTTGCCCGAAAACCGGTACCGGCAAAGCCTTTTCGAGCTGCCAGGAGAACGCATCGATGCCGCCGCCGGACCCGACGACCACTACTCCGGCGGGGCGCCATGCGTTGCGGTCGAACATTCCGGTCAGCCACGAAGTCAGCCCGTCCAAGCCGCCGTGCACATTCTTCACGGCGGTCTGGGTCTGGCCGTCGTGGGTGTCGACCATGACGACGGTGGCCCATTCCTGTTCCAGGATGCACACTGCGGTCTGTTCATAGCCGATGACCGGCGCGATTGCCTGCGCGAGTGTCTCGACGGCCTCGAGCATGCGGATCGGCACAACGTTGTCGAAACCCGCGTCCGTCAATGACTCCAACAGCAGCGCAGCCTGAGCCGAAGCGTCGTCGTTCCACGTCACGCCGATGACACGCAGCCGGTGATCGCTGGCGGCCGCGGCCGCATTCACCCGCAAGACCTCTTCAGTCACCTGCTCTGCGGTACCGACCGCGCGCACGCCCGGACCGCCCTGGAGTGTCAGCTCTCGATGGTCCAAGATGGTGCCGTCGGCGCCATGCCCCTCGGCGAGGACCCACCCAATGGTCGTCGGTGTCACTGACAGCCCAAGTACCGCGTCCAAAGTCTGCATCCTCAATCATCCCTGGGCCTCCGATGCCCCCAAGCAGCCCTACCGTCGCGCACCATCGATACGTGGGTCCTTGAGAGCCGGAATGGACCGGGACAGTGGTCTCCATCGGCTTGCTCCGAGAGAGCCTACGCGCTCGACGCAAGTCCGGCCGCCCGGGTGCCGAACCACTGGCGGCGCCCCGCTCTCGCCAATGGTCTGGCGCGTCATTATTTGTCGGCCTTGTGCGGCCTGACCGCCTGCGTCCGTCTCGGGCCACCGACAGACACATTGCGGCACCCACGGCGACTTGTCGAAAACGGCGCCACCATTTTGATTAGATTAGCTTTGTACAGTGCGCCCGGAGGTGTTCGGCTCGCCCGTCGTCGGCGTGTGCTACCGCTATTTCGGCTGGTGGTGTGGTTCCATAACGGTCATGCGCATGCAGCGGTGGCGTTTGCCGCACGTATATCACAGTTGCTGTATTGGTGGCGGTAATCGATACAAAACTGAGATTGCTTCGCATCCAGATCGACATTTGGGCTAATCGCACGGTAAATTCTGCCGGGAACGCGCGGCGACAGAAGGATAAGGGGCGCAGGTATGACAGATGTGAGCGAGAAGATCCGGGCCTGGGGGCGCCGGCTTTTGGTCGGTGCGGCGGCAGCTGTGACGCTGCCAGGTCTGATCGGTCTTGCCGGCGGAGCGGCGACCGCGGGAGCATTCTCGCGGCCGGGTCTGCCCGTCGAGTACCTGCAGGTGCCGTCGGCGGCCATGGGCCGCAACATCAAGGTCCAGTTCCAGAGCGGCGGTAACGGCTCCCCGGCCGTCTACCTGCTGGACGGCCTGCGTGCGCAGGACGACTACAACGGCTGGGACATCAACACGCCCGCATTCGAGTGGTACTACCAGTCGGGCTTGTCGGTCGTCATGCCGGTCGGTGGCCAGTCCAGCTTCTACAGCGACTGGTACAACCCGGCCTGCGGTAAGGCCGGCTGCAGCACTTACAAGTGGGAGACCTTCCTGACCAGCGAGCTGCCGCAGTACCTGCAGAGCCAGCGGCAGGTCAAGCCCACCGGTAGCGCGGCGGTCGGCATCTCGATGGCCGGTTCGTCGGCCCTTATTCTTGCGGCGTACCACCCCGACCAGTTCATCTACGCCGGTTCGTTGTCGGCCCTGATGGACCCCTCCAGCGGGATGGGGCCGACCCTGATCGGTCTGGCCATGGGTGACGCCGGCGGCTACAAGGCATCGGACATGTGGGGTCCGTCCAGCGACCCGGCGTGGCAGCGCAACGACCCCACCGTGCAGATCCCTAGGTTGGTCTCCAACAACACCCGCCTGTGGGTCTACTGCGGTAACGGCAAGCCCACGGAGCTGGGTGGCGCCAACATGCCGGCGGAGTTCCTGGAGAACTTCGTGCGCAGCAGCAACATCAAGTTCCAGGACGCCTACAACGCGGCCGGTGGCCACAACGCGGTCTTCAACTTCCAGGCCGACGGCACGCACAGCTGGGAGTACTGGGGAGCGCAGCTCAATGCCATGAAGGGTGACCTGCAGGGCGCGCTGGGCGCTCACGGATAACCAGCAACCCAACAACGCACTACTGCGCCTGACGACAATCCGTCAGGCGCAGTAGGCGTTTAGGGCGCGGGTCGCCACCGGATCGCCACCGTGTGTCGTGCCTATCGCTGCGCGGTGAGTTGGTCGGCGACATCGGTCCACCCGTCGTGGCGATGGTCGTTCATGTTCCGGCACTCCCCATACAGACGCAGGACTCCCAGGCTCGGGTCGTCACTGTCGCGATAGACGATCGCGGTGACGGCGTCCTTCGAGACCGTCCTGCCGTCGGTGCGGCCGTTGGGCTGCGGGCCCTCGACCCAGCCGTGGCTTACCAGCGTCGTGGCGATAGCTGGGAAGTACTTCTCGGGTGCCACGTCGGTGGGCACCGCGAACGTCAGATAGATCGCGCCCTGATAGGGCGGGTCCTTGCGACCCTTGCATGACATCGGCAAGTAACCGGCCGATGTCGTCCGCAGTCCGGCGAGGGCGACGATCTGATGGGCCGCGTCGAGCACCTGAGCCCTGCTCTGATCATCTGTGACCGGATTTGCCGGATGCTCGAGAACTTCGGCGGGCGACGGCTTCAGCTGGCTCACCACGACAAACGCCCCACCCAGCGTCAGGGAGACCACGAGCGCGGCGAAGATCAGCGCCCGGGCCCGGCCCGAGCGCAGCCATTCTCTGGATCTGCCGTCACGCTTGTTCATCGCGGTACCTACAGCAGCCAGGCTAACTCGAAACTCAGCGGCGCCGCCGGGATGTCTTCGCCCAGCTGCGGAAAGGCCTGCGCGTGTGATACGAACGCGGCGGCCCTTGTGAAAGAATTCTCTTAATCAATTCTCAGTGATTTTTCCTGAATTCTTAGACCGCTATTTGCCTGGAGCGTCCGCGTTTATTTCGTGCCCTGACCTGCCAATCTCGACGCGATAGATGTCTCATCTCGCAAGCTATTCGGATCGGTAACGCTTCAGCCACATCGGGCGAAATCCTTGACATGACAAAAATCGGCAATCTTCTCACGACGTCTGCCGCATTCGGCGCGTTGGCTGCAGCGTCGATGATGTTGTCCAGCGGCGTTGCCAACGCCGCACCCACCCCCAACTGGGACGCCGTCGCGCAGTGCGAGTCGGGCGGCAACTGGCACGCCAACACCGGTAACGGCATGTACGGGGGCCTGCAATTCAAGCCGGCGACCTGGGCCAGGTACGGCGGCGTCGGAAATCCGGCGACGGCATCCAGGGAACAGCAGATCGCGGTGGCCAACCGGGTGCTGGCCGACCAGGGGCTGGACGCATGGCCGAAGTGCGGCACCGCATCTGGCCTCCCCACAGCGGTGTGGTCGACGCCAGGACGCGGCGTGACATCGATCATCAACCAGATCATTCAGGCGGCCGTGCCGCGCCCATGACGGGCCGGCGCCAGGTCCGGACGAGGTCTATGACCACGAGCGAAGCTGTGTTTGGATCAGGCCATGGAAGGTTCGGCGACAGTTCACATGGCGGCACCGGCGGACAAGATCTGGGAGTTGATCGCAGACGTCCGTAACACCGGACGCTTCTCCCCCGAAGTTATAGAGGCGGAGTGGTTGGGCGACGCGACTGGCCCGTCGCTCGGGGCCCGATTCCGCGGGCATGTTCGGCGAAACGAGATAGGACCCGTCTACTGGACGACATGCGAGGTGACCGCCTGCGAACCGGGTCGTGAATTCGGCTTTGCGGTATTACTGGGCGGCAGACCCGTGAACAATTGGCATTACCGGTTGGCACCTGCCGGCGACGGAACCGATGTGACGGAGTCATTTCGGCTTTCTCCGTCACCGTTTAATGCCGTGTATTGGGTATTTGGGGGTTTTCTGCGCAGGCGGCGCAATATCCGCGATATGACGAAAACGCTCCAGCGCATCAAAGCAGTGGTCGAGGCCGCCTGAAGGCCAGCTCGGCTATTCGTCAGCAACGGAGGGCCTCATGCGGGACCGGGTCAAATCGATCTTCATCACCGGAGCCGCCAGCGGGATGGGCCGTGAGGGAGCCAAGCTCTTCCATGCCAACGGCTGGCGCGTCGGTGCGGTGGATCGCAGCGAGGACGGCCTCGAAGCCCTGAACGCAGAACTGGAAGCCGGGCTGTGGACCCGTGCGGTCGACGTGACGGACAAGGCCGCATTCGATTCCGCACTTGCCGACTTCTGTGCCGGCAACGCGGACGGTGGGCTCGACATGATGTGGAACAACGCCGGCATCGGCGCCAGCGGCTGGTTCGAGGACGTGCCGTATGACGAGGCCATGCGCGTGGTCGACGTCAACTTCAAGGCCGTGCTGACCGGCGCCTACGGCGCGCTCCCCTATCTCAAGAAGACACCGGGCAGCATGATGTTCTCGACGTCGTCGTCCTCGGGCACCTATGGGATACCGCGCCTGGCGGTCTACTCGGCGACCAAGCATGCGGTCAAAGGATTGACCGAAGCGCTGAGTCTGGAGTGGCGCCGGCACGATGTCCGGGTTGCCGACGTGCTACCCGGTCTGATCGACACCGCCATCCTCACCTCGACGCCCAATCACTCTGACCACGGCGCCACGATGTCGGCCCAAGACATTCGCGCGAGCGCGCCGAAGAAGGGCATGTTTCGGCTGATCCCCGCGAGCAGCGTGGCGGAGGTGGCCTGGCAGGCCTACCACCACCCGACACGGCTGCACTGGTACGTGCCCAACAGCATTCGCTGGATTGACCGGATCAAGGGCCTCAGTCCCGAGTTCGTTCGCAGTCGGATTGCCAGAGAACTACCCAGACAGATGCCGAAACGGCAGTAGAGTTTCGTGCTGGCGGATTGCTGCGACGGACGGAGGTGCCTGGTGCTGAACCGGTTGGTCAAGGTGGCAGGCGTTGCTTTGGTCGTCACCGCCGGCGTCACCGGCTGCGCGCACGCCCAGACGGTGCCCCGCAAGGCCGCGCGCCTGACCGTGGACGGGACCACGCACGTCGCCAGCCCTCCCGCGTGCAGTCAAACCCAGCAGTACCGGACCATCGACATCCGTGACCGCGGCGGCCAGGTCGAAGCGGTGGTGCTGATCAGCGGTGACAGGGCGATCCCCCAGTGGGTGAAGATCCGAAACGTCGACGGGTTCAATGGCAGTGCGTGGGAGGGCGGGGTGGGCCAAACCCACGTCGACCTGGTCAAAAGCACCTACACGTTCACCGGCAGCGCTTACGGCATCAACAGCCACAATCCCAACAAGGCTGTGACGACAGAGTTCAAGATCGTCGCCGACTGCTGAGGCACGCATCCCGGGTGCCGCGGGTCCTAGGCTGTCGAAAGAACCTGCGACCGGCCGATCACTGGAGGACCCGTGAAGCAGAGACTGCATTGGCTTGTGCTGCACGGGTTCGTCCGCGGCGTCGCGACGGTCGGGGCGCGCAGGGGGGACTTGCCGGCCAGGCTGATCGCCGATCCGACGGTGGTCGCCGACCCGGTGTCGTTTTACGACGAACTCCAGCCACAGGGGCCGCTGTTGAAGGGCCGGGTCACGTATCTGGCTGTCGGCCATACCCTCGCTCATGACCTGCTGCGCTCCGACGACTTCCGGGTGCTGATGGTCGGATCGAATCTGCCTGCGCCGATACGGTGGCTGGAGGCTCGCGTACGCGACGAGCTGCTCCATCCGCTGCGGCCACCGTCGTTGCTGGCGGTTGAGCCCCCCGACCACACGCGTTACCGCAAGACGGTGTCGGCGGTGTTCACCACCAGGGCGGTCGCGGCATTGCGTGACCGCGTCGAGCACACCGCGGCCAGGCTGTTGGATCAGCTGGCCGCTGAGTCCGGCGGCTCCGGGGTTGTCGACATCGTGGGGCGGTATTGCTCGCAACTTCCGGTCGCGATCATCAGCGACATCCTCGGTGTTCCCGAGTCGGACCGGCCTCGCGTCCTGGAGTTCGGCGAGTTGGCCGCGCCGAGCCTGGACATCGGTCTGCCATGGCGGCAGTACCGGCGCGTCCAGAAGGGAATCGCCGGGTTCAATCTCTGGCTCGCCGAGCACCTGCGGCAGCTGCGGCGAAATCCCGGCGACGACCTGATGAGCCAGCTGATTCAGCGATCCGAAAACGGCCCGGCCGATGCGCATCTCTCCGAGATCGAACTTCAGGCGCTCGCCGGGCTGGTGCTGGCCGCCGGGTTCGAAACGACGGTGAACCTGCTGGGCAACGGGATTCGGATGCTGCTGGACATGCCCGAGCACCTGGACACGCTGCGCCGTCATCCCGAGCTGTGGCCGAACACCGTCGAGGAGATCCTGCGGCTGGACTCACCGGTTCAGCTCACCGCGCGCCTGGCACGCAACGACGTCGAGCTGGACGGTGCGACCGTCAGGCGCGGGGAGTTGGTGGTGATCTACCTCGCCGCCGCCAACCGCGATCCGGAGATATTTCCCGATCCGCACCGCTTCGACATCGAACGAGCCAACGCGGGGCGGCATCTGGCCTTCTCCGGCGGCAGGCACTTCTGCCTGGGAGCTGCCCTGGCGCGCGCCGAAGGTGAAGTAGGGCTGCGCACGTTCTTCGAGCGCTTCCCCGAGGTGCGGTCCGCGGGCGCCGGCAGCCGGCGGGATACCCGGGTGCTGCGCGGTTGGTCGTCGCTGCCGGTCACCCTGGGGCCTGCGCGCTCGATGGCCTCCACTTAGCTAGAGCACTTTCGGCACGCGGCGATTGAGTGCGCACTCACGGCGTTCACTTTGTCCTCAGGACATTGGCTCTGCGTCCACGGCGCAGAAGTTCGAGTAAGCCGGCAGCAGATCGACGGCCAGCGCTGCTGTAACGGAGTCACTGTGGGGAGTGTGCGCCGGAGCCGTTGACAGCTGTGCTGCGGCCGGGTGTTATTGGCGACTATGACAGAGGTTTCTACGAATACGGTCGAGACGGCGGCGGTAGTCGGGTTGTGGCAGGCGCTTTCGCAGCGGGACTGGACGGCGGTCAAGACCTTCCTGTCGCCGGACTGTCTGTATGTCGACATCCCGGTCCCTGCCATTTCGGCACGCGGTCCCGAGGACATCGTGAAACGGCTCAAGATAGGACTCGCGCCGCTGGCCGGTTATGAGAACCACAGCGGCCTGCTACTGTCCAACGGCCGCGACGTGACGTACGAGCACTCCGAGACATGGACGTTCGAGACCGGCGAGCACGGCGTGCTCAGATTTGTCAGCGTCCACCAAGTGGTGGAGGGCAAAATCACGGTCTGGAAAGACTATTGGGACATGAACAGCCTCGTCAGCTTCGCGCCTCCCAGCCACTTCGAGAACCTGGCGAACGGCGACACCAGCTGGGTATTCGATGCGACAGGATTGGTCTGAAGCTCTTCCCCATCCGCTCCTAGCGATGTCGGCCTACCGGCGCAGGCGCGCAGCGCATCTCGGCGCGGTGCAGGTCAGTCTGGTGGACCACGTCGCACGTCTGGATTGGTCACGCCAGCAGATCGAGCAACACCGCGATCACCGGCTGCGGGCCCTGCTGACCTACGCACAGCAACGGTCGCCTTTTCACGCGGGGCGCCTGCGCGGATTTGACCCGTCAGGGGCGACGGTCGCCGACCTCGCGTCGCTCCCGATGATGACCAAGCAGGAAGCCCAGCAGCAGTGGGATGACATCGTCACCGCACCCGGCCTGGACCGTGCCAGTGCGGAACGGATTCTTGTTGAGCAGCAATGGTTTTCCTACACCGCTGACGATCAGCAGATCTTCAGCTCCGGTGGCTCCAGCGGGGTCCGCGGTGTCTATGTGTGGGATTGGCAGTTCTTTGTCTCGGCGGCTTGCCTGGCCTGGCGAACGCAGGCGCGGGAAGAGCTACGCGCACCGGCGCTTTCCGGCCCGGCGCGGCTTGCCGTGCTGGAGGCCGGTATCCCGCCGCACGCCAGCACGCCACTGTTCGACATCCCCACCGCCGCAGGCATGCAGACGGTGGTGATCGCCGCGGGCGCCCCGTTCGGCGAAGTGCTGGCCGCGGTCGCCGCCGCGCTGCCCACCCACCTGGTGGGCTATCCGTCGGTGATCGGGCGTCTGGCCCGGGCCACGCTCGCGGGTGACCTGGACATCGGACCGGTGCGGGTGAGCACCAATTCCGAGCCGCTGCTCGACGAGGACCGCGAGGCCATCGTCGAAGCCTGGGATCCCGCGATCCACAACGTGTGGGGTTCCACCGAAATCGGGGTGCAGGCGGTGGGTTGCGGGCATGGTCCAGGGCTGCACGTCTGCGAGGACGAGGTCATCCTGGAACGCGTCGACGACGGCGGAATGCCGGTCGGGCCCGGCCAACCGGCGGCACGGACGCTGGCCACCGGCCTGTCCAACCGGACTTTTCCGTTCATCCGCTACGACCTGGGCGATCAGGTGGTATCGCTGGACGGCGCGTGCGCATGCGGCAGCGCATTCGCGCGTATCGCCGCTGTCGGCGGCCGCCGCGACGACGACTTTCGGTACGGCCCAATCCTGGTGCCGCCCATCGTATTTCGCCACGTGCTGGGCACCGACGCCCGCGTGACGGAGTACCAGGTCACCCAGACCCTGACGGGCGCGGAGATTCTGGTGGTGGGTACACCCGATGTCCCAGCTTTGAGCACGGCGCTGATCGCCGCACTGCGCGGATACGGACTGCCCGACCCGGCGATCCAAATCACGGTGGTCGACAGCCTGCAGCGTCACCAGGCCAGCGGAAAGCTGCGGCGGTTCATTCCGCTACCTGCCCACCAGGATCGCCACTGGGTCTGACGGTGGCGACCCGCTGCGCGCGGCTGCGCCGCGCTGGCGATCGCCACTGGGTCTGACGGTGGCGACCCGCTGCGCGCGGCTGCGCCGCGCTGGCGATCGCCACTAAGACTCGAGGAGCTTCTTGAGGGATTTCAGCGTCTCGGACACGTTGCGGCCCACCTGACGCACCGCGATCCGGTCGGCGATATACCCGAGAAGGCCCCCCGGCGCCTGATACGACAGCCGGAACGTCACCTTGGTCTGGCCCTCGCTGCCGTCGCGCAAACGGATCCGCCCCCGCAGGCTGACGCCGGTGATCCCGACCCAGGCCACGTCGCGGTTCTCGTCGAACTCGACCACCTCGACCAGCCCGCCCACCGGCACCGAGCCGACCTTCCAATGCACGGTGTAGCGCGCGCCGACACCCGGCGGATGGTCGTTCGCGGCCTCCCACCGTTCCAGGCTGGTCATGAACGACGGGTAGCGGTCCGGGTCGCTGACCACCTTCCAGACCGCGTCGCGGTCGGTGTTGATCACGCAACGGCGTTCGACGCGCATCAGCCGATCACCGGGAACCTGCGCTTGGCGGCCAGCCGGTCGACGGCGCCCTGCAGGCTGGCCGTCACCTTGTCGTGCACTGCCTGGTCGTCACCGTCGACGTCGATCGGTTCCTGCACCTCGATCACGATCTTGGAAGGCAGCGGAATGTGCCCCGCCAGGTCGCTGATGTTCAGGCCCCACGGCAGCGCCAGCGAGATCGGGATGCTCTTGAGCCGCAGCAACCGGTCCGCCATCAGCAGTTTCGCCAGCCACTGCCCGCGGTCGAGGAACAATGCGCTTTCCTGACCGCCGACGCTGGCGACGGGCACGATGGGCACCCCGGCCTCTCGGGCCAGCCGCACATAACCCATGCGGCCGCCGAAGTCGACCTTGTGCCGCTCCCACGACGGCCGGAAGACCTCGTAGTCACCGCCCGGATATACCAGCAGGGCAGCCCCGGACTCCAATGCGAGCCGGGCGTTTTCATGGTTGGCCGCGACCGTGCCAAACTTGCGCAGCCAGCCCAGCGGCGGCGCGGAGACGACGAGGTTGTGGGCCAGCTGATAGAAGGGCCGCTCCACCCCGAAGTAGGAGCAGAACGCGAGCGTGAAGACGAACGTGTCAGGCGGCACGTTGCCGCCGCTGTGGTTGCCGACCAGGAGCACCGGCCCCTCGGCGGGAATCCGGTCCAGACCGTCGACCTCCGCGCGGAAATACAGCGATGCCAGCAGCCAGGTGCCCGGCAACTGGTCGCGGATGTAGTCGGGGTCGCGCTGGTCGAGGTCGGCCTTGGGGACCCGGGACACGACTTGCTTGCGCGCCCAGTCCAAGACATCCCCCATGGTTGCCATAACGGCCTTCATACCCCCAGCTGGTCGGCCTCAAACGCGGTAGACGCGTGCGGCATTGTCGCGGGCAATCAGGTCCACCACCCGGATCGCGTCGGCCGCACTCCAATCGCCGTCCGCCACGAATCCGCTGAGGACACGGTGAATACCGTTGCGCCACAACAGCGCACCGAGGTAGTGCAACTCCGCGGGACCGAAACCATCCGACGAGTACAGGATTTTGCGGAACGGCGCCAGCTCCAGCAGGCGGGCGATGAACGCCGGGGCCCGGGCGCCCAGATAATTCACGCTCAGTCCGCCGTCGAGATAAACGTTGTTGAAGGCCTGCGTCAGGTAGCCGGCTTCGCGCTCGTAGGGATAGCAATGCAGCAAAACGATGGGCGTATCGCCGGACTGCCGCAGAAAGTCCAGCAGGTACAGCGGATTGGCCTTGCGCAGATCGCAGTCCCGGTCGCCGAAGCCGACGTGGAATTGCAGCGGCTTGCCAAGTCGCAGCGCCTGGTGCAAGCCGAACCGCAACAGCACCCGATCGGATAGCCGCACCCCACCGCGATCGCGCCACCGCGCGGCGGCCTCGGCGACCTGCGCCGCCGACGGCTCCGTCAGGTCGCCGTCGAAGCCCCCGCGATAGGCCAGGATCGATTTGGTGCCGACTGCAACGGCCGCTCGCCGGTGCAATATTTCGCTGAACGCCGCCGCATAGTCGCCCGGTGCGCGCGCGGCCTGTTCGGCCACCTGCTCGAGACGAACCAGCTCGTGGCCACGGCCCCCGGACAACTGCCCCACATCGTTGACGCCGGCTACGTCGGTGTTGATTCCGGTATCGATCAGCCAGTCGGTCACACCTGCGGCCGGCAGAAAGAGGCTGGCCAGTTCGATTTCGTCGAGTCGGCTGCGGTGTTCCCAATAGGTTTGCGGGTCAACATGTCTGGACAGCCCCAGCAGCGGACTGCAGTGGTTACGCACGGCGAAGCCGAGTTGCGAGTCGAAACCCGAGTCGGTAATCGGTTCCGTGTTCGCCTCGTTGAGAGCGTTCTCGAATCGCGTCCGGTCCCCCGACGCCAACCAGCACCCGTGCACATGCTGATCGATCAGCCCGACCGCGGCGATGTGTTCCGCAAGCTCGGTCACAGGCTCCAAGCCATCCGAAACTTGTCCGCCAGTGGCTCAGGGCGCAGTTTCGCGTAACGCTCCTGCTCCAGCCGTCGCACCGCGACCACCAGGTCGACGACGGGATCACCGAGTATCCCGCGAATCAGCCGGGAATTGTCAAGTGCGGCAATGGCTTCAGCTTGAGACTCGGGTAGGCGGAGAATGCCGGCCCGGTCGCGTTCCGAATCCGAGAGCTGAGCGGGATCCATCGTCGTTTCCGGCGGCAGCGTCGATTCGGCATTGATTCCCTCCAGTGCCAATCCGAGGATCACTGCCGACGCGAGATATGGGTTGGCCGACGGATCGACGACCTTCACCTCGACATTGCCGCCGTGCGGACTGCCCGGGCCGCCCTTGACGAATCGCACTGCGGCCTCACGGTTTTCGATTCCCCAGCACACGTACACGCCCGCCCAGTTACCCGGACACAACCGCAAACCCGAGACGATCGATCCGCACAGGATGCCCTGCGCCTCCCGCAACCCGCGCAGCACACCCGTCACCGCGCTCTCCCCCGCCGGGGTCATGCCGGCAACGCCGGTTCCGTCCGAAAACAGCGGACCGTCGGAGTTACTCAGTGAAAAGTGCTGGTGCGCACCGGATCCGACGCTGCCGGCAAACGGCGCCGGCGACAGGCTGACGCGCAGCCCATGGCGGCGGGCGGCCCGGCCGATGATGAGGCGGGCCAGCACCAGTTGGTCCGCAGCGGCCACCGGAGCTAACGGCGACAACGAGATCTCGAATTGGTTGGCCCCGTATTCGGGATGGAACTGTTCGATACCCACGCCGGCTGCGGCGGTCGCGGCCGTGACATCGCGGACGAAGTCCTCGTGCTCGAGTATCCCGGCCAGCCCGTACTGCGCCCACAGCGTCGAGGGCAGCCGCCCGCCGTCGGGATCCACCAGCAGGAACTCGATCTCGTGTCCGACCACCGCCTCGATGCCGGCTTCGGCGAGCGCGGTCTCGACCCGCTGCAGTGTCCCGCGGGTACAGGACGGTACCGGTGAGCCGTCCTGCTCGAAGAACGCCCCGGGCGCCCACGCCAGCCCGCCGCCGATCATTCGCAGGGCTGACAAGTCGATGCGGATGCGCTGATCCCCGACGACGCCGACATGCTCGGTGAAGGCGATGCCGGTCTGGTCGATGGCGAAGGCATGCCAGGAGGGGCTGGCACCGAGGCCGGGATCGGCGAACGTGTTGGTCCGGCGAATCGGCACCGTCTTGGCTTGCGTGAGCCCCGCAGGGTTCACCACTGTGCCGATGACGGTGTCGACTCCCTCGGCCTCCAACTGGGCGATCGCCGCGGCGGCAAGGGGTGTGGCGGCCGTCATGGCAGCCATTCTTCAGCGTGGCCGTGCCGGGCCAAGACAGCCGCGCTCGCTAGGCGCGGCTGGGCAAGGTCAGCTTGCAGGCCTGGCCGATGTCGAGGGTCCGCAGCATCCGCCCCATGCCGACCCACAGCGCGCAGGACATAGCGAGGTCGGCCAGCAGCTCTTCGGAAAAGTGCTCGCTGCACCGGGCCCAAAAGTCTTCGTCGTCGCGCAGTTTGGTGTGCTCGGTGGCGAATCGGTGGGCGAATTCGGCGGCCAGGCGCTCTTGTTCGCTGTATCCCGGCCACGTGCGCCATTCCGGCGCGTGCTCGTAGAGCTCCTCGTCGACACCGGCGGCCGGGCCGTCGGCGTCGCGGGTGTTGACGCAGACGACGCATTCGTTGTCATGGGCGATCACCGCCCGGGCGAGTTCGCGGGTGCGCATCGGCAGCCGGTTCTTGGTGTACACGACCTGGCTGAAGTTGGCGATCGCGCCGCCGAGGTCGGGAGATTTGGTGGCCCAGCTGTAGACGTCGTCGTCAGCGAATTGTCCGATTCGGCTCATGGCGTGATGGTACGCCCGGCCCGTCTGACTGCCGGCGCCTGCTGCCGGCCAGTGCCACTGTCGGCGCCTCGTCATGCCAATCACGTTGGGCCAGAACACGATGCGCGATGCGCTGTAGTGCGGCTTCGACCTCACGCCGATCCGGTCGGCCTTGGAAGCCGGGCGACCGGGACAGCTTGTCGACGATCCACGCCAGCAGCAGCGAGTACACGTAGTCGACCTGCTGGCGTCCCGCACCGGTCAGCCACATCCCGTCGCCGTCGCGTCGCAGGTACCCGCTGGCGGCCAGGCGGGCGAAGGTGGGTTCGAGGACCTCGAAGGGCAGCCGCTGATGTTCGGCGATGTCGGTGAGCCGCGCGGTGCCGTAGATCTGCCCGAAGCGGTAGGTGCGCAAGACACCCCACAACCCGGCCACGTCGAGCCGGCAGTCCGGTCTCATGGCGATGCTGCGCAGCCGTACCCCGGGTTCGCCGCGCAACATCCGGGCGATCGCGTTCTCCAGCATCCGCTCCGGTGTTTCGGGGTTGGGCATGCCGAATCCGTCGCCAAGATCGACTGCGCTGTTGTGGATGTCGCGCAGCGGCACCTCGCGCAGGAACAGGGCGAGGACGAAGCCCAGGGCTGCGACCGGGGCCGCACACAAAAACACCTGGGTCAGCGATTCGGAGTAGGCCGCCACGATCGGCGCGGCCACGCTGTGCGGCTGCCGGTGCAGGGCCGCTGGAGAACTGACCGCAGCGGCGGGTGCGCCGCTGGCCGCGAGCGCTGCGCCCATCCGGTGGTTGAGGAAGTTGACGAACAGGGTGCCGAATATGGCGGCACCGAACGAGCTGCCGATCGTACGGAAGAACGTCACGCCCGACGTGGCCACGCCGAGGTCCTCGAAATTAGACGTGTTCTGCACGATCAGTACCAGCACCTGCATGGACAGCCCGATACCGGCGCCCAGGACAAGCAGGTAAAGCGATTGCACCAGGGCCGGCGTCGACGCCTCCATCCGCGACATCAGCAAGAACGCGACGGCCATCAGCGCGGTGCCGGTCACCGGGAAGGTCTTGTAGCGGCCCGTCCGGCCGACCAGGGTGCCGCTGCCGGTCGAGGTGATCAGCATGCCGGCCACCATCGGCAGCGTGCGCAGCCCCGACGTGGTGGCCGAGACCCCGTTGACGTACTGCATGTAGGTGGGCAGGAACGTCAGTGCCCCCAGCATGGCGAACCCGACCACGAAGGCCAGCACGCAGCAGACCGTGAACACGGGGCTGCCGAACAGCCGGATCGGCAGGATCGGTTCGGGCACGCGGTTTTCCACCCAAACGAAGATGCACAGGGCTGCCGCGGCACCGGCGAACAGGCCGATGATCGTCGTCGACCCCCACGGGTAGCGGGTGCCGCCCCAGCTGGTGGCCAGCGTCAGGCCGGTGGCGCCCAGCCCGACGAACACGATCCCCGCGTAGTCGATCACCGGCTTGGTGGCCGCTGTCAGCTCCGGGATCGCGGCGGCCGCCACCATGATGACCAACACCGACACCGGCACATTGATCCAAAACGCCCACCGCCAGGTGAGGTAGTCGGTGAAGTACCCGCCCAGCAACGGCCCGATCACCGTCGTCACACCGAAAACCGCACCCAATATGCCCTGGTAGCGGCCGCGCTCACGAAGCGGGACCACCTCACCGATCAACGCGCTGGCCGTCACGGTGATCGCGCCGCCGCCGATGCCCTGCAACGCCCGCGACCCGACCAGCATGGTCATCGACTGCGCCAGCCCGCACAGCACCGACCCGGCCATGAAGCACACCACGGCGGCCTGGAACACCCGCTTGCGGCCGAACTGGTCGCCAAGCTTGCCGACCAGCGCGGTGACGATTGTCGACGCCAGCAGGTAGCTGGTCACCACCCAGGATTGATGTCCGGCGTCGCCCAGATTGGCGACGATGGTCGGCAGCGCGGTGGCGACGATGGTCTGATCCAGTGCCGCCAGCAGCATGCCCAGCATGATCGCCACGAAGATGAAGTTGCGCCGCTGAGCGCTGATCAGCGTGCTGCTGGGGGCGGAATCCGCGGCCTGCGCATCCGCGACCGTTGCTGATTTCGGGGCCGTCATCGCTGCCTTCCCGTCGGCGATCGATGCTAACGGGTACCCGGCAGCCACCCATACCGCGGCTGACGGGGGCAGGTCAGCTCGGCGGCCGCGAGACGCACTGGGCCGAGTAGAGCTCCTCGCCCAGCTTGTCCATCAACTCCAGCTGTGTTTCCAGATAGTCGACGTGGATCTCCTCATCGGCGACGATCTTCTCCAGCAACGTGGCGCTGGTGCTGTCCTGCTTCTCCCGGCACATGATGATCCCGGGCTTGAGACGGTTCAGCACGTCGTATTCGATAGCCAGGTCTGCCTCGAACTGCTCGCGCAGCGTCTGGCCGACCCGCAACGACCCGATCCGCTGGTAGTTCGGCAGGCCGTCCAGCAACAGGATGCGGTCGGTGATCGCCTCCGCGTGCCGCATCTCGTCGAAGGACTCGGCGCGGGTGTGCTCCGCCAACTCGGTGAAACCCCAGTTGTCCTGCATCTTGGAGTGCAGGAAATATTGGTTGATAGCGGTGAGCTCGCTGGTCAGTTGTTCGTTCAGCAGGCGCAAAACATCCGGATCACCTTGCATGACCACTCCTAGGCTGTGAGGGCTGTCGATGTCGAACCGCGGCAGATGGGCTGGGCTGGAGCACCATCTCGCCGGCCTGTGGCTAACCGGCGTGCCGATCTCAATCTAGTCCAGCAGCAGTGCGTCGGCGCGCGCTTTTATCCGCCTTCGGCGCGTCATGCGCAGGCGACGATTCGGTCACGTGTCGTTACTTAGGTTAGACTCCGCTAACCTACTTAGGATAGACTTCACTAATATGCGGTCTGTTCCAATCGGCAGTTTCGCCTAGGGGATTCGATGTACGTGTGCCTGTGTGTCGGGGCCACCAACCAGACGGTGTCCGACTGCGTGGCGCGTGGTGCGTCGACGTCGAAAGAGGTTGCCGCCGCCTGTGGTGCGGGCGCGGACTGCGGGCGCTGCCGTCGCACGCTGCGGGCGATCATCGCCGCGGCGGCCCAACTCGAGCGGGCGGGCTAGATCAGGTCGGTTAGCGACTCTTGTTGAAATCCGCCAGAGCGGCGGCGTTGGCCTGTGCGCCCATCAACTCGGCGAAGTGAGCGTTCTCCCGCGCGGTCGCTGCCAGGATCTCCGGGCGGACGGGTTCCACGATCGTGTGCTTGACCGCCATCAGGCTCGAAATCGGCCGGGCGGCAAGCACTTCGGCATGCCGACGGGCTTCGGGCATTAGCTCCTCGGGCTCGCAGACACGCCATACCAGGCCCATGCGCAACGCCTCTTGCGCGTCGACCCATTCCGAGGACATCAGCAGCCATGCGGCATTCTGCCGGCCCACCAGCTGGGGCAGCAGATACGACGATGCCGCCTCGGGGGCCACGCCGAGGCTGGTGAAGGGACATTTCAGCCGTGCCGCCGACGACATGAACGCCAGGTCGGCGTAGCCGAGGATGGTGGTGCCAATGCCCACCCCGACGCCGTTCACCGCGCAGATCAGCGGCTTGGGAAAGTTGCTCAGCGCTTCGATCAGACCAGGGAAGCCGTATTTGCCCGGGGTGAAATCGGGATCGGTGATGCGTGCCTGCATCTCGGCGAGGTCGGTGCCGGCGGAGAAGCCCCGCCCGGAACCGGTCAGCAGTACCACCGCGACGTCCGGGTCTTCGGCCGCGTCCAGCAACGCCTGCGCGGTGGCGTCGTAAAGGGCTTCGTTGAAGGCGTTCAGCGCCTCGGGCCGGTTCAGCGTCAGGGTGCGTACCCGGTTTTGGTCGTCGATCTGCAGCATCACGAGTTGCCAACCTACCGTCGTTGTGTCTGCTCGGCGGGGTCAGCCGTTGCTGTACACCCGGGTCGGCTCGATCAACACCACTGCGCGCCGCTCCTTGGCCATCACCCGGTCGTACTCCGGCCAGTCGTCGTGCGTGCCGCCGGCGGCGGTGAAGACCTCACGTAGCAGCAGCCGCAACTGGTCGGGGTCGGCCAGCCACGGCTGCGGATCGTCCGGGCCGACCAGCTCCGCACGGCCCTCGACGGTCGCCCACTGCCAGCCGTTGCGGAAGGTGACGGCGAGCTGAGGCCGCGCCCGCAGATTGGCGAGCTTGACCTTGCCGTAAGTGGTGAAGCCCAGCACCGGCTGACCGCTGCGCGGGTGCGGCAGCAGGCCGACGTTGACCAGCGACGCTTGCACCGTCCCGTCGCCGCGAACCGTGGACACCACCGCCAAGCCACTTTCCGTGGCCGCCAACGAAACCGCGTCGTCGAGTGTTGTCATGTGCCGTCCTCAACTTTCGAATGGTGTCTTGAACACGTAGCGGCTGGTGGGCACCGTGTCGATGTTCTCGTTGGCGCCGAATGCAGTTGTGCTGGCGATCATCCGGCTTAGCCGGTGCTGCAGGTCGTCATCGTCGGCGGCGCCGAAAAACGCCTTCAGGTCGGTGATCGCCTCCTCGGGAAACAACTCCTCGACGATGCCCGCGATTCCCGGTGCTTCGGGCGTGAGTGCCCGCACCACCCAGTTCTGGGTGTAGCCGAAGATCGACTGTGTCTCGATAGCCACGGATGTGTGGTCGCCCTGCCATCGGGCCAGCCAGGTATCCAGGTCCATGGCCGCGGGCCGGCGCAGCAGCGCGATGTTGGCTAAACCCGTTGTGCGCGAGCCGGTTTCGGCAGAAGGGGCAGGCATCGGGACCGATTCGGTCACCAGGTAGGCGCTGAGGTGTTCGCATTCGGCGGCCAGCAGGCCCAGCGCCGCCGTCACCTGTTCGCCGTAGCACTGCTGGGTCCACAGGCTCACCAGCGCGGCCACCGGCGGGTCCAGCGTCGTCAGCGTCATCAGCGAGTGGCGGACCGCGCCGTCACGGACATTGACAGACAGCCCGAGAACGCCCAGGCCCAACAGCTCGTCGGCAACCGGGCCGCGCTGGCGGGCACACCAGTCGTCGTCCGGGTCGGCGCGCCTGAGCACGGCGATTACCTTCTCCATAGGGCCGAACTTACATTCGCGGCATGAAGGGGACCGACGGTTGAGCACATCCTGGATCGAGCATGCGATCTGGTGGCAGGTCTATCCCCTGGGTTTCGTCGGCGCATTTCCCGCGGTTGAGCCGCCGGGACCGAATGAACATCGGCTGCGGCGGCTGGCCGGCTGGTTCGACCACGCGATCGAATTGGGTGCGTCGGGAATTGCGTTGGGGCCGATTTTCGCCTCCCGCACCCATGGCTACGACACCACCGACCATTACCGCGTCGATCCGCGACTCGGCGACGACGCCGACTTCGACCACCTGATCGCCGAGGCTCGCCGACGCGGTCTGCGGGTCCTGCTCGACGGCGTGTTCAACCACGTCGGCCAGGACTTCCCGCGCTACCGGGAGGCCTCGCACAGTGCCGCAGCGGCGCGCTGGTTTCGCGGGCGTCCGGGTCGTTTTCATACCTTCGAAGGGCACTCCGGGCTGCTCACCCTCAACCACGACAACGCCGAGGTTGTCGACTACACCGTGGACGTGATGTCGCACTGGCTCGGCCGTGGTGCCGATGGTTGGCGACTGGACGCGGCTTACGCTGTGCCGCAATCATTTTGGGCAGCCGTCCTGCCGCGGGTACGCGAACAGCATCCCGACGCATGGTTCGTCGGCGAACTCATCCACGGCGACTACGCCTCGGCGGTCGAAGGCGCCGGGTTCGACTCGGCCACCCAATACGAGTTGTGGAAGGCTATCTGGAGCGGTCTCAACGACGGCAACTTCTTCGAGCTGGACTGGGCGCTGCAGCGGCACAACGAGTTTCTGGGCACGTTCGCGCCGCTGACTTTCATCGGCAACCACGATGTCACCCGGATCGCCAGCCGTCTAGAGCGTCCCGAGCATCTGGCCCATGCGCTGGTCATCCTGCTGACCGTCGGTGGAGTGCCCAGCGTGTACGCCGGCGACGAGCTCGGTCTGCTAGGCCTCAAGGAAGAGCGGTACGGCGGAGATGACGCGGTGCGCCCGGAGTTCGCTTCTCCCCCAATGCCATTGGATGAAGCCAGCGCCAAAGTTTGGGCATTGCACCAGTTTCTCGTCGGGCTGCGCCGTCGGCATCCGTGGCTGCACGCGGCGTCGACCTCCGCTTTGCTGCTGGACAACCGGCATTACGTCTACCGGGCAAGCGGCGGCCAGGATGCGCTGCTGGTCGCGCTCAACATCGACGACCAGCCGATGCGCCTGGTGCTGAAGGAACTGGGCGTCGCCCACGCCGAGGTTCTCGCCGGATCTTCCGCCCCGCCGCAGGAGGTTGTCGACACGGTGGTCGTAGAGGCACAGGGATGGCGGATCCTGCGGCCTGCCTAAGGGCTCAGGTGATGCCCAACCGCTTCAGGGTCAGTGGGTCCTGCTGGCCGCCGTAGTACTTCTCGAGCAGTTCGGCGAAGTCCTGGTTGTCGTCGGTCGCCCGAAGGAACAGTGTCATCGACGAGCACAGCTTGAGGTCGTCGGGCGAGCCGAAGATCTCGCTGACAGAGCGGCCTTGCACTCGGTTGACCAGCTGCGTGCACTCGTGCAGGCGGGGCCCGAGCAGCTCATGGCGCAGGTATTCCCGGGCTTCCTCGAGCGAGGAGATGCCGAAGCGCGCCGCCATCGGGCTGCTGCCGAGCCCTGCCAGCTGGGGAAAGATGAACCACATCCAGTGACTGCGTTTCCGTCCGGCACGAAGCTCCTCGAGGACGCTGGGGTAGACGCGAGCCTGCGCCTCGACGAAGCGCTTCAAATCGAAGCGGTCGGTTGCCGGTCCCATAGTGATTACGGTTGCACACATGGCGGTCAAACGACGAGTGCCCCGGGTCAACGACCTGGCGCCGCTCATCCAGTTCAAACAACCCGAGTTCAACCGCACGAAACGCCGCCTCGAGGCCGCGCTGACCATCGAGGATCTGCGGCGCATCGCCAAACGGCGCACCCCCAAAGCGGCATTCGACTACACCGACGGCGCCGCCGAAGACGAGTTGTCTCTGCAGCGTGCGCGACAAGCCTTCCGAGACATCGAATTTCACCCGACGATCCTGCGCGACGTCACCAACGTGTGCACTGGGTGGCACGTCCTGGGACAGCCGGTCGGGTGGCCGTTCAGCATCGCGCCGACCGGCTTCACCCGGTTGATGCACACCGAAGGTGAGATCGCCGGCGCGAGGGCGGCAGCGGCGGCCGGGATCCCGTTCGCGATGTCCACGCTGGCCACCTGTGCCATCGAAGACGTGGTGACCGCGGTTCCGCAGGGCCGCAAATGGTTTCAGCTCTACATGTGGCGTGACCGAGACCGCTCGATGGCGTTGGTCAAGCGCGCCGCGGACGCGGGCTTTGACACCATGCTGGTCACCGTCGACGTTCCGGTCGCCGGTGCGCGGTGGCGCGACGTCCGCAACGGTATGTCGATCCCACCGGCGTTGACGCTGCGCACCGTTCTCGACGCGCTGCCGCACCCGCACTGGTGGTTTGACCTGGTCACCACCGAGCCGCTGGCCTTCGCTTCGCTGGACCGCTGGTCAGGAACGGTCGGCGAGTACCTGAACACCATGTTTGACGCCAGCGTTACCTTCGACGACCTGGCCTGGATCAAAGACCAGTGGCCCGGAAAGCTGGTGGTGAAGGGGATTCAGACGCTCGACGACGCCCGTGCCGTCGTCGAGCGCGGCGTCGACGGCATCGTGTTGTCCAATCACGGTGGCCGTCAGCTCGACCGGGCGCCGGTGCCGTTCCATCTGTTGCCGATGGTTGCGCGCGAATTGGGTAAGGACACCGAGATTTTGCTGGATACCGGCATCATGTCGGGCGCTGACATCGTCGCGGCGGTCGCGTTGGGAGCACGGTGCACGCTGGTCGGCCGGGCTTACCTGTACGGGCTGATGGCCGGCGGTGAGGCCGGGGTCAGGCGTGCGATCGACATCCTGCAAAGCGGCATCACCCGGACGATGGCGCTGCTCGGGGTCACCTGCCTCGAAGAACTATCGGCTAAACATGTGACGCAATTGCGCCGTTAGTACCCGGCTGATGCGGCCAACAGACTTGCGAATAGACCTCACGCCTGCAATTGCAGTTCGCGGTCCTGCGGCGATTGGGTGCTTGCACCAGTGCTGTCCAGTCCGGCCAGCTCGCGCCACGAGCGGATGGCTTGGCGGGTGAACTCCACTATCTCTCTGGAAGTAGCGTTTTCTGCCGCCAGCGCGTAGGCGTTCATGGCGTAAAGCGCCACCTGATCCGCCGTCAACCAAACGGCTCCCGCGGCAGTAGTCGACTCATATGCGGCCCGCAGCGCATACCCGCCGGCGGTGATCGGATGGGTGTTGATCGCGCGGGAGACGCGATCGGCGGCGTCCCAGGCGGCGACTGATGGCATGTCCCCCGACGCTGCGGCGCGGTGCAGCTCGGCGATGTCGAGGATCGCTTTGACCGCGGTGATTCTGGCGAATTTGAGTACTCCCCAGGTGGGGTTGGTCAGCATTTCGGCCAACCAGGCGTGCACGACGGCGCCGGCGACATCGGCGGTTCCCACCGTCTGCCAGGCGAGTTCGAGAGCCAGCACGGCGTTTTCGGGCGACAGATAGCCATCGGGTCCGGCCAGCAGGTCGTTGCATGCCTGAACGAGGACGCTCAACGGGTGGGCGGAACACGTCGGAAAGTCAGTGACATGCGCATCGCCGTTGATGTAGGAGATCACGTTCATCGCGCAGCCCTTACCCGATCCTGGCTGGTGAGATCCCTTGGCCAACCTCAGCGGGTTAGTGATGCGGCCGAGATCCATTTCGATTGGCTCCTTTCGCCTCTCGCTACTGAAGTACGACGGTGGGTTACTCGGTTAAGACGACGGCGATGCCCGTGCCGTTCACACTGTTTCGAGATGCCCAGTGCGAGGGCGTTGGGAGATTGCGCCTGAGCCAGGTGTTTCAAGCCTCGGCCCAGCCTCCGCGCGACGGCTTGAAGGATTCTCAACGGATCCTTGGCGGATTCTTGGAAGTGCGTCGGAGGCAATGTGGCAGTCATCCCTTTGTAACCGGCTTATACGGTTACAACGTTGCAGTAGCTGCTGAAACCTGTCAAGGTGGTTACCTGTGATGTTCGTCTACGTGAGTGGCCGGCCGTGCCTGGACTTCGCCGGCACGCTGAAACGCCGGGATTCCGACCGTGAGGAACTGCTGACGGACCCGGAACGTCTGTCGGACTGGGCGGTTGCGGCGGGGCTGCTGGACACGCCGATCGATGTGACAGACAACGACCTGGCGGCCGCAATAGCGTTGCGCGAGGCCGCTTACCGGACCGTCATCTCCCGCCTCGACGGGCGCGATTTGAGACCCGCCGACGTCGCCTTGATCAACGAGTGGTCGGCGCAGCCCCGCCTCACACCGCGGCTGCGCCGAAACGGATCGGTCAGCCGTGAGGGCAGCGCCTCCCAGCTGCTTGCTCACCTGGCGGCCGATCTGCTCGATCTGCTGGCCGACGCCGAGTTCGAGAACGTCAAACGATGTGCTCACCCTGAATGCACGCGGCTCTACCTGGACTCGTCGCGAGCCAAGAACCGGCATTGGTGCGGGATGAGCACGTGCGGCAACCGTGCCAAGGTGCGAGCCTTCCGCGCCCGTCAGCGCGCGGCTCACCGGACGTAGGCCAGTTACCTGCGCGAGCAGACGCAGAATCGCATGATTCGGGCATGTTTTGGGCGATTCTGCGTCTGCTCGGCACCTGATGCGCCCACCGCTCGCAGGCCCGTCGGGAACAAACCGGCCACCCACAAGGTTGAGCGCATCGGACTCAAACTTTGGAGGATTGATGGCTGAAGCCAAATCGGTGCCGGTGCTGTTCGTGACCGACACCATCGTGTTGCCCGGAATGGTGGTCCCGATCGCGCTGGACGACGCTGCGCGCGCCGCGACCGACGCCGCTCAGGCGACCGAAGCAAGGCAACTACTGATCGCCCCCCGACTGGACGACCGCTACCCCTCGCACGGCGTGATCGCGAAGATTCTGCAGGTCGGACGCATCGCGGGCGGCGGCACCGCAGCCGTGGTGCGCGGTGAGCGCCGGGCGCACATCGGCGCGGGCGCATCCGGACCCGGCGCGGCGTTGTGGGTCGAGGTGACCGAGGTCGCCGACCAGGAGTTGACCGACGAAATCAAGGCCCTGGCGGCCGAGTACAAGAAGCTGCTGCTGGCGATGCTGCAGCGCCGCGAGGCCTGGCAGATCGTCGATTACGTGAACAGCCTGACCGACCCGTCGGCGCTGGCGGACACCTCGGGCTACGCCTCTTACCTGACCGATGTGCAGAAGCGCCAGCTGCTGGAGACCGCCGATGTCGCCGAACGGCTGCGGGTGCTGATCGACTGGACCAGCTCGCATCTGGCCGAAGTCGAGGTCAACGACAAGATCGCCGAAGACGTGCGCGACGGCATGGAGAAGACGCAAAAGGAGTTCCTGCTGCGTCAACAGCTCGCCGCCATCCGCAAGGAACTCGGCGAGGGCGAGCCCGACGGATCAGACGACTACCGCGCCCGCGTCGAGGCCGCTGACCTGCCCGAGAAGGTCCGCGAGGCAGCGCTGCGCGAGGTCGGCAAGCTGGAACGCGCCAGCGACCAGAGCCCGGAAAGCGGCTGGATCCGGACCTGGCTGGACACCGTGCTGGACCTGCCCTGGAACGTGCGCACCGAAGACTCGGCGGACCTCAAGGCGGCGCGGGAGATCCTGGACGCCGACCACCACGGGCTCGAAGACGTCAAGGACCGCATTGTCGAATACCTGGCCGTCCGTACCCGCCGGGCGCAGCGGGGGCTGCAGGTCGTCGGCGGACGCGGCTCCGGCGCGGTGATGGTGCTGGCCGGGCCGCCCGGCGTCGGCAAGACGTCGCTGGGTGAGAGCGTGGCGCGCGCGCTGGGTCGTAAGTTCGTGCGCGTCGCCCTAGGCGGCGTGCGCGACGAGGCCGAGATTCGCGGGCACCGTCGCACCTACGTCGGGGCGCTGCCGGGCCGCATCGTGCGGGCGATCGGCGAGGCGGGTTCGATGAATCCCGTTGTGCTGCTTGATGAGATCGACAAGGTCGGCTCCGACTACCGCGGTGATCCCAGTGCGGCGCTGCTGGAGGTGCTCGATCCGGCGCAGAACCACACCTTCCGCGACCACTACCTCGATCTGGACCTCGACCTGTCCGACGTGGTGTTTCTGGCCACCGCCAACGTGATCGAGAACATCCCGTCGGCGTTGCTGGACCGCATGGAGCTGGTGCAGATCGACGGTTACACCGAGGACGACAAGGTGGCCATCGCCCGCGACTACCTGCTGCCCCGGCAGCGCGAGCGTGCGGCGCTGAGCGACGACGAGGTCACGGTGACCGAGGCCGCGCTGCGCAAGATCGCCGCCGACTACACCCGTGAGCCGGGTGTACG
The DNA here is from genome assembly GCF_001667115.1 of Mycobacterium sp. 852002-51163_SCH5372311. Lineage (GTDB taxonomy): Bacteria > Actinomycetota > Actinomycetes > Mycobacteriales > Mycobacteriaceae > Mycobacterium. The sequence goes on along the minus strand of NZ_LZIJ01000184.1, from coordinate 15,530 downwards.
GCAGTTCGAACGCCTGCTGGCCAAGGCGCTGCGCAAGGTGACCACCAGGCTCGCCGAGGAGCCTGGCCCGAAGGTGATCGACGAGCCCGACCTCGTCGGCTACCTGGGCCGTCCGCGGTTCACGCCCGAGTCGGCCGAACGCACGGCGGTGCCCGGCGTGGCCACCGGCCTGGCCGTCACCGGCCTCGGCGGCGACGTGCTCTACATCGAGGCCGGAGGCACCGACGGCGAACCGGGTTTGCAGCTGACCGGGCAACTGGGCGACGTGATGAAGGAGTCGGCGCAGATCGCCTTGTCCTACGTGCGTTCGCACGCTGCGGAGCTAGGTGTCGACCCCAAAACGCTGGACCGGCGCATCCACGTACACGTGCCGGCCGGTGCGGTACCCAAGGACGGCCCGTCGGCCGGGGTGACCATGGTGACCGCGTTGGTGTCGATGGCCACCGGACGTCAGGTGCGCTCCGATGTCGGGATGACCGGTGAGGTCACGCTGAACGGTCGCGTGTTGCCGATCGGCGGTGTGAAGCAGAAGCTGCTTGCCGCCCAACGTGCCGGCTTGTCAACGGTTTTCATTCCGCAGCGCAACGAGCCGGATCTGGACCCGGATTCTGGAGGGGTTCCCGCAGAGGTACTCGAGGCCCTGACGGTCAAGCCGATGTCCGACGTCGCCGAGATTGTCGCCCAGGCACTCGAACCGGCCACGGAAACGACAACGGCCGCTGCGTGAGCCGCGCCCTGCGGCGTTTAATGGACCCGTGAGTCTGAAACGGCAAGTGGTCCATCGCGTACAACGGCTCGTGGTCAATCCGATCGGCCGGCAATTGCCGGTGACGATGATTGAAACCGTCGGCCGCAAGTCCGGAAAGCCGCGGCTCACCGCGGTCGGCGGAAAAGTGGTCGGCAACCAGTTCTGGATGGTCTCCGAACACGGCGAGCACTCCGACTACGTGCGCAACATGAAGGCCAACCCGGCGGTGCGGGTGCGCATCGGCGGAAAGTGGCGCAACGGAACCGCGCACCTACTGCCCGACGACGATCCGGTGCGGCGGCTGGGGAACCTGCCCCGCCTCAACAGTGCGGTCGTGCGCTTGATGGGTAGCGACCTGCTCACCATCCGGGTCGACCTCGACTGATGGCCTACGACGAAGACCTGGCCAACCGGATCCGCGAACTGCTGGGGCCGCAGCGCGGTGTCGAAGAGAAGCGGATGTTCGGCGGGCTGGCCTTTTTGATCAACGGCAACATGGCGGTGGCCGCCAGCGGCCAGGGCGGATTGCTGGTCCGGGTGCCGCCGGAGGACACCGACAAGCTACTGGCCCGCGCGCACGTCGGTCTCATGGAGATGGGAGGTCGGCAGATGCGCGGCTGGTTGCGTGTCGCCGACGACGGAGTGAAAACCAAACGCCAGCTTCAGAGTTGGGTCAACCGGGGCGCGGACTACGCGCGCACGTTGCCACCCAAGTAGGCGTTTGGAGGGCATTCGTCGATGCCGGATGTGGACTTTTTGTACGCAAAACGGGGGTGGCGCGTGCGACAACTGCACACTCGACGCCCCAAGGTTTGCGGTTGCGCGTCGCGGGTAAGCCGCGGGGTATGAACCGGCCCGACGAAGCTGGCAGGGTTGGCGTGCCAACGCCCGGCTGGCGGCCGCTCTGGTGCGGGCATCGCTGGACGACGACGTGCGCCGGCGGGTGATCGGTTGAGAATTCCGTGACCGTGCGGATCGGCACGTCGGGTTGGTCCTACGATCACTGGACCGGCGTGCTCTACCCGCCGAAATTGGCTTCCGGTAAGCGCTTTGCGCTATTTCTCGAGACGTTCGACACGGTAGAGCTCAATGCGAGTTTCTACCGCTGGCCGAAGGATTCGACGTTTGCCGGGTGGCGTGATCAGATGCCGCGCGGCTGCACCATGTCCGTCAAAGCGCATCGCGGACTGACCCACTACCGTCGCCTGACCTCGCCCGAACCGTGGATCGAGCGGTTCGAACGCTGTTGGCAGGTGCTGGGTGATCGCCGTGGAGTGCTGCTGGTGCAGCTGCATCCGGAGCAACAGCGCGACGACGCCCGCCTCGATGCCTTCCTCGCCGCCGTGCCGGCAGAGATCCGCGTCGCCGTTGAGCTGCGGCATCCGTCGTGGAATGACGACGCGGTGTATGCCCTGCTGGAACGCCGCGCCGCCGGCTACGTGGTGATGAGCGGGGCAGGACTGGTCTGCGTCCCGCGGGCCACTACCGACTTCGTCTACATCCGGATGCACGGCCCGGATCAGGACTCGATCTATGCCGGAAGTTACTCGGACGACCAACTGCGTCGCTGGGCCGACCGAATCACGCAATGGCGTGACGACGGCCGCGACGTATGGATGTACTTCAACAACGACCTGGGCGGTCACGCGGTGCGCAATGCACTTACGCTGCGCGAACTTTTGAGCTGATCGGCCGCGGGTAGGCTGGCGGCGTCGACAACAGAATGGAGCAGCAACCATGGCCAGCTCGACCACATTCGTCATCGTCGGCGGCGGACTTGCCGGCGCTAAGGCAGTAGAAGCGTTGCGCGACAATGACTTTGATGGCAAGGTCGTTCTCTTGTGCGAAGAGGATCACCTGCCCTACGAACGCCCCCCGCTGTCCAAGGAGTACCTGGCCGGTAAGAAGTCGCTGAACGACTTCACCGTGCACAACTCCGATTGGTACCGCGAACATGACGTCGACTTGAGGCTGGGCCAGCGGGTCTCCTCCGTGGATCCCGCCGCGCATACCGTTGGCCTGCCCGGCGGCACGACGATCGGGTACGACAAACTGCTGTTGGCGACCGGGTCGGCGTCGCGTCATGCCCCGATACCTGGATCCGATGCCGCCGGTGTCCACTATCTGCGTACGTTCGGCGATGCTGCAGCCCTGAATTCTGTTCTGGCCGAAGGCAGTTCGCTTGCGGTAGTGGGTGCCGGATGGATCGGGCTGGAGGTGGCGGCGGCCGCCCGTCAGCGCGGTGTCAATGTCACTGTGGTCGAGACAGCCAAGCAACCGCTGATGGCAGCGCTCGGTGAAACCGTCGGCGAAGTGTTCGCCGCGCTGCACCGCGACCACGGGGTCGACCTGCGGCTCGAGGCGCAGGTCGAGGAGATCCCGACGGGGCAGGGCAAAGCGACCGGGCTCAAGCTGGCCGACGGGTCGACGGTCGCCGCCGACACCGTGCTGGTGGCCGTGGGCGCCAAGCCGAACCTCGAACTCGCCGAACAGGCGGGGCTTTCGATGAGTGACGGTGGTGTGGCGGTTGACGCGTCGCTGCGCACCAGCGACGCCGACATCTATGCGGTGGGCGACATCGCCGCCGCCGAGCACCCGCTGTTCGGTGTGCGGATTCGCACCGAGCACTGGGCCAACGCGCTCAAGCAACCCGCGGTGGCGGTCGCCGGAATGCTGGGCAAGCCAGGCGAATACGACGAGCTGCCGTACTTCTTCACCGACCAGTACGACCTCGGCATGGAATATGCCGGCCACGCCCCCAGCTTCGATCGGGTGGTGTTTCGCGGCGACGTCGCCGGACGTGAATTCGTCGCCTTCTGGCTCGACGGCGCCGGTCGAGTGCTGGCCGGAATGAACGTCAATGTCTGGGACGTGCTCGACGACGTCAAAGCCTTGATCCGGTCCAAGGCTCCGGTCGATGCCGGCAAGCTGGCCGACCCGCAGTCACCGCTGGCTGACCTGCTCGGTTGATCGCTAGTTCGGCTTTTCGTCGACCGGCCTCCAGCCGCCGTGGATGACATCGGGCGGGCGCTGTACCTGCAGGCGCTCCCGCTCGGCGCGCCGGCGTTTGATCCGCAGCCGCGCGTCGGCTGGCATGCTGACCACCTCGTCGCAAGTCAAGTAGTACACGTCGTCGACGACGTCGATCAGGTCGGCGGCCACCCGCCGAGATCCCAACTCGCGCAAGGCCAGCCGAAGCTCATGCGTGAAGCGCAAAGTGGTGTCGTGGGCCAGCTCCCGCAAGCCGCGGGCGTTGTCGGCCAGCCGCCGCGCCAAGGTTGCCGGTGGCGTCGGCTCGGCCGGGCGGTCAGCGACTTCGGCGGCGGTCATCAGCAGCGTCCCGGGGTCGTCGGCGAACATCGGTTGCGCTAGTTCGGCTTCACCGGGCCCGCGGTGCCCGATCCGGGTGAGAGCCGCATCGAGAGCGCTCGCGGCACTCGGAAACAAGACACGCGCGCCATCGAGGTCGCCGCTGCGGGCCAGGGCAAGCAATTGCGGATCGGGCCTCAACACCTCGGCCAGGGTTGCGGTCTCGGCGGCCACGCGGCCGCTTTCCATGATCGTGCTCACCCCGGACAGCTGGCTGCCGCCGCTGGTGTGCTGTAGCGCCGCCGCGGTCACGCCGCTGTCGATGACCCACAGCGCGGTGAGAATCCAGCCCTGGTGAATCCGGTCCCGTAACAGCGGTATGCGCACTTGCAGGCTGGCGTCGGGCAGCGACGCCAGCCGTCGCGGATCGAGGTGCTCTGCCGTCGCAGCGGCGCTGTAGGCCTGGGTGTCGGCACGTAGATGGCGCAACAGTGCCAGGGACCGTGCCGTGACGACCGCTTTGGCTACTGAGCCAAGCGGCCCTCCAGCCAATTGGGGGCGACCGAACGGCAGGAGTTGGGTGTCCTGCTGCTGCTCGCCCAGGGCATGCGCGGTGACGGCTTGCTGGTCCCAGCCGGGCAGCTGGGTGGCGGCGACGACATTGGCCGAGACACCGACATACGGGCGATGGCCGAACACCGCGATGGCTCTGCTCCCCCATTCGTCACCGACGACGCCGCCAAGCGCGAGCACCTGACCCATCACCCGGCTCGCCGCGCGCAGTCCGCTCATCTGCACGTCGAGCGTGATCGGGGTCAGTGGGCCCGGCAGCGCCTCGGCCAGGCTGGTGGCGCTGAAGACCGGGAATCGCGGATCGATGCGGTCGTCGAACTCGCCCTCCAGACTCTCCGGCACTGCTGGTTGTAGCCGCTCCGGCGGCGCGAGTCGCGGTAACGGTTCCACCGGAAGCCCGAGCTGACCCGCCTGATAGATCGCGCCGGCGGCATCGAGCTTGCGCCCCACCAGACCTCGCGCCGTGTCGACGACGGCCTCGCCCGCGTGCCAGCCGAACTCGAACCGCCAATCCTCTTGCACAGCAGCCAGATCCACCTGGGGAAAGAGCTCCGCCCAATCGCGAACCCGAGGCACCCGCGAACGCGGGTCGACGGATCGCAGCAGCCGCCAGGCGGTGACCATGTTGACGGTGTCCGGGGTAGCCAGGTCGACCACGCCGGTCCGGTCGGTGTTCAGCGCCGCTACCAGGAACCGGGCGAGATCATCGAGGTGCAGTACCCGCATGGGCCGCTCGGAGACCTTGGCGCGCAGCAAGGTGGCCACCGTGCGGCACACCATCCAGTCGAGCTGGCGGCCGACCGGAGGTGCGATGCGGACGACCAGGCTCGGCGCCCAACTCGTGGAGACCAGCGACTCGGCGGGCCGGTACAGGTCGGGCTGTCCCGCGGCTTGGGAGACGAAGAGCAGCCGGGCGCCGGCACGGGCGGCCGCATGGGTGACATGCGCGACGCCGTTGATCCCTTCGCCGCCGGGCGCGGTGGTGTCCACAGGTGCCAGATGGATCACCGCGTCGGCATCTTCGGCCAGGCTTTGCAGGATGGGGCTACTCAGTGGCGCACGGATAAGGTCGATTTGTGCGGGCAAGTATTCGTGCGGCCGCTGCGCGATGCCGCTGACCGTGTGCCCCGCCGCGACCAGGTGTCGTGCCACGAGGCGGCCGACTGCCCCGGTGGCACCGGTCAGCAGGATCCGCACCCCGACTCACCTCCCAACATCCTCGACAATAGGCACCCCGCGAAAATTTGCGGCGCTTTTGCCGTCGCGTCAAAATTCGCTCACGCTGGCCGGACGGGTTTTGACCAGGTTGAGCCGGTAGATCGAGAGTAGCCACGGACGTTCATAGCGTCGCCGTGCCGTCCGATTGGACGGTGACCTTGGCGCCGGCGATGTCCTCGCGAACCGACAATTCCGCGGCCGCGGATTCCGGAATCACTGCCAGTGCGCGGCCGTCGTCAGGTGTTCGGAGCGCGAGAAAAACCTTTTCGGGACGTCCGTCCCGGTCGAACGGCGTGGTCCAGGCTTCGACTGTGCCGGCACCCTCCCATTCGGTCAGGCCCTGCCGGACGGGTTCGCGGTCCACCGCGGATTGCACGTCCTCCCAACGAAAAGCGGAAGGTGGCTCGGTCCCGTAGAGGCCGAAGCTGTGCTTGGTCAGGTAGCCGCCGTTGGCCGTGATCAGGCCGCGCCGCCCGGGATTGGCCACCAGCAGCTCGGCCATGGTGGCGATGGAATGCATCACGTAGTTGCTCCACGGGCCGCCTGCGAAGGTCAGGCCGCCGGTGACGGTCAGCGGCCGCGCCGGATCGTCGACGCTGAGGCCCAGTTCGTTGGCCGCGACTTGAACGGCAGAGGGAAAGCACGAGTACAGGTCGACGTAGTCGACGTCGTCGACGGCCAGGCCGGCCAGCTCGAGAGCTCGCTCACCGGCTATCCGGATGGCGGGTGAGCGGTGTAGCTCGGCGCGCTCGGCGATGGCAGAGGTGTCGTGCGCGTCGGTACCCGCCTGCGGGAAAACCCAGCGGTCGGTTGGGATCTGCAGGCGTTGTGCCTGTTCGGCCGACGTCAGGATAAGCGCGGCGCCCTGGTCGACCATGTTGTTGGAGTTCATCAACTTGGTGTAGGGCCAGCTGATCATCCGGTTCTGCGGGCCCGGTTGCGCGATTTCTTCGGCGGTCACCGGCTTCTGGATCCAGGCGTTCGGATTGTCTACGGCAACGGCGTTGAAACGCGCCCACAGCTCGCTGATGCGGCGCAGATGATCGTCGACCGCCTCGCCGTTGGCGATTCGCAGCGCTTGTTCGAACAGCGGGTACACATAGGCCGGGCGGTCCAGCTTGATGCGGATCTCGGCGTCGCCGGCCATCGGTACATCGTCACCGGCCACTTCGGCCATCGGCACCGATTCATCCTGAATTGTCCACACCAGCTTGCTGCCTCTGGCCCTCAGCCCCCTGCGGGTACGCCAGGTTTCGGCGCCGGCCAGCAGCACCACGCCGGCGCGCCCCTGCTGGATGTCCAGGCAGGCCTGGTTGACCAGCGACTGCGGTACATTGCCGCCGACCGGGCTGTAAAGGGTGGTGAAACCGTCGGCGCCGATCCGTTCCCCGAGTAACAGGCCGGGGTCCCGGTACTGCGCCGACAGGATGTTGACCACGCGGATGGCGTCGACAGCCCGAAGGACGTGGGGTTTGCCCGCCTGCTCGGCCGCCGCGGCCATCAGGTCGAGCGGTTCGACGGATCGGGTCTCGGGGTCGATCGGGTCGCGGTGGTTGACCTGGCCGTAGCCGATCAGTACCGGCGTGCGGGGGTCAACTGGCATGGGTCGAACCTATCGCAGCCCTCGGATCGGCCCGTGACGCTTAGTGCCGAGCAGACGCAAAATCACCAAATTCGGGCCGAAATTGAGTGCTTTTGCGTCTGCTCGTGCTCGCGGTTATTGCGCAGCATGACCTCGCGTGCTGTGCTTAGGCGACTCGCCAGTTGACACCCGTCAAAACCCCGAAGGGACGAAAATGGCTGATACCGCATCCGTCGGTCTCAAGGTCCGCGACAAGGTGGTCGTGATCACGGGCGGCGCCCGTGGCATCGGATTGGCCACCGCGACCGCACTGCACAAGCTGGGCGCCAAGGTTGCGATCGGCGACATCGACGAGGCGACGGTTAAGGAGTCTGGCGCCGGGCTCGGCCTCGATGTGTACGGCAAACTCGATGTCACCGACAGGAATTCGTTCTCCGACTTTCTGGACCAGGCAGAGCGTCAACTCGGCCCGATCGACGTGCTGGTCAACAACGCGGGCATCATGCCGGTCGGCCGGATCATCGACGAGCCGGACGCCGTGACCCGCCGCATTCTGGACATCAACGTCTTCGGCGTGATCCTGGGCAGCAAGCTGGCGGTGCAGCGCATGGTCCCGCGTGGACGAGGCCACGTCATCAACGTCGCCTCGCTGGCCGGTGAGATCTACGCTGCCGGGCTGGCCACCTACTGCGCCAGCAAGCACGCGGTGGTTGCTTTCACCGACTCGGCCCGGCTGGAGTACCGCAAGGAGGGCGTCAAGTTCTCGATGGTGTCGCCGTCGTTCGTCAACACCGAGCTCATCTCGGGCACGCACGGCGCTCGGGGGTTCAAGAACGCGGAGCCGGGCGACATCGCGGACGCGATCATCGGGCTCATCGCGCGCCCCAAGCCGCGGGTGCGGGTTACCAGGGCGGCCGGCGCGATGGTCGCGTCGCAGTACTTCATGCCGCGGGTGTTCCGCGAAGGATTGAACCGCATCCTTGGCGGCGAGCATGTCTTCACCGACGACGTCGATGTCGAGCAGCGCAAGGCCTACGAAGCCCGGGCTCGCGGCGAGGAGTGAGCACCGCTGGCAGGGTGTTTACCGACGAACGGAACAATCGGGCAGATGAGCCCAGACAGCGCGACCACTCCCACCGTCCTTCCCGACGACGAACTCGCCCTCATCGACGCGTATTGGCGTGCGGCCAACTATCTCTCGGTCGGCCAGATCTACCTGCTGGACAACCCGCTGCTCGCCGAGCCGCTAACGGCTGAGCACGTCAAACCGAGGCTGCTGGGGCACTGGGGCACCACGCCTGGGCTCAACCTCGTCTATGCGCACCTGAACCGGATCATCCGCAACCGCGACGCCAACGTCATTTATGTCACCGGGCCCGGTCACGGCGGCCCGGGGCTGGTCGCAAACGCCTACCTCGAAGGCACATACAGCGAGGTCTACACCGGTATCGGCGAGAACACCGACGGCATGCGGCGGCTGTTCCGTCAGTTCTCCTTCCCCGGCGGCATTCCGAGCCACGTGGCCGCCCAGACACCGGGGTCCATCCACGAGGGCGGCGAACTCGGTTACGCGTTGGTGCATGCCTACGGCGCGGCGTTCGACAATCCCGATCTGGTGGTCGCCTGTGTGGTCGGTGACGGCGAGGCCGAGACGGGCCCGCTGGCCGCCGGCTGGCATTCGAACAAGTTCCTCAACCCGGCCGTCGACGGCGCGGTGCTGCCGATCCTGCACCTCAACGGATACAAGATCGCCAATCCGACTGTGCTGGCCCGAATCCCGCAGGCCGAGCTCGAAGCGCTGCTGCGCGGCTACGGTTATCGGCCGATCGTGGTCGCCGGCGACGAGCCGGCCTCGGTGCATCAGCAGCTCGCCGCCGCGTTGGACGACGCGTTCGACGAGATTGCGTCGATTCAGCATGACGCGCGCGACTCTGGCCAGACCGAACGGCCGGTGTGGCCGATGATCGTGCTGCGTACACCGAAGGGCTGGACGGGGCCGAAAGTGGTGGACGGCCATCAGGTGGAGGGAACCTGGCGCTCTCACCAGGTGCCGCTGGCGGAAACGCACCAAAACCCAACGCACCGTGCGCAACTGGAAGAATGGCTGCGCGGTTACCGTCCGGAGGAGTTGTTCGACGAGAGCGGCGCGCTGCGTCCCGAACTGAAGGCGGCCGCACCGAGCGGTGATCGGCGGATGAGTGCGAATCCGCATGCCAACGGCGGCCTGTTGCTGCGCGACCTGGACCTTCCGGACTTCCGCGAGTACGCGGTGGAGGTGACTGCGCCTGCCGTGACGACCCATGAGGCCACCCGCGTGCTGGGGGCGTTCCTGCGGGATGTGATCGGCCGCAACCCGGACAACTTCCGGCTGATGGGTCCCGACGAGACCGCCTCTAACCGCCTGTCGGCGGTTTTCGAGTCGACGGGCAGGGTCTGGCTCTCCGAGATCGGTCCCGAAGACGACCATCTGTCCGCCGACGGCCGGGTGATGGAGGTGTTGTCCGAGCACCTGTGCCAGGGCTGGCTGGAGGGCTATCTGCTGACTGGCCGCCACGGCCTGTTCAACTGCTACGAGGCGTTCGTGCACATCGTCGACTCGATGTTCAATCAGCACGCGAAATGGCTGTCGACCAGTCTCGAGTTGCCCTGGCGGCGGCCGATCGCGTCGCTGAACTACCTGTTGAGCTCGCATGTATGGCGTCAGGACCATAACGGCGCGTCTCATCAGGATCCCGGCTTCATCGATCTGGTCGCCAACAAGCGCGCCGAGGTGGTACGGGTTTACCTGCCGCCGGACGGCAATACGTTGCTGTCGGTCGCGGACCACTGCCTGCGCAGCCGCGATTACGTGAACGTGATCGTCGCCGGCAAGCAACCCGCTTTGGCCTACCTGTCGATGGACGAGGCGATCGCGCACTGCACCCGCGGGCTGGGCATCTGGCAGTGGGCGAGCACCGCTGCCGGCGAGCCCGACGTGGTGCTGGCCTGCGCCGGTGACATTCCGACGCTGGAGACCCTCGCGGCCGCCGACATCCTGCGACACGAACTGCCCGAACTGCAGGTGCGGGTGATCAACGTCGTCGACCTGATGCGTCTGCAACCTCAATCCGAACATCCACATGGGTTGCCGGACAGGGAATTCGATGCGCTGTTCACCAGCGACAAGCCGGTGATCTTCGCCTACCACGGCTACCCTTGGCTGATTCACCGGCTCACATATCGCCGCAGCAACCATCCGCACATCCATGTCCGCGGATTCAAGGAGCGCGGCACCACCACGACGCCGTTCGACATGGTGATGCTGAACGACCTCGACCGATTCCATCTGGTGATGGACGTCATCGACCGAGTGGAGGGCCTGGGCAGCCAGGCCGCCGTGCTGCGTCAAAGGATGGCTGACGCTCGGCTGGCGGCACGTCGTTACACACGTGAGCACGGTGAAGACGACCCGCAAATCGCGGGCTGGACCTGGGAGTCGAGCGAGCGGAACGAACGAAAGTGAGTGACGGGAGCGAGACGACCCATCGGACCTGGGAGTCGAGCGAGCGGAACGAACGAAAGTGAGTGACGGGAGCGAGACGACCCATCGGACCTGGGAGTCGAGCGAGCGGAACGAACCGTGAAGTTGAGCGAGCGGAACGAAGTGACGGGAGCGAGACGAACATCGGCACAAGTGAGTGACGGGAGCGAGACGACCCATCGGACCTGGGAGACGAGCGAGCGGAACGAGTGACGGTCGCAAAAGTGGTGTCGGTCAACGTGGCTCAGGCCCGGGAAAACCCGGACCCGCGCGCCATGTCGAAGGTCACCGGCATATACAAACTGCCGGTAACCGAACCGGTCATGGTCCGCGATCCCGGTCCCATGCACGGTGGTCTGGGCAGCGGACTCGTCGGCGACACCATCGGCAATCCGAAATACCACGGCGGCGACGACCAAGCCGTCTACGCATACGCGCGCGAAGATCTGGACGTCTGGGAAACCAAACTTCAGCGCACACTTGCCCACGGAAACTTCGGCGAGAACCTGACCACGATGGGCGTCGACGTGACCGGCGCACGGATCGGGGAACGGTGGCGCGTCGGCGCCGACGGCCTGCTGCTCGAAGTCTCCGCACCCAGGACGCCGTGCCGGACATTCGTCGCATTCCTGAAGCTGAACCACTGGATCAAGACCTTCACCCAGGCCGGCAAACCCGGCGCCTACCTAAGAGTGATCGAGCCCGGAACGGTGCGCGCCGGCGACGAGATCACCATCGTTCACCGGCCCGACCATGACGTGACCATCGGGCTGGTGTTCCGCGCGCGAATGACGGAGCCGGAGCTGCTTCCGCAGCTGTTGCGGGCCGACGCGCTGTCCGCGGAGCTAACGGCCTACGCACGCCGCCGCCTTGCGCCGAACCAAGGCTGAACCCGCGGGTAAACTCACGACAATGCCTGACCACGTCCTGGAACAAGCTCCTGCGCAGTCCGATGCGGTGTTGAACCGGTTCTGGCTGCACGTCGACATTGCCGTCGTCGTGGGGGTGCTGGTGCTGACAAACCTGATCGCGCACTTCACCACACCATGGGCGAGCATCGCTACCGTCCCGGCCGCCGCCCTCGGCTTGGTGGCCCTGGTCCGCTGGCGCGGGCTGGGGTGGGCCGAACTCGGGTTGGGACGCGAGCACTGGAGATCAGGGCTGGGCTACGCGCTGGCTGCGGTGGCCGTCGTGCTCTCGGTGATCGTGGTTGGTGTGCTGTTGCCGACGACCCGGCCGATGTTCATGAACCACCACTACGCTCAGCTCTGGGGATTCTCCGGCGCCGTGATCGCGTCGATGGTGATTATTCCGCTGCAAACGGTGATCCCCGAGGAGCTGGCCTTTCGTGGTGTGCTGCACGGCGCACTGAACCGGGCCTGGGGATTTCGTGGCGTGGCATTGATGGGGTCGCTGCTGTTCGGTCTGTGGCATGTCGCGACGTCCTTGGGTCTGACGAGCGGCAACGTCGGCTTTAGTCGGCTGTTCGGCGGCGGCATCATGGGAATGCTGGCCGGGGTGACGCTGGCGGTGTTGGCCACCGGGGCGGCCGGGTTCGTCTTCAGCTGGCTGCGTCGGCGCAGCGGCAGCCTGATTGCGCCGATCGCGCTGCATTGGTCGCTCAACGGAATGGGCGCCCTCGCCGCTGCGCTGGTCTGGCACCTCTCTACCTGAGCCGGCCGACGGTCACACGAGCAAAACCGCCGCGCCGGCGATCCGGCCGGAGCTTAGGTCGGTCAGCGCCTGATCCGCTTGTCCGAGTGGGTATTCCGGCGTGGTGACTTCAATGCGATGCTGTGCGGCGAAGTCGAGAAACGCGCGTGCATCCGCCCGGGTGTTGGACGTGACCGACCGGACCTGACGTTCCTGAAACAAATGACGTTGGTAATTGAGGGCTGGAATATCGGACAGGTGAATCCCCGCGATCGCCAAGGTGCCGCCGCGGTCGAGCGCCTGCATTGCGGGCAACACCAGATTTCCGACCGGAGCAAACAGGATCGCGGCGTCCAGCGGCACCGGCGGCGGGTCGGTGGCGCCTTGGGCCGACGCGGCGCCCAGGTTCAGCGCCAGTTCGCGGGCGGCTGCTCCCCGGGTCATCACGTGTACCTCGGCGCCCTGCGCCAACGCGACCTGTGCGGTGATGTGAGCGCTGCCGCCGAAACCGTAGAGACCCAGCCGGCCGCCGGGTGGCAGTTCGGCGCGTAGCAACGAGCGGTATCCGATGATGCCGGCGCACAATAGCGGCGCCAGCTCGCTGTCGGTGTAGCCGCTCGGTAGGTGGTGGGCGAAAGATGCTGGGACCGTCGCGAATTCGGCGTATCCGCCGTCAGCGTCCCAGCCCGTGTAGCGCGACTCGGGGCACAGGTTTTCGTCACCCCGGCGGCAGTACTTGCACACCCCGCAGGTATGGCGCAGCCAGGCAATGCCCACCCGGTCCCCCACGCTGAACTCGTCGCCGGCGTCAGCGCCCACCTCGACGACCTCGCCCACCACCTCGTGGCCGGGGGTCACCCGCTCACGGTGCACCGGCAGATCGCCCTCGGTGACGTGCAGGTCGGTGCGGCACACCCCGCACGCGCGAACCGCCACCAGCAGTTCGGACCGTGCGGGACGCGGTAGTCGAGCGGTTACGCGTTCGAGCGGATGGCTGTCCATCGGACCGGGCCGACGCACCTGCCACGCGCTCATCGTCGTAGTGGTCACCTGTGCCGCCATCACATCATCATGCGCGATGTGTGGCCATTTCCGTCGATCCGCCCTGAACCTGCCACGGCGGCAACGAGTTCAGCTAACGCCGGCGCACCAGGCCGACGATCGAGAGCAGGATGATCGAGCCCAGCAGCGCGGTGAGAAAGGTGAAGAACCAACCCCCGGAGGCGGTATCGAACGCGAAGCTCAGCAGGAATCCGCCAAGCAACGCGCCGACGACACCGATCACGATGTTCATCAAGATGCCGGATCCGCCGCCCTTGACGATCTTGCCGGCGATCCACCCCGCCAACCCGCCGATGATGATGTAGCCGATCACGCCGACGCTGGTCGTGGTCGTCGAGCGGGCCAGATATTCGGTAGCTGCCATGAGGTCCATGAGCGGTCTCCTTGCGATCGCGGGCAAAGCCCAGCCCAGTTGCTGGACTGGGATATGGGTATAGCTGGTCTACCGAAATTGTGTCGCGCGGCCCCGGTGATCCGGAGCCCGAAGATGGCCTACAAGGTTCTGGTGCGGGAAGTGACGGCCTTGTAGATGAGTAACAGGATCACCGCGCCGACCAGCGCGCCCCAGAACGAGTGATTGATCGGAGGGGTGATGGTGAACTTATGCGGTGGGAAGACGACGCTTCCCAGCGTGCCGCCGACATAACCCCCAACAATGCCGAGCAACGCCGTTGCGATCCAACCCATCGATTGCCTGCCGGGCACGATGGCTCGTGCGATCAGGCCGACGATAAGACCCAGGATGATCATCCAAATGACGTGCCAGACCACGACGAGCTCCTTCGGATTGACTAGTGGAAAAGACACCGAGGGTATACCCGCTGCAGGTCAAGTCAATCCGATCTGCGCAAACGATCGGCGCCCCGACGCCGCGGCATGGCCGCGCGCCATTGGCTGGAGAGTCCGGGTCAGGCCGGGAGTGTCCGCTGAGCGGGTGCGGGGGTAGGGCTGACTTCGCCGGCTGGAGCCCCGGCGGGTGGCTGCGACGGCGACGCCGGTGCACCCGCGGGCGGCCCCGATTCAGCGGGAGGTGCCCCGGCTGGCGGTGCACCCGCGGGAGGTGCCCCCGCCGGTGGTGCCCCGGCTGGCGGTGCACCCGCGGGAGGTGCCCCAGCCGGTGGTGCCCCCGCCGGTGGTGCACCCGCGGGAGGTGCCCCCGCCGGAGGAGCCCCAGCTGGTGGCGCGCCCGCGGGAGGTGCCCCAGCCGCAGGCGGCGTCCCGCCGGCAGGAGGTGCTCCCGCGGCCGGCGGCGCGCCAAGTGGCCGGATCGACTCCGTCAACGCCTTGGCCGCATTTTTGTCCACCGGGTCATTCGCGGTCCCGAGCCACACCACGAACCATCGTTGCGGCGGGCCGGCATTGGCGGTGTTGGCTGCCGGCGAACCGATCACGCCGGTCCAGATCTGGCCGTTCGGCTTGGCCGGGTCGGAAAACTTGACCTCGTAGTAGGACGCGCTGCCGGTCACGCCGTTGGCGTTGAGCGGAACGGTTTCCTGGTTGATTCTCGTGCCGGGGTACGGCATGAAGAACTCACCCATGTCGGAGCCCAACCGGACGGCGGCCTTGGGATTGGTGGCTTCGGCGCTGGCGTACAGCTTTTGATCCAGCCGGCCCAGCACGATGCGGGTGTCATTGGCCACCGGTGGCGGCTGCCCGGCCGACGGCGGCTGCCCAGTGGTCTTGCTCAGCAACGCCGAACCGTAGTCGAGGTGGGAGGCGTCGGACTCGACCCAGCCCGGCGGCAGGACGAAGCTGAAGCCGCCGACGGCGTTGTCGATGCGACCGGCGTTCGGGTCGACCGGGTTGGGCTCGGTCGGGGCGGGCTGTCCCTCCGGCGCCGGCGGCGTAGCGGGATTCCCGGGGGG
>NZ_LZIJ01000183.1 GCF_001667115.1 Mycobacterium sp. 852002-51163_SCH5372311 | reverse complement strand
GACTCAGAAACCTGAACCCGACCCATGACACAACACCCCTTCACTCAGGTGTTGCGGTCATCCCTTGAATTCGCCCGTCGATTTCCGCCCTAGATTCACAGCCAACGCCCTCGATTCACACTGAATCTGCGCGGCTCACCCGTCCAGACGGAGGCCGTGCGCCACCGCGAAAGCGAGGGCTTGCGGGACGTCCACCCAGGCACCCGGCAGTGACGCGCTTCTCCACAATGTGGGATCCACCGTCGCGCCGCGTAGGTCGGCGTCGTCCAGGCGGGTACCGGTGGTCCGCGCACCGCTGAGGTCGACACCGCGCAGCACGGCCTTGCGCAGGTCGGTCTCTACCAGGCTGGCCTCTCGCAGCCGGCAGCCACTCAGGTCGACGCCGCGGAGGTCGTTGCCGCCCAGCACGGCAAGAGTGAAATCCACCTCGTCGAGGGTCAACGGCCGCATCCGGCACTGCTCAAAAACCGAGCCCAGCATGCTGCATTGTTCAAATCTGCTGTGCCACAGCAATGTTCGCCGGAAAGTACAGTTACGAAAGGCCGACCCGCGATGATGCGACTCGGCCAGGTTGGCACCGCTGAAATCGCATTCGGTGAACACGACCCGTTCGGTGCACAACCGGCTGAGGTCTTCGTCGGTGAAATCGTGACCGGCGAATTCGCAGTCAGTCCACTGCCCGTCCCGGGCCACTAGCTGGCCAGGGTGGCCAGCGCGTATTCACTCACCGCGATCAGGGCGTCCGTCGCCGACCGGCGATCGCGGGCGTCGACGGTGATCACCGGGATGTCAGCCGGCAACGTGAGCGCTTCGCGCACCGCGTTGAGCGGATACGTTGGGGCGCCCTCGAATTCGTTGACCGCGACCAAGAACGGCAGATTGCGGTGCTCGAAGAAGTCGACGGCGGCGAAGCTGTCCTCCAGGCGGCGGACGTCGACCAGGACGATCGCGCCGATGGCACCGCGTACCAGGTCGTCCCACATGAACCAGAACCGGCGCTGGCCCGGCGTCCCGAACAGATAGAGCACCAGATCCTCTTCCAAGGTGATCCGGCCGAAGTCCATTGCAACCGTAGTGGTCTGCTTGCCCGGAGTGGACTCGAGCGCGTCGACGCCGGACGAGGCGTCGGTAACCATCGCCTCGGTACGCAGCGGCATGATCTCCGAAACCGCGCCCACGAAGGTGGTCTTTCCGGCGCCGAACCCGCCCGCGATCACGATCTTCGTGGACGCAGTGCCGTGCCCGCCGGAGTGCGCCTCAGAGTGCCTTAAGGCCACGCAGCGTCCTTCCTATGAGTTCCTGGCGCTCGTCGCGGGTCGAACGGTCGGTCAACGTCCTGTGCACCCGAAGGTAACCGGCGTTGACCAGATCGCCGACCAAGACGCGCGCGACACCCACGGGCAAATCCAGCCGGGCCGAGATTTCCGCGACCGAGGGACTCTTGACGCCCATCCGGATGATGTTGCTTCGCACGTCGCCGGCCGGCCAGGAGTGCGCCAGTCCCAGCGTCTGCACCGGCGCTTCCAGCGGCAGGTCGACGTCGGTGCCGGTTCGTCCGGCCGTCAGCGTATACGGGCGGACCAGGTTGGCCTCCCGCGCGGTTGATCGGGATTTACGCGGCTCGCGTCCGTCCATCGCGGCTCAGGAATACGCCGGGCCCGGCGCTGCGCGGCGGGAGGACTGCACGACTCCGCCCACCCGTTCGACCAGCATCGCCATCTCGTAACCGATCTGACCGATATCGCACGACGTCACAGCCAGCGCCGCCAGATGCGAGCCGTCGCCGACATGCATCAGCAACAGATAGCCCCTCTGCATCTCGACCACGGACTGCAGCACCTGCCCACCGTCGAACAGCTGCGCGGCGCCGGTCGCCAGGCTCGCCAGCCCGGACGCCACCGCGGCGAGCTGGTCGGCGCGCTCGCGCGGAAGCCGGTCACTGGCGGCCAGTGGCAGGCCGTCGACGGAAACCAGCAAGGCATGCGCCACGCCGGGAACCTCCCGCGCGAACTTCGACACCAGCCAGTCCAGCGTGTTGTCCGACGTTTGCGTCGTCATTCGTCGTCACCCGGTCCTTGAGTGTCTTCCCGGGCATGCGAGCGTGCGCTGCGCACGCCGCCGAAATGGCTGCTCATCGACGCCCGAATCGCCTCGGGATCGCGACCCGCGGCGGCGTGCTCGACCTCCCTGGCCGGTTCTTGATGTTCGCCCGAAACCAGCCAGGTGCTCGACTCTCCCGTTTCGGTTCCCTTGGCGGCCCCCGGTACCAGCCGGGCGCCGGGTTTGCGCATCGGGAGGCCGGTGTCGGTCTGAGACTCGACGGGCGTCTCCTCGGCATGCGCGGCGAGCACCCAGCCGCGGTCCCACACCGACTTCCAATCGAGGTCGGGGTGCTGCGCCAGTTCGTGCGGGTCGCCGACGATCTCGGCGAGCATCCGCTGGTAGATCACGTCGTCGGCGGCTGAGTCGGGCGGGGCCGGTGGTGTGGCGGCCCGCCTGACCGGCGCCGCCGCTTGCGTTGACTGTTGCGGCGGCGCCGGGGAACGTCCCGCCGACTGCACAGCGGAGCGCGCTGCGAAGAACCCCGAGGTGTCCGACGCCGTCTGCGCCGGCTCCGGGGCCGGCGCTTGCTGCGGCTCCGGCGCTTGCCCGTGCTCCCACCATGGAGTGGGCAGCTCACGCCGCTGCTGCCGGGGCTGTTCCTCGGCAAAGGGGAGGTCGGTGATACCGCTGGAACCCGGACTGCGACGCGGCAGCAGCGTGACCGGCGGGGCGGATTCCGCTTCGGAGCCCGGGACGCCGTTGCGGTTCGACGTCTCGAGCACGGCGGTGTCCGGCTCCGCGGCAGGTGCGGCTGCCGGAGCCGCGGCCAGCGGCGAGCCGGCCGCGCGGTCGGGCTTGACGTTCGGCGCTCCGGCTCGTGCGCGTGCCCGCGGTCGCGCCCCGCGAACCACGACGGAGGCCTCGCTGAACACCGACAACGGCAGATATACCTCGGCTGTCGTGCCGTGGCCGCCCTCCGACATCGCCGGGCCGCGCAGCCGCACCCGGATGCCGTGCGGGGCGGCCAGCCTGCTGACCACGAACAACCCCATGTGGCGGGCGTTGTCGGGAGTGACCTCGCCGCCGGACTGCAGCCGCATGTTGGCGATCCGCCGATCGGAATCGTTCATACCCAGACCGGCATCCGAGACCCGCAGCAGCACTCCCCCGTCCCGGGCGGGCGCCGCCGAAACGGAAACCGGTGACGACGGGGGCGAGTAGCGCAGCGCGTTGTCGATCAGCTCGGCGAGCAGGTGGATGAGGCTGCCGGCCGCCGTACCGATGACGGTGGACTCCGGCATGGCCGCGATTTGCACCCGGCGATAGTCCTCGACCTCGGAGACGGCGGCCTGCACCACCGTCGACAGCTGCACCGGCTCGCGCCGGTCCCGCGAAAGCCGGGCGCCCGCGAGCACCAGCAGGTTGGCGCTGTTACGGCGCAACCGCGCCGCCAGGTGATCGAGACGGAAAAGACTGTCCAGGCGCTCGGGGTCCTCCTCGTCACGCTCCAGGCCGTCGATGAGCGACAGTTGCTGGTCGACCAGCGAACGGCTGCGCCGGGACATGGTTTCGAACATGTCGTTGACCAGCAATCGCAGCCGCGCTTCGTCACCGGCCAGCAGCAGGGCCTGGGTGTGCAGCTCGTCGACCGCGTGCGCAACCTGGCCGATCTCCTCGGTCGTGTACACCGGCAGCGGATGCGGGGTCGGCTCGGCGTCGCCGGCGCGCACCCGGGCTATCTCCTCCTCGAGGTCGGCGTGCGCGACTTTGAGTGCGGCGTCGCGCAGCACGCGCAGTGGCGCGACCAGCGCGCGCGCCACCAGCAGCACGATGAACACGGCGATCGCAATGGCGGCCAGCACCACTACCGCGTCGCGGATGGCGGCATCGCGCCGCACATTCGCCTGGCTCTGCACCGACTTGGTCACCGCCGTGGTCGCGTTGTTGATGACCTGCTCGGCGATCCCGTCGGTGACCTGAATGGAGTGCAGCAGCGCGGGGTTGTTGACGAGCGCGCTGGCCGGGTCGGACATGATCGCCATCCGAGTCACCATCTGCTGCTGCAGGGTCTTGGCGTCCGGCGAGCCGGCACCGAGCACCTCGGCCATCCCGAAAAGCGTCGAGGGCTCGGTTCCGGCCAGGGTGGTCATCGACGTGCGCAACTGCGGCTCGGGCAGCTCGGCGCCGCGCGTCACCAAAAGCTCCTGCATGGTCATCTGGCCGCGGGCACCGACCGCCCTGCTCAGGCCCTGTGCCTGGGCCCGGATCTGCTCGCTGTCCACCTGCACCGAAGCGTTGATCACGTTCTCGGCCGTCAACAGCAGCGGCGCGTAGGTGGTCACCCGGTCGCGCAAACCGATGCTGTTGGCCAATACCTTGTCCAACAGCGCCTGACCGCCGTTCAGCAGGCTGTTCACACCCGATCGGACGTCGGGGTTGACGTCGGTGGCGGCCAGTCGCGTCTGCAGTTCGTCCTTGCGGGCCTCGAAGTTGTTCTTCGCTCCTCCCACGTCGTTTCCGGCGGAGCTCGCCTTGAGCGCCACGTCCAGTGCCGACATGTACTTGGTGATCGCCGGTATCACGTCGGCGCGGGCAGCGGCCAGCCGCAGCGCTTTGGAGCTGGCCATCGCATCCGACACCCGCAAACCACCGAAAACAGTGGCCAGCGTCAGCGGCACCAGCACAATCGCCAGCACTTTCCACCGAACCGGCCAGTTACTCAGCGACCAGGCCAACGGCCGCTTCACCGGGTCGGCGGGAGGAACTTCCGGGGTGTCCGCCTGGGCCAGGTGGGCCGGGCGGGTGAAAGCGGTCACGTTGCTGCGGCTTTCGTTGGTTTGGCGGTACCGGCCGCTGCGCTGACACTCGGCGCTCCGACAAATAAGAGGCTCATGAAACTTCCTGCTTTATGTCGCCCGCCCCAGGCAGATCGGCGCGAGCGGTAAACGCCTGGCGATCCTGCGAGTATGACAGCCCGAGGCCCACGTCACCACATTCCTCCCTCTGTTCACAGCAGGCGCGGAATTTCTCCCGCGCAGCAGATATGGCCGACGGGGATGCGGGCGGCTATTCGCCGCATCTCTCTATATAAGGGGCCAAGGCGAAATTCTCCGCGAGCAGCAGTCAATCCGTGCCGAAAACCGCATACTCAGGTGCCGAAGTCCGATCGGACTTTGGGTGGATTTCGATGTCAGGGGAAGCCGTGTTCAAGCTGATGTTCGTTTCCCCGCGCATCGCCCCCAACACCGGCAACGCCATCCGGACCGCGGCCGCCACCGGCTGCGAACTCCATCTCGTCGAGCCCCTCGGCTTCGACTTGTCCGAACCCAAACTGCGCCGGGCCGGCCTGGACTACCACGACCTGGCCTCGGTCACGGTGCATCCTTCACTGGACGCCGCATGGGAAGCGCTGATGCCGGCCCGGGTGGTCGCGTTCACCGCAGGGGCGACGACGTCGTTCGCCGAGGTCGGCTACCACGCCGGCGACGTGCTGATGTTCGGGCCGGAGCCCACTGGGTTGGATACGGCCACCCTGGGCGACGCGCACATCACCCATCGGGTGCGCATCCCCATGCTGGCCGGCCGGCGGTCGCTCAACCTGTCCAATGCCGCGGCCATCGCCGTCTACGAGGCGTGGCGCCAGCATGGTTACGCGGGAGCCGGCTAGCCGCTACCAGGCGTTCCAGTGCGTCAGGCGCTCGGCCGGCAGGCGCTTGGCCGGCCGGAAGTCGGTGCCTTTGGTGTAGGCGATCGGAAACAGCCCACCCTGGCTGACCTGGTCGTACGGGATACCGAGCAGGTCAGCCACCTTGCGCTCGCCGTCGTGCAGCAGATGCAGCGTCGTCCAGCAGGAGCCCAGCCCGCGCGAGCGCAGCGCCAGGCAGAAACTCCATACCGCCGGGAACAGCGACGCCCAGAACGACACCCCACCTAATGGCTGCTTTTCTTCCCGACCGTAGATGCACGGGATCATCAGGACCGGTGCCTCGTGCATGTGCTCGGCGAGATAGGTCGCGGAGTCGCGGACCCGGCCCATCCGCTCGCCGCGTGTGTCGCCCTCGGCGTACTCGGCCGCGGGCGAGCTGAGGTAGCCGCGAGCGTTGGACAGATAGACGTCGCCGATTGCTTTCTTCTTTTCGGCGTCCTCGACGAACACCCACTGCCAGCCCTGCGAATTGGAGCCGGTGGGCGCCTGCAGCGCCAGGTCGAGGCATTCCATCAGCACTTCGCGAGGCACCGGCTTGTCGAAGTCGAGGCGTTTGCGGACCGAGCGGGTGGTGGTGAGCACTTGGTCGACGGACAGGTTGAGGGTCATGACGTGGAGGCTACCGTTACGTCATGAGCGTCGAACTGACACAAGAGGTTTCCAGCAGACTCAGCTCCGACCAGTACGGATGGCTGACCACCGTCGCGAAGTCGGGGCAGCCGGTGCCACGGCTGATCTGGTTCTACTTCGACGGGACCACGCTGCGGGTGTACTCCATGCCGCAGGCGGCCAAAGTCGCCCACATCAAGGCCCGCCCGCAGGTGAGCCTGAACCTGGATTCCGACGGCAACGGCGGCGGCATCATCGTCGTCGGTGGAACCGCGGCGATAGACGCGACCGATGTCGACTGCCGGGACGACGAGGCGTACTGGGCCAAGTACCGCGATGACGCCGCGAATTTCGGTCTGACCGAGGCGATCGCCTCCTACAGCACCCGGATGATCATCACTCCGACCAGGGTGTGGACCACGCCCACGGCCTAGCCATCTTCGGGCGAGCGTGCATGTTTGTACGCGACATGCCGGGTTTTGCCGGCATTTTGTGCACGTTCGGCAAAGGCGGTCTAGCGGAAGTCGCGGGACTTGGATCCGACGCTGAGGGAAATGCGGCCCATCCGCTCGGCGACGACGGTGATCGCGCCGCTGGCGTTTTGGAGCTGTCCGCGGATCAGCAGCGCCGGCGCGGTGTTCGCCAGCTTGCGGTGCCGCGACCACAACCCTGGCGTGCAGAGCACGTTGACCATCCCGGTCTCGTCCTCGAGGTTGAGAAACGTCACTCCCTGGGCGGTGCCGGGCCGCTGCCGGTGTGTCACCGCGCCGGCGATCAGCACCCGGTCGCCGTCGGGCACCGAACCCAGCGCCCCGGCGGGGACCACTCCCATCGCGTCCAGGTCCGCCCGCAGGAACTGCGTCGGATAACTGTCCGGGGAGATGCCGGTGGACCACACGTCGGCGGCGGCCAACTCCAGCTCGCTCATTCCCGGCAATTCCGGGATGTGCGACGACGAGCCCACCCCGGGTAGCCGATCCGGCCGCTGGGAGGCCGCGGCACCGGCCGCCCACAGCGCCTCCCGCCGGGACATCCCGAAGCAGCCCAGCGCTCCGGCCGTCGCCAGCGCTTCGGTCTGTGGCACACTCAGCTGCAACCGCGAGGTCAGGTCCAGCAGCGAGGCGAAGGGGCCGTTGGCTTTTCGCTCTTCGACCAGCTGTTCCGCCAGATCGTCGCCGATGTGGCGAACGGCGCCCAGACCGAGCCGGACCTCGGTGCCCGAATTCTCCAAAGTGGCGTGCGCCAGGCTGACATTGACGCATGGACCGTGCACCAGCACACCGTGCCGCCGGGCGTCGGCCACCAGCGACTGCGGCGAATAGAAGCCCATCGGCTGGGCCCGGAGCAGCGCGGCGCAGAACGCCGCGGGGTGATGCAGCTTGAACCACGACGAGTAGAACACCAGCGACGCGAAGGACAGCGCGTGGCTCTCGGGGAAGCCGAAGTTGGCGAACGCTTCCAGCTTTTCGTAGGTCCGGTCGATCACCTCGTCGGGTGCACCGTGCAGCGCGCGCATGCCGTCGTAGAACCGGCCGCGCAGCCGTCGCATGCGTTCGGCCGAACGCTTGGAACCCATGGCCCGCCGCAGCTGGTCGGCCTCGGCGGCGGAAAACCCGGCGCAGTCGACCGCGAGCTGCATCAGCTGCTCCTGAAAAAGAGGTACTCCCAGCGTCTTTCGCAATGCCGGCTCCATCGACGGGTGGTCGTAGACGACCGGGTCGAGACCGTTGCGCCGCCGGATATACGGGTGCACCGATCCACCCTGGATGGGCCCCGGACGGATCAGCGCTACCTCCACCACCAGGTCGTAGAACACTCGCGGCCGCAGCCGCGGCAAGGTGGCCATCTGCGCGCGCGACTCCACCTGGAACACTCCGACGGAATCGGCGCGGGACAGCATCTCGTACACCGCCGGCTCGGAGAGGTCGAGTTTGGCCAGGTCCACCTCGATGCCCTTGTGCTCGGCCACCAAGTCCTTCGCATAGTGCAGCGCGGAGAGCATGCCCAGGCCGAGCAGATCGAACTTCACCAAACCTATTGCTGCGCAGTCGTCTTTGTCCCACTGCAGGACGCTGCGATTCTCCATGCGCGCCCATTCGACGGGGCACACATCGGCGATCGGGCGGTCGCAGATCACCATGCCGCCGGAATGGATGCCCATATGCCTTGGCAGGTTTCGGATTTGGGTCGCCAGGTCGATCACCTGCTCAGGGATGTCCTCGATATCGGCAGAATCCGCAAGTCCGTTCCAGTGGCTGATCTGCTTGCTCCACGCATCCTGCTGGCCCTGCGAGAAGCCCAGGGCACGGGCCATGTCTCGCACCGCGATCCGGCCCCGGTAGGTGATGACGTTGGCGACCTGGGCGGCATAGTCACGGCCGTATTTGTCGTAGACGTACTGGATGACCTTTTCCCGCTGGTCCGACTCGATGTCGATGTCGATGTCGGGCGGCCCGTCGCGGGCGGGGGAAAGGAAGCGCTCGAACAGCAGCTCGTTGGCTATCGGGTCGACGGCGGTGACGCCGAGGGCATAACAGACCGCGGAATTGGCCGCCGACCCCCTGCCCTGACAAAGGATGTTGTTCTCCCGACAGAACCGGGTGATGTCGTGCACCACCAGGAAGTAACCCGGAAACTGCAGCTGGGCAATGACTTTCAGCTCATGCTCGATCTGGCTATAAGCGCGCGGCGCAGCCCCGGGCGGCCCGTAGCGGTCGCGCGCACCAGCCATGACCAGCCACCGCAGCCAGCTGTCCTCGGTGTGACCGCCGGGTACGTCGAACGGCGGCAGCTGTGGTGCAATGAGTGCCAGTCCGAATGCGCACTGCTCGCCGAGCTCGGCGGCGGCAGTGACCGCCTCGGGACACCACGCGAACAACCGGGCCATCTCCTCCCCGGACCGCAGGTGCGATCCGCCCAATGGCGCAAGCCATCCGGCCGCCGAATCCAGCGACTGCCGGGCCCGGATGGCGCCCATAGCCATGGCCAGCCGTCGGCGCGACGGCTGCGCGAAATGCGCTGCGGTGGTGGCGACGACGCCGACACCGAAACGCGGCGCCATCCCGGCCAGCGTCGCATTGCGTTCGTCGTCGAGCGGCTGACCATGATGTGTCAACTCGATGCTGACCCGATCGGCGGTGAACCGGTCCACCAGATCGGCCAGCGCCCGCTCCGCCGCTTCCGGGCCATTCTGGGAAAGCGCCTGTCGCACAGTACCTTTACGGCACCCGGTCAGTATGTGCCAGTGTCCGCCGGCCGCTTCGGTCAACGCGTTCAAGTCGTAGCGCGGCTTGCCCTTCTCGCCGCCGGCCAGATGCGCCGCGGCCAGCTGACGCGACAGCCGCCGGTAGCCCTCCGGGCCGCGAGCCAGCACCAGCAGGTGCGGGCCGGGCGGGTCCGGCTGCTCGGTGCGGGCGCCAGACCCCACGGACAGCTCCGCGCCGAACACGGTACGCACGTCGAGTTCCGCGGCAGCTTCGGCGAATCGCACCGCTCCGTACAGGCCGTCGTGGTCGGTCAGCGCGAGGGCGCGCAGATCCAGCCGGGCAGCCTCTTCGACCAGCTCTTCCGGCGTGCTGGCCCCGTCCAGGAAGCTGAACGCCGAATGCGCATGCAACTCGGCATACGGGATGGATGAACGCACCACCCTGTCGGCGGTGGGGGGCTGGTAGGTCGGGCGCCTACGCGATAACGGACCGTCTTCCGGGGCTTCGGCGGCCACCGGCGCGCCGGCATGACGCGGCTTGCTGTCGAGCACCCGCTCCATCTCCGACCAGCTCGGCGGCCCGTTGAACCATCCCACGCTTGCCAGTCTATCGAAAGTTTGTTCGAATGGCTCGCAATTTGACCACCGTGAGAAGGTTGGTCAATGCCGGTCACGATCGACCCGCGCCGCCACGACGCGGTGCTGTTCGACAGCGCGTTGAACTCCACCCAGACGCTGGTCCGGCAATTGCAGGAGGTCGGGATCGGCAGCGGCGTAGCCGAACCGGACGGTGGCGCTCTGCTCGAGGCGGCGCACCGGCTTTCGGTGCGGCCGGGCCGTTGTGTCGTCGTCGCCCACGACGAGGCCGGCGTCGCAGCCGCGCGAGACGGCGGATTCGCAATGGTGATAGGCGTCGACCAGACCGGGCACCGCGACGCCCTGCGCAGTCACGGTGCGGACACCGTCGTCGCCGACTTGGCGGAGGTCGAGGTACGGACCGGAGATCGGCGCATGTCCGAACTGCCCGACGCGCTCCAGGCCCTCGGACTGGCCGAAGGCCTGATCGCCCGGCAGCCCGCGGTGTTCTTCGATTTCGACGGCACGCTGTCCGACATCGTCGACGATCCCGACTCGGCCAAGCCGGCCGCCGGTGCGGTTGAGGCACTGCAGCAGTTGGCCGTGCACTGCCCGGTCGCGGTGCTGTCCGGCCGTGACCTCGCCGACGTGACCGACCGGGTCGGGCTACCCGGCATCTGGTACGCCGGTAGCCACGGGTTCGAGCTGACCGCACCCGACGGGGCCCATCACCAAAACGACGCCGCTGCGCAGGCCATACCGGTGTTGGCCGAAGCGGCCGCCCAACTTCGCGACCAGCTGGGGCCGATTGACGGTGTTGTGGTGGAACACAAGCGCTTTGGTGTGGCCGTCCATTACCGCAATGCCGGCCGAGACCGGGTGGGCGAGGTGGCCGCGGCGGTGCGTGCCGCGGGCCAGCGCGACGCGCTGCGGGTGACGACGGGCCGCGAAGTCATCGAGCTGCGACCCGATATCGACTGGAACAAGGGCAACACGCTGCGCTGGGTAATCGATCACCTGCACCATGCCGGCTCCGGGCCGCTGCTGCCGATCTACCTCGGCGACGACATCACCGACGAGGACGCCTTTGACGCGGTGCGCCACGACGGTGTCCCAATTGTGGTGCGGCACAACGAGGACGGCGACCGAGCCACGGCGGCGCTGTTCGCCCTGGACAGTCCCGCCCGAGTCAGCGAGTTCACCGAGCGTCTGGCCCGTCAGCTCGGCAGTCGCGAAAAAGCGTAGACAGGGCGACCAAGCGGCTGTCGAGTCTGCGTTCTTCGCTCCGAGCCTGCGGCTACGGCGCGAGTTTCTTTGATTCGGACGCCCTCACCGCAGGCTCGCTACGCATGCCGGGTCTTAGCTCTCCACGTATTCGACCACGCCGTCGTCCAGCACCACCCGAGGCTCGTCGGCGCCGTCGACCACCGTGCGATACACCGCCCTGCCGGGTTCGGTGCGCCAGATCAGCGTGGTCAGCGTCTCGCCGGGAAACACCGGCGAGGTGAACCGCGCCGCGATCGAGGTGACCTTGGTGGCGTCACCCTTGCCGAGTTCGGCCACCAGCGCCCGGCCCGAAACCCCATAGGTGCACAGCCCGTGCAAGATCGGCTTGGGGAAACCGGCCATCTCCCTGGCGAACCAAGGGTCGCTGTGCAGCGGGTTGCGATCGCCGGACAGCCGGTAGATCAGCGCCTGGTCTTCCCGGGTGGGCAGCGAAATGCGGGCATCGGGCTCGCGCTCCGGAAACTCCGGTGCGGCCGGCCGCTCGCCCGGCTGCCCGCCGAACCCACCCTCCTGACGGATGACCAGGGTGGTCAGTGTTTCCGCGACGAGCTCACCGGAATCCGGATCACTGCCCTTGCCGCGCAGCACGACGATCGCGTTCTTGCCCTCGCCCTTGTCCTGGATGTCGGCGACCTCGGTGACGACGGAGAGTTTCCCTGCGGGCGGCAAGGGTGCGTGCAGGCGAATGGTCTGGGATCCGTGTAACAGCAAGGCCCAGTTGAACGTTCCGATCTTGGCGGCGGCCCCGAACGCCGGGCAGCAGATCACCGCGTACGTCGGCAGCACCTGTTGAGTGATGCCATGGCTGTTTTCGGTGGTGAACTGCAAATCTTCGGTGCCCGCACCGACCCCGAGCGCGTAGAGGATCGTGTCACGGTCGGTCCATTCGAACAGCATCGGCTCGGTCACCGCGCCCACGGCGTTGGGGTCGATCGCCATACCAGTCTCCTATCGATGAAAATTTCGAGCCTTTTCTGCACCCAACCATCGCAAACCCTTCACATCGACCCCATCGGCAGGGCAGGCTATCGCCATGCGTAACCGCACCTTGGTCTGGAAAGCGGCGGCCGTGCTCGCCGCAACGCTGGTCGTCGGCGCCTGCGGCGGAGAACCGCAGGCGCGCAGCATCACGGTGACCTTCGTCCGAAACGCGCAGTCCCAGGCCGAGGCCGACGGGATCATCGACACCAACATGCCCGGTCCAGGGCTCAGCCAGGAGGGCCAAGACCAGGCCCAGCAGTTGGTGCACAAAATCGTCCACAAAGACGTCGACAGCCTCTACTCGTCGGGCATGGCGGAAGCGCAGCAGACCGCCGCGCCGCTGGCCAGCGAACTCGGCAAGCAGGTCGAGGTCCTGCCGGGCCTGCAGCCGATCAATGCCGGCTGGTTCAATGGCAAACCTCAATCGATGGCGAGCACGACGTATATGTTGGCGCCGCTGGACTGGGTCAACCACGGCGACATGAAGAACAGCATCCCGGGGTCGATCAACGGAAAAGACTTCAACGAGCAGTTCACCAAGGCCGTCAAGAAGATCTACGACAGCGGCCACAGCAAGCCGATGGTGTTCTCCCAGGGCACGGCGATCATGATCTGGACGCTGATGAACGTCCAGAATCCGAAGAACACTCTGCTGGACAACCATCCCCTGCCGAGCGGCGGCCGGGTGGTGATCAGCGGGAACCCGACCAACGGCTGGAAGTTGGTGGATTGGGACGGGATCCGGGAGTTCAGCAGTTGATCGGGTAGATCACACGAGGGTCGATCTGATCACACGATGTTGACGCGGGCGGCGGGCAGCCGCCACCATGGCTGAATGCGGTATGTCGTTACCGGCGGTACCGGGTTTATCGGGCGCCGTGTCGTGTCTCGTGTGTTGGCCACTCAGCCGGACGCCGAGGTGTGGGTGCTGGTCCGCCGTCAGTCACTGGGCCGCTTCGAACGCCTCGCGATGGAGTGGGGTGACCGGGCAAAGCCGCTGGTGGGCGAGCTGCCTGAGCTCGAGCTGACCGAGCAGACGATCGCCGAACTGGGCCACATAGACCATCTTGTGCACTGTGCGGCCATTTACGACATGACCGCCGGCGAGGCCGAGCAGCGCGCAGCCAACGTCGAGGGCACGCGCGCGGTCCTGCAACTGGCGCGCCGGCTTGACGCCCTGCTTCACCACGTGTCGTCGATCGCGGTGGCCGGCGACTTTCGGGGCGAGTACACCGAAGACGACTTCGACGTCGGCCAGCAACTGCCCACTCCGTATCACCAGACCAAGTTCGAGGCGGAGTCGCTGGTCCGTTCCACGACAGGGCTGCGCTACCGGATCTACCGCCCAGCAGTGGTGGTCGGCGATTCGCGCACCGGCGAAATGGACAAGATCGACGGGCCCTATTACTTCTTCGGCGTGCTGGCGAAGTTGGCCGTATTGCCGTCGTTCACACCGATGCTGCTGCCGGATACCGGGCGCACCAACATCGTTCCGGTCGACTATGTGGTCGACGCGGTGGTGGCCCTGATGCACGCCCCTGGCCGCGACGGGCAGACGTTCCATCTCACCGCGCCGAAAACCATTGGGCTGCGCGGAATCTACCGCGGGGTGGCCGATGCCGCCGGCCTGCCACCGTTGCGTGGCGCGTTGCCCCGGTCGATGGCCACCTCGGTGCTCAAGGTGAGCGGTCGCGCCAAGGTGCTGCGCAACATGGCGGCCACCCAGCTGGGCATTCCCGCCGAGATTCTCGACGTCGTCGACCTCGCGCCCACGTTCATCAGCGACGAGACGCAGGAAGCCTTGCGAGGCACCGGGATTGAAGTGCCGGAGTTCGCCAGCTACGCGCCGAAGCTGTGGCGGTACTGGGCCGAACACCTCGATCCCGACCGCGCCCGTCGCGCCGATCCGAAGGGACCACTGCAGGGCAAGCACGTCATCATCACCGGCGCCTCCAGCGGGATCGGCCGGGCTTCGGCCATGGCGGTCGCCGAGCGGGGCGCGACGGTCTTCGCGCTGGCCCGTAGCGCCGAGGCGCTGGACACACTGGTCGCCGAGATCCGCGCAAACGGCGGGCAGGCGTACGCCTTCACCTGCGACGTCACCGATTCCACGTCGGTGGAGCACACGGTCAAGGACATCCTGGGCCGCTTCGACCACGTCGACTACCTGGTGAACAATGCCGGCCGATCGATCCGTCGCTCGGTGGTCAACTCCACCGACCGGTTGCACGACTACGAACGGGTCATGGCGGTCAACTACTTTGGCGCAGTACGGATGGTGCTGGCGCTGCTGCCGCACTGGCGAGAACGCCGGTTCGGTCACGTCGTCAACGTCTCCAGTGCAGGTGTGCAGGCACGCAACCCCAAGTACAGCTCGTACCTGCCCAGCAAGGCGGCGCTGGACGCGTTCTCCGATGTGGTTGCGTCCGAGACATTGTCCGACCACATCACCTTCACCAATATCCATATGCCGCTGGTGCGCACACCGATGATCGCGCCGTCGAAGCGGCTCAACGTGGTGCCGGCGATCAGCGCCGAGCGTGCCGCGGCGATGGTGGTGCGCGGACTGGTCGAGAAGCCGGTGCGGATCGACACCCCGATGGGCACGCTCGCCGAAGCCGGCAACTACTTCACGCCGCGGATCTCGCGGCGAATTCTGCATCAGCTGTATCTGGGCTATCCCGATTCACCTGCGGCGCGCGGAGTGGTCGAACCACCCAAATCTATTGCCAGCCAACCAGTTTCCCGTCGACCCAAGCGTCCAGTGCGGGCCGTCACGCGCATGGCGGTGCCCAAACCGGTGAAGCGGCTGATGCGGTCGGTGCCCGGAGTGCACTGGTAATTTGTTTTAGCGGTACGGGATTGCGGTACTCCGGCGCTGTGGCCCGGATTCGCTGCGACAAGCCGACGGGCGCCGACCCGGAGGCTGTTGCGGTCCAGCAGCTTGCCACGACGGGTGTGTCGTTGATGGGCTCGGTCGGCGTGATGCGAAGCCTCGGGGTGGATCGGGACGAGTGGACTCGATTCGCCCGGCACTGGGAGGATTTGGCGCCCGACCCATACGCCGCGGAGCTGGGAATCCAGCGGCTGCGCCGCTACGGCCGGTACCTGTTGCGCGACGGAAGGCGACAGCCGATGCCAGCGGAGTCCTTCGTGCAGCCGGAGAACAGCAACCCCCTTTACATCGACCGGGATCGCCACTTCGAACCGCTGACCGACGCCTTCGCCGACGACCCGCTGCTGCGCCGTCTGCTGCAAGTGCTGCGACGGGTGGCCGATTCCCTGGACGCCGTGGCCGAATGGAACGTCAAGGTGCATCCGTTCCGCATCGAGGCGCCGGCCCATGGCGACGGCCGGCCCACTCCAGAGGGCCTGCACCGCGACGGCGTCACCCTGGTGTCGTCACTGCTGGTCGGGAGGCGAAACGCCATCGGCGGCGAAAGTACCGTGTGCGATCTCTCCGGCCACACGTTGGCGACGACGACGCTGGAAGAGCCCGGCACGTTGCTGCTGGGCGACGACCGTCGCACCCAGCACGGTGTCTCGCCGATACGGCCGATCGACGGCTCGGGGCCGGCCGTGCGTGACGTCCTGGTGATCACTTTCGCGTCGCGCTGACGTTTCGCGGCGCCGTGTTGGCCGTGGCACTAGGCAATGGTCAGCACTTGATTTCGCGCAATCCAGTCGTCGATGTGGCCCATGGTCGTCGGGACCGCCGGCCCGGAGAAGACGAGGTGGTCGGCGCAGGGAATCTGGACATAGGTTCCCCGGTGATACCGGGCTGCCGTCTTAGGGGCGATCTGTGCTGGGGGTATAGGGCAGGCGGCCACCACACCGGCGTGAAGGGTACGAGTGGCGACCAGCTGCGCCAACAGACCGCCCAGCGACAGGCCCACGACAAGCGGGGGCGACTCCAGCGAGTCGACCAGCGCGACGAGGTCGTCGGTGTACTCGCGCATACTCACCGGCGCGATCTTTATGGCACCTTCCTGCAAAGGCAGTTCATGATGACGCAGCGAAGGGGTGTGGACCGTTTAACCGCACTCTTCGAATGCCGCCCGGGCAGGACCCCAACTGTCGCCACGGGCCCATGCGCCGTGGATGAGAACCACATGCTTGGCGTCGGACATGACACAAAGGATGACACCCGGCGGGTCAAACAGTGCGCATTACGCCGGGAGAGACCGGTTTGCCCGCCCCTGCCGGCTCGGGCATGCCTGAAATGAGTCGGGTCGCTTACAGGGCAGGCGGCTAGCCACGGAAGTGTCGTACGGTCCAACTATACTCGAACACATGTT
Source organism: Mycobacterium sp. 852002-51163_SCH5372311 (assembly GCF_001667115.1). Lineage (GTDB taxonomy): Bacteria > Actinomycetota > Actinomycetes > Mycobacteriales > Mycobacteriaceae > Mycobacterium. The sequence continues at coordinate 81,906 of NZ_LZIJ01000183.1, read as the reverse complement.
CGATGATTTGCTGGAGTTGGCTCCCGCGGCGCTGGTCGGGGTGGTCGAGTCGGTGCATCGGCAGGAGTCGATGTTGGTGGCGCGGCGGTTGGCGGCAGTGGCCAACCTGTTGGAACACCGGGTGGCTGCGACCGCCGATCAGGTCGAGCAGCTCGGCTATGCCACGGTCGACCCGTATATACAGACTGCCGCCGAGGTGGCCGCGGCGATGAACTTGTCGGCGCTGGCCGCGGGATTTGTGGTCTCCGACGCCGAGGCGCTGGATCGACGGTTCCCGAAGATAGGCGCGGCGTTGGCGGCGGGGCACACCGACTGGGCCACGGTGAAGGTGATCATCCGGCGCGCCGAGCTGGTCAGCGACGACAAGGTCGCCGCCTTGGATGCGTCGCTGTCGGCACGCCTCGGTGCCTGGCAAGGCTGGTCACGCCAGCGGGTCATCAACGCCGTTGATGCCGCGGTCCGCGCCCATGACCCCGATGCCATCCGCGAGCGTCGTCGCGACGCCGAAGACAAGCGCCGTATCGACATCCGCGCGGGCGAGCACGGCATGGGCGAGATCTCGGGCACCATGGCCGCCACCGGCGCCGCGGCGTTGGACCGGCGGCTTGCGCAGTTGGCCACCGGGGTGTGCGCCGGTGACCCACGCAGCCTCGATCAGCGCCGCGCCGATGCGCTGGGAGCCCTGGCGCAAGGCCAGAGCCTGGTCTGCCGGTGTGGGCAGCCGCACTGCCCCACCAAGACCGCGCCGGGCCCGGCCGATCCAAGCGGGGTGGCCACCGTGATCCATGTGCTGGCCGGCGAGCAGACCGTGCACGGCGACAGTGAACAGCCCGGCTACCTGGAGGGTTATGGGGTGATCGACGCCGAGCAGGTCCGCGCATTGGCCGCCGCGGCGAGCCTGGTGCCGGTGGTCGATCCGGTCACCAGCGCCGGTGAGGCGCTGCGCTATCAACCTTCGGCCGCGCTGGCGCGCGCGGTGCGCTGTCGAGACCTGACCTGCCGCTTCCCCGGGTGTAGCCGCCCGGCCCTGTACGCCGATATCGACCACACGATCCCGTTCAATCACGCCGATCCCGCTGCCGGCGGGCGCACGGTATTGACGAATCTAAAGTGCTTGTGCCGGCTGCATCACCGCCTGAAAACCTTCGGCGGGTGGCGCGATGAGCAGCTGCCCGACGCGACAGTGGTCTGGACCTCCCCGAGCGGACGCACCTATCGCACCGCCCCGGCCGGGGCGGATCTGTTCGCGCCGCCGCGCGCGCCGGCCTGCGCGGTCCCCACCCCATCGCGGCGACCCAACCGCTCCCGTCGGCGCAGCACCCGCATCGCCCGGGCACGCCAACACAACCGCGAGCTGCGCCCGCTCAACCACGCCCGCCGCCAGTTCGACCAGGCCCGCAAAGACGAGATCGAGGGCCGCAAATTCCGAAACCACATGCGCGACATGCTCTTCGCCTTCAAAGGCGCACCAAGCACCAGCCCGTTCTGCCCCTGGATCAACGACCCCTACGAATCCGAAGAACTCCCACCCGACTGGACACCCCCCGAACCAGAACCCGTACCCGACGACCCACCCTTCTAGAAGTGGTTATTTTGGTGATTCCGAACATCCTGTACAACGGCCGAGGTAGCGTCTTTGCCCAGCTTGGTTACAACAACCACGGAGCCACTAATGGGTTTTACGACAGGGCTTTCGGCGCGGCTCGGCACCTGTCTTGCCGTCTGCGCTTTCCTGGGTACGTTCTTGGCTCCGAGCTCCGCTGCGTTTCCCAGTAGTGGTAAGTGGCAAGGTTTTTGGTCAGACTATCCGGCCGACCAAACTCGCTCGGTTCCAGTCACTTTGACATTGTCGAGCACCGATCCCATCAAGGGAACGATTGTTGTCCCCAGCATGGGTTGCACGTCGAGTTGGACTGAGACGAATCGCACGTCGGATACGTTGCGGACGGTGGCGGCGAACAACATCGGGGGGCCCTGCCGGGACAACGTCTGGAATGTGACACTCGAGGCCGACGGGCGCATCTCCGGCACCGACAGTGTCGATTCCGGCGTCATCGTGAACCTCACCCCCAGCCGATAACGTCGAACGGCGGGGATCTGACGACCCTTACCGCGATGAACCTCGTTTTCACCGACGTCGACACCGGCATCGACGATGCGATGGCGTTGATATTCCTGCTGGCCAGTCCGGATGCCGAGCTGGTAGGCATCGCATCGACGGGCGGAAATATTTCCGTCGACCAGGTGTGCGCGAACAACCTCGGTTTGCTCGAATTGTGCGGGGCCGCCGACATACCCGTTTCGAAAGGTGCCGACGACCCACTCTGCGGCGAATGGCCCGATCACGCAAACTTCCACGGGCCCAAGGGCTTAGGTTATGCGGAACTGCCACCGACCAACCGCCGGATCACCGGCCACGACGCCGTCACCGCCTGGGTCGACGCGGCCCATACCCACTCCGGGGAGCTGATCGGTGTGGTCACGGGTCCGCTGACCAACCTGGCTCTGGCGGTGCGCGCCGAACCCGCGCTGCCCACGATGTTGCGCCGATTGGTCATCATGGGCGGCGATTTCGGGACGGCTGCCACCACTGCCGAGTGGAACATCAGAGTCGATCCCGAGGCGGCCGTCGAGGTATTCGCGGCTTGGACAGGGCGGCAACAACTTCCAATAGTGTGCGGCCTCAACGTAACTCGTAAACTCGCGATGACGCCGGACAGGCTGAGCACGCTGGCGTCCGCCGCGGGCCCGTCCGCGTTGACACGGGTGATCGAGGACGCGATGCGGTTCTACTTCGAGTCACACGTAGCCCGCGGTCACGGCTATCTTGCATACATGCACGATCCGTTGGCTGCAGCGGTCGCACTGGACCCCGAGTTGATGGCAACCGAGACGGCAACCGTGGACGTCGAACTGACGGAGCCGCGCGGCGCGGCGGCGGCCGACTGGTCGAGAACGCGAGAACCCAACGCGCAGATCGGAACTGACGTCGAGCCGGCGCTGTTCTTCGACCGCTACCTCGACCGCGTCGCGCCGTTCGCCCGTAGACTAGCCACCTAACCGGGCTCCGCCTGAACTACCGCCTTGATCTGATCCATGACCGACTTCAGGTCGTAGGCTTCTCGCCACTGCATGATTCGCCCGTCCGGGTCGAACTCGAATACCGCCATCACCACCGACGTAATCGGACGCCCCCGGAAGGTGGCGTTGCTGACCTGCTCCACCATGACGGTCGGCCCGTCGACGACCAGCGTCGTCACCTCAACACGCACGCCGCCGAGCGCGGTGAGCTGCGCGGTCAGTTCGGACTTGATGGCGTCGGCACCCTTGCGCACACCTTGCGGACCGTCCACCCATTCGGCGGCGGCGTGAAAAAAGCCGCCCAGTTCGTCCGGCTTCGGGTGTTCCCAAGCGGCAAAGAACCTGCGTACCAAGGACTCCGGCGAATAGCTCATGGCAGAATCCTAAAACTACGCCCGCTCGATTGGAGCCGGCAGGATTCGGGCATATCTGTAGGCCATGAACGTTCGTGGTATCGAGCTGTTGCGCGCGGCATGGGGTGCCGTGCTGCTGGCGGTCCCCGGTCTGGTGCTCACGTCGATGCGCGCGGTGCAGGTCGACCGAAAGTCCATTGTGGTGGTGCGCATCCTTGGAGCACGCCACCTTGTCCAGGCGATGTCGTCGGGCATCAATCCCAGCCCGGAAGTGCTCGCGGCGGGCGTGTGGGTCGACACCGTGCACTCGATGACGGCCGTGGGCCTCGCGGTCGCCGACCGGAACCGACTTCAGGGCGGCCTGGCGGACAGCGTGGTTGCGGCGGCGTGGGCGCTACTGGGTCGGCGACACCTGCACACCGGCAAGTTCGAGGTACGGCCCATGAGCGCGCGTGATCGGTTGGCGTACTTGGTGATAGGGAATCTGCCCGGGGGACGAGCGCTGATGTCCCAAGCGCGTCAGATCAGGCAACCCTGAACTGCTCGAGGTCCGCCTGCTTGACGGTCAACCCATGCCCGGGTGCCGTCCGGTCCGGGCGCAGCAGGCCGCCCGATTCGGGTTCGATCGCCCCGTCGAACGCCAGCCCTTCGATGCGGACGTGGTCGTGGAAGTACTCCAGGTGCCGCTGGTGCCACACCGCGGTGCCGACCTGCGCGCTTATCTGTGGGGCGCAGTGCAACGAGAGGTCCAGGCCACGCGCGTCGCACAGTGCGGCCACCTTGAGCACCCCGGTGATGCCGAGGGCACGGGTCACGTCGGCCTGCAAACAGTCCACCGCCCCCGCGGCCAGCATCTGGTGAAAGTACGGCAGGTGATATCCGTATTCGCCGGCAGCGATGTCCATCCCCGGCGGCCCCTGCTCGCACAGCTGGCGCAGACCGTCCAGATCGTCAGAGCTCACCGGCTCCTCGAACCACCGCACGTCGTACTCGGCGAAGCGGTTAGCCCACAACAATGCCTGTTTGCGGTGATAGGCGCCGTTGGCGTCGACGAACAATTCCACGTCCTCGCCGATCGCCGACCGGGCGGCCGCGACTCGGCCGATGTCGGCGCCGGGGTCCCGGCCGACTTTCATCTTGACCCGCGGAATACCGGCCTCGACCCAACCTTGTAGCTGGGAGCGCAGGGTGTCGTTGTCGTAGGAGGTGAACCCGCCGCTGCCGTAGATCGGCGTCGCGTCGTGAACAGCGCCGAGCGCGACGACGAGTGGTTCATCCAAGAGCCGGGCGCGCAAGTCCCACAGCGCGATGTCCACCGCCGAGATCGCCGAGGCCACCACTCCCGGCTTGCCCAGGTTGCGGACGGCGTGCTGCATCTGCGCCCACCGGGCCGGCGGTTGCAGGGCGTCGGCCCCGTTGAGGACATCGGCAAGCTTGGAGTCCACCACGGTGACCACCGAAGTGCCGCCGTAGGTGTAGCCGGTTCCGACCTGGCCGCCGGCCCGCACGCTCACCAGGATGAGGGTGGTGGAATCCCATGCCAGTGTGCCGTCCGACTCCGGCGCGTCGGTGGGGATCGAGTAGGCCGAAGCCTCGACCGATTCAATGGGGACCGGTTCGCCCGCATGCAACGTCATGCCGGGTGACTACCCGCCAGGTAAACGGGGTATGCCCGCATCCAGTGAAAGACCGCAAGGACAGACCACAAGCCGAACTGGCTCTGCCGCACGTCCTTCGCGAATACGCGTTGCTCGCCGACGGGGAACGCGGGATCGTCGTCGGGCCGCGCGGGGACTGCTGCTGGATGTGCTTGCCGCGCTGGGACAGTCCCGCGGTCTTCAGCTCGCTGCTCGGCGGTCGCGGCGGGTACGCCGTCGCTCCGGAACATCCCCGGTTCGTCTGGGGCGGTCGTTATGAGCAGCGGTCGCTGATTTGGGTGTCGCGCTGGGTGACCACCGACGGCATCGTCGAATGCCGCGAGGCCCTGGCGTTTCCGGGTGACCCCCACACCGCGGTGGTGTTGCGCCGCGTCCGCGCCATCGACCAGCCGGTCGCGATGCGCGTTGCCCTCGATGTGCGCGCCGGCTACGGCGCCAAGCGCATGCGCCAACTCTCCTGCGACGACGGAGTGTGGACGGGACGGTCGGGACCGCTCCGCTTCAGGTGGACCGGCGCCGGCGCGGCCACGCATCGCGAGAACGGCTCGCTGCAGATGGTTGTCGAGGTCAATCCCGGCGAGGACCACGACTTGGTCCTCGAACTCTCCGATCAGGAGCTACCCACCAGCGCAGCCCGGCCCAACGATGCCTGGCGCGACACCGAAAGCGCTTGGGCACAAGCGGTTCCAGCATTCTCCGACACGCTGGCCGACGCGGATACGCAGACTGCGTACACCGTGCTGCGCGGTCTGACCAGCAGCGGGGGCGGGATGGTGGCCGCGGCCACCATGTCGCTGCCGGAACGAGCCGAGCAAGGACGCAACTACGACTACCGCTATTGCTGGATCCGCGACCAGTGTTATGCAGGGCAAGCCGTCGCAGCCGCCGGCGCGCACCCCCTGCTCGACGACGCCGTCCGCTTCGTCAGCGAGCGGGTGCTTGCCGACGGTCCCGGCCTCAGGCCGGCCTACTGCGTCACCGGGGCTGCACCTCCTGAAGAAGAAGCCCTCGACCTCCCCGGTTATCCGGGTGCCGCAGTCAAGACCGGCAATTGGGTGACCGGCCAATTTCAGCTGGACGCGTTCGGCGAGGCGCTACTGCTGCTGGCCAGCGCCGCTCGGCTGGACCGCCTCGACAAAGAGCATTGGCAAGCCGTGCACACGCTGGTGCAGGCGATCGAACAACGGTGGCGCGAACCGGACGCCGGAATCTGGGAGGTCGACGACCGGCGCTGGGCTCATTCGCGGCTGATTTGTGCGGCAGGACTGCGGCGCATCGGCGAGGTGGCGCCGTTGCGGCACGGGTCCGAATGGCAGCGCCTGGCCGATCTGCTTGTCAACGACACGAATTCGGACTGCCTGCACTCCAGCGGAAGATGGCAACGCGCACCGAAGGATTCGAGGGTCGACGCGGCATTGCTGATGCCGTCGATCCGCGGCGCCATCCCGGTCAACGATCCGCGTACCGTCGCGACTCTGCAGGCGGTGCGCACCGAGCTCGGCCAAGACGGGTTCGTCTTCCGCTTCCGCCCCGACGAACGCCCGCTCGGCGAGGCCGAAGGGGCGTTCCTGCTCTGTGGGTTCCTGATGGCTCTGGCCGATCATCAGCAGGGCAACGAGCTGGCGGCGGTGCGGTGGTTTGAGCGCAACCGGACCGCGTGCGGCCCACCCGGTCTGTTCACCGAGGAATTCGACATCGAACAACGGCAACTGCGCGGCAACTTGCCCCAGGCCTTCGTGCACGCGCTGTTGTTCGAAGCGGCGCACCGGCTGGCGGATGCGAGCGGCCCGCCGGTGGGCACCGGAACCAACTGACGCAGCGGTTTCCGCCGTTTAACCGGCGTATCGGGCGGGTAAACCCCCGATTATAGCCATTGGCAACTGTTGCTCAAGGAGCCTGATGCCCAAGCGCGCGTCCACTCAGCCTGTCGGGTGAGACGGTGAATGTCGCTGTGGTGAATGTCGCTGTGGTGATCGACTTCTCGACGTATCTCACCGACCCCGTCGAGATCGACCCGCTGGGCAGTCCGGACGTCGCGGTGCTGGACCACCATGGAGCTGCTGACTCCAGTACAACGAACCTAGCGTCGAACTGCGAAAGAGTATGCGTACCAACGGTTACGGACTTTTGCTGCCGCCGCCCGCGCGTAGGATGAAAGCGCCGCTGCCCGCAGTGAAGCGCATAACTCCGGGCAAGACCTCCGCACCGAAGCGTCTTATCAGCCCGTCCGCACGAAAGTCGGCATGAGCACTGGGAGTTCGGCGACATCTGCGCGGGCTGCGACTGGACGATAGGATGGGTTGTTCACCCAACAGATTGAATTGATAGGACGTCGCGTGACTGATGAGTGGCGAAGGCTCTGGCGGCCAGCACATTTGGCTATCGAGAACGGGCATTGCGGGCAGCAGCGGACCCCGCGCTACAGGTCCGGAAAATTTTTCCGTTTAGCCAACGGTTCAGCGGGCAAGTACTGCGGCATGAACGCACGTGACATCCTTCGCCTTCTTGGTTCAGCAATCCTGACAGCCGCAGGCGTCGGCGCGGCAGTCCTGTGGGCTCCCGCTGTCCCGGACGCGTCGGCCCAGTCGTGTCCCGACGTAGAGGTGGTGTTCGCCCGCGGCACCGGTGAGGCTCCCGGTGTGGGTCCCACTGGACAGGCGTTCGCCGATAACCTGCGCTCACGCATCGGCGGACGATCCATGGACGTCTACGCGGTCAACTACCCCGCCAGCGACCAGTGGGACACCGGCATCGACGGCATCAGAGACGCCGGCGCCCACGTCGTCAACATGGCCGGCAGCTGCCCGCAAACCCAGATGGTGCTCGGCGGCTACTCGCAGGGCGCGGCCGTCATGGGCTTCGTCACCTCCAACTCCGTACCCGAAGGAATCGACCCCGCCACCGTGCCCAAGCCAATGAGCCCCAACGTGGCCAACCACGTCGCCGCCGTCGTGCTGTTCGGCATGCCCAACGTGCGCGCGATGAACTTCCTGGGCGAGCCCCCGGTCGTCATCGGCCCGGCCTACGCGGCCAAGACCATCAAAGTCTGCGCGGTCGAAGACCCGGTCTGCTCGGACGGAATGAACTTCTCCGCCCACAACACCTACGCCGACGACGCCTCAGTCATCGACCAGGGCGCTGCGTTCGCCGCAAGCCGCCTCGGAGGGCACAGCGCACCACCGCCAGCGGGAACACCCCAACCCGGCTTCGGAGAATAGCCAGCTCTCAGGAGCGGTAAGCCACCGAGGTGCTACCCGCACCGGCCAAAGACCAGGGCGACGTTGTGGCCGCCGAAGCCGAACGAATTGTTGACCGCGTACGTGTAGTTACCGGTCCGCGGCTCCCCTGTCACGACATCCAGGTCGATCTCCGGATCCAGATAACGCAGGTTCAGTGTCGGCGGGATGACGCCGTCCCGCAGTGCCAGAACCGTGAGGATCGACTCCACCGCGCCGACCGCGCCGATCGAATGACCGAGGGCCGCCTTCGGCGCGTAAACCGCCGGCCTGTGGGCACCGAACGCTTTGTTGATGGCGTTCGCTTCGGCCCGGTCACCGAGGTCGGTCCCGGCGGCGTGCGCATTGACGTGGTCGATGTCGGTGGGGGCCAGTCCGGCCAGCTGGATCGCCTTGGTGATCGCGTGCGCAGCCCGCACGCCGGTGGGATCAGGCGCCACTACGTCGTAGCCGTCGGAGGTGATGGCCGCACCCATCAACCTTGCCATCATGGGGGCACCACGGGCTTCGGCATGCTCTTTCGTCTCGACCACCAGCAGCGCGCCCGCTTCGCCGAACACAAAGCCGTTGCGGTCCTTGTCGAACGGGCGGCACGCGCCGGCAGGATCGTTGTCGGTCGTCGACAGCAGGCCCATCTGGCCGAACGCCGCGACGGGCACCGCCTCGATCTTGGTCTCGATGCCGCCGCAGATCGCGATGTCGGCCTCGCCAAGCACAATGTGCTGCCAGGCTCGGGCGATTGCCTCGGCACCGGAGGCATCGGCCGACGTCGGGGTGAGGATTCCGGCCCTGGCCCGATGTTCAAGGCCTACCCAGGCGCTACCCGAGTTGGGCATCGCCATCAGCACGCCCAACGGGTTGACGCCCTTCATACCGCGCTTGCGAATGTCGTCGTACCAGACGACCATTTGCTCCGTCGAACCCATCCCGGTGCCGATCGAAACCATCAACCGATTGGGTTCGGCCTCAGGCGAACCGGCGCTCGCCCACACTCGCCGCCCCAGCACTATGGCCATCTTCTGCAGGAACAGCAGTCGGCGCCGCTCCACCCGCGTCAATTCGCAATCAAAATCCTCGAGCAGTTGCGCGCCGATGCGTAACGGTGCGTCCAACAGCTCGGCATGCAGACCATCGAGCTTGCGAATCCCGGTCTGTCCGTCCAGCAGCTTCTTCCAGGTACCGTCCGCATCCGTGGCCAGCGCGGTCGTCATCGCGACACCGGTCACAACGATCTCGGGGAACCCATCTATGGTCGAGAATTCAGCCACAGCGTTGCCTCGTCTCCTCCAAAAGCCATGCTGTCAACCAACTTCAGTACCCATCGACGCGGAATGTCTCCGCTTGGACAGGGTAAACTGTCCGACGTTGCTGAGTCCGTTGCCAAAGAGGCCGGCGCAGCCGGGCCGACGGCTATGGCCTGTGGTCGCCGCGACCAGCACTTAAGCGCCCTGCGATGGTGGACAGCGGGTGGGACGCCTGGCGAAATTGCCCGTTTAGGCAAATCGTCCTGCGGGGAAATATTGCGGCATGAACGCACGTGACATCCTTCGCTTCCTTGGTTCAGCAGTCCTCACCATCTCAGGCGTCGGCGCGGCTGCCCTGTGGGCTCCCGCTGTCCCAGCTGCGTCAGCCCAGTCATGTCCCGACGTGGAGGTGGTGTTCGCCCGCGGTACGGGTGATCCTCCCGGTATCGGCAAGACCGGACAGGCCTTCGTCGACAACCTGCGCCCACGCATCAGCGGAAAGTCAATGGACGTCTACGCGGTCAACTATCCCGCCAGTGAGCAGTGGGAGACCGGGCTCGACGGTATTCGCGACGCGGGTGCCCACATCGTTTCCATGGCGAACAGCTGTCCACAAACCAAGATGGTGCTCAGCGGCTTCTCCCAGGGGGCTGCCGTCATGGGCTTCGTCACCTCGAACGCGGTGCCGGACGGTGTCGATCCTGCGACCGTGCCCAAACCAATGGACCCGGGAGTGGCGGATCATGTCGCTGCAGTCGTACTCTTCGGGACGCCGAACGCCCGGGCCATGAACTTCCTCGGCGAGCCGCAGGTGGTGATCGGCCCGCTGTATCAGGCAAAGACCATCAAGGTATGCGCCGTCGAGGATCCGGTGTGCTCGGACGGGATGAATTTCGCAGCACACACCACATATGCAGACGACGCCGCCGTGATCGACCAAGGGGCGGCCTTCGCGGCAGGCCGCCTGGGAGGTCGCAGCGAACCACAGCCGGCCGGAGCTCCACAGCCGGGGTTCGGGGAATGACCAGTTCCTGACCCGACTTTCGCGACCAAAGCTGGTTGGCGGCAGTGCGATTCCCCCGGGCTGATAAGCGGTGACACAGTCTCATGTAGTGGGGCAGCAGGTTTAGTTCGGATACCTGTTCGTCCGCGGGCGGCGTTTAGGGGACCAATCGCCGGGTATCTGCGTGCCATGGCGTTCGCCGAGTATCAAAACGAACTCTATGAACAAGGACAGGCCGGCAGGCAGCCGCCGTACCCGATCGCCTTCGCCGAGTTAGAAGCCAAGGCAGCCGCGGCGATGCCGCCGAAAGTGCTGGGGTATGTCGCCGGCGGCGCCGGAGACGAACTGACCCAGCGGGCAAATGTCGAGGCATTCAAGCGCTGGGGTGTGTTCCCGCGCATGGGTATTGCTCCCACCGAACGCGACATGTCGGTCGAGCTCTTCGGGTTGACATTGCCGGCACCGATATTCATGGCCCCGATCGGGGTCATCGGAGTGTGCGCCCAAGACGGCCACGGCGACCTGGCTGCTGCCCGCGCGTCCGCCCGCACGGGCGTGCCGTTCTTCGTCGGGACGCTGACCTCCGATCCGATGGAAGACGTCGCCCCCGCGCTCGGTGACACCCCGGGGTTTTTCCAGCTGTACACGCCCCCGACCGGGAGATGGCCGCCAGCCTGGTGCACCGCGCTGAAGCATGCGGGTTCAAGGGCATCGCGGTCACCCTCGACACCTGGGTCACCGGCTGGCGTCCACGTGACCTGAGCGCCGGGAACTACCCGCAGGTGCCCAGCGGCTGCCTGGCCACCTACACCAGCGACCCGGTTTTTCGCGCCGGCCTGGATCCCGGCGAAGACGCCACCGAGGCGGCCGTGCGCAAATTGCCGATCTTCGGCGGCCCATTCAGGTGGGACGACCTGGAGTGGTTACGGTCGCAGACCAGCTTGCCGCTGATGGTCAAGGGCATCTGCCATCCCGACGATGCGCGGCGCGCCAAAGACCTTGGTGTCGACGGCATTTACTGCTCCAACCACGGCGGTCGGCAAGCCAACGGCGGGCTGCCCGCGCTGGACTGCCTGCCGGGGGTGCTCGAGGCCGCCGACGGGCTGCCGGTGCTGTTCGACTCGGGCATCCGCAGCGGCGCCGACATCATCAAAGCCCTCGCGATGGGGGCGACCGCGGTGGGCATCGGCCGCCCGTACGCCTACGGCCTGGCGCTCGGGGGTGTCGACGGCATCGTGCACGTACTGCGCTCCTTGCTTGCCGAAGCGGACCTGATCATGGCCGTCGACGGGTATCCCTCGCTGAAGGACCTGACGCCTGATGCATTGCGCCGCGTCGAATACCTTGGGGCATAACCCTATTCGTAGATCCCTTCGAGATACCACCTCCTTTGGCGATAGCACAGCAGCAGCGCGCGCTCGGTTTCCAGCAGCACCTGGGCACGGGCGGTGCGGCCGGCGGCCCCCGCTCGCTCCGGATCCCACCACCGCTCGTCGACCGGCCACGGTCCGGACCACCACCGCAGCCGATCGTCTTGATCACGGAAGGTCAATCGTGCAGGGTCGGCGGAGAACATTCCCCGGTTGGTCACCCGTATCGGATTGCCTTGAGCGTCAAGCAATTCCACCGGATCGTCGAGCAGCACCGCCGGCGACGGTCCCGGCAGCTGGCCGGGCCAGGGCTGATTCGGGTCGGACTGCGGCACCGGCTCGTCGCCCAGCGGAGTAAGGGTGATGCGTTCGGCCGGTCCGCGGCCGCCGGACAACACCGGCACCTGCACCGCCTCCGGGCCGAGTAGGCCCTGCACCCGAACCAGCGCGCGACGGGCCCGCAGCCTGTCCTCCTCCCCCAGACCGCCCCAGAGCGGCAACTGCAGCGCCTCGGCGGACACCACCTCTATCGCCTGCAGCCTTAGCAACGTCACCGGCGACGTCGGCCGGTCCAGAGCCTTTCTGTTGCTCAGCCACCCGTCCAGTTGCCAGCGCACCCGGTCAGCGGTGGCATCCTCGGTCAACGGCTCGGCACACCGCCACACCCGTTCCAGCTCTTCGCCGTTGGCGGTGACGGCATGTATGGCCAGCCGGGTACATCCCACTCCGGCGGCCATCAGCATTTGATGCAAACTGCCGGCCAGCGAGCGGCCCGCGAAAGCCGCGGCATCAACCCGGTCGATCGGCGGATCGCAGTCCAGCACGGCTTCGAGCTCTTGCGGTGGCTCGCGACCGGACGGCCCACGTTCGGATTGCCCGCGAGCGAACCGGTGGGCCGCCACCCCGTCGGCACCGAATCTGGAAGCCACGTCGGTGCGGGACAGCGCGGCGAACTGACCAATGGTGCGAATCCCCAACCGCCACAACAGATCCGTCAGCTCTTCCCGGCCCGGACCGGACAGGCTCGGCTCGGTGGCAAGCTGCCGGATCGACAGCACCGACAGAAACCTCGCGTCGCCTCCCGGCTCTACGACACGGCCCGCACGCGCAGCCAGGACCGCGGTGGACAGCTGGTCTGCGATCCCCACCTGACACTCGGCGCCGGCCACGGCGACGGCATCGATCAACCGCTCGGCCGCCTGTTGCTCGGACCCGAAATAGCGGGCCGCCCCGCGCACCGGCAGCACCAAGAGCCCGGGCCGCAGCACCTCGGCGCGCGGCACCAGGTCGTCCACCGCCGCGATCACACCTTCGAAGAAGCGGGCGTCGCGGTCGGCGTCGGCGGTCGCAACGTGCAGTTGCGGGCAGCGGGCCGCCGCCTCCCGGCGACGCAGGCCTCGCCGCACTCCCGCCGCACGAGCGGCAGACGAGCACGCGATCACCCGGTTGGCCAGAGTGACCGCGACCGGAGCCGTCGCGGGCCGGCCCGCTGCTGCCCCCGCCGCGACCGCGGGCCAGTCCATGCACCAGATCGCCAAAACCCGGGAAGCCACGAGATTCACCCGGTTCGGATCCGGCCGATCACCCGTCCCCCCGCACACCCGCGAATCTGCAGCCGCACCCCCCTGATTCGTCCGAACCCGGGGCTGCTGTCGGCCGTGATCTCGTAGCCGCAAACCCGGGCCTCCAGCCGGGCCAGGGCTCCTTGCCAGTCGCCGTCGGTGACCAGCAGGGTGCAGCCTTTGTGACGGGCCCGGGCCGCCACCACCCGCGTCCGCGACCACGGCACCCGGCGCCCACCCAGACCGAGCACCACCAGGTCCATGCCATCGATGAGCACCGCGGCCACCTCCACCGGGTCGGTCCCGGGATCCGGTATCACTGCGAGCCGGCTCAGATCCGCTCCCATCTCCGCAGCGGCCAGCAGTCCGATATCCGGCTGCCCGACGATCGCCGCGTTACCTCCGGCCGCCGTCACCGACGCGACCATGCTCAGCACCAGCGACCGGGCCCCCGACAGCATCGCCACCGTTCCGCGGGGGACCAGCGCCTGCCCGGTCGGCTCCGGCAGCAGGTCATCTGGGTGGACATGGCTGCCGGACATCTTCTCGGAAACCGCCGCCATCTTCCGGCGCAGCAGTTTCAGCTGCTCAGCACGGTTTTCCTGAGGCAGTTCGGAGGCCAAAGCCGCAGTCATGCCAAGCCTCCCGAGAGTGATTGTTCGAAAGTATGTTCGATTAATTCGAGTAAACACCCGCCCTTGGACCCCGTCAAGCCACCGTCAAGACGCTGAAAACGCTGCCTTGCGGGAGGCGTGAAACCGCAGGGCAACCGCGGTCCGGCACACAGCGCCGGTTCAGTGTGTATCTACGGCGTTGGCTGTGAATCTATGGCGTTGACAGTGAATCCTGGGCGGTTAGAAATCGCGAATCGACGCCGTAGGCTCACGCGCAAAGCCCAGGATTCACGCGCAAAGCCCAGGATTCACACCCAACGCGCAAGGCCCAGCCGGCCTACCCGCTACTCCCACTCGATGGTGCCGGGCGGTTTGCTGGTGATGTCCAGTACGACGCGGTTGACCTCGGCCACCTCGTTGGTGATCCGGGTCGAAATGCGCTCCAGCACTTCGTACGGCACCCTGGTCCAGTCGGCGGTCATGGCGTCCTCGCTGGACACCGGCCGCAGCACGATCGGGTGCCCGTAGGTGCGGTTGTCGCCCTGCACCCCGACCGAGCGGACGTCGGCCAGCAGCACCACCGGGCACTGCCAAATCTGGTGGTCCAGACCTTCCGCCGTCAGCTCCTCACGCACGATCGAGTCGGCGTGCCGCAGCGTAGCCAACCGCCCGGCGGTGACCTCGCCGACGATCCGAATGCCCAGCCCCGGTCCTGGAAATGGCTGACGCGCAACGATTTCCTCCGGCAAGCCCAGCTCCCGGCCGACCGCACGCACCTCGTCTTTGAACAGCAGCCGTAGCGGCTCGACGAGTTTGAACTTCAGGTCGCCGGGCAGACCGCCGACGTTGTGGTGGCTCTTGATGTTCGCGGTGCCGCTGCCGCCGCCGGACTCCACCACATCCGGATACAGTGTGCCTTGCACCAGAAACTCAATGTCTTTTCCGGGGCCGTGCCCCCCCAACACATCCCGCACCGCACCCTCGAAGGCGCGGATGAACTGCCGGCCGATGATCTTCCGCTTGCCCTCGGGGTTAGTCACACCCGACAACGCCTCCAGGAAAGTCTGCGCCGCATCGACGGTGACCAGATTGGCGCCCGTAGCCGCGACGAAATCGCGCTCCACCTGAGCCCGCTCACCGGCGCGCAACAGCCCGTGGTCGACGAAGACACAGGTCAGACGATCACCGATGGCGCGTTGCACCAGCGCTGCGGCCACCGCGGAATCCACGCCGCCGGACAGCCCGCAGATTGCGTGGCCGTCGCCGATCTGCAGACGCACCTGGTCGACCAACGCGCTGGCGATGTTGGCCGGTGTCCAGTCGGTGCCCAGCCCGGCGAAGTCGTGCAGAAACCGGCTGAGCACCTGTTGGCCGTGCGGGGTGTGCATCACTTCGGGGTGATACTGCACCCCCGCCAGCCGCCGATCGCGGGCCTCGAAGGCCGCCACCGGGGCGCCCGCGCTGCTGGCCACCACGTGAAATCCGTCGGGCGCGGCGGTGACCGCGTCGCCGTGGCTCATCCAGACCGGCTGGACCTGCGGTAGGTCCGAATGTAGCTCGCCGCCAAGGACTTTCAATTCTGTCCTGCCGTACTCGCTGGTGCCGGTGTGGGCGACGGTTCCACCGAGCGCCTGCGCCATGGCCTGAAACCCGTAGCAGATGCCGAACACTGGCAGGCCGAGGTCGAACAGCGCAGGATCCAGTTGCGGAGCACCCTCGGCATAGACGCTGGCGGGTCCGCCGGACAGCACGACGGCCAGCGGATCACGGGCCTTGATTTCGTCGATCGGCGTGGTGTGCGGGATCACCTCCGAGAAAACCCGTGCTTCTCGAACCCGGCGGGCGATCAACTGCGCGTATTGCGCGCCGAAGTCGACCACGAGCACCGGTCGAGCCGGCGGTGAAGGCGATGTAGGCACGGCGACCTCGTCGGAGACATCAGCGGATTCGGCCACGCAGCCAGCTTAGTGGCTCGCGAAGCGTGCCCGGGTGGGTCTTAACTGCGCTGCTTCACATCATGTGGGTCGGTTGCGCAATGCCGAAGCGGGTGCCGGCGTAGCGCTTGAGGGCGGACGGGCTGAAATACACATGCTGGCCGGCGGTGTGCAAATCCCGGAAGCACCGTTGCAGGGGGTGGCTCGCGTGCACCGCGCGCGCACCGGTCAACGAGAACGTCGTATCGACTGCTTGACGTGCCGCCCGCATCGCCTCCTGGGCGGCGAGTTGGAAGCCGGCGCGCTGCTCCAGCGATGGCGGGTCGCCGGCACATGCGGTGGCCCACAAGGAACCGGCCTCATCGAGAACGAAAGCGCGCGCTGACCTCAAACTGGCTTCAGCACAGGCGAACTCGACCTGTGCGGCCGGATCCTCGGCAAGCTGCTGGAAGGTGCCGGCGCGGGTCTTGGTCGCCGCGAGATCGGTGAATTCGTCGAGTGCGCGTCTGGCGATCCCGAGCGGGACACCGACCAGGGCAATTCCGACGAGGGTGAAGAACGCCAGTCTCCACAGTGGCCCGTCGTGACGTGCCGGCTGGAAGAACGGGCTGATGGTGTGCTCTTCGGCGACGTGGAGACCTCGGGCGACGATGTCGTTGCTGCCGGTGGCGCGCAGCCCCAGGACATCCCAGTTGTCGACGATTTCGGCGTTGGCGCGCGGAAAGAACGCGAGGCGCCAGTCGGGACCCTGTCCGGGGATCATTCGCGGCGTTTTGCCGTCGAACACGAATATCCCGGTCAGCATCCATTCGGCATGGCGGCAACCGCTCGCGAACGGCCAACGACCGTCGACGGCGAACCGTCCGCTGCCATCCGAGACGGCCCGCCCGGTCGGAGCGAACACCGTGGCCGCCAAAAAGTCGGCGTTCGAGCCGAATAGCTCTGTGGCGACGGCAGTTTCGAGCCAGGCCGTGAACGCCGGTGCGCCGGCACCGATCGCCGCGATCCAGCCAGTCGAACCGTCGGCTCGCGCCAGTTCCTCGACTACCTGAATGAATTCGACTGGGGCCAACTCCAACCCGCCCAGGGAGCGTGGCTGCAGGGCGCGGAAGACGCCGGCCTCGCGCAGCCCCTCGACCAGATGGGGCGGCAGTGTCCCGAGCGCCTCGGCCTCGTCGGCGCACTGTGTGATTTCGGGTGCCAGCGCCCGCGCTGCCGCCGCGAGATGATCACCGTCCGAAACGACCGCGGGGCGTGTTGCGGTTGTCATGTGCGCTCCCAGTTCTGATACAGTGACTAGTAATAGATACAGGAGCATGTACTGAAATATGGGATCTGTCAAGAGCCAGCCGCCGCGCCGCTACGACTCGACCCGTCGTCGTCAACAGGCACAGCAGAACCGACACGCGGTGCTGGCGGCTGCCCGGAAGCGCTTCCTGGCGCAGGGTTATGCGACAACGACCATCGCAGAGATCGCGCGGGACGCCGGCGTGTCTGTCGAAACGGTGTACAAGGCCTTCGCGACCAAAGCGGGCGTGCTCAAAGCACTTTTCGACGTGTCCGTCGCGGGCGACGACGAGCCGATCCCGATGGTGCAGCGAGACGTGATCCAGAACGTGGTCAATGCGACCGAGGCGGCCCGCAAGCTCGAAATCTACGCCCAGCACCTCGCGTCTACCATGCCGCGCAGCGCTCCGGTCCAGCTACTCGCACGCGATGGCGCCGCGTCGTCCCCGGACGCTGCGGAGGTCTGGAAGCAGATCCGTCAGGAAACTCTTGCTGCAATGACGATGTTCGCGTCGGATCTCGCCAATACGGGCCAGCTACGAGTCAGCTCCAGACAGGCGCGCGACGTCCTGTGGACGTATCACGCGCCCGAGCTCTACGAGCTTCTCGTCATCGAACGCGGTTGGTCGGCGGGGCGATACGGCAAGTTCATCGCACACGCACTCATCGCCGCCCTGCTCGCGACCCAAGATTGAAACGCTTGACACCTACAGCGAAAACGCTTTACGCACCGCGCCGACGGCATCGGGGTCGCCCTTGCAGTCGATGCGCCGGAGCGCCGCCCTGCGCTTACCTTCGGTCGCTCCCAGTCGCGCGGTGACCAGGTCGGTGGCGCTGGCGTTGATCGTCACCGCGGGTTCGCCGTGAGCCGGGCCGAGACGACCTTCGGTCACCGCGAATTCGAAACGGCGGCCGTCGATCTCGACCCGGCACGTCACCTCCAGACCGGCCGCCTGACGCGAGTTGAAGCCCAACAGGATGCCGGCCAGGAACCCGTTCAACGGCGATGCCGGGCCGTCCCCGATCGGGTCCAGCCGGTCCAGCCCGAACCATGCGATGCTCTGCAGAATCGGCAGCACCCGCTGCCAGCCCAGGTCGCTGAGGGTGTACACGGTCCGCCCGATCGGGGCCGGCAGGTCGGCGCGGTCGACGAGCCCGGCGTCTTGCAGTTCCTTGAGGCGCTCGGCCAGCAGATTGGTGGCGATACCCGGTAGCTCGTCGCGCAGGTCACCATAACGGCGAGCGCCGCCGACCAGCTCCCGCAGGATCAGCAACGTCCACCGCTCACCGAGGACATCGAGCCCGCGGGCGATCGGACAGTTCTGGTTGTAGTTCCGGCGAGGGGGCACCCCAACACGTTAACAAGGCTGGACATCTTTTTCTACTAGGTACTTGATTTATTTGTCTATTAACTTTAGTGTCTTGTCCATGCGCACCGAGCCGATGCTCCGAAACCATCCCATTCCCGCACTCGCGGTCATCTGCCTCGGGGTCTTTGTCATCAGCGTCGACGCCACCATCGTCAACGTCGCGCTCCCCACCCTGTCGCGCGAACTCGGCGCCGACACCGCCCAGCTGCAATGGATCGTCGACGCCTACACCCTGGTCATGTCCGGCCTGCTGCTGTCGGTCGGCAGCCTGTCCGACCGCTACGGCAGGCGTGGCTGGCTCAACTCAGGACTGGCCCTGTTCGCCCTCACGTCTGCCGTTGCCGCACAGTCGGATTCGGCCAACGCACTGATAGCCGCCCGAGCAGCCATGGGCGTGGGTGCGGCGGTGATCTTCCCGACCACGCTGGGGTTGATCACCAATATCTTCACCGATCCGGCTCCGCGCGCCAAGGCGATCGGGCTGTGGGCGGCCATGGTCGGCGTCGGGGTGGCGGTGGGCCCGATCAGCGGCGGCTGGCTGCTCGAGCACTTCTGGTGGGGCTCGATTTTCATGGTCAACATCCCGATCGCGGCGCTGGCGATCGTCGGCGGCATCCTGTTCGTTCCGACCTCGCGCGACCCGGCCGCGCCGCGCGTCGACGCGCCTGGGTTGCTGTTGTCGGCAGCCGGCATCACGACGCTGGTCTACACCGTCATCGAGGCGCCCACCTGGGGATGGACCGACGCACGGACCGTCATCGGATTCGCGATCTCGGCAATCGTTCTCGCGGGGTTCGCACTGTGGGAGCGGCACACCACCCACCCCATGCTGGACGTCACGGTGTTCTTCAACCGCCGGTTCTCCGGCGGTAGCCTGGCCGTGACCGCCGGGTTCCTGACACTGTTCGGCTTCATCTTCGTCATCACCCAGTACTTCCAATTCATCAAGAACTACACGGCCTTTCAGACCGGCGTGCGACTACTGCCGGTCGCCGCGTCCATCGCCCTGGCCAGCATCCTGGGACCGCGACTGGTCGAACGAATCGGCACCACCACCGTCGTCGCCGCGGGCCTGACCGTGTTCGCCGCGGGGCTGGCATGGGCGTCCACGGCCGACGCGGCCACGCCATACATCGAAATCGCCGCGCAGATGCTGTTGCTCGGTGGCGGGCTCGGCTTGACGACGGCGCCGGCCACCGAGGCCATCATGGGATCGCTCTCCGCCGACAAGGCCGGCGTCGGCTCGGCCGTCAACGACACCACCCGCGAACTCGGCGGCACCCTCGGCGTTGCCATCGCGGGCAGCATCTTCGCCTCGGTGTACTCGGGACATCTCGACACGGCGCCAGGGCTGCCCACCGAGGCGATGCGGCACTCAATGGCGCTGGCGCACAGGGTGATCGAGCAATTGCCCGCAAAACAAGCCGAGTCCGTCCGCGACGCCGTCAATCACGCATTCCTGGACGGCCTGCAGGCCAGCTCGCTGGTCTGCGCGGGCATCGCGCTGGGCGCGGCAATCGTCGTCGGCTGGCTGTTGCCGGCCTGGGAGCCGGCACGTCAAGAAAGGGAAATTCGATGACACACAATCGCGTATTGGTAACCGGTGCCACGGGCAGGATCGGCGGCGCGGTCGCCGTCCAACTGCTGAAGCGGGGGATCCCGACCAGAACCATGGTCCATCGCGACGATGCACGCAGCGCTCGGCTGCGAGACTTGGGAGCCGAGGTCGTGGTCGCCGATATGTTTGACGTTCAACAGGTTACGGCCGCGATGGAGGGCGTCGACCGGTTCTTCTTCAACGCCCCATACCATCCCCATGCGCTCGATAGCGCGGTGACGTTTGCCGTGGCCGCCCGGCGCGCGGGTGTGCAAGCGGTGGTGGCCCTTGGCCAGTGGCTGGCCAGCCCCGAGCATCCGTCCCTGATGACCCGGCAAGCCTGGTTGACTGACAAGTTGTTCGAGCTGTTGCCGGACACCGCCCACGTGGCGGTCGATCCGGGCTACTTCGCCGACAACTACCTACAGCTGGTCCCGGTGGCCGCGCAGCTGGGAGTGTTGCCGACGCCGACCGGCGCGGGCCGAAACGCACCGCCCTCCAACGAAGACATCGCCCGGGTTGCCGTCGGCGCGCTGCTCGACCCGCACCGCCACGACGGCCGCACCTACCGCCCGACGGGACCGGCACTGCTGTCCGGGGCGGAGATCGCCGACGCGATCGGTGCGGCGCTGGGCCGGCGGGTGCGCCACATCGACAGTCCCCCTTGGCTGTTCATGCGTGCGGTACGGGTGAACGCCAAGCGACTCCACGCCGACATGTTCTTCGAATCCAGCCTGCGTCACTATCTGCCCGAGCACGGCCTGGGGACGTGGGAAATGGGCGGCCCCACCACGCACGTCTACGACGTCGCAGGCGTCGAACCCGAGGACTTCCTGACGATCGCTCGCCGTTATGTCACCGGGCCGGAATCCCGCCGCACCGCAACCAATCTCATCCGCCAAGTGTGGAACTTCATGTTGATCGGACTGGTACCGATGCACCGGCTGGACAAGTTCGACCGACTTCAGCAGCATCCCCGGCCCGCCCATCCCCGGCTCTCGGCTCAATCAGCGGTGTGGCGCGACGAGCACAGCGCAGTGCGCGAGCCAGAAAGGACAATCACGCGATGAGTACAACCCCCACCGGCAGCCGCTATGTCCTGGGCCATGCCGACGTCGAGGTGCGGCGATTGGTCTCTCCCGTCGCGCAGCACAACGGCTTCGGCATCGACGAGCTAACCGATACCGACGAGTTCGTGTCGCGGTTCCGTGCAGAGGCGCTCGCGGCCGGCGCCCTCATCACGATGCCTCCCCTCCTCACCGAATGGGTGCAGAAATGACGGAGACAATCGCGGCCCAGTACTCGACCGGCCTGTCGCGGCGGAACATCGAGGCGGCACTGACCGCCGCCGGGAAAGACCTCGACCACCTCGAACCCGCCGACCTGGCCCTGCTGGAGGACTTCCACACCATGGGGCGCTACGCCACCAGCCAGCTGGTGGACCTTGCGCAGATCACCACCGACAGTAGGGTGCTCGACGCCGGCAGCGGGGTCGGCGGCACCGCGCGCTACGTGGCCCACCGCTACGGCTGCCCGGTCACCGCCGTGGATCTCACCGACGAGTACTGCCAGACGAATCGTTGGCTCAACGGGCTCGTCGGGCTCGACGACCTGATCTTGGTTCGTCAAGCGGACGTGACCGAACTCCCCTTCGCCGACGGCACTTTCGATGTCGTCGTCAGCCAACACGTCCAGATGAACGTGGCCGACAAGTCGCGCCTGTACTCCGAAGCACGCCGCGTCCTCACAGCCGGTGGACGGCTTGCCATGTGGGACATCACGATTGGCGACGCCCGCGAACTCGGCTATCCGCTCCCGTGGGCCGATCACCCCACAGCCAGTCATCTGGTCACCTCCGAGGGATTGCGCGTCGCCGTCGAATCGGCCGGGTTCTCGGTCGACGGCTGGAACGACCTCACCGACCAGGCGGCCGCCCTCATGCAGACCATGCTGGCCCAGCCCGTCAACCCGCTGGGCCTGCACGCGTTCGTCCCCGGCTTCGCATGCAAAGCCGAGAACCTGACCGAGGCGCTGGCCGACGGGCGACTGCGAGTCATCCAGGGGGTCGTCCGGGCGGTCGGCTGAAATCGACTCACCAGATTGGTGGCGGCACACGCACAAGCATGGTGGAGTGGATACCGCCCAACCCCCGAAAGTGAGGTGTCCGTGAGCCCGCTGGGTCTGCCGGAAAACATACGTGCTTGTTTGTTCGACCTCGACGGTGTGCTCACCGATACCGCGAGCGTGCACACCAAGGCGTGGAAAGCCATGTTCGACGCGTATCTGAAGAAACGCGCCGAGGACACCGGAGAAGAGTTCGTGCCCTTCGACGTGGCTGCCGACTACCGCAAGTACGTCGACGGCAAGAAACGCGAAGACGGGGTCCGGTCGTTTCTCGAGAGCCGCGGAATCGAGCTGCCCGACGGCAGCCCGGACGACCCGGGTGACGCCGAGACGGTATACGGGCTGGGCAACCGCAAGAACGACATGTTCCAGAAGGTGCTGCACGACGACGGCGTCAAGGTGTTCGACGGGTCGCGACGCTATCTGGAGGCGGTGTCGGAGGCGGGTCTCGGGGTGGCCGTGGTGTCTTCCAGCGCCAACACCCGCGACGTCCTGGAAATCACCGGCCTCGATCGGTTTGTCCAGCAGCGGGTGGACGGGGTGACGCTGCGCGAGGAAAACATCGCCGGCAAGCCTGCGCCGGACTCGTTTCTGCGCGCGGCCGAGCTGCTCGAGGTTCCCCCCGACGCGGCTGCGGTGTTCGAGGACGCGATATCCGGCGTGCAGGCGGGCCGGGACGGTAACTTCGGCGTGGTGGTAGGCGTCGACCGGGTGGGCCAGGCCGAAGATTTGCGCCGCAACGGCGCCGACATTGTGGTGACCGACCTCGCCGAGCTGCTGCAGTCATGATTACTGAAGAAGCCTTCCCCGTCGAACCGTGGCAGATCCGTGAGACCAGGCTCAACCTGAATATTCTGGCCCAGTCGGAGTCGCTGTTCGCCTTGTCCAACGGGCACATCGGGTTGCGCGGCAATCTCGACGAGGGGGAGCCGTACGGCCTGCCGGGTACCTATCTGAACTCCTTCTACGAAATCCGGCCGCTGCCGTACGCCGAGGCCGGATACAGCTACCCCGAGGCCGGCCAGACCGTTGTCGACGTCACCAACGGCAAGATCATCCGCCTGATGGTCGACGACGAGCCGTTCGACGTCCGCTACGGCGAACTGATCGAGCACGAGCGGTGCCTCGACCTGCGCGCCGGGACATTGGTCCGCCGCGCACACTGGCGCTCGCCCACCGGCAAGGAAGTCAAGGTGGTCTCCACCAGGCTGGTGTCGCTGGTGCACCGCAGCGTGGCGGCCATCGAGTATGTGGTCGAAGCGGTCGACCAATTCATCCGCGCGACAGTGCAATCCGAACTGGTGACCAACGAAGACCAGCCGGAGACCTCGGACGACCCGCGAGTCTCGGCCATCCTGGAAAACCCGCTGGAGGCCGTCGCCCACGAAAGCACCGAGTACGGAGCACTTCTCATGCACCGCACCCGCGCAAGCTCGCTGATGATGTCCGCCACGATGGACCACGAGGTCGACGTTCCCGGGCGGGTCGAGGTTTCCACCGATGCCCGCCCCGACCTGGCCCGCACCACGATCATCTGCGGGCTGCGTCCCGGCCAGAAGTTGCGCATCGTCAAATACCTGGCATACGGCTGGTCCAGCCTGCGTTCCCGCCCGGCACTGCGCGACCAGGCCGCCGCCGCACAGCACAGCGCCCGCTACAGCGGCTGGAAGGGGCTCATCGAATCGCAACGGGCGTTCCTGGACCTCTTTTGGGACTGCGCAGACGTCGAGGTCGAGGGCGACCCGGAATCTCAGCAAGCCGTGCGGTTCGGGCTGTTCCACCTGGTGCAGGCCAGTGCGCGCGCCGAGCGCCGCGCGATCCCCAGCAAGGGGCTCACCGGAACCGGTTATGACGGGCACGCCTTCTGGGACACCGAAGGCTTTGTGCTGCCGGTGCTGACCTACACCCTGCCGCACGCCGTCGCCGACGCGCTGCGCTGGCGCGCGTCGACGTTGGACCTGGCGAAGGAGCGGGCGGCCGAGCTCGGCCTTGACGGTGCCTCGTTTCCGTGGCGAACCATCCGCGGTCAGGAATGCTCGGCGTACTGGCCGGCCGGAACCGCCGCCTGGCACATCAACGCCGACATCGCGATGGCCTTCGAGCGCTACCGCGTGGTCACCGGCGACGAGTCGCTGGAGGCGGAGTGCGGTCTGGCCGTGCTGATCGAGACCGCGCGGCTGTGGATGTCGCTCGGGCACCACGATCGCCACGGTGTGTGGCACCTCGACGGCGTCACCGGTCCCGACGAGTACACGGCGATCGTCCGCGACAACGTGTTCACAAATTTGATGGCGGCACACAACCTGATCACCGCGGCCGACGCCTGCGCCCGCCACCCCGATGCGTCCGGAGCAGTGGGTGTCACCACCGAGGAAATGGCGGCCTGGCGCAATGCGGCCAACGCCGCCCACATTCCCTACGACGACGAGCTCGGTGTGCACCAGCAGTGTGAAGGTTTCACCACCCTGACGGAGTGGAAATTCGATACTGACACCACCTACCCGTTGCTGTTGCACGAGGCTTACGTGCGGCTCTACCCCGCGCAGGTGATCAAGCAGGCCGACCTGGTGCTGGCGATGCAGTGGCAGAGCCACGCGTTCACGCCCGAGCAGAAGGCGCGCAACGTCGACTACTACGAACGGCGCATGGTGCGCGACTCGTCGCTGTCGGCGTGTACCCAGGCGGTCATGTGCGCCGAGGTCGGGCATCTGGAGCTGGCCCACGACTACGCCTACGAGGCCGGCCTGATCGATCTGCGCGACCTGCACCAGAACACCCGCGACGGGTTGCACATGGCCTCGCTGGCCGGCGCGTGGACCGCGCTGGTCGCCGGCTTCGGCGGGCTGCGCGACGACGAGGGCGTCCTGTCCATCGATCCCCATCTGCCCGACGGCATCTCTCGTCTGACGTTCCGGCTGCGCTGGCGCGAGTTCCGGCTGACCGTCGACGTCAACCACACTGACGTGACCTATACGCTGCGCGACGGGCCGGGCTCCGAGCTCACGATCCGGCACGCCGGCGAAGACCTCGAGCTGAACACCGAAGCGCCGACGACCATCGCGGTGCGCAAACGCAAGCCGCTGCTGCCTGCGCCGCCGCAGCCGCCGGGGCGTGAGCCCGTACATCGCCGGGGACTGATCGGCTGACTCAGCGCGGTTCGACGCCGTCGGGCGTGCATCCACGGATTTGGGTGTGTATCCAGGGCGTACCTCGGGCGATTTTCACCGCCCGGTGTTCACAACCGAAGCCCCCAATACACACTCGATGCTGCGTCGGAGGGGCCAACGCGACTCAGCGCGGTTCGACCATCCGCGCGGCCTCGTCGAGCACGGCCTGCCGCAGGTCGGCATCCGTGAGCTCGTCGAGACCCGTCGCCGAGCGCAAGATCGGCGCGAACAGCCGCCAACCGAATTGCAGCGCAAGGGCATTGGCGACGGCCAGCCGTGCGCTGGCGTCGTCGTCGTGGCTCGGGCGCACCCGCTCGAGCAGCTCTGCGACGTTGGGGAAGCGCTTCTGCAGCTGGCCGGCCGGGTAGCCGTCGAGCACCGTGCGGGCCATGACCCGCATCTGCCGATCCAGCGCCCGTTCGACGACGTCGGCGGGCGCCTGCGATTCCAACAGGTCGGTCAAATTCGCGCCGAGGTGATCGAGCACGGCGCCGACCAGTTGTTCCTTCGTGCCGAAGTGGCGAAATACCAGTCCGTGGTTCACCTTCGACCGAGCGGCGATGTCGCGGATCGACGTCGCGGCCGGCCCTCGCTCCGCGAACAGGTCGGTGGCGGCGTCCAGGATCGCCGCGGCCACCTCTTCGCGTCCGGTGGGAATCTTGCGGCGGCCACTTGCCGAAGATGTAGTCATGTGACTACACTAGCCGATGTAGTCAACTGACTACACCAATTCTTCCAAGGAAACAGCGATGACAAACTCGATCACCGTCACCAAGCTGGGCAGTCGAATCGGCGCCCGCGTCGACGGGGTCCGCCTCAGCGGTGACCTCGATGCGCCCGCGGCCGAAGAGATCCACCAGGCGCTGCTTGCCCACAAGGTGATCTTCTTCCGCGACCAGCACCACCTGGACGACGCGCAGCAACTCGCGTTCGCCGCTCTGCTGGGCACGCCGATCGGCCACCCGGCCGCGGCGGTGCTGTCCGCCAAGAACGCGCCGATCATCACGCCGATCAACTCCGAATACGGCTCGGCCAACCGCTGGCACACCGACGTCACCTTCGCCGCGAACTACCCGGCGGCCTCGATCCTGCGCGCGGTCACGCTGCCCAGGTATGGCGGATCGACGTTGTGGGCGTCCACCGCGGCGGCCTACGAGCGGCTACCCGATCCGCTCAAGTGCCTCGTGGAGAATCTGTGGGCGCTGCACACCAACCGCTACGACTACGTGAGCCCTCAAGCCCAGGCCTCGATGACCGACGCGCAGCGGGCGTTCCGCCAGGTGTTCGAGAAGGCCGATTTCCGGACCGAGCACCCCGTGGTGCGAGTACACCCGGAGACCGGCGAACGCACGTTGGTGGCCGGCGATTTCGTGCGCAACTTCGTCGGCCTGGACAGCCACGAGTCGACCGTGCTGCTGGAATTGCTGCAGCGGCGAATCACCATGCCGGAGAACACTGTTCGCTGGAACTGGGAGCCTGGCGACGTTGCCATCTGGGACAACCGGGCCACCCAGCACCGGGCGATCGACGACTACGACGGCCAGCCCCGGCTCATGCACCGGGTCACCCTGATGGGCGATGTGCCCGTCAACGTGCACGGGGAGCGCAGCCGCGTGGTCAGCGGCGCACCCCTTGAGGTGATCGCGAGCTGAGTCAGCCCGCGTTGCTTACGGGTTCGATCGGCAGCCACCGCAGCGCACCGGGAGCTTCAGCGGGAACCACCGGATGCTCCGGCGGGATCGGGTCCAGCCGGCGGTAATTGTCGCCCTGCAGCGGCCGCTGGTCGTTCTCGCCCTTGTTCGGCCACAGCGACGCGGCCCGCTCGGCTTGCGCGGTGATCGACAGCGACGGGTTGACACCCAGGTTCGCCGAGATCGCGGCGCCGTCGACCACGTACATGGTCGGGTAGCCGTAGACCCGGTGGTAGGGGTCGATGACACCGTTTTCGGGGCTGTCCCCGATCACCGCACCACCGAGGAAGTGCGCGGTCAGCGGGATGTTGAACAGCTCACCCCACGTGCCGCCGGCCACACCGTCGATCTTGGCCGCGATGCGCCGGGTGACCTCGTTGCCGACCGGGATCCAGCTGGGGTTCGGCTCGCCGTGACCCTGCTTGCTGGAGTACCAGCGGATGCCCAGTTTGCCGCGCTTGGTGTACGTGGTGATCGAGTTGTCCAGGTGCTGCATCACCAGGGCGATCATGGTGCGTTCGCTCCACTGACGCGGGTTGAGCAGCCGCAGCATGCGGCGCGGATCATCCCTCGCCTGCTCCAGCAGCTGTTTCCACCGCGGCACGTCGGTGCCCTCGGGACCCGAGCCGTCGGTCATCAGGGTCTGCAGCAGCCCCATCGCGTTGGAGCCCTTGCCGTAGCGGACGGGTTCGATATGAGTGTCCGGTGTCGGATGTATCGACGACGTGATGGCGACCCCGTGGGTCAGGTCCAGGTCGGGTGACACCTCCAGCCGTCCGGCGCCGACGATCGACTCGGAGTTGGTGCGGGTCAACACGCCCAATCGCTTCGACAGACGCGGCAGCTTGCCCTTGTCTCGCATGTTGAACAGCAGGTGCTGGGTGCCCCAGGTGCCGGCGGCCAGGATCAGGTAGGTGGCGGTGAAGGTGCGCCGATCGCGGCGCAGCCAACTGCCGGTGCGGACCGTGCGAACCTCCCACAGCCCGTCGGAACGCTGCTCGAAACCCTTCACCGTCGTCATCGGAATCACTTGTGCCCCTGCGGATTCCGCGAGCCCCAGGTAGTTCTTCACCAAGGTGTTCTTGGCGCCGTAGCGGCAGCCCGTCATGCAACAGCCACACTCCATGCAGCCGGTGCGCGCAGGACCCGCGCCCCCGAAATACGGGTCGGGCACGGTCACGCCCGGGGCCTGGGTACCGTCGGGGCCGAAGAACACCCCGACCGGAGTAGGTACGAACGTGTCACCGCAGCCCATCTCGTCGGCGACCTCCTTGACGATGCGGTCCGCGTCGGTGAACGTCGGGTTGAACACCACGCCGAGCATCCGCTGCGCCTGGTCGTAGTGCGGCCCGAGCTCGCTGCCCCAGTCGGTGATGTGCTTCCACTGCGGGTCGTTGAAGAACGGCTCAGGCGGCACGTACAACGTGTTGGCGTAGTTCAGCGAACCGCCGCCCACTCCGGCGCCGGCCAGGATCATCACGTTTTTCAGCGGGTGGATCCGCTGGATGCCGTAGCAGCCGAGCCTCGGCGCCCACAGGAACTTACGCAGGTTCCAGGACGTCTTGGCGAACTCGTCGTCGGCGAACCGGCGGCCGGCCTCCAACACCCCTACCCGATAGCCCTTTTCGGTGAGCCGCAGTGCGCTGACGCTACCCCCGAAACCCGAACCGATGATCAGTACGTCGTAATCCGGCTTCATCGGCCCAGCCTACGGCGAGCAGACGCAGAATCGCACAATTCGGAGCACGGGAGTGCGATTCCACGTCTGCTCGCGCGTGAGCTCAGCTGCCGACGGTCAGGCCGACCTTCTGGAATTCCTTGAGGTCGCAGTAACCGGCCTTGGCCATTGACCGTCGCAGACCACCGACCAGGTTCAGGGTGCCGAACGGGTCGTCGGACGGACCGTTGAGAACC
Organism: Mycobacterium sp. 852002-51163_SCH5372311; assembly: GCF_001667115.1. Lineage (GTDB taxonomy): Bacteria > Actinomycetota > Actinomycetes > Mycobacteriales > Mycobacteriaceae > Mycobacterium. Next base: position 52,701 of record NZ_LZIJ01000183.1, on the reverse strand, counting down.
TGATCGAGCGGCGGCCGCTCGCCGACGGCAATCTGCAACAGCGCGCCCCGCGGCAACGACGGGTGCGCCGCCGCGGCGGGCCAGAACCATCCTTGCCCGAGTGCCTCGGCGCTTTCGGCCAGCGGCGTGCCGAGCATCACCGCGTCGGCTCCGCAGGCGATGGCCTTGGCCAGCTCGCCGGAGGTGTGGATGTCGCCGTCGGCCAGCACGTGGACGTAGCGGCCGCCGGTCTCGTCGAGGTACTCCCGCCGGGCAGCGGCGGCGTCGGCGATCGCGGTGGCCATCGGCACGCTGATGCCCAGCACCTCGTCGGTGGTCGTCACCCCGTGGGTCGAGCCGTAACCGACGATGACGCCCGCCGCGCCGGTGCGCATCAGATGCAGGGCGGTGCGATGGTCCTGCACGCCACCGGCGACAACGGGGATGTCCAGCTCGGCGATGAACGTCTTCAGGTTGAGCGGCTCGCCATCACTGGCCACCCGCTCGGCGGACACGATGGTGCCCTGGATGACCAGCAGGTCAATACCGGCCGAGACCAGCACCGGCGTCAGCGCCTGGGCATTTTGCGGGCTGACCCGCACCGCGGTGGTGACACCGGCCTCGCGGATGCGGGCCACCGCGGCGCCCAGCAGGTCAGGGTTCAGCGGGGCCGCGTGCAGCTCTTGCAGCAGCCGGATCGCCGCCGACGGTTCGGGCTCCTTGCGGCCGGCCTCGACCAGCTGCGCGATCTTGGCTTCGACGTCGGCGTGCCGGCCGATCAGCCCCTCGCCGTTGAGCACCGCCAGCCCGCCGAGCCGGCCCAGTTCGATCGCGAACTCCGGCGACACCAGGGCATCGGTCGGGTGGGCGATGACGGGAATCTCGAACCGGTAGGCGTCGAGCTGCCAAGCCGTCGACACGTCCTGCGACGAGCGGGTGCGCCGCGACGGCACGATGCCGATCTCGCTGAGTTCGTAGGTGCGACGGGCCACGCGGCCCATCCCGATCTCGACCATGGATTATCGGACGTAGTAGTTGGGCGCTTCGACGGTCATCGCGACGTCGTGCGGATGGCTCTCTTTCAGCCCGGCCGGGGTGATCCGGACGAACTGCGCCTGCTGCAGCACCTCGATGGTGGGCGAACCGGTGTAGCCCATCGCGGCGCGCAGCCCTCCGGTCAGCTGATGGATCACCGACGAAAGCGGGCCGCGGAACGGCACCCTGCCCTCGATGCCCTCGGGCACCAGCTTGTCCTCGGAGAGCGCGTCGTCGGCGAAGTAGCGGTCCTTGGAGTAGGACTTGCCCGATGTTCCGGCGCCCCGGCCTGCCATGGCGCCCAGCGAGCCCATGCCGCGGTAGCTCTTGTATTGCTTGCCGTTCACGAAGATCAGGTCGCCGGGCGCCTCGGCGGTGCCGGCCAGCAGCGAACCCAGCATGGTCGTCGACGCACCGGCGGCCAGCGCCTTGGCGATGTCGCCCGAGTACTGCAGTCCCCCGTCCGCGATCACCGGCACACCCCTCGGGGCGCACGCCGCGACGGCTTCCAGAATCGCCGTGATCTGCGGAGCGCCGACCCCGGCCACCACCCGGGTGGTGCAGATGGAGCCGGGACCCACGCCGACCTTGACCGCGTCGGCGCCGGCCTCGACCAGCGCGGTGGCGGCCGACCTGGTCGCCACATTGCCGCCGATCACCTGGACCCGATCGCCGACTTCGGCTTTGAGCTGGGCGACCATGTCAAGCACCAACCGGTTGTGGGCATGGGCGGTGTCGACCACCAGCACGTCGGACCCGGCGTCGACGAGCATCATCGCGCGGACCCACGCGTCCCCGCCGACACCGACGGCAGCGCCCACCAGCAGCCGCCCGTCACTGTCTTTCGTGGCCAGCGGATGCTGCTCGGTCTTGACGAAGTCTTTGACCGTGATCAGCCCGGTGAGCCTGCCGTGGCCGTCGACGATGGGCAGCTTCTCGATCTTGTTGCGTCGCAGCAGGCCCAGCGCTGCGTCGGCGCTCACGCCTTCCTGCGCCGTGATCAGTGGCGCCTTGGTCATCACCTCGGCGACCTGCCTGGACTGGTCGACCTCGAACCGCATGTCGCGGTTGGTGATGATGCCGACCAGCGCGCCGGAGTCGTCGACCACGGGCAGCCCCGAGATCCGGAACTTGGCACACATCGCGTCTACCTGAGCCAGCGTGTTGTCCGGCCGGCAGGTGACGGGATCGGTGACCATGCCGGCTTCGGACCGCTTCACCATCTCCACCTGGCTGGCCTGTTCGGCGACCGGCAAATTGCGGTGCAGCACACCCATGCCGCCGGCCCGTGCCATCGCAATGGCCATCCGCGCCTCGGTGACGGTGTCCATAGCCGAGCTGACCAACGGCACCTTGAGCCTGATCTTCTTGGTGAGCTGGCTGGACGTGTCAGCAGTGGCCGGCACCACGTCGGACGCTGCCGGCAGCAGCAGGACGTCGTCGAACGTCAGACCCAGCATCGCGATCTTGTTCGGGTTGTCGCCCCCGGTCGGCACCGGTTCGGGGGCCAGGCCGCCGAGGGAAGCGTCGCGCACGTACGGACTGGCAACCAGGTCAGAGCTGTCTTCGAGGCCGGACATGCCACGGGACATCGGCGGGCCTTCCTTAACCATGCTTTGCGGTGAAGAATCCATCCTATCGGCTCACCTGCCCCCGGTGACGATGCGCGGCGCGGAGCGGCGCGATGAGGAACCGGACAATCGAATCGGAGCCGACTCGCAGCTCTTGGGCGCGCCGACGATGAGGTTGCGCACTGGACCGGCCGCTAGCGTTATGGCGGCCCGCCTGCGTACGCTAGTAGGCGTGCGCGACCACCTCCCCCCGGGTTTGCCGCCCGACCCTTTTGCCGACGACCCCTATGACCCGTCGGCAGCCCTGGATGCAGTCGAGCCGGGCCAGCCTTTGGATCAGCAGGAGCGGATGGCGGTCGAGGCCGACTTGGCCGATCTCGCCGTCTACGAAGCCCTGTTGGCGCACAAGGGAATTCGCGGGCTGGTGGTGTGTTGCGACGAGTGCCAGCAGGACCACTATCACGACTGGGACATGTTGCGCGCCAACCTGCTGCAGCTGTTGATCGACGGCACCGTTCGCCCGCACGAGCCGGCCTACGACCCCGAGCCGGATTCCTATGTCACGTGGGACTACTGCCGCGGCTATGCGGACGCCTCACTCAACGAAGCGACATCCGACGCCGACGGATACCACCGCCACTGACCCATTTCAGGGTGCTGTCGGCTCCACCGAAGTAGTGGTTGTCGAACCGTGATGATGCTTGTGCTTGGTCGACGACGGAGTTGCCGACGCAGTTGGTGACGGCGTCGGGGATTCACTCGCGGACGGATTCGGCGGCGGGGAAGTCGTGCCGGCCACGGTCGACGGTGTGGTGGTCGTCGGTGCCGACGGGGTCGTCGACCTGGCTGGGGCGGTCTTCGACTGCGGGGCCGGGGTCGCCGGCGAATTCACCGTCGGCGGGGCGGCCGGCGGCAGCGTCGCGTTGGGGTCGCGGCTCTCCACCTTCGTGTTGAGCAGGTTCAGCTGGTTGATCAGGTCCTGCCGGCGGCTGGGGTCGTTCATGGCCTGCACCGTGCTGCTGACCTCGGCCAGCTGGTTCTGGGCCTGAGCCCACTGGCCCTGGGCGATCATCTGCTGGACCTTCGCCAGATCGGCCTTGGCGGACAGCACGACCTGATCGTCGTTGACCCGCCGCTCGTCGAAGAACATCGCGTGCAGGCCGTATAGCGCGTCGCCCGGACGGGCGTCGGCAACCACCGCCCCGAAGCCGCTCAGCATCAACAGCGAGGCAGCCACCGAACCGACCGCCGCGAGACCGTGCCGTGCGCGCCGGCGCTCATCGATTCCGGTGCGCAGCGCCTCCACCGCCTCGTCCGGGGAGACCAGCGCGCTGGCCGGGGGCCACCGCAGATCGTCGCGCCACTGCCCCAGCAGGGCGGCCAGCGCTTTGTCTTCCAGGCCGTCGGGATCGTCGAAGTCGATGTCGGAACGGTCGGCGAGCGCGTCGAGCATCACATCGGTGCGGGCCAGCTCGTCCAATCCCGCGTCGAAAGCCGACGCATCGTCCCCGGTAAATCCCAAATCGGAACCTAGGTCACGCATAATCACCTGCCGCGACAATCTCGTCTTTCAACCGTTGAAGTGCGCGATGCTGGGCCACCCGGACCGCTCCCGTGGTACTGCCGACGGCGGCGGCGGTTTCCTCGGCGGACAGGCCGACGACGACCCGCAGGATCAGGATCTCGCGTTGCTTGGCCGGCAGGATCTCGAGCAACTCGTTCATCCTGGTGACCGAATCGGCTTCGATGGCCAGCTGCTCCGGGCCCGCGTCGGCCGACCAGCGCTCCGGCACGGATTCCGCGGGATAGGCGAGATCACGGCCGGCGGCCCGATGGGCGTCGGCCACCTTGTGGGCCGCGATGCCGTAGAGGAAGGCCAGGAACGGCCGCCCCCTATCTCGGTATCGCGGCAACGCCGTGATGGTGGCCAAGCACACCTCCTGAGCCACGTCGTCTGCTGACAGGCCGCCCCGCTCGGCCGTCCCAACGCGCGCGCGGCAGTATCGGACGACGATCGGGCGGATGGTCTCCAGCACCTCCCGAAGCGCATTTCGGTCTCCTGCTACGGCCTCTGCAACCACAGCGTCGAGACTTTCTCCTCGAATTGTCATCGACGGCGGTATCTCCAACGTTACGAACTGGACACATCCCGGGGCTAACTCGTGAGAATGACAATAACGGTCGAAAGCGATTTCACCCGGTACGCCAGGTCCCACCGGCGCGTCGTACCTGACCTGCGCAGATATCGCGAATTTCGGGTAAATCCCGTGCTGAAAATGTGACGCTTCCGATATCGATCAGCAAGCAAGCCAATGCCCAGCGAAGTGGTATGAGCGCGAATTCTCCGGCGGCTTCCAGCGCTTTTTCGGCGACTTTGCGGGCGCGCTCGGTGGACCCGGCGCTGCACAGCGCCGCGGCCAGCACCACGTCGCTCTTGACGCGGTGCCGGGCCGATGGAACGGCCATGGCCTGAGCCAGTTCGACCCCTTCGGAGGCGTGGCGCACCGCGGTGGCCCCGTCGCCGGACGCCATCGCCAGCTCGGCGGCCACCCAGCGCCTGCGCACCCGCAGCCGATCGGCGACCCGCTCTGGCAACTCGGCCGCCTCGGTCGCGGTGTCCGCGCGCGCCAACAGCGTCGCCGCAGCGGCCAACCGGCCGACGCCGAGCGCGTCGGCCGCCAGCCCGACCAGCGCGTCGGCCCGGGCTTCGGGATCGCTGCCGGCCAGCGCCAGGGCACGCCCGTCCCAGCCGCGCGCCAGCGTGTGCCAGCCGAGCTGACGCAGGAAAGATCCCTGCGTGCTGTGCGCCAGTGAGACCAGCGGGCCGCTCGCGGCGCCGCCGCGCAGCGCCGCCAGATCACGGTAGGCGCTGCCGTAGCGGCCTTGCCCCCCGGAAGCGATTGCACGCAGCCACAATTCGTAGGGCGTCGTCGCCGTGGGCAGCGGCCAACTTTCGGGCCGGTTCCCAAAGGCGGCAGCGGCCAGCGTGCGCTCAATCATCGACGTCTGCGGAGTTTCGCTCACGGTGATAGCGGAGTGTCGTTCGGTAAACAGTTTGTGGTTTCTGCGTTACCGAGATATTACTCACGAGCGGCAGTGTGCTAATTGCTTTGGGTTGCTCGCACGGCCGTGAGCTGGGAAATCTCTGTCTCGGTCGCACTGCTGTTAGCACACCTAGGGTTCTCCGAATGCATAACACATGAACGCAGAGTTAATTCTCTTGCAACGCATAGGAATTAGATCACTCCGTGCGGTCATTGACGGAAATTTGGCGCCCCGTTTAGCGTCTACTCTAAGCGGCAGGTTGTCATCGGTGACGCCACTCTTAGTCGCACAAGTTCTTAGTCGGACAACGCTTCGCAAACCCTGACCTCACTTGGGCGTGCTGTGTAGAAAGGGCAAACGCTATGCCACAACCGGAGCAGCTACCTGGACCGAACGCCGATATCTGGAACTGGCAACTGCAAGGCCTGTGCCGCGGCGTCGACTCGTCGATGTTCTTCCATCCCGACGGCGAACGCGGCCGGGCCCGGATGCAACGCGAGCAGCGCGCCAAGGAGATGTGCCGGCGTTGCCCGGTGATCGAGCAGTGCCGTTCGCATGCCCTCGAAGTGGGTGAGCCCTACGGCGTCTGGGGCGGGCTTTCCGAAGCCGAGCGCGACATGCTGCTCAAGGGCGCCCTCGGCCGCCGACGCACCGCCTAGTCCGGCGAGCAGACGCAAAAGCCCACGAAATCCATTGCTATTGGGAGCTTTTGCGTCTGCTCACTACGAATTAGCGATGCCCTCGAACATCAACCGGACGGCTGCGTTGACGGTGCTTGCTCGCTCGTCGTCGTCTAGAGCGGGGTTAAGGTTCATCATCGCAAGGCCGAAGATCATGCCGATCACGGCGCGTGACGTGGCAGTTGTGTCCAGGTCAGCCCGCAGATAGCCGTGCTGCCGACCATGCTCGTAGAAGTCGGCATTCATCTGGACGGCTAGGTCGAACAAGTCGTCAACACGTTTGCGCAGGTCGGCGTCGACGCTGGCGGGCTCGATGAGCAGCAACCGGACTACCCGAACGTCGCTGCTGATATCTGCCAGGGCCGCGCCGATGCGGGCGGCCTGACCCCGGTATTCGTCGAGCGTGCTCGCGGCTTCGGGCGCGTTCTCGGCGGCGATCGCCGCCATTGCCCGCTCGATGACGGTGTTGACGACCTCATCGAGGATGGCGCGTTTGTTCTCGAAGTGCCGGTAGAAGGTGGAATGCCCGATGCCGACGCGCTTTGCGATATCGGCTACACCGGCCTCGTGATAGCCCGATTCGGCGAACACGTCGATGGCCGCGTCAATGATTTCCTCGCGCAGCTGCAGCTTGCGGCGTTCGGCATACGAGGGTCGGGTCACCTGGACAGGATATTTGATTCCTGGGTGGAATCGTGATTCCGTTATGGGTAGACATATCCCATTCAATATCCGAGGAGCGCGACGGATGACGGCACTTGCAGGCACGAATTCCCTGGTTGATGACCGAATATCGCGATTGGAGGCGGTCGCAAAAATCGATCCGCAGGCCGCCCAGGATGCGGCCTGGGCGTGGATCTCCCGCTTGGGCGCAGGCCTACCCGGCGACGACGCAGAGACTGAGCTGGACCGGCTGTTCGCCGCGGGCACGCCCGCGGACGTGGACGGCCAGACCCACGGGATGCTGGTCGGCTGGACGACGCCTGATGCCGACCTCGACCCAACCGGACGGGTACTGCACGCCGCTGCGAAAGCTGTGACCAGTCAGCTGGGGCTGATGCCGTGGCTGGGAAAGAAATTCGACCGCCGGGCTCAGCGCGGAACCAACTCGGTCACCATCACGGCCACGATCCTCACCAAGCTGCTGGCCCCGAGCTATCGGATGCGCCGCATCGGCGACCATTGGGAAGGCTTCGACATGCTCAACCGCGTCGAGGCCAGCGTCGTCGCACCGGACACGCGCGTGCTGGTACTCGACTACGAGACCATCGGCACCAACCCGTGGCCGATCAACCGCATCCGTGACGAAGCCGTGCAGATCGTGCCGGGCATCTACCTGGGGGCCAAACTGTGGCACCAGGGCCGTGGAAATCGGGGGTACCGCAAGCTCGCCTACTGGGCTGCCAAGTCGCCGATAGAGGTCTGCCCGTGACTTCCATCCAACTCGACGGTGCCGAGGTGGCGGTGCGCTGAACCTCTTTTTGCCCTACCCCGAGGTAGGATGATCGGTAGGATAATCGGTATGGCGAAAGAGAAGATTTCCGTAACAGTGGACGCCGGCGTTCTCGCCACTGCCGACATCGACGCCAAGGCCGCTGGTTTGAATCGGTCGGAGCTCATCGAGCAGGCCTTGCGCAATGAGCATCTACGAATTGCGTTGCACGACTACACAACACGGACCGTGCCGGCGCTCGACATCGATGCCTATGCCGAGAAGGTGTACCGAGCCAACCGGACCGCGGAGTTGTGATCAACCCGGGTGACATCTCGCCGCGCCGCGATAGCGACCAGGAGCTTTACGTGGCGGTGCTGTCCAACACTCTGCACCTCGCCGCGGATACCGGACGTGTCATCACCTGTCCATTCATTCCTGGCCGGTTGCCTGACAGCGCAATGGCGATGGTCGTCGCTGTCGAGCAGCCGCAGGGCACTCTGCTGCCGGAGCTTGTGCAATGGCTGCCGAGAGCCGCTCTGGACGAACCGATCGGCGCCATTGATGCTGCCGCGCTTCGCCAAACGTCGGCGATCGTCGCGTCACTTATCTCAGAGCCTTCGCACTAGCCGCGCCGGTTGCGCGAGCAGACGCAAAAGCACCTGAAATGAAGGGATTTCGCGAGCTTTGCGTCTGCTCGCGCTACTACGGCGCTACTTCGCTCGCTGCTCGGCCAAGGCAAACGCAGCCGCTTCGTCGTCGGGCTCGAACACGTAGAGCGAACCAAGGCGGCCGTCGCGGATCTCAAACACGAGGAGTCGCGTCCACGCGTACTGCTCACCTTCTGGACCGACGGCCTCACGTTCCAGGCGGGTGACGCTCCAATTCGGCGACACCCAGCACACCGCCGAAAGCCACGTCCGTACCGAGACCATCATCGAGTTCAGCTCGCCCAAGCTGGCGCGAAGGTCGTTGGCCGAACGGTCCGGAAAAGCCGACCGCGTCCGAGTCTCGACACGCAGGTCCGGCACGCTGAGCTCGCCGAGCAGCCGGTCGAAGTCGCGGTTGTTCACCGCGGCGATCGAGTCGACGACGATGACTCCCGACTCCGCGTATGGCGCACCCTCGCCGGCGTAGTAGCGGCGTTCGAGCTCGCAGTAGGCGCCCTCGAAGTCGTCTTCGTCGAATTGGCCCGTATAGGTGATCCGCTGGTCGTCGCTGACCTCGAGCACACGCAGATGAGTTGTTTCATTCCCGGCCGCATCGAACCAGCGCCCCCGGCACAGCTGCACGCGCTCACCGCGCACAGCCAGAATGCTTACTTCGAATTGCGTGTATTGAGCGAAGACTCGTTCACCAGCGGCGAGCAACCCTTCACGGTCGTCGATCGGGACGCCCCTGCTGAGTCGGCGCTGATCATCGAAGATGAATACGTCCGCGTAAAACTCGGCGGCGGCCGCGGCATCGTGTGCCCGCATGGCCGCGTAAATGCCGTGCACTGTCTGGGTGGCCCAGTTGCCGACCGCCAGCCGGCTGGGTCTGGACCGCATACGCTCCTCGGCAAGGGCGAACGCGGCTTCCTCGTCATCCGGGTCAAACTCGCACAGGAATCTGAGGTGCCCATCGCCGAACTCATATACATACAACCAAGTCCACGTGTACGGTTCGCCGTTTAGTCCGACAGCCTCGCGCTGCTGGCGAATCACCGCGCAGGTCGGCGACAGCCAGCGCACTGCCGCGTGCCATGTCCTGACCGAGGCAACCATCGAGTTCAGCTTCTCGACGCTGGCGCGGAATTCCGCTGCCGACCGGTCCGGGAAGACGGAGTGGGTGGCCCGGTTTTCCAGGCGCATGTCGAGGGCAGTGAGCTCGCCGAATACCCGGTCGAAGTCCGCTCGGTTGAAGGAGGTCATGAAATCAACCGCGATGGCGCCCGACTCGGCATACGGCGCACCCTCACCGGCGTAGTAGCGGCGTTCCAGCTCTCGGTAAGCGCCCTCGAAGTCGTCCTCGTCGAAGCGTGCGTCATATGTGATCCGCCCGGAATCGTCGATCTCGACCAGGTGCAGGGGCGTCGTTTCGTTGCCGGCTTCATCGGACCAGCGGGCCCAGGACAGCTGCAGCCGTTCACCGCGCACGGCCAGCGTGCGCACCTCGAACTCCGAATAATGATCGAGGATTTGTTCAATTGCGGCGAGCAGCGTCGCACGACCGTCGATCGGTTCGCCGCTGAGTCGGCGTCGATCATCAAATGCGAACCGTTCGGCGTAGGACTCGACGGCGGCGGTGGCGTTTCGTGCCCGTATCGCGTCGACGAGGCCGGCTACCGCCAGGGTGGCGCGGTTGCTGACCGCGAGCCTGCTGGGGCTGGCTCGCATCCGCTCCTCGGCAAGAGCGAAGGCCGCCTCCTCGTCGTCGGCTTCGAACTCGCACATCGACGCGATTCGACCGTCGCAGACTTCACTTACCATCAGGCGCGTCCATGCGTACGGCTCACCGTCGGATCCGACGGCCTCGCGGTCCAGTCGGGCAACCAGCCAGGTCGTCGACAGCCAGCACACGGCTGAGAGCCACATCCGCAACGCGGCGACCATGTCGTTCAGCTGCCCGGAGGTGGCGCGCAGGTCGCTGGCAGAACGTTCCGGGAAAGGCGAGCGTGACCGGTTCTCGATGCGCAACCCAGGTGCCATGAATTCGCCGAACGACCGGTCGTAGTCGCCCTGATTGAAGGCGATCATGCTGTTTGCCGTGACGGCACCCCCCTCGGCGTACGCTGCACCTTCGCCGGCGTAATAACGGCGCTCCAGCTCCCGGTACGCGCCCTCGAAGTCGTCGACGTCGAAGCGTGCCTCGTAGGTGATTCGCCCGTCATCGCCGACCTCGATCACAGCGAGTTGAGTTGTTTCATTCCCCGAGTCATCGGACCAACGGGTCCAGGACAGCTGCAAGTGTTCACCGCGCACGGCCAGAGTGCGCATCTCGAATCGCGTGTATTGAGCGAGGATTCGTTCAGCAGTCTCGAGCAGCGTCGCAGGATCGTCAATCGGGTCGCCGCTGAGTCGGCGCCGATCATCGTAGGTGAATCCCGCCGTGTAGTGCTCGACCGCGCCGGTTGTGTTGCCCGCGCGCATCGCATTGTAAAGGCGTTCCTGAGCCTGGCTGGCGCGGTTGCTGACCGCTAGCCGGCTGGGCGTCGCTCGGATCCGCTGCTCAACGGCTGCGAACGCCTGCTCTTCATCGTCTGCGTCGAATCGGCACATCCAGTCGAGGCGACCGTCACGGAACTCGAAGCCCATGACCATCGTCCACGCGTAGCGTTCGCCGTCCAACCCGACAGCCTCACGCTGCGTGCGCGCTACCCCGCAGGTCGGCGACAACCAGTACATCGCCGAGTGCCATGTGCGCACCGAGGCGACCATCGAGTCAAGCTCCTCGACGCCGGCGCGAAATTCCGCGATCGAAAGATCCGGGAAGACGGCCTGGGACCGATTTTCCGCGCGCATCTCAGGGGTACTGAACTCGCTGACCAACCGGTCGAAGTCGGCTTCGTTCAAGGCAATCATGAATTCGACGACAGCCCCCGCCTCGGTGAACGGTGCGCCTTCGCCCGCGTAATAACGGCGCTCCAACTCGCGGTAGGCGCCGATGAAGTCGTCGTCGTCGAAGCGGCCGTGGTAGGCCATCCGCCCGTCATTGTCGGCCTCGATCACATGGAGACCGATGGTCTCGTTCCCGGCGTCATCCCACCAGCGCGTCCATGACAGCGCCAAGCGCTCACCTCGAACTGCGAGTGTGCGTACCTCGAAATCTGCGTAGGTCTCCAAGACGCGCTCAAGGCCTGCTCGCATCTCAGCCCGGTCCTGGATCGGGTCACCGCTCCACCGCCGTCGATCGTCGTAGACAAAACCATCTGGAAAGATCGCGACGGCACTGTCGACGTCGTGGGCCTGCAATGCCAGTCGCAGGGCCTCGGCACTCTTGCTGGCCCGGTTGGCGACGGCCAGGCGTGATTGCGTAGCGCCCGTCACCGGCACGACATGTTCGACCGCACGCCCGCCCTCCACTTCTTTCGCCGCATGCAGCGCCTGGGCGTCGCGTCGCGACTCCTCCGCTCCCCGCGAATCACCGGCGGCCGCAAGCACCCGACCGAGCGCGAGGCAGGCCTCGGCGTGATCGAGCACCAAATCGGTGTCAGCCGCGACCGCGACGCCCTCCCGAGCCATGACAATGGCTTCGTCGTACCGGCTCTGAGCCGCCAGGATCTCGGCGCGCACCGCCCGCCACGCGATGGCCGTCTTCAAGTTGTGCCCGGCCAGGTGCTCGCTTTCGGTGGCGTAGCGGTCGGCTTCGTCGACGCGTCCCTGCGCGAGCACCGACCGCGCCAGCAGGGCGGCGGCCTGGCCCGCGTCGGCGCCGACGCCCAAGGCGTCCAGCCCCTCCAGGGCGGTCCGGAAGTGCGGTTCGGCCGCGACCGGGTCGGCGGCCATCAGCTCGATGATTCCGGCGAACAGCTCGGTCTCCATCAACCCGTGGCGAAGGCCGAGATCGGCGACCACCTCGCGGGCGTCGGCGAGCATCGAGCGGGCCTTGTCGGGGCGCCCGCGCAGCAGCTCGAGCACCGCCAGGCAGCGCAACGAGGTCGCCTCGAGCGAGGGCGCTGCCGTGGTCATGCGCTGCATCCGTACCACGTCCAGGCACCGCCCGCCGGCCTTCGGCACCGGACTGGGTCCCCACAGCGCTGCGGCAGGGGCCGCGCCAAGCGCGGCGGTGATCTGCCGGTGGTCCCCAGCCTGACGCGCCGCGACCAGCGCCTCGAAAAGGTCCACCTCGCAGTCGCCGATCCGTCCGAGCCGGGCCCGCGCACCCGCGCGCACGCGGTACGCCTTGGCCAGCCCGGCCGCATCTCCTCGTCGGGTGAACTCGTCGATTGCGCCCTGCAGGCGGGTTTCGGCCTCCAGCAACCGATCCGGATCGGTGTAGACGACGAACTGGCACCGGTAGCAGGTCGCCCATGGCGCCAGCGCCTCACCGGCGAGGCGCTCAAGGTCGTCGACGAGAGGGGCACCCGCGGCGACGTCGCCGGCCGAGAGGAAGGCTTCGCAGCCGACCAGTAGTAGTTCGGCATCCAGCGCCTCGTCGGCGGCGGCCAGCGCCGCACCGCGGGCGGCCTGGGTTCCCGCTGAGACAAGTTGGTCACGGTCGAGCGCGCGGCGCGCCGATGCCAAGTAGCACCGTGCCGACCGGACGGCGAGATCGTCGGTGTGCTCGTCGCGCATGCCCAGATCGCGTCGGTATCGGTGAGCGGAGTCCAGATGCCGGGCAATCATTTCGTCGGTGTCGAAGGCAACGTTCGCGCCACCAGCTGCCACCCACTCGGCGAGTCCCTCGTGCAGTTCCGCCCGGTCCGACTTCAACAGCCGGCGGTAGGCGACGTCGCGGATCAGTACGTGATGGAACCGCCAGACCGGTTCGTCGCCGATGTAGACGCCGGTCGGCTGCGCGAGTTCGAGACGACGCAGGCGGTCCAGGGATCTCTTGAGATCGGGCGCATTCCGTTTCTCCAGCGCGCACACTGCGGCCAGCGAGAAGTCTGTGCCGACCACCGACGCGACCTCGAGCACGCGCCGGTCCACGGCGTCCAGGCGCTCCAGCCGGGACGCCAGCAGGGCTTGGATCGTGGGTGGGATGGCGATGGCGTCGGCATCGATAGTCAGCCGCCAGCCGGACGGCTCCGCCACCAAAACCCCGTCGTGGACCAGCATCCCGACCAGCTCCCGGACGAAGAGCGGATTACCTCCGGTCGACTCTGGGAGGCGGCTCGCCAGCTCTTCGGGCAGCCGGGAGCCGCCCAGGACGCCCGCAGCCAGCTCGGCCGTCGCATCCGGGCCAAGACCGCCGAGGTGAAACGTCTCCGACACCCACTCGACGAGATCTGGCCGGTTCTCCCGGAGCTCGGGGCGGGCCAGGGCCACGACCAGGAGCGGCACCTCCTTCACCCACTCCGCCAGGTGCTCGACGAAGTCGACGAGCAGGGTATCGGCCCAGTGCAGGTCGTCGAGGATGATGACCAGCGGCTCCTCGGATGCCAGCACCTCGACGTACCGGCGCAGCGCCCAGAAGGTCTCCTCCACCGAGCCCGGGACGCCGGCCGCCAGGCCGTTGAGGTCGCTCAGCATGCGATCCCGCTCGGGGACGTCGCCCGGAATGTCGGCGTCGAGGTCGCGGGCGCGTAGCACCTCGACGATCGGTGCCAGCGCGACGGTCTGCTCGGCGTCGCACCGGGCCGCAACGACGCGGATGCCTGGCCGGGGCTCGACGAACTCCGCCGCCAGCCGGCTCTTGCCGACGCCGGGATCGCCGATGACGGTAACCAACCGCGCAGCCCGTGCGGCGACCGTGTCGTCGAGCGCGACCTGCAGCCTTCGCAGCTCGTCGGCCCTGCCGACGAAGACCGCTGAGTCAGCGGCCTCCGATTGGCGGCCCTGCCACTGGTACACCGACACGGGGGCGGTCCGGCCCTTCACCTGCACCTGGCCCAGCGCGTCGTAGCGATGCCGGCCGCGCGTCGACCGCCACGTCTCCTCGCCGACGACGACGTGACCGCGCGGGCATTCGGCCTCCAGCCGGGCCGCGACGTTCAGCGCGTCGCCCACCAGGTCGGCGTCACCGGCGCCGACCACCACCTCACCGGTGTTCACTGCCACCCGCAGGGCTAGCTCAACCCCGTGCGTCTGCGATACGCCCGCGGCGACCTCGACGAAGCGCTCCTGCAGCTCGACCGCGGCTTCGACAGCGTGATCGGCGTCGTCGGGGCCCATCGCGGGAACGCCCCACACGGCCATGAACCCGTCGCCGATGTACTTCGTGACACCGGCCCGATGGCGCTCGGCGGTCGAGCGCAGCAGGTCGTGGTAGCCGGCGATGACCTCGCGAGCCGTCTCGGCGTCGACCTGCTCCTCGAAGCTGGTCGAACCGGCCAGGTCGGCGAACATCACGGTCACGGTCTTGCGCACCGCGGGCGTGTGGACGGCCGGGCGGACCTGCTCCTGCAGCGGCGCGCCGCACGCGCGGCAGAAACGCGCGGTAGCACTGGCCTCTACGCCGCAGGTTTGGCAGACCCGGCCGAGTGACCCGCCGCAGCCTTCGCAGAAGCGGGCGTCCTCTTCGTTCGCGGTGCCGCACGACGCGCAGGCGCGGCGTTGTTCAGCCATCGTCAGTCGGGCCTCAGCGACAGGGCGTCGTGGTCCTCGATCGCAATGCCCGCGCGGTTGGACATTGTCCGAAGCAGTTGCAACTGGCGGTCGTTGGCCAGGTCGAGCCGCCCGGCCGCAATCACCGGGTAGGCGAAACACCAGGCCGTGGTGAGCCGGTAGTCGCGCCATAGCTCCGGAAGGGGATAGTCGATTCCCTGCTGGGCGAGTTCTTCGGCGTACCGCTCGACGAGCTGGCGTTCACAACTTCGGCGCGTCTCGGTGGCAAGGCTCTGGCTCACGAAATACGCGACGTCGTAGGCAGCCCGGCCCTTTGAGGTGACCTGCCAGTCAAGCGCCGTCACCGATGGATCGTCCGCAGCGACCCCGAAGAACAGCTGGTCGAGTCGTAGGTCACCGTGCAGGAAGGTGTGTGGTGGGCGGCCGAGCTCTTGCCAGAACCACGGTATGAGGGCCGCAAATCGCTCGCCGAAGCTACGCATGGCCGCCGACAGGTTCGCGCCCACACCGTCGAGGAAGCGCGGCCAGGCGGCCTCGAAATTCTCGGCGAAGGCCGCCGGGAACGGCGGCGTATTGAACGACTTCAACCAGGGCAACGCCGTGAAGCGCCGGCTTTCCCACCAGCAGCGGTGGTGGCGGGCGATCGCATCGATCACCGTTTCGGCATCGGCAGTGCTGCACCCCACGATCTGGTCGGCGACCCGGAGGCGGCCAAGATCTTCGAGCACGAGCAGGAAGTCGTGCGTCGTTTCGTCGAAGCCCGAAAAGTAGGCGCGCGCCGGCCGCAGCGGGTTGGCCAGGCCGATCTCCTGATAGAACCGCACCTCACGCAGGTAGAACTCGAGGTCTTCGCACACGGACGACCGGACTGCGCTGGGGGCGAGCGGCACCTTCACCACCACCGACCGGGGGACGTCAGGAGCGCCGTCGAGGTGGGCACGGTAGAGGCGGCCGAGTAGCCCGACCCCGATCGCGATCTGTTCGAGCCGACAGTTCCGCACGTCAGCGCAAAGCACCTCGCTGAGCCATTCCGCGGTTACGGACGAGGGATCAGTGGGGAACCCTGCCATCGGCCCGCCCTCCGTCTGAATGACGCAATTTTACGAAATCCTGCGGATACGGCGGGCCTTTCGGCGTATCAGGCAGCCGAGCGTTCGCGTATCACGTCGACCCGCAGAAAGTCGGGCGCGTTGATCACCCAGCGCAGCATGAATCGGATCAACAACGGCATGTCGCTGGCTTTTTCGTCGCGGTAGACGATGGGATTGCCGACTTGATAGTGCTGGCCCCGGGCGTCGATCTCGCAACCTCCGGCGGCGAGCACATTTCGTACCCAATCCGCGCCGCGCCCGTAGGTCAGTGCGATCACGAAGCCGTTGCCGCGGCGAAATGCCCACAGCGGAGTCCGGAAGGTCCGGCCCGATTTGCGGCCGCGATGGACGATTACCGCCCATCCCGGAGCCCATGGCGCGATGAATCTGGTCAGCTGGTTGAGCCCGACCTTGTTGAGGTGGGCAACCCATCGAGGCGTCGGCATGAGAAAAACTCCTCACTTGTGGAATTCTCACTATGACGCTAATCCTGAAACCCGGCAGAAGTCAACGACTGTAGAATTCTTGGCACTATGCCCAAGACTGGACGGCGGCCAGGAAACGCCGACACCCGCCGACTGCTGTTGGAGACCGCAGCACACCGGTTCGCCGAAGCGGGCTACGACAAGACTTCGGTGCGCGACATCGCGGGCGCCGCGGGGGTCGATCCGGCGCTGATCCGACACTATTTCGGCAACAAGGCAGGGTTGTTTCGGGCCACCATGGGGTGGCCCTTCGATCCGGCGCAGATCGCCGCGCAGATCACCGGCGGGGACCGCAGCGCGCTCGCGGAGCGGCTGAGCGGGGTTTTCTTCGACGCCTGGGAGCAGCCTCAATCGCGTGCCGCGCTGCTGGCCATCCTGCGCGGCGCCGCCACCCATGACGAGTCCGCCGCCCTGGTCCGGCAATTCATCAGTGGGCAGCTCTATCCGCTGATCGCCGAGGCGGTGCAAGATCCGGATGGTGAATTACGGGTCGATCTGGCGATGGCTCAACTATTGGGCATTGCCCTGCTGCGCTACATCATCAAGGTGGAACCGATCGCGTCGCGGCCCGCCGACGAGCTCAAAACCCGTGTCGCCCCAGTGATCAGCGTCCACCTGAACCGTTGACCGCGCCCCCGTAGGGTCTGAATTATGGACATCTCATGCGCGTTCGCAACCTCGTCGAACACCCCGGCCCACGTGGAGTTGGCCGAATCCCTCGGCTACCGGCGTGCATGGCTTTACGACTCGCCGGCGCTGTATCCGGACGTGTGGATGATCCTGAACCGATGCGCCGAGCGCACGTCGCGGATCGGCCTCGGGCCAGGTGTGCTGGTTCCGAGCCTGCGTCATCCGATGGTCAACGCCGCAGCGATCGCCGAGCTGGTTAACGAGGCGCCTGGGCGGGTCGTCGTGGCCATCGGCTCAGGCTTCACCGGCCGAATGGCGCTGGGCCAGCGCGCGATGCCATGGCGGAAGGTCGCCGAGTACGTGCGCTGCCTGCGGGCGCTTCTCGCCGGCGAAACCGCCGAGTGGGACGGAGCCAAGACCCGTATGCTCCATCTGCCCGGATTCGGCGCCCAGCGACCGATCGATGTGCCGATACTGATCGGCGCCGACGGCCCGAAAGGACTGGCTGTCGCGGCCGAGCTCGGCGACGGCGTTTTCTCCGCCGCCGTCCCACAGCCCGATGCCGCGAAAGTTTCCGACTGGCGCGCGTTGCTCTGCTTCGGCACGGTGCTCGACGAAAGCGAGGACTTGACGTCGCCGCGTGCCCTGGACGCAGCGGCGCCCGGTGCGGTGGTGCTCTATCACGCCATGTATGAGCGCGGCGGCGCCGCGGCGGTCGACGCGCTGCCGGGCGGGCGAAGCTGGCGGGAGGCGATCGAAGCCTACCCGCCCGATGAGCGGCACCTCGCGATCCATGCGGGGCATCTGGTCAAGGCCAACCGAAGCGACGAGCCGCACGTTGCTGACCTGATCCCGTTCGCCAGCTCGGCGGCGTTGACCGGCAGGGCGGACCAGATAGCCGAGAAAATCGCGGGATTCGCCACGCTGGGAGTGACCGAAATCGTCTATCAGCCAGCAGGTTACGGCATCGAGCGCGAGCTCAGCGCGTTCGCGTCCGCCGCTGGCCTGACGGGCTAGCCGGCGCGAAATCGCTCAGGCCGCAGCAGCCAGCGCCCGTGCGTAATTCACCTGTTGGTTGACGCTCATCAGGGACATGGGCCCCACTACTGGAATCAACGTCGAATGGTGAAACCCGCTGCCCTGCACTGTGACCTGGATGTAGCCCCCGTACCGGCGGTCCTTCATCGGCAGGAAGAGCAGTCCCAGCAGACAAAACCAGACGAAGATTACCGCCAGCACGATACCCACGGTGGAGATGCTTTCCGAATAGTGCGACATGTCTGTCACGGTCCACACGGAGCCGCGGATGGGATGCGTGCCGGTCGGCGTCGCCACCCAGCGCTGCGAGACGGCGATGTCGCCGATCGTCGTCAGCCACTGCTCGGGCTCGCCGCCTCGGTAGTCAGTCAATTGCTCCACCGGGCGATTAAAGCACGGACCCTTGGCTGTCAGAACCGAATCCGCGCCGATTAGGGCTCTAGCGCGAAGAGTCAACCGCGGCAAGAGAAACCGCGGACGCACGCGGGCGCCGGAATCTTCATTCGAGACGACGAAAGAAATTGACTACTCGATTACCTCGATCCAGTTGGGGTTATTGGCGGATACTCGACCCATGGCAGGACAATTCGACGGCAAAGTCGCGTTCATCACTGGCGCCGCGCGCGGTCAGGGCCGGTCACATGCCGTTCGGTTCGCCGAGGAGGGCGCCGACATCATCGCCGTCGATCTCTGCGATCAGATCGCCAGTGTCGCCTATCCGATGACGACCCGCGAGGATCTCGACGAGACGGTCAACCTGGTCGAGAAGACCGGCCGCCGTATCGTCGCCGAGCAGGGCGACGTCCGGGACTTCGAGAGGCTGAAAGCCGTTGTAGCCGAGGGAGTTTCCGAATTGGGCAGGCTCGACTTCGTGCTCGCGAACGCGGGAATCCTGCCGGCGGTCGGCGAAGAGCGCCATGAGATGGCTGCCTACGTCGATTCGGTCGACGTACTGCTCAACGGTGTCTACTACACGATCGAGGCCGCATTGCCAGCGCTGTTGGACCACGACGAGGGCGGAGCCATCGTGATCACCAGCTCGACGGCCGGACTCAACAGTCTTTGCCCCGCATTCAGCGGTCGAAGCCACGGCCTGGCCGGCTACCACGCCGGCAAGCATGGCGTCGTCGGCCTGATGCGGTATTATGCAACCTCGTTGGCGGAGAAGAACATTCGGGTCAACACCGTGCATCCGACCGGCGTCGCGACGCCAATGATCGTCAACGAGCCGTTTGCGCAATTGATGGCCGAATATCCCGAAGGTGCATCCGCCTTACAGGCGCCGTTGCCGGTGGAGCTCATCGAGGCCGCCGACGTGAGCGAGGCGATGGTTTACCTCTGCGGGCGGTCGGGGCGCTACATCACCGGGATCACCCTGCCGGTGGATGGCGGGATCTCGGTCAAATAACCAGCTCGCCGAGGTGGCAAGTCGACAGCGTCCACCACGACACGTAAATCGCTGCGAAGACTCGCCGAGAACGCTCGCAGTGGCTTAAGTCTGGCGGGAGCAAACCGATCTCAATTTCCATTCGAAGACCATTCGCAATCGTTTCGACCTGGGTAAATACGGGTAGGCACGGCCTATGAAAAAGGGTGTTTGCTTCGCGGTCGCGGCGCTTACCGCAGCCATGGCACCGTTAGGCGCTTGCTCAAACCAGGGCGGTAACCAGTCCACTACGTCGCCGTCCTCGGGCGCACCGCCCGGCACGGAGCGGATGACCACACAGTTGAAGGGCGCCGACGGCAGTCAAGTAGGCACCGCCACAATCGATTTCACGAACGGCTACGCCACCGTGACCGTAGAAGCCGGACCCAATCATGTCTTGAGCCCCGGCTTCCATGGGCTCCGGATCCACTCCGTCGGCAGATGCGAGGCCAGTTCGGCTGCGACGGGAGGGTCGACCGGGGACTTCAATTCCGCTGGAAGCGTCTACCAGGCGTCGGGTCACACCGGCTACCCCGCCAGCGGCGACCTGACTGCATTGCAAGTACGGCCCGACGGTTCGGCGAAATTGGTCACTACCACTAGCTCGTTTACCGCCGCGGACCTGAGAAATAGCTCGGGTACTGCCCTCGTCATTCAACAAGACGTGGATTACCTCAGCAATGGCGCTGCAAGTGATTCGGGTAAGCGGTTGGCCTGCGGCGTGATTGCCGCGGCGAGCGCGACGACCACCTCGTCGACCACGCCGACGACCACCGTCACCGAGACGATTGTCACCACGACGGTAGTGCCGCCGGCGTCCACGAGCACGAGCACCAGCACCAGCACAGTCACCCTCACCAGTGGCCCGACCACCACATACCCGTCGACAACCTCGCCGACCACGACCGTAACGACTCGCCCCGGCGGCTGACGCCCACGTCTGAATAGCACCGAAAGCCGGCGATACCGACTGACGGGTCACGCGTTCCTAGTGGTGGTGGCCATGGTGGTGGCCGTGTCGGCCTCCTCAGCCGGCTTGTCCACCACGGCCGTCTCGGTTGTGGGAGACAAGCCAGGTCAGCCGAGGGGACTCAGCGCCGGATCGACGCTGAAAATCGTGACAGCGGCTGACTTTCCTTTCATCGCGTGCGATCCACGGTCGATCAGCCCGGCCGGTCGAGATTCCAGAGCGTCAACGGTCTGCTGCGTGGCCAGAATCGTGTCGCCGGTGACCTTGGTGAGCTGCTCGACACGGGCCGCGACGTTGACGGTGTCTCCGATCAAGGTGAACTCGAGCTTGGCTCCACCGCCGATCGTGCCGGCGATGACCGGACCGGTATTGATCCCGATACCGATCCGAAGCTCGCCGTCGAAGCGCGCAGCAACGAGCCGCTGAATCAGAACGGCGGTCTGCACCGCAGCACCGGCATGCCCAGCGAGGGCGTTGGGCGCACCAAAAACGACCAGTGCGCCATCGCCGAGGAACTTGTTGACGTGCCCTCCCGCGTCGACCACGGCGGCCACCACGATTTCGAACAGAGCGTTCAAGCGTGCCACGATGTCTTCTGCGGCGTTCGACTCGGCGAACGGCGTGAAATCGCGCACGTCGACGAACATGACCGTCACCTCACGGCGCTCGCCGGTGAACACATCGTCGCCCTGCTCGAGCAGTCGGGCCGCCAGCCCCGGGTCGACGTAAGTGCCGAAAGCCGCCTGAAGCCGTTGTCGCTCAGTTAATCCCGCCTGCATCCGATTGAATGACGCCGCCAGGGCGCCGAGATCGTCATCCTGGACTACTGGCACGCGTCGGGTGTAATCGCCTGCCGCAACGCGTTCAGTGCCTTCGGCGAGGTCGCGGATCGGACGCAGTGCCGGCGAGACGATGGCACCGACGGTGACCGGCGCCGCGAGCACCGCCGTCGCTATGCAGGCGATCACGAGCGGCAGCACCGGGGAATCGCTGACTCGGCCTAGCAGGACCCCCACCATCACGGCCCCAGTGGTGAAGTTGCACAGGGCGCTGAGCATCGAGACTTCCAACCACCGGGCAAACGTCGGACGGGAGCGTGGAAGGGCGTCGCCGATCCCCGAATCCCCGGCCAGCGCTGCTCTCACCGGGCGCAATGATCCCTCCATGAATGTGTGGAAGCTGATGAGTGTCGTGACGATTCCCATGACGCCACCCACGATCGCGTACTGGACGACCCGCATCCCATGAGCTCCGGCGAGCACACTGACAATCGCGAAAAATGTTGCAGCCCAGATGGGTACGAACCACAACTGTCTAATGCCCGCTGCCCGACCCCACACGTACGTTTCGTTGAGCGCTTGAAATCGATCGACCTCGTCACCGGCCGACACCGGCCGCATCAAGCGAAATCGTCGTCGACCAGGTAGCACGACAAACGACTGCAATACGACCGCGATAGCGGTTACGACGACCGCTTCGAGATAGCGACTCGATCTCTCGTAACAAATGATGATTAAAGACCAAAGGGCGTAGGTCACGAGCATCGATGTGAACCCGAATGCCCAGATCACCCACGGATACTTGGCGCCGTGCCGATCCCACACCCACTGCCAGATGCGATCCATGCCGAGAGACTAAGCGCCCGAGGCCGTGGAACTGCGGAAATTTGCAGGTTCAGCCCTGAGAACCGAAACACCCCGCCCATGGACGGGGTGTTTTCGGTACTACTTCTAGTGAGCGTGGCCGTGATGGCCGTGCCCGTGATCCTCTTCCTCGGCCGGCTTGTCGACGACGGCCGTCTCGGTGGTGAGCACCATCCGCGCCACCGAGGCCGCGTTGAGCACCGCCGACCTGGTGACCTTGACCGGGTCGATCACGCCGTCCGAGGCCAAGTCGCCGTAGCTCAGCGTGTCAGCGTTCAGGCCCTGCCCGGCAGGCAGCTCGCTGACCTTGTTGACCGCAACCGCGCCGTCCAGCCCCGCATTGGAAGCGATCCAGTACAGCGGCGCGCTCAGTGCGTCGGAGAACACGTCGACGCCAAGGGCCTCGTCACCGGACAGTGAGGCACGCAGTTCCTGCAGTCCCTTGCCGGCCTGGATGAGCGCCGATCCCCCGCCGGTGACGATGCCCTCCTCGACGGCGGCCTTGGCTGCCGCGACGGCATCCTCGACGCTTTCCTTGCGCTCTTTGAGCGCGGTCTCGGTAGCGGCACCCACTTTGATGACGGCCACCCCGCCGGCCAGCTTGGCCAGCCGCTCGGTGAGCTTCTCGCGATCCCACTCCGAGTCACTGGCCTCGATCTCGGCCCGCAACTGCTTGATGCGGTTGGCCACCGCGTCCGCCGAACCGCCCCCGTCGACGATGATGGTGTCGTCCTTGGTGACCACCACGCGCCGCGCCGAACCCAGCACCTCCAGGCCGACCTCTCGCAGCAGCAGGCCGGTGTCGGGATTGACCACCTCGCCGCCGGTCACCACCGCAAGGTCCTGCATGAACGCCTTGCGCCGGTCGCCGAAGTAAGGGGACTTGACCGCAACGGCTTTCAGCGTCTTGCGGATCGAGTTGACCACCAAGGTCGCCAGCGCCTCGCCCTCCACGTCCTCGGCGATGATCAGCAGCGGCTTGCCCGACTCCGCGATCTTCTCCAGCAGCGGCAGCAGGTCGGGTAGCGAGCTGATCTTGTCCTGGTGCAACAGGATCAGCGGGTCGTCGAGCACGGCCTCCTGGGCGTCGAAGTCGGTCACGAAGTACGCCGACAGGAACCCTTTGTCGAAGCCGACGCCTTCGGTGAACTCCAACTCGGTGCCCAGCGTCGATGATTCCTCGACGCTGACGACGCCGTCGTGGCCGACCTTGCTCATCGCCTCACCGACCAGCTCACCGATCTGGGGGTCGCGCGACGAGACCGTCGCCACCTGGGCGATCGCGTTCTTGTCGGAGACCGGAGTGGCCGACGAGAGCAGCGCCTCGGACACCGCGTCGGCGGCCTTGCCGATGCCCGACCCGAGGGCGATGGGGTTCGCGCCGGCCGCTACCAGGCGCAGGCCGGCCTTCACCAGCGCCTGCGCCAGCACGGTCGCGGTGGTGGTGCCGTCGCCGGCAACGTCGTTGGTTTTGGTGGCCACCGACTTCACCAGCTGGGCGCCCAGGTTCTCGAACGGGTCTTCCAGGTCGATCTCACGCGCGACGGTGACGCCGTCATTGGTCACCGTGGGGCCACCGAATGACTTGGCCAGCACCACATGCCGGCCGCGTGGGCCCAGCGTCACCCGGACCGCGTCGGCGAGCTTGTCCACGCCGGCCTCCATGGCGCGACGCGCGGTTTCGTCGAACTCAATGATCTTGCTCATAACGCTCCCTGGTTATTGGTGGCGACCCGCTTCGCCCGGCTCCCGCCGCGCTTGCGATCGCCACTGTCACTTCGGTGGCGACCCGCTTCGCCCGGCTCCCGCCGCGCTTGCGATCGCCACGAACGCATGCCGCCCCGGAAATCGCCCGCGGTGCAACGCGGGGATCGCCGGGGCGGAACACGGTGTCTTACTTGTTGACGACAGCCAGCACGTCGCGTGCCGACAGGATCAGGTACTCCTCACCGCCGTACTTGATCTCGGTACCGCCGTACTTGCTGTAGATGACGGTGTCGCCCTCGGCGACGTCCAGCGGGATCCGCTTCTCGCCGTCCTCGTCCCACCGGCCGGGGCCGACTGCGACGACGGTGCCCTCCTGGGGCTTCTCCTTGGCGGTGTCAGGAATGACCAGACCGGACGCGGTCGTGGTCTCGGCCTCGTTGGCCTGTACGAGAATCTTGTCCTCGAGTGGCTTGATGTTCACCTTCGCCACGATTGGAGCCCTCCACTAGTTCGTTCGGGTTCGGGGCATCCACCCCGACCAGAGTTGGCGGTCGGTCGGGGGCTTGCCCCCGAACCGTCCGAATTACCAGGTGATTCGGCATCCGTCCGGGTCCAAGCGCCGTCGTCGCGGGTGCCGGCGCAGGGCTCGTCCGATTGCCACCTAGCACTCTATACACGAGAGTGCTAGCACTCAAGGCCGGCCCGGTGCTTCCTGGTCGAGGTGCTCTTTCAGCAATCCGTCAGGGGCGAGGCGAATAATGCGCGCATGTTCACGGGCATCCTCCATCCGAACCGCATCCTCGCCCTGGCCACGGTCATTATCGCCGCTACCATCGGATTGGCCGGCCTCGCGTGTGCCGACCCCAACGGCCAGATGTATGGCGACCCCGGAGCTGCCGCCCCCTACTGGCGGTATCAGCACCAGCAAGATTGCGGCCTGATGGCCGTCGCCGACGTCGTCGGCCAGCTCACCGGAAGGGAACCCTCCCAGATCGGCATCGAGCTACGCGGCGTGTTCACTAAAAGCGAAGTGCACCACGGCAGCATCTACCGCTTCGACGGCACCTCGCCCCAAGATCTGGTCGTGCTGCTCGGCAAATACGGCATCCAATCCGACCTCACGACCGGCAACACCGTGGAGGGGTTGGAGCAGGACCTGGCCACCGGCCACAAGGTGATCGCCGCGGTCAATGCCGAAACCATCTGGAACTACCCGGCGGGCAAGGGGCAGCGGACCGAGGTCGACCACGCCGTGGTCGTCACCGGAGTCGACACCCGCAGCGACATCGTCCATCTCAACGACAGTGGCACCCCCACCGGCCGCGACGAGCAGATCCCGATGGCCACCTTCACCCAAGCCTGGTCGACCGGCAACAACCTGCTCATCGTCACCCGGCAAACCGGCCGCTGACCCACTCACCGACCGTCAGGGCAGCTGCCCTTTGACGACCGTCAGGCCGGGGTCGCTGGGCACGTCCAGCGGCGACGGTTGCGCCCCCGCGGCGACGAGGTGCGCGGCGAACGACGCGATCATCGCGCCGTTGTCTGTGCACAGCCGCGGCCTCGGTATCCGCAGCGTCAACCCGGCTGCGGCACAACGCTCTTCGGCCAGCTCGCGCAGCCGGGAATTCGCGGCTACGCCCCCTGCGATCAGCAGGGTCGACACACCCAGCTCCGTGGCGGCACGCACGGCCTTCTTGGTCAGCACATCGGCGACGGCCTCCTGGAAGCCGGCCGCAACATCGGCGGTCCGGAAGTCGGGGTGACTCTCCACATAGCGGGCCACCGCGGTCTTGAGTCCGGAGAAGCTGAACGCATACCGGTCGTCGGCCGGGCCGGTCATGCCGCGCGGGAAGACGGGGATCTCTGCGGCCTCCCGGCCGCAGGTGCGGGCCAGATCGTCGAGCACCTTGCCGCCCGGATAGCCCAGCCCCAGCAGCCGCGCCACCTTGTCGTACGCCTCGCCGGCGGCGTCGTCGACGGTGCTGCCCAGCTCGACGATCGGCTCGCCGAGCGACCGCACATGCAAGAGGTGGGTATGACCTCCGGACACCAGCAACGCCACGCATTCGGGCAGCGGCCCGTGTTCGTAGACGTCGGCGGCCAGGTGCCCGCCCAAGTGGTTCACCGCGTAAAACGGCACACCCCAGGCGGCCGAATACGCTTTGGCCGCAGCAACTCCCACCAGCAAGGCGCCGGCCAGCCCGGGCCCGACGGTGGCTGCGACGATATCGGGCCGGCTCAAACCCGCCGTGTGCAGCGCGCGCCGCATCGCGGGACCGAGGGCTTCCAGGTGCGCCCGGGAGGCGATCTCGGGTACCACGCCACCGAACCGGACATGCTCGTCGACGCTGGAAGCCACCTCGTCGGCCAACAGCGTCACGGTGCCGTCGGAGTCGAGCCGCGCGATGCCCACACCGGTTTCGTCGCACGAGGTCTCGATGGCCAGGATGGTCCTCCCGTTCGCGCTATCCGTCACCGCGCTTCCCTCCGCATTGTGTAAGCGTCGGCGCCGCTGACGCGGTAGTAGCGCCGGCGCAAGCCGACCTGGTCGAACCCAACGCTGCGATACAGGGCGATGGCCGCCTCGTTGTCGGTGCGGACTTCCAGGTAGACCACCCCGCCGCAGGCGAATTCCAGCAGTTCGTTGAGGAGTCGGCGGCCGATGCCCTGTCCCTGGTAGGTCGGATCCACACCGATGGTGTGCACTTCGTACTCGAAGGGCGGCTTGCGGCCCAACCGCGAGATGCCGGCGTAACCAACCAGGGTGCCTTCGGCGGTGCGTGCGCACACATAGTGATTGTGGGTGCTGGCCAGTTCGCGGTTGAACGCCACCGCCGGCCACGGGTCGTCGCCGTCGAACAACTGGGCTTCCAACTCAGCGCAGCGCTCGGCGTCGGCGGGCGTGAGCGCACCGATGGTCACGGGCTCGATATGGGCTGTCACGGTCGAGCCGCCAAAGGCTTGGCGTCCGGCCGACGCAGGTACAACGGCACTAGCGGCGCCGGCTCGGCGTACCAGTCCGTAACCGCGGCCACCAAACCCGCAGGCGTCGGCGAGGCCGGCCCCGATACCGGCAGACCGAACAGCGCTGCGTGCTCGGGCGAGCCGGCAACCGCGCGCGCGGGGCCCGGATCGACGTCGGCGGGGGCGTCGACGGCGGGCCCGTGAGTCCGGATCCCGTCGCGGTAGCGCGCCCAATACACCTCGCGCCGTCGGGCATCGGTGACCACCAGCGTGTCGCCGGTGGTGTGCACGCCGATGGCGTCCAGGCTGCACACTCCGTGGACCGTGATGCCCAGCGCATGGCCGTACGCGGCCGCCGTGGCCATGCCGGCCCGCAAACCGGTGAACGGGCCAGGACCGCAGCCCACGACCACCGCGTCGAGATCCGCCATCGTCAGCGCGGCATCGGCGAGGGCGGCCAGCACGTTCGGCGTCAGCCGCTCGGCATGCGCCCGCGCATCGACGGTCACCCGCTCAGCCAGCACAGCAGCGTCCTCGAGCCTGACGATGCCCGCCGTCACCGCCGCCGTGGCGGTGTCGAGGGCCAAGACTGTGCTTATGCGCACCGCTCTCCCCCTCGCCGCTTCGCGGCTGGGAGGTGCCCCCACCTCATCGCTGCGCTCTGCATCGTCGCCGGTGCGGGTCACGAGCGGCTCCATTCCCAGGTCGCGATCCGAACGTCGGAATGGCTGACGCGTTCCAGGCGGATGTCGAGGTGCCGATCGGACAACCGCTCCGCGAGGCCCTCGCCCCACTCCACGACGACGACCGCATCGTCGAGTTCGGCGTCGAGGTCCAGCGAGTCGAGCTCGGCCAGCAGATCGGCGCCGCGATGATCCAACAGCCGATAGACGTCGACGTGGATCATCGCCGGACCGTCCGGCCGCCGCGCCGGGTGTACGCGGGCCAGCACGAACGTCGGCGAGGTGACCGGGCCGTCGACATCCATGGCTGCGGCAATACCCTTGGCCAACACCGTTTTTCCGGCACCCAACGGCCCCGAGAGCACCACGACGTCACCCGCGCGCAGCTGCTCGCCCAGCCGGGCCCCCAGTGCCACGGTGTCCTCCACGTGCTCCAAAGTCGCCGTGCCCGATCCGTCACGCACGGCGCCGCAACCTTTCCCGGAATCTGCGGTACCGCAGCGCCATCTTGCCGGGCGTGACCCGATCGACCAGCCGGATGAGTCCGTCGTTGATCGGATCGGGCTTCTCCAGCAACGCCAAATGGCTGGCCCCGGTGACGATGACAAGTTCGGACTGCGGCATGCAGCCGGCGATCTTGCGGGAGTATTCGTCCGGGGTGAGCAGGTCGTGGTCGCCGCACGCGACCAGGGTCGGGATTTTCAGCAGCGTCCACAGCCCAGCGGTTTCGTCGTGAACCTCCAGCGCGTGCAGGAACCCGACCAGGGTGGCGATCGGGGTGCCGTTCATCATCCGCTGAGAGAACTCATCCAGGCTGCGACTGACGCGCAGGTCGCTGTACGACGCGGCGCGCAGGATCGGGCCGATCAGCGACCGCGAGGCGGTGCGCCCGCGGTGCATCAACTTCGGTGCGGACCGAGCCGTGAACCGCACCGCTTCCAGCGCAGGGTTTTTCAAGAACTCGCCCAACGGAGATCTGGAAACTCCTTCGGCGGCAGACGAAATCAACGCAGTGCCGACGACCCGGCGGCCATAGTGCTCGGGATACTGCCGGGCATGCGACAGCACCGTCATGCCGCCCATCGAATGACCGACCAACACGATCGGCCCGCGGGGAACCACCGCCTGCAGCACGGTTTCCAAGTCCTGACCGAGTTGGGTCAGGGTGTAGGTGCCGGGGTCGGCCTCGCCGGACAGCCCGTGCCCGCGATGGTCATAGAAAACCATCCGCACGCTTGGGCCCCACCGCTGCCCGAGCCGCGTCCGCTGAAAGTGGAAAGCGCCCATGCGCAGACAGAATCCGTGCACGAAGACCACCGTCAGCGGGGCGTCCACCGGACCGGCTTCGCGCACGGCCAGGCGCACCCCGTCGGGCGTCGTCACTACCCGGGCACGGTCGCTGTCGAACCGGTCGAAATCCTCGTCGGCCCAGGGGTCTTCGCGGTCGGCAGCCCGTTCGGCCAGCGAGCGCCGCGCTGAAGCCCCCAGGATCGTGGCGACCGCGGTCAGCCCGGCACCTCCCGCAAGCCAGGCGCTGCGCTTGCGAGTTTGCTCATCGCTCAACGTTTCTCGGCCTCGCGGTAGGTTCTGGTGATACGCCCGCGCGGGCTGGTGACCACTTCGTAATGGATGGTGTCGAGCAGATCCGCCCAGTCCTGCGCGGTGGGTTCGCCTGAGCCGCCGGGCCCGAACAGGACGGCTTCGTCGCCCTCGGCGACATCCACTCGGCCGGGGCCCAGGTCTACGACGAACTGGTCCATGCAAATCCGCCCGACGCCGGGGTACCGCCTGCCGTTGATCTGTACCTCCAGACGCCCGCCCAACGATCGGAAGACGCCGTCGGCGTAGCCGACAGGCAGCAGCGCCAAAGTGGTATCACGCTTCGCGACCCACGTGTGCGCATACGACACGCCTTCACCGGCGCGGATCGGCTTCACCAGCGACACAGCGCATTTCACCGTCATCGCCGGAATAAGCCCCATATCGCCGAGGTGCGGCACCGGGCTCAGGCCGTACACCGCGATGCCCGGTCGCACCAGATCGAAGGCCAGGTCGGGTCGCGACAGGGTGGCCGACGAGTTCGACAGATGCGCCACCTCGAACCGCACGCCAACGTCGCGGGCATGCTCCAACATGTTGGTAAACCGTTGAGCCTGAACGTCATTGATGGGGTTGTCGGGCTGGTCGGCGTAGACCATGTGCGACATCAGCCCGCGCATCCGGACGGCCTCCTCGGCGACGGCCTGACGCAACGCGGTCAGCACCGCCGGGAATTGCGCCGCAGCCACACCGTTTCGGTTCAGCCCGGTGTCCACCTTCACCGTCACCGTCGCCGTCCGGCCGGTCCGGCGAACCGCGTCCAGCAGCTCGTCGACCTGGCGTACCGACGACACGGCGATCTCGACGTTGCCCATCAGCGCGGGCCCGAAGTCCATGCCCGGTGGATGCAGCCAGGCCAGCACCGGCGCGGTGATGCCGTCGGCACGCAGCGCCAGTGCCTCTTCGACGGTGGCGACACCGAGCTCGGCCGCACCGGCAGCCAGCGCGGCGTGGGCGACGCGGACCGCACCGTGGCCATAGCCGTCGGCCTTGACGACGGCCATGACCTGCGCCGCGCCGGCGTGCTCGCGCAACACCCGCACGTTGTGCTCGATGGCACCCAGGTCGACGACAGCCTCAGCCAGCAGGCCCGGCGTCAGGGAGATCGGCGTAACGGCCACGGCCGCTATTGTCCCAGAACCGCACAGTGGCCGCGAAAGTGCAGCTATCGGCGCCGCTACCCGTCGAATGCGTTGCCAGTGGCACTTTCGCGGTTAAATACCGGCCTAGTGCGCGAAGTGCTGCGCGTCGTAGTGCCCGCCCGGCCTGATCTTGTCCAGCGAGGCCAGGGCCTTGGCGGCGTCGTCGTGCAGCGCGCGGGCCAGGTCGGCAGAGAGTCCCTCGCGCACCACGATGCGCAACACAGATACGTCGGTGGCGTTGTCGGGCATGGTGTAGGCGGGCACCTGCCATCCGTAAGTCCGCAGCTCGTGGGAGACATCGAATTCGGTGTAGCCGCGGTCCTTGGCCAGCCGGAAGGCGACCACCGGGATCGCCGAACCGTCGGATATCAGCTCGCAGTGTTCCCCGCTGCGCAGTTGCTCGCCCAGCCAGCGCGCCGTCGACGACAGGGCCTGCATCACCTTGGTGTAGCCGTCGCGGCCCAGCCGCAGGAAGTTGTAGTACTGGCCGACGACCTGATTGCCGGGACGGGAGAAGTTCAGCGTGAACGTCGGCATGTCGCCGCCCAGATAGTTGACGCGGAAGACCAGATCCTCGGGCAGGTACTCCGCACTGCGCCACACCACGAACCCGACGCCGGGGTAGGTCAGCCCGTACTTGTGTCCGCTGACGTTGATCGACACCACCCGGGGCAGCCGGAAATCCCACTCCAGGTCCGGGTGCAGGAACGGCACCACGAAACCGCCGCTTGCGGCGTCGACATGCACGGGAACGTCCACACCGCCGCCAGCGGCCAGCTTGTCCAGCGCCGCGCAGATCCGCGCGACGGGCTCGAGTTCACCGGTATAGGTGGTGCCCAGGATCGCGACCACGCCGATGGTGTTCTCGTCCACGGCATCCACGACCTGTTCGGGGGTGATGACGTAACGCCCCTCCTCCATCGGCAGATATCGCGGTTCGACGTCGAAATAGCGGCAGAACTTCTCCCAAACCACCTGCACGTTGGAGCCCATCACCAGGTTGGGCGTGCGGCCCTTCCAGTCTTTGCCGACCTTCGCTCGCCAGCGCCATTTCATCGCCAGCCCGCCCAGCATCACCGCCTCGCTGGAGCCGATGGTGGACACCCCGCACGCGCCGGACGGGTCCTGGTCGCTGAGGTTCTCGGCGTGGAACAGGTCGGCAACCATGCACACGCAGCGCTGCTCGATGGCTGCGGTCGCTGGGTATTCGTCCTTGTCGATCATGTTCTTGTCAAAGGTCTCGGCCATCAGTTTCCCGGCCTCCGGGTCCATCCAGGTGGTGACGAAGGTGGCCAGGTTCAGCCGCGAACTGCCGTCCAGCATCAGCTCGTCATGGATGAAGCGGTACGCCGCCTCCGGATCCATCGACTCGTCGGGCATCCGCAGTGCCGGTACCGGCGCGGTGAACAGGCGACCGGTGTAGGCGGGGGCGATCGAATGCAAGGCCATCAACTGGCGACTGTGGGACACGGGGGAATCCTTTCGGTGCTGTTTATAAGGAGGCCAGGGCGGCGCGGATGTGGTGCAGAATTCGCGACGCCGACGTCGGCGCGTCGCCGGGTCCAGGGTCGGCCGCCGAGGCCGCCGCGGCGCGGGCGTGCACGAAGGCGGCGGCAGCGGCCGCCTCACCGGCCGGCAGACCGGAGGCCAAAAGGGCGCCGATCATCCCGGACAGCACGTCGCCGGACCCGGCGGTGGCCGCCCAGGACTGACCGGCCGGGTTCAGGTAGACCGGCCCGCCCGGATCGGCGATGACAGTGACGTTGCCTTTGAGCAACACCGTGGCCCCGAACGCGTCGGCCAGCTTGCGGCACGCGCCGACGCGGTCCTCCCCCGGCGGTGCGCCGGCCAGCCGGGCGAACTCGCCGGCGTGCGGGGTCAGCACCGTCGGCGCGTTCCGGTTGACCACCAAATCGGGGTGGGCGGCCAGGATGGTGAGCCCGTCGGCGTCGACGATCACGGGCAGGTCGGTCTCGAGCGCGAACCACAGCGCGGCGGCGCCGGCGGCTTCGGCGTCCGAGGTGCCCAGCCCCGGTCCGACGACCCAGGCCTGCACCCGCCCTGCCGCCGCCGGGGTGGGCGATGCGATGACCTCGGGCCACTGCGCAAGGACCTCGCGGTGTGCGCTTCCCGCGTAGCGGACCATGCCGGAGGTGGCTGCGACCGCAGCACCGGTACACAGCACGGCAGCACCCGGATACGTCGACGATCCGGCCATCACCCCGGTGACGCCCTGCGTGTACTTGTCGTCGCGGGGACCGGGCACGGGCCACCGGGCGAGCACGTCGGCCGCCTCGAAACCCAGCATGCCCGTCGGCGGCAGGTCCAGCCCGATGTCGATCAGCGTGACGCGGCCGCACTCGGCGAGCGCGTGTACGGGTTTGAGCCCGCCGAAGGTCACCGTCAGCGCGGCGTGCACCGCGGGACCGGTGACGGCCCCGGTCGCGACGTCGATTCCGCTCGGGATGTCGACGGCCACCACCGGGATCCCGTCGGCAGCGACACCCTCGAACACCTCGGCCGCGTCCGGCCTCAGCGGACCGGAGCCGGATATGCCCACCACCCCGTCGATGACGAGATCGGTTGTCGCCGAGACACTTTTCACGACGCGACCGCCGGCTTTGGTGAACGCCGCCAGCGCCTTGCGGTGCGTGCGGTCGGGCTTGAGCAGCACCGCGTCGGCGGCCGCCCCCCGACGACGCAGAAAGGTCGCCGCCCACAGCGCATCACCGCCGTTGTCGCCCGAGCCCACCACCGCGCACAGCCGGCGCCCGGTGACCCCGCCGGTGCGGGCGGTCAGCTCGCGGATGATCTCGGCGGCCAGCCCGTAGGCCGCGCGCCTCATCAGCGCCCCGTCGGGCAGGCTGGCCAGCAGCGGCGCTTCGGCCTCGCGGATTTGGTCTGCTGAGTAGTAATGCCGCATCTGATTCAGGATTCCATGCTCGCGTCCAAGCCGGTCATGCTGACTGCTTGCGTGTACCGGATCGCCGGGACCGCAGCAGGCTTGCCGGATTCCATGGCAGGCTCTTGCGTTCCTTGGTCATTGGATAAAACGCGAGGCCGACGAGGATCGCAGCGAAGTGACCGATCGCGGTGAAGTTCAACTCGATCCGGTCCATGGTGAGCAGCGGAAAGCCGTAGATGAGCAGCAGCACCCCCAAATAGCCCCAGCGCCACGGTCGCGCGATGTGGTAGGTCAGTACGGCCACGATGCCTACCAGGAAGTAGCTCACCCCGACATCCGTGGCGTGCACAAACCTTTCCGCCGCGTCACGTCGCTCGATGGCAAAGTAAAGAGCGCCTTCGCTGACATACGTGGCCAGAATGTGGGAGCCCAATCCCACAGCGAGCCAACGCAGCTGCCCCAACCAGTGTTCGGCCGGCGCCAGAAACAGGGTGAACAGCAACAAGTACGGTTCCAGGCTCTTCCCGTCGATCCACAGCAGACTGCCGAACAGCACCTTGAGCGGATCGGTCGCCAGTTCGTGAAGGTTGGTGGAACGGTGCAACAGCCAGAAGTACACCTGCTTGCCGGCGAACAGGTTCTGCATGATCGTGGTGATCACCAGGCACAACAGCCAGGTGTACGTCAACGGGGCGGTGCTGACGAACTGCCACACCGCAAGGCCCACGCTGCGAAGTCGTGCCGTCACCGGTTCCGCCACAACGTCAACCTTTGCAAACCTATGCATGCTTTTGGCGCGGTTCAGCTGTCTGACGGCGCCGCGACCGGTTCTTCCGGCTCCTCGACGTGCGGTTTCAAATGCCGCCACCAGCAGGCGACGTAGAGCAGCATCGAGACCACCAACACCACCAGCACCCAGACGACGAGGGTGATGTCGACCCAGCCGCCGAACGGCGGCGAGCCGGGAAGTGCGTTTCGCAGCGGTACCACCGCAAACAGCATCGCCGCGTACCACGTCGTCATCGGCGGCTGAAACGGTCGCCGGTCACGCAGCGTCTGAATCGCGACGAACAGGCCCAGGCCGGCGATGGCGACCAGCACGGCGAGGATGACCAGTCCGAACGCCGCTGCGCTGAGCGAGCGCTGCAAGGTCACGCGATAGGGGCCGACCCCGCTGTCCTCACTGACGAAGACGTTCCAACCGGGCAGTTGGGCGACGAACGTCACCGGGACGCGCTCGACGACGGCGTCGCCGGCGCCGTGATGCAGTTCGACCTCGATCGGCCCGGAACGGTAGCGATCGAAGGGCCAGTCCTCGATCTCGCCTGCGATGGTGAGCTGAACGGCGATGACACCGGGAAGCATGCCCCTCGTCCAGGTGATGCGGGTGGGCATCGCCGCGGACCTGACTCGGAGGGTGACGTCCTGGTTGAGGTGCTGGGTTTGCGGATCCAACAGTGCGGGGCCGGGCGAGATCGTCAGGTTCGCCGACACGACCCGGTAGTTGGATTGGATGTCTTCCACCGCCAGCCTGGCCGTGGTTCGGTCGCCCGCGGCCGGGGCTTCCGGCGGCTGCCTGAGCGTTCCGCCTTGGGCATACAACACAACCGCCGCGATGTATGCCCCGACGAGGATGACGATCAAGCCCACGACGCCGAATTTCAAACCATACCCCCCGCTACCGCGGCGCATGTTCACCGGCTGAAATGCGTTTCTGCTGACGACATTTAGCACAACGAGGGCATGCCCGTCGGCGATATGGCCAAAGCGGCCAAGCTATTCGACGGTGACCGACTTGGCCAGGTTTCGCGGCTTGTCCACGTCGTAGCCGCGGGCCTGGGCCACCGACGCGGCGAACACCTGCAGCGGGATGGTCGACAGTAGCGGCTGCAGAAGTGTTGACACCGAAGGGATTTCGATCAGGTGATCGGCGTAGGGACGCACGGTGTCGTCGCCCTCCTCGGCGATCACGATGGTTATCGCGCCGCGGCTCTGGATTTCGCGGATGTTGGACAAAAGCTTGGCGTGCAGGGTGGCCGATCCCTTGGGCGAGGGCATCACCACGATTACCGGCAGGTCGTCCTCGATCAGCGCGATCGGGCCGTGCTTGAGCTCGCCGGCGGCGAACCCCTCGGCGTGCATGTAGGCCAATTCCTTGAGTTTCAGCGCGCCTTCGAGCGCCACCGGATAACCGACGTGGCGACCCAGAAACAGCACGGCCGACGACTGGGCGAACCGGTAGGCCAGCTCGGCCACCGGTTGGACGGCCCCGATCACCTGCGCCACCAGGTCGGGCATCGCTTCCAGCTCGCGGTATTCCCGCTCGACCTCGTCGGGGTACTTGGTGCCGCGCGCCTGCGCCAGGGCCAGCCCGAGCAGGTAGTTGGCGGCTATCTGGGCCAGGAAGGTCTTGGTCGACGCCACCCCGATCTCCGGACCGGCGCGGGTGTACAGCACCGCGTCGCACTCGCGCGGGATCTGCGAGCCGTTGGTGTTGCAGATCGCCAGCACCTTGGCTTTCTGCTCCTTGGCGTGCCGAACCGCTTCCAGCGTGTCGGCGGTTTCACCGGACTGCGAAATGGCCACCACCAGCGTGCTACGGTCCAGCACGGGGTCGCGGTAGCGGAATTCGCTGGCCAGCTCCACCTCCACAGGCAGCCGGGTCCAATGCTCGATGGCGTATTTCGCGAGCAGCCCGGAGTGATACGCGGTGCCACAGGCGACGACGAACACTTTGTCGATCTCACGCAGTTCCTGGTCGGACAGCCGCTGTTCGTCGAGCACGATCCGGCCGTTCACGAAATGCCCGAGCAGCGTATCGCCCACCGCGGTGGGCTGCTCAGCGATCTCCTTGAGCATGAAGTACTCGTAGCCGCCCTTTTCGGCGGCGGCCAGGTCCCAGTCGATATGAAACTCGCGGTACTCGACATCGGTGTTGCCGTCGAAGTCGCTGATCCGGTAGCCGTCGGCGGTGATCACCACAGCCTGGTCCTGGCCGAGTTCGACTGCGCGCCGGGTGTGCGGGATGAATGCGGCCACGTCCGAGCCGACGAACATCTCGCCGTCGCCGACGCCCAGGACCAGCGGGGTCGACCGGCGTGCGGCAACGATGGTGCCCGGGTCGTCGGCGTTGGCGAACACCAGGGTGAAGTGGCCCTCCAGCCGGCGCAACACTGCCAGCACCGAGCAGACGAAATCCCCGGCCGTCTCGCCGTGGTGGTACTCGTGGGCCACCAGGTGCACCGCCACCTCGGTGTCGGTGTCGCTGGCGAACTCCACACCGGTGGTCTCCAGCTCGTGGCGCAGCGTCGCGAAGTTCTCGATGATGCCGTTGTGGACCACAGCGATCTTGCCGGCCGCGTCCCGGTGCGGATGAGCGTTGCGGTCGGTCGGGCGGCCGTGGGTGGCCCACCGGGTGTGGCCCAGGCCGGCGGTCGCGGTCAGTGACGCCTTGGACGATTCGGCCATTTCGGTCACTGCCGCCTCGAGATTGGCCAGCCGGCCGGCGCGGCGCCGCACGGTGAGCTTGCCGTCACGGACCAGGGCGATACCCGACGAGTCGTAGCCCCGGTACTCCATCCGGGCCAGTGCGTCCATCACGACCTGGCAGGCAGGACGCTGCCCGACGTAGCCGACGATTCCGCACATAGCAGACCAGGGTAGTGCAGCGCTGGTGTCACTACGGCCTGACAGCGCTGTGGCCGGGCCCGGCGGTGGGCGGCAGGTGATCGGGTACCACCCCTCAGCACAACACGGATATCGACTGCAGCGGCGTCGATGCATTTCAATTCATAGAAGATTCCTATTCGGGAAAAGTGCTTCACCTGATGTATTTCTGACGTTTTCGACGACGTCATTGGTGCGTCGGTGCTGACATTTAAAATCGAGGCGTAGTCATCGCTGGCAACGACTGAGGGGTCAATTGATCCGCGATATGAGAGACGGTCGCGCCGCGGTTGCGACCTATCTACCTGGGGCAGCCGTGCGGGAGCCACTTGATGGCATGCTGCAGGACAGCGCGCCGACGAAGGAAATACACCCCGCCTGGCAAATGTATACAACGGGTGACAAGGCGATGTCCACGGCGAAAATCAGCGATTACCGTGGCCCGATTCGAATATCGGCAATGCCGATCAAGCGCACCGGCGGCGAAATCTGGAAAGACCCGCATGCAATTGAAGGGGAATTATGACTGCTGTCCCGTACGTCGACGAGCCGGCCGTACCGTCAGCGACCAAGCTCACGTTGGCGCCCTCGCCCAGGCGGAGTCCACAACCGCCGATCGGCGCCGGTGACCCGATGGTCGACGCGGCAGCTCGTCTGCTGAGCATCCCGCTGCGCCACATGTACGCGGCGCTCTGGCGCGTCGGAATGATCGAGATCACCGCCTAGCGCGGGACTAGTGGGCCTTCGGGGCTGGGCATTTTTGCTTGGGCGGCCGGTATCGTTTTTAGCTGCCCAACCGCCCGAAAGGCCCGCCTTGTCCTACCCGCAGCACCAGACCGGCCCTGGCCCCGGCTACCAGAATCCGCAGAACGACAGGTACTACATCAGGCTGATCAAGCACACCGGAGCGCTGATCCTGTGGCACCAGCAGAGCTATACGGTCACCGGCACCCTGCAGGAATGCGAAGCCGCATACCGCTCGGCGCAGACTTACAACCTGGCCCTCGGCTGGTGGAGCATGTTCTCCCTGCTGCTGATGAACTGGATCGCGCTGTTTTCCAACATGAGCGCGATCCGGAAGGTGCGCACGATGGCCCGCGGGGGCACGGGCGGCTATGCCCAGCCCGTCGCGCCCCTGCAATCCGGCCCACCCTCAGCGCCGCCTCCGGGCTGGTATCCCAACCCCACCGGACCGGGACAGCGCTACTGGGACGGGGGCGGATGGACCCAGTGGACCAATCCGCCCGGTCACAGCTAACGTCGACGGGTGCCCCGCATCCGCAAGCTCTTCGCCGCCCTGCGTCGCCGCGGCCCGCACCGGGTTCTGCGTGGTGACCTGGCCTTTGCCGGTCTGCCCGGAGTGGTTTACGCCCCGGAAGCCGGGATGAACCTGCCCGCCGTTGCGTTCGGCCACGACTGGCTTACCGGCGCCGCCCGCTATTCCGGCCTGCTGGAGCATCTGGCGTCGTGGGGCATCGTGGCGGCCGCGCCGGAGACTCAGCGGGGCCTGGCGCCCTCGGTGCTCAATCTGGCGTTCGATCTGGGTACAGCGCTGGACATCGCGGCTGGTGTGCGGCTGGGACCCGGCAAGATCAGCGTGCATCCCGCCAAGCTCGGCCTGGCCGGTCATGGCTTCGGCGGCTCGGCGGCTGTGTTCGCCGCCGCCGGCATGCCCAACAAGCTCGCCTCGGTGGTGCCGATATTTCCGACCGTGACCAGTCCGCCGGCGGAGCAGCCGGCGGCGTCGCTGAAGGTTCCGGGCCTGATCTTGACCGCACCGGGCGATCCGAAAACGCTGAACTCAAACGCCCTAGGGCTTTCCCGGGTCTGGGAAACGGCCACGCTGCGCGTCGTCAGCAAAGCCGAATCCGGTGGCCTGCCCGAGGGCAGACGGCTGGCGTCGGTGCTCGGGCTGCCCGGTTCACACCGTGCCACGCAAAGATCGGTGCGGGCGCTGGTGACCGGCTACCTGCTCTACACGCTCGGTGGCGACAAGACCTATCGCGACTTCGCCGATCCCGACGTGCAGCTGCCCAAGACCACCCCGCTCGACCCCGAGGCCGAGCCCGTCGCTCCCGAAGAGAAGATCGTCGCGCTGCTGAAGTGAGCCCAGCGGCGACGTGCCCGCGCGATCGCCGTGGTAAGCATCGTTGATGCGAATCGGAATCGCCCTGGACTACTCCGGTGGCTTTCACGAGGCCGTCGACCGCGTCGTCGAACTCGAGAAGTCCGGTATCGACATGGCCGTGGTGGCAGAGGCGTATTCATACGACGCGATCAGCCAGCTCGGATATCTGGCCGCCAAGACAACCAGCGTCGAATTGGCCTCGGGCGTGCTTCCCATTTACATCCGCACGCCGTCGCTGCTGGCGATGACTGCGGCCGGTTTGGACTACGTGTCCGGTGGTCGGTTCAACCTCGGGATCGGCACATCGGGGCCGCAGGTGATCGAGGGGTTCCACGGCGTGGAGTTCGACGCACCGTTGGGGCGCACTCGCGAAGTCGTGGAGATCTGCCGGCAGGTGTGGCGGCGGGAACGCGTCCAATACGCCGGCAACCATTATCAGGTGCCGCTGCCCGCGGATCGCGGGACGGGTTTGGGCAAGCCGCTTCAGCTCATCAATCACCCTGTGCGCGAACGCATTCCGATATCTATCGCGGCGCTGGGCCCGAAGAACGTCGAGCTCACCGCCGAGATCGCCGAAGGCTGGCAGCCGGCCTTCTTCTATCCGGACAAGGCCCACCTGGTGTGGGGTGAGGCATTGGCCGCGGGCGCCGCCAAGCGGGATCCTGCTCTGGGGCCGCTTGACGTGATGGTGGGGACGTCGCTGGCCATCGGCGACGACGTCGACGATCGGCTGGCCGCGACCAAGCCGACACTGGGGCTCTACATCGGCGGAATGGGCGCCAAGGAGCGCAACTTCTACCACAAGCTCGCGACTCGTTACGGCTTCGGCGAGGTCGCCGACCGGATTCAGGAGTTGTACCTTTCCGGCCGCAAGCGGGAAGCCATCGACGCGGTACCTGACGAGTTGGCACGCGGGATCTCGCTGATCGGTCCGCGCGGCTTCATCGCCGAACGGCTGGCCGCCTTCGCCGAGGCAGGCGTCAGCACGCTCTTGGTGCGGCCGGTGAGCACCGACCCCGCCGAAGCTGTCCGCTACGTCGAGGAGCTGCTGGAGATGCGTCCCGCCTGATCGTCACTGCCCCGCCTGCGGCAATTCGTCGGCGGCGATCTCACACGGGGTTGAGCCGCCGGAAGGGCCGGGAGGTGGCCCCTTCGCCGGGGACGGCGCGGCCGCGGGCGGCGCGGGTGGCGCAGCCGCCGGCGGTGCGGGCGGTACCTCGCCGCCGGGCGGCTGACCAGCTGGCGGCGATTGGGCCGCGGCTAACGGCTCGGCCGCCGGCGGCAGGTCTGCTTGTGGAGTCCCGTCGGCCGGCGGCGCCGTGGTCCCCGCGGCGTTGGTACCGCGATGCTTTCCGGCCTCGTCGACCTGTTCGGGCCCGTCTTCGCCGAAAGGCTCTTCCGGGTCCAGAGGATCGTCCAACGTCGACGGTCCGGACGATTGATCAGCTGCCGAACCCAGCAGGCCACCCATCGCCTCGACGATCCGGTTGGCCAGTCCGGCCAGTCCGCCACCGTCAGCAAGGCCATCGAGTCCCCCGAGCCCGTCAAGTCCGCCGCCACCGGCTGGGGGCATGGCCGCGCCCTCACCAGGCAAAGCCCCCAATGGCGGCGCGGGTTGAGGCAACTCTCCGGCCGGCGCCAGCGGTGTCGCGGGCGGTGCCGGATCCCCCGCAGGGGTGCGAAGGGAAGCGACGGGTGCGACCGCCGCGGCAGCCGGTGTTGGCGGGGAGCTCGGTGTGGCCGGCTGGAACGGTTGGCCGCGCGGACCGAGGTCGCCGGGGATGTCGAAGGATGCCGTCGGCGCGGCAGCAAACCGGTCGGTGACCATGTCGTACGACGCCGCCACCCCGGCCTGTGTCGAACGCATCGCGGTCAACCACTCGACGCGAATGTCGCTGTCGACGTACGGAATTATCTGCTGGCGAACCAGCTCTTCGGCCGTTGCGCGATCGCCTGCCCCGGTGGTGACTGCCTGTACAGCGGCCGACCACTGCGGGCGATGCCCCTGGGTACGGTCGTCGATGTCGATGACCGTCGTGACCTTGGCGTCGAGCAGGTGCCACAGGTTGTCACGCAGCGACTCGCACCGCTGCGCGGCCGCGCGGAGTTCGGCGGCCACCACGTTCGCCGCATCGCAATGACGCTGCAGAAACCCGACGGCAGAATCGCCTCCCGGTCCGGTCCACGCGGCATCCAATACGGCGACCTGGGCACGCTGTATCCGCAGTGCTTCGGTAACCGCGGACGCGGCCGCGCGTAGTTCGGCGCAGTCGCTGTCGAGCACGCGAAGATCCAGCCCGTCCTCGCTGCCGTACCAGTCACGCACCTGCGAGGGATGCGCGGTCAGGTCCGGATGCTGGTAGCCCAGCAGTTGACTGGCCCGCACGTATGCCTGGGTGTGCTCGACGGCAGGCCGGCCCTCGGCGAGGCGCTCGGCGACGTTCAACCGGTCGGCCACGATCAGGCAATCCGGGCCGCTGCGTACAGTTCCGCGTCGGCATAGCGGCCGGCGCCCACGCGCAGCGCGACGGCGATTTCGCCGGCCGCCCGCGACCATTGCGACAACTCGGCAGCGACGCGTTGCAGCCCAGCACGCAGCGCGTCACCACGAGCGACATGCGCCCGGCCCGCACTGGCGCCGTCGAAGGCCAGCCTCGCCAGATGGTCACCGGCGGCGCGATCAACCAGATCGGCGGCCGCGTCGAACTGGTCGGCCACCGCCCGTACCGCCGCCACGTCGATACCGGCGTGCCCATAGCTTTTGATGTCGGATCTCATACCTAATCCGACGCCGGACACCACGCCCGGGTTCCAGCATTCTCAGGTCAGCGCTGTGCGCTGACCGCATCGGCGACGCGCGTGGCCACCCGGCGTGCGATGTCTTCTTCGGCCGCT
This sequence comes from Mycobacterium sp. 852002-51163_SCH5372311, assembly GCF_001667115.1. Lineage (GTDB taxonomy): Bacteria > Actinomycetota > Actinomycetes > Mycobacteriales > Mycobacteriaceae > Mycobacterium. The sequence goes on along the minus strand of NZ_LZIJ01000183.1, from coordinate 10,773 downwards.
TCCACCATCACCCGGATCATCGGTTCAGTTCCGGAGGGGCGCAACAGAATTCGTCCGGAATCGCCCAGCTCGGCCTCGGCCTCAGCGACGGCGGCCTGCACCGAGGGCGCCGCGGCAGCCGTCGCCTTGTCGGCGACCCCGACATTGATCAGCACCTGTGGCAGCGTCTTCATCGCGGAAGCAAGGTCGGCCAGCGACCAACCCGTTTGCGCCATGCGCGTCATCAATCGCAAACCGGTGACAATGCCGTCACCGGTGGAGCCCAGGGCCGGCATGACGATATGGCCGGACTGCTCGCCGCCCAGGCTGTAGTCCCCGGCGCGCAACTCCTCCAGGACGTAACGGTCGCCGACGGCGGTCGTGCGCACGCTGACGCCGGCGGAACGCATCGCCAGGTGCAGCCCCAGGTTGCTCATCACTGTGGTTACCAGAGTGTTCGACGCCAACTCGCCGGCCTCCTGCATCGCCAGCGCCAGCACCACCATGATGGCGTCGCCGTCGACCAGTTGTCCCTCCGCGTCGACGGCCAGGCACCGGTCGGCATCGCCGTCGTGCGCCAGACCGAGATCGGCACGGTGGGCGATCACCGCCGACCGCAGCGCATCCAGGTGCGTCGAGCCGCACGCGTCATTGATGTTCAGCCCGTTGGGCTCGGCGTGGATCGCGATGACTCGGGCGCCGGCCGCGCGATAGGCGCGCGGTGCCGCGGACGACGCCGCGCCATGGGCGCAGTCGACCACCACGGTCAGGCCGTCGAGCCGAGTGCCGGCCGCCTTCCCTACTTGGCGCAGGTAACGCTCCATCGCGTCGTCGGCGTCGACGACACGGCCGATCCCCACGCCTACCGGGCGCAACCCCGGCCCCGCCGCGACTAGATCTTCGATCTCGTCTTCGGTGTCGTCGTCCAACTTGTGGCCGCCCGGGCCGAAGATCTTGATGCCGTTGTCCGGCATCGGGTTGTGTGACGCCGAGATCATCACTCCGAAGTCGGCGTCATAAGCACCGGTCAGATAGGCCACCGCGGGAGTGGGGAGCACCCCGACGCGCAGCGCGTCGACGCCCTGGCTGGTCAGGCCCGCGATCACGGCGGCTTCCAGCATCTCCCCGCTGGCCCGCGGATCGCGACCGACCACAGCGACGCGCCGGCCTGGTTCGCCTGAGCTCGCCAATCGCCCCGCCGCCGCGGCACCCAATGCCAGTGCCAGCTCGGCGGTCAACTCGCGATTGGCGACCCCGCGAACGCCGTCGGTGCCGAACAGTCGACCCATGCGGAAAAACCTCTCACAATCAGCGGTCGTGCATATACCCACTTTTGGCCGCGAGCGTGCGTGGCGGTACGCGGACACGCCGTCGAACGCGCACAAATATGCACGCTCGCAGCCAAAAAGTGATTCAGCGCTTGCTGTACTGCGGCGCCTTGCGGGCCTTCTTCAGGCCGTACTTCTTGCGCTCGGTGGCGCGCGGATCACGGGTGAGGAAGCCGGCCTTCTTCAGCGCGGGCCGGTCCTCGGGCGACGCCAGGATCAGCGCCCGGGCAATGCCCAGCCGCAGCGCGCCGGCCTGACCAGACGGACCGCCGCCGTGGAGGTGGGCGAAGATGTCGAAGCTTTCCACTCGGTCCACGGTGACCAGCGGGGCCTTGATGAGCTGCTGGTGCACCTTGTTGGGAAAGTAGTCCTCGAGGCTGCGGCCGTTCAGGTTGAACTGGCCGGTGCCGGGCACCAACCGCACCCGTACGACGGCCTCCTTGCGCCGCCCGACGGTCTGAATGGGCCGATCGAACACGAACGATTCGCGTGGCCGCGTCGGAGTCTCGGCCGGGGCCTCCGGCTTTTCGGTAGTTTCCGGGGCTCCGGTGGTTTCCAGGCTGGTCTCGGTCATTGCGCCACCTGCTTGATCTCGTACGGAACCGGCTGCTGAGCGGTGTGGGGGTGCTCCGGGCCGGCATAGACGCGAAGCTTGCGCTGGATCTGGCGGCTGAGCTTGTTCTTGGGCAGCATGCCGACGATCGCCTTCTCCACCACGCGGTCGGGGTGCTTTTCCATCAGCTCGCCGATCGTGCGTTTGTGCAGGCCGCCGGGATAACCCGAGTGGCGGTAAGCCATCTTGTGCTGCAGTTTGTCGCCGCTGATGGCGACCTTGTCGGCGTTGATGACAATCACGAAGTCACCGCCGTCGACATTGGGGGCGAACGTCGGCTTGTGCTTGCCGCGCAGCAGGTTGGCTGCCGCGACGGCAAGGCGGCCAAGCACCACGTCCGTGGCGTCGATGACGTACCACGACCTCGTGGTGTCACCCGCCTTGGGCGCATATGTAGGCACAGCGCTTACCACTCTCTCTTCGAGCCCGTTGTCGGGCAGGGATCCCGGTGCTAACCGGGTGCCGGTCAGGCGTCAACGACGGGGTTGGTCTCGGCGACCGACATTGACCCGAGGCCCCGTGTACCCGTACGCCAACCGAGCAGCTTACCGAGGCGCATCCCCGCAGGTCAAAATGACTGTGTGGTCCCGACGGCTCTCCTCCGTCGGGACCACACAGAGCTCTTGGGCGCGGCTACCGCCGCGCAGTGTCTGTTAGCAGCTATCGTGCCCAGGTGCCGGCCGCCCGGCGGTCCGCGTCCGCCACGTCGTCGGCGCCGTCACGTACCGCGTTGCCGAGGTCGACCAGGATCTCGTTGAGCGCGGTCGCCGCCTGGTGCCACTTGAGCTGCTCTACCTGGTATGCGGCGGCCGCTTCCCGGGTCCACTGCTGCTGCAGCGGCGCAATCTGTGAGCTGAGCTCCTGCAGCGCGGCATTGAGCCGGGCCGAGGTGTGATGGATCTCCTGGCGAACGGAGTATTCGATTTCGCCGAAGTTGTACGACAACACTGGGTCCACAGGTCATCCCCTCACAGGTTTCCGCCGACGGCGGCGATGTGGTGCGCGTGGTGGTGACCGGCTTCGCGCAGCACGGCCTCGTTGTGCCGAATGGTCTCGGCGATCGTGTGCAGTACGTGGTAGAGCCGCGTCGACTCGACGTTCCACCGATCTACCACGTCCTTGAAGCGGGCTGCTGCCGGCCCGCCCCACACCGATGCCGGTACCGAGCCCATCCTGCCGATGAACGCCTGCAGCATCGCCCGGATTTCCTCGTTGCGGGCATCGGTCGTGGCCGCGACGGACCTCATCAGGTCGAAATCGGTGCTCAGCGTGTTGGCGCCTGACGGTGTGCTCACCTGCTCCCCTTTCGTTCCGATATCAAGTAGGACCGCGTCGGCGCCGATTTGGTTCCACCGACTTAGCCGACCGCGTGGGCCGATCGCACCGCCTGATCGCATACACCACGAACAGCGTCCTCGTCGCCTGGCCGGCTCTGGCACCCGACACTGATCCGCACCGTTCCGTCCAGCAGCACCGTCCACCACACCTGATGTGCAGCACGCACCTCGCGGTAGGTGACCGCCGGCCGGCCGGCGCTGGACCCTGCCGGGTTGAAGTCGACGAATACACCCACGGGTTCGGCGTCGATGGCCTCTTTCAGCCGTTCTGCGGCCCGAGCCAGCGTCTCGCCCACGACCGGCGATTGAGTCACGTGCAGCGCCACCTCAGGATCCGCCGGTGACGTCACCTGGATCCGCGCCGAGCCGGGGCCGTCAACCACCCGCTGAGTGGGCCAGTCGGCCGGAACCTTCAGTGCCACCCGGCCTTCGACCAGATATGTGGCGGGAGCCTGCCCCGTGGACAGCACAGCGTGGCGGCGCACCGGTTCCGGCGCGGGCAGGGCCAGCACTAGCACGGACAGGACGGCACCGGCAGCTCCAACACCAGCAAGCTTTCGGCCGCGGAACCCAACGGGGGCGGCTGCCACGGGCCACGCCCCGGACTGCTCGGGCGGCGGCGTCGTTGCGGGCGGCCGGGCCAGTCCGGCCAGCCGGCGGCCGTCGATTTGCAATACCCGCCGGGCAGTGTCGCGCACCGCATCGGTAATCGCCTCCGCGAGCGCCGTCGCCGCGGCAATATGGCTCGGCGCATCGATCACCACCACCGGCGACGCGCCCCGCGTCATACCGGCGATGACATCGGCGACGTCCTTGGCGGCGTCCTGGGCGATGACATCGGCGACGTCCTTGGCGACCAGCTGCGACTCCGACCGCCGGGGCACCGCCTGGATTCCCGCGCCGACCATCGCCACCAACCGTTCGCCGATTTCCACGATGACCATTTCCTCCGGAGCGGAACCGGGCGAGGCCCGACCCAGCAACCACGAGCGCGGTCGCACCTCTACGTCGTCGGCGTCGCGGACCGACGCCTTCGCCGCCGCCCTGACCAACCCCACACGTGCCGGCGGCCACCACGAAGGGTGCACCACGGTCACACCGGCAGAGCCACCGCAACACACCGATCGCAACACGGACCGCCACAGCGAGTCGACGGCAACCGGACGCGCGTCCACCAGCGCCACCGGATCGTCCATCGCACTCAGCGCCGCTGCGCTCATCGCAACATCGGCGAGCACCTCTGTGCCGCAACACAATCGGCGGACGATTCCCGGTCCCGCCTCGATCACCGCGCGGTGTGGACTCATCGCGGCGGACTCCATGCTATCTGTACCATTCGTTCGTCACCGGCGCCGGCGATCAGAACGCCGCGACCCGGTGGCAGCACTTCCGGACGGCCGGACCCCAACAACGCGCCCTCATCAGGGTTTCCGCTCATCCTCAATCCCGTGCACCCGAGTTCTCGCAATGCGGCCAGCAGGGGCTCGAACATGGCGCGTGCCGCTCCCCCACTGCGCCGCGCCACGATCAAGTGCAAACCGAGATCGGTTGCATGCGGCAAGTATTCGAGCAATTCCAGCAACGGGTTGCCCGCCGTCGCGACCAGGTCGTAGTCGTCGACCACGAGGTAGATATCCGGCCCGGACCACCAGGCCCTGGCCAGCAGTTGGGCATGGCTCAGGTCCGGCGGAGGCATCCGCTCCCGCAGCGACTCGACCAGATCAGGGAACCAGGCCCGCAGGGCGGCCGGCGACATGGCGTGGGCGTCAACATGTTCCGAATCAACGGCGCCGAGCAGGGTGCGCCGATAGTCGACGATGAGCAGTCGCGCTTGTGCGGCGGTCCTGGTGCGGACGATTTCGCGGCACAGCAACCGCAGCGCGGCGGTCTTCCCACAATCGTTGTCCCCCAAGATCAACAGATGCGGGCTACGCTCGAAATCGACTGCGACCGGTCGTAATCGACACTCCTCGATGCCCAGCAGGATGGCCGCGCCGGATTCGCTACTGGCAACGAGGCCCGCATAATCCACCCGCGCGGGCAGGAGCGGTATCGGAGGGGCGACCAATCCGCCCTCGCGTCGCACTCCGACGTCCTCACCGGGCGACGCGATCAGCATGTGCAGCCCGTCGCGGGAAAGGCCGCGCCCCGGCCGGTCGTGCGGCACCTGCTGGGCTCGCTTGCGGTCCACGTCGGAATCGGCGGGATCGCCCAGCCGCAACTCGATACGGGTGCCGATCTGATCCTTCAACGACGGCCTGATCTCGGCCCACCGCGACGCCGACACCACGACATGCATCCCAAACGAAAGCCCTTGCACCGCCAGGGCAGCGATCGACTCTTCCAGTCTGTCGAACTCACGGCACAGACCGGCCCAGCCGTCGACGACCAGGAAGACATGGCCCCATCCTGAGATGCCGTGGCTGCGCAAGCGCTCCTCCCGCGATCGGAGCACCGAATGCAATTCGGCGACCATGCGCCCGACCAGCCGCGGCTCGGCTCTGCCGGCGACATCGCCCACCTGCGGTAAAGCGCGCAACGAGGCGAGCGTTCCACCGCCGAAGTCCAGACAATAGAACTGCACCTGACCCGCGTCGTGAGTGGCCGCGAGCGCCTTGATCAGCGTCCGTAACGCCGTCGATTTGCCCGTTTGCGGTGCGCCCACCACCGCGACATTGCCTGCGGCTCCCGATAAGTCGACCATCAGCGGGGTGCGGCACTGCTCGAAGGGATTGTCGACGACGCCGATCGGTACGCGCAGCACGTGTAGCTTGGAGCCAGCGCTGGATAGCACCGCGCTCAGTTCCCTCGTCGCCTCCAGTGGCGGCAGCCAAACCTGGTGTGCGGGCGGCCCGTGCCCAGACAGCCGGTCCAGCACCGCCTGCAGAACGGTGCGCGCCGGTCCTCCGCTCGATCGCATCGCGCCGGTCGCCGTGACCGCTCCGCTCGGCGCCGCGGTGAAGAGCTGCACCGCTGGCGGTTCCGTGCGCATCGGCATCTTCTCCGGCTCAATCGGCGTTGAGACGTATGCGGTCTGAAAGCGGACCAATTCGCCGGTCGCCGAGCGCAGCAGGCCCGCGCCAGGGGTATTGGGCAACTGATAGGCATCTAGTGTTCCCAGGACGGTCCGTGAATCGCTGGCGGACAACGTTTTCAGGCACAGCCGATACGACAGGTGGGCCTCCAGCCCGCGCAACCGGCCCTCGTCGAGACGTTGACTGGCGAGCAGCAGATGCATGCCCAGGGAGCGGCCGAGCCGGCCGATGGCCACGAACATGTCGGCGAAATCGGGATGTTGGCTGAGCAGTTCGGAAAACTCGTCGACTACGATGAACAGCGTTGGCAACGGCGTCAGCCGAGCGCCGGCGCGGCGCGCCTCCTCGTATGCCGCCACGCTGACGAAGTTGCCTGCAGCGCGGAGCACATGCTGGCGACGGTTCATCTCGCCGGCCAATGCGTCGCGCATCCGCGCAACGAGGTGGGCTTCCTCGGCGAGATTGGTGATCACCGCGGCCACATGGGGCGCCCGGGCCAGGTCGAGAAACGTTGCGCCGCCTTTGAAATCGATCAGCAACAGGTTGAGCACCGTCGGCGAGTTGCGTGCCATCATGCCCAGTGCGACGGTGCGCAGCAGCTCCGACTTGCCCGAACCGGTGGCTCCCACGCAGAGTCCATGCGGCCCCATCCCGTTCTCGGCGGGCTCCTTGATGTCGAGCTCCAGCGGCATCCCGTCCGTCGTGGTTCCGATCGCGACGCAGAGCCGATCACGGCGATTCTGGCCGCGCCACAATATGATCGGGTCGAAAGAGCCGACGTCGCCGATGCCGACCAGATCCAGCCAGCCAGTATCCAGGACGCGGCCAGATGGTTCGCCCACCCGGTAGGCCGCCAGCCGGTGGGCACATATCAGCGCGTCTAGCAGCGTCATCTGGTCGGGACGCGTCAACTCCTCCGCTTCGCCGCGATGCCGGACCACCAGCGGCACCGCGTCGCCGGTGCTGCCCACAGTGATGACGCATGCGCCGGGGATCGAGCAGCCGACGGCGGGCTCGTCTGAATCGCAGACCACGACCACAAGCGGCGGTGCGGCAACTTCGGTGAGTGTCGCCTGGACCTCCGCCAGCGTCGAGTACACCAGGCGGGCCGAGCCGAGGGTGTCGGCGGTGTTCGGATGTTGGTTGTGCGGCAACCACTTCAGCCACTCCCACTCGGCGCGCCGCGGTGCGCCGATCGCACCGGCAATCAGCATCTGGTCCGGCGGGTGCAGCACGGCCAGTTGGCAGACCATGGCACGCATCAACGCCCGCGCCCCGACCGAATCACCGTCGATCACCACGGTCTCACCGGCGCGCAACGCGATCGCGACGGGTAGGTCCGCGACCATCGAATGTGCCCGCAGGAACCGGCGCAGCGCGGCAGTGGTGACCGGGTCCGACCGTTGCCCAGGCCGCGGCTCCGGCGCGACCAAGCGGCTGGCGAGCGGCCGTCCTCCCAGGCCGACACGGGCCACATAGAAGTCGGACCGCTCCCACATCCGTGGTCCGCCGATCAGCGTCCACAACGTATCCGGGTCGGGATGGTCTCGGCGCAACGAACACCGTTGTGCTGCGGCAATTTCGGTGACGGTCCGGCGCAGGCCGCTCAGGTAGCCGAGGTAGGCGACGCGGTCAGCCGCAATTCTGGCGCCTTGCCCGCGACCACGTCCCGTCAGCGCCGTCACCACCACCGACATCAGCAACACCATCGGTAAAGCCAAGAACGTCGGATTACGGCTGACACCCGATCCCGAGAAGAATGCCGCCGCCATCACCCCAAGGGTCGCGACGGACGTCAGTGCCGGCAGCAGCCGCATGAGCAGGCCCGATGCTGTCGGGTGCGCCACCTCGGGCGGCGCCGCGACCGCGATGTCGGCGCCATCGATTGTGGGCGGCGGACGCCGCGTAGCGGGCGCGAAACTCGTTGTCATGACCGCCTTCCTGAGAGCGTGACGACGCTAGGTGGCATCGGAGACCGATCGCAAGTCACTGTGGATCGACGGATACCGCGTCATCGCGATCCCGGTAGCGTGCCGATTCGGCACCGCCACTGCGAGCCTCCGAGGGGCCAATGTTCTCTGCATCCGATCCTGGGCTGCGCCGGGTCTGCGTTCATGCCGGCGAGTCCGCCGTCGACTTGGCCCTGCCCGCCGCGGTGCCGGTCGCAACGCTGATTCCGTCGATCATCGACATCCTGGACAGCCGAAGCGCCAATCACTTCCCGACGGGCACAGCTGCGCGGTACCAATTGTGCCGGCCCGGCTCATCCGCGTTCCCGATGTCGACGACATTGGCGCAAAACGGTATCCGCGACGGCGCCGTGCTGGTGTTGTATCCGGCCGCCGTGGATATTCCCGCGCCGGTTTGCGACGACTCGGCCGAATCGGTGTCGGAGGCGCTGGAAGCCGCCGACCCGGCCTGGAACCGGCAGGCGGCCGCCGCTGCGGCCGGCTGCATCACCGGGGTCGGCTGCCTCGTTCTCGCGCGTAACGCCTTGTACCACAATGCCTCTGGCATAACGGTTGTTGTGTCGCTGGCCGCCTTGGCGGCACTTGCGGCCGCCGCACTCGCGCATCGCGGGTATCAGGATCGCATCGCCGGTCTCACGCTCAGCGTCATCGCCATCGCTTTCGCGGCGGTTGCCGGCCTGTTGGCAATCCCCGGCCCGCCGGGTGCCGCCCATGTGCTGCTGGCCGCGATGACGGCGGTGGTCGCGTCCGTGTTGGCAATTCGCGTAACCGGCGGCGGCGCAATAACATTGACCGCGCTGTCGTGTTACGCGGTTGCCGTTGCTGCGGCGGCGCTGGCGGCAGTTCTCACCGCGGCCCCATTGCACGTCATCGGATCCGTATCCGCGCTCGTGTCGCTGGGTCTGCTGGAAGCGTCCGCGCGGCTGTCCTTGACATTGGCGGGATTGTCGCCGCATCTGACAAGCGGACAGGTCGAACCCGCTGCCGATTGCCCGAGCTCCAAAGCGATCCGCGCGGACGCCTGGCTGACCAGCCTGTTGGCCGCATTCTCGGCGTCGGCCGCCACCGGCGCCATCGCCATCGCGCTCGCCGGCCGAGGGGCATCGCGTATTGGCTGCATCGCACTGGCCGCCCTCACCGCTGCACTGCTGTTGCTGCGCATCAACGATGGGAGAAATATGATCGTGTATGTCGTGAGCGGAATCGCGACGGCAGGAACAACATTCGCGGTCGTCGCGGCCGGCATTCCGGCGTGCGGGGCATGGATTGCCGGGATGACCGCGTTGGCGGCGGCCGCCGCGATCTACCTGGGTTTCGTGGCTCCCGCAAGACCGCTTGCGCCCGCGGCGCGACGAGGCATCGAGGTGCTGGAATGTCTGGTGCTGGTGGCGATGGTGCCGTTGACCGGCTGGGTATGCGGCCTCTACAGCGCCGTTCGCAGCGTGGACCTGAGGTGATGCGAGCGGCACCACTGCCGGCGATAACAGCGCTCCTCTTCCTGTGTGGGGCGCCCACGGCGCAAGCGGTTTCGCCGCCGTCTGTCGATGACAAGTGGCTGCCGCAACCGGCATTGCCTTCGCCGCCGCAGCCGACCGTGCAGCTAGAGGTATGCGCGGCGCCGCCGGCCGACGACGGACCCGACCGGTCCCCGCGCCACGCCGGCACGCCCGCGCAGTTCGCAGACCTCGACCTGCCGGCGGTATGGCAACTCACGCGCGGTGCGGGACAACGGGTCGCGGTCATAGACACCGGCGTGGCTCGACACCGTCGGTTGCCCAAGGTGGTGGCCGGAGGCGACTACGTCTTCACCGGCGACGGTACCCAGGATTGCGACGCACACGGGACGCTGGTGGCCGGGATTATCGCTGCCACAACGGATTCCAAGGACGACGAATTCGGCGGGGTGGCTCCCGATGCCACGCTGATCAGCATCCGGCAGTCCAGTGCCAAGTTCGCTGCGGTGGCCAACCGGTCGAGTCGTGGGTTCGGTGACGTCGACACGATGGCGAAGGCCGTCCGGACAGCCGCCGACCTCGGCGCGTCGGTGATCAACATCTCCTCGGTTGCCTGCGTCGCCGCCGCATCGGCTCTCGACGACCGCGCGCTCGGCGCCGCGCTGGCCTACGCGGTCGACGTCAAGAACGCCGTCGTCGTCGCCGCGGCCGGCAATACCGGCGGCGCGGCGCAGTGTCCGCCTCAACGGCCCGGTGCGACGCGGGAGACCGTCACGGTTGTGGTCAGCCCCGCCTGGTACGACGACTACGTGTTGACCGTCGGTTCGGTGAACGCCGACGGCGCCCCGTCGGCCTTCAGTCTCGCGGGGCCATGGGTAGATGTGGCCGCGATCGGCGAGCAGGTGACCTCCCTCGGTTCGGCGCCACTGTCCGGAACCAGCTACGCAGCGCCGGTGGTCAGCGGGTTGGCCGCGCTGATCCGGGCCCGGTTTCCGGCGCTCACCGCGCGGCAGGTGATACAGCGCATCGAGTCCACTGCGCACCACCCGCCCGGCGG
>NZ_LZIJ01000182.1 GCF_001667115.1 Mycobacterium sp. 852002-51163_SCH5372311 | reverse complement strand
CCGCACACCCGCCGAAGAACTCGACCGGCTACTGTCAGACCCGTCCACGTTTGTTGCGGCCACCGCTTGAATCCGCCGCGCCAATCTACGCCCAGGCTTCACGCGCAAAGCCCAGGCTGCACACCCAAAGCCCATGATTCACGCGCAAAGCCCAGGATTCACGCGCAAAGCCCGGACCCAGTCACGTCGATGACCACCTTGCCAAGTGCCTTGCGCTCGGCCACATATCGCAATGCCGCCGGAGTCTCGGCCAAGGAGAATCTCGCGCCGATGTACGGCCGGACCGTCCCGTCGGCGAACATCCCGGACAGCTCGCCCATGTCGCGGACGGCGTCCGCGGGATGATCAGTCATGAAGGTCCGGATCTCCATGCCGCGAATGCAAATACCCTTGAGCAGAACGAGATTGAGCGGTATAGCCGGAATCGATCCGGCGGCGTAGCCCAACGTGACGAATGTTCCGCCACGCGCCAGGCCCCGTAGTGCCGGCTCCGCGTAAGGTCCGCCGACAGGGTCGAGGACCACTCGGGCGGCATCACCGGTGAGTTCGCGGATACGGGTTTTCAAGTCCTCCCGGTCATAGTCGACAGTGGCTTCCGCGCCGCGCTGCGCGCACAACCGCAGCTTGTCCGATCCGGATGCGGCCGCCAGTACCCGCGCTTTGATGGCCACCGCAAGGTCGACGGCGGCCAATCCCACGCCGCCGGCGGCGCCCAGCACTATCACCCAATCACCTTGGGCGACTTGGGCAACCGACCGCAGGGCGTGATACGCCGTGCGGTAGGTGACGCCGAAGGCCGCCGCGGAGGCGAAATCGGCATCGTCGGGTACCAGTGACGTCGCCGCTGCATCAAGCAGCGCCAATTCGGCAAACGCCCCGACGGCGGTGGTCCCGAAGACCCGCTGACCGGGGCTGAACTGCGCACCTTTACCGACGGCCACCACTTCACCGGCGAGTTCGCTGCCCGGCGTGAAGGGCGGCGGAATTCGTATCTGATACTTGCCGGCGATGAACAGCACGTCGGGAAAGTTGACCGCCGCGGCGTGTACTCGCACCAGCAGCTGACCAGGACCCGGAACGGGATCGGGAACATCGGTGATCACCAGATCCTCGGGCGGACCGTAGGCAGTGCAGACGACCGCGCGCACTAACCGACCCCCAGCCCGCTCAAGCAGAACCGCACCAGGTGGGCGATGTCGTCGTCATCGGGGCGGTCCGCCGAACCCACATACCGCCGCATGGTTGCGGCCGTGCAGCTGAACACCGCCTCGACGTCGCGGTGCACATCGGCGCTACCCAGTGCGGTGATCGGCTCGATCAGCAGATCGCGCAGCGGGCGCATCATCTCCTGTTCGGCCGCGCGCCAATTGGTTCCGACCGACATCTGCCCGGCAGCTGCGCGGCTCATGCTGATCAGGTGCGGGTCGGCTACTTGTGCCAGCGTGCCCTCGATCCAGCGCGCGACCTTGTCCTGCGGTCTGGACTCCTTGGCCATCTGATGCTGAAGGTACGACACGACTATTGCCACGCCCCGCTCCATGACGGCCAGGATGAGATCGTCTTTGCCGGCGAAGTATCGGTAGAACGCCTTGTTCGACGATCCCGCTTCGGCGACGATATCGCTGACGCGTGGCGGCTCGGGCGCGACACGTTCCATCACCCGCACGGCTGCGGCAAGTATGCGCTCCACCTCTTCGGTGGCTTCCCGCTGCCGGTCGTCGAGTGCTCGCTCGACGGCCGCGGTGACCCGAGTGCTCACCGCGAATCAGCAAGCGACGGAACGAGGTCCCCATACTTGGCCAAGGCGGCCTCGCGACGGATGTTCCGTAATTCGCTGGGCCACTCCGGATCCTCGGCCTCGTAGTTCTTGAGCAGCAGCTTGGCCAGGTTGACCTTGTGTGCTTCGGTAGGTCCGTCGGCCAGCCCTAACGCCACTCCACCGAGCAACACGTTGACCAACGGCAACTGGTCGGTTGTACCCAATGCGCCGTGCACCTGGATCGCCCGTAGCCCAATGGATTTGAGCACCTGCGAAGCCAGGATCTTGCAGGCACCGATCTCGGCGCGAGCAGCGTGCTCGCCGGCGGTGTCGATCAGCCACGCGGCGTGCAGCACCGCCAGCCGGAACGGCATCAGCTCGGTGTAGGAGTCGGCGATGAACTGCTGCACCAATTGCTTGTCCGCCAGCGAACTCCCTTGGGTGAAGCGGCTTTTCGCTCGCCGAGACATCATCTCCACCGCCCGCTGAGCTACCCCGATCGACCGCATCGCATGGTGCAGGCGCCCGCCGGCCAACCGTGCCTGCAGTATCAGGAAGCCCTGGCCGGGTTCACCGAGCAGAGCGTCGGACGGCACCCGCACTTCGTCGTAGCGCACCAGGGAGTGTCCTGGCTCATTTGGTGACGCGCCGACGAGGTGGTAGTTGGCCTCGATGGTGAGGCCTTCGGTTCCGGCGGGAACGAGGAACGTCGACGCGCCGCGATGGACTGCCACATCAGGATCGGTGATCGCGACGACGATGAAGAACGATGCCACAGCGGCGTTGGAGGAGAAGAACTTCCGCCCGGTGATCACCCAGTCTCCATTTCCGGAACCCTCGCGAACCGCACGCGTGGTGAAGACCCGCGGGTCGGCGCCACCTTGCGGTTCCGTCATGGAGAAACACGAGAAGATCTCACCGGACAACAGCCCCTCGAGATAGCGGTCCTTCTGCTCCTGGGTGCCGAAGCGCGCGATGATCTCGGCGTTGCCGGTATCGGGTGCCTGGGTCCCGAATACGATTGGCGCCCAGGGGCTGCGGCCGAGAATCTCGTTGATCAACGTCAGCTTCACCGCGCCGAAGCCCTGCCCGCCGAGCTCTGGCCCCAAATGCGGTGCCCACAAGCCCTGTTCGCGGACCTGCTGTTTGAGTGGGTCGACTATCCGGCGCCGCTCGTCGGTCAGGGGCAGGAACTCGCATCCCGGGAACAGTACCTCGAGCGGTTCCACCTCTTCGCGGACGAACTCGCGAATCCAATCCAGCTTCTTCTCGAACTCGGGTTCGGTAGAAAAGTCCCAAGACATCCGAATACTCCTGTCTCTTCGAAACTCAGGGGATGCCGCCGTCGGCGCGCAGGATCGAACCGGTCGTGAAACTGGACGCATCGGACGCCAGAAACAGTGCTGCTCCGACGATTTCGGATGGCTTACCCGCCCGCTTCAGCGACAGGTGCCTGAACATGTCAGATTCCCGATCGCCGAGATTCCAGGCCTTGCTGACGTCGGTCAAGAACGGTCCCGCCATCAGTGTGTTGACCCGTACCGTCGGTCCGAAGGCCCGCGCGAACCCCTCGGTCATGGCGTTGAGTCCGGCTTTGGCCGCGGCGTAGGGGACGATGTCCGGGCTCGGCCGCAGTGATCCCGCCGAACTCACGTTGATGATCGAACCGCGGCCAGCGGCCACCATCCGCTCGCCGACCAACGCCGACAGCCGGAACGGGCCTTTGAGGTTGAGGTTGAACACGGAGTCGTAGAGCTTCTCCGTAACGGCGCTCAGCTTGTCGTAAAGCGGTGACATGCCGGCGTTGTTGATCAACGTGTCGATCTTGCCGAACCGGTCGTATGTCGCCTCGACCAATCCGTCGAGTTGATCCCAGCGGCCCACGTGGACCTGATACGGCATTGCGGAGCGCCCGGTCTCGGCCTCGATCTCCTTGGCCGTTGCCACGCAGTTGTCCATGTTGCGGCTGGCGATCACCACGTCGGCGCCGCAGTGCGCAACACCGAACGCCATTTCGCGGCCCAGACCGCGGCTTCCGCCAGTGATCAGCACCACCTGGTCGGTAAGGTCGAAAAGCTGGTCCGCGTAACCCATTTCACCGTGCCTTGGTCGGTAGGGAGCGGGCGAGTTCGGCCGCTGTGGCGATGAGCTGAGGAATCATCGCCCCGAACGTCTCGGTGATCTTGGGGTCGACTTTCCCGGTGCGCACTCCGGCGGCATAAGTCTTCTCCAGCACGATGCCCAGCTTCCAGTTGGCCAACACCAGGTAGTAGTCGATGTTCTCGGTGGACAACCCACTGACCTTCTCATAATGCTCGAGCAATTCGCTGCGGGTCGGCATGCCCCGCATGTCCAGATAGAACCCGTCGGCTCGCGGTTCCTCTCCGTCGTAGCCAAGCAGTGCCCAGGCGAGATCCAGCAGCGGATCGCCGACGGTGGTCATCTCCCAGTCCACGATCGCGGCCAGCCTGGCCGGCTGTTCGTGCGCGAACATCACGTTGGCGAACTGGTAGTCGCCGTGCATGATCCCCGAGGTGTAGTGCTCGGGTCGATTGCGCCGCAACCAGTCCGCGGCCACGTCCAGGCCGGGAAGCTCGCGCACCCGATAAGCGTCCAGGAACGTCAGCCAGCGGTCGACCTGTCGGTCGTGGAAGCCGTCGGGGCGGCCGAAGCCGTCGAGACCCTGGGCACGCCAGTCCACCCGGCCGAGTTTGGCGGCGCCTTCGACGAGCTGGAACGCCAGCCCGCGCCGCGCGTGCAGGTCGGTGTCGAACGGTGCCTGCCACCCGCCGTCCATCGGGCTCCAGCCGTCGATCGCGCGCATCACGTAAAACGGCGTGCCCAGCACCCCGCCGGTGTCGTCGGCGGCGATCAGCTCCGCATGCGGCACATCGGTTCCCGACAGCGCTCGCACCAGCCGGATCTCGCGCAGCAGTCCGTCGATGCGAGCGGCATCGGCGCGGGGGCCGGGCATCCGCAGCACCATGCGCTCGGTACCGCGCCTGATCAGATAGAGCGTGTTCTGCGACCCGCCGCTCAGCCGATCCAGCGCCGGCTTTTCGCCGTGACCGGGTGCGTCATTCGCGTCGAGCCAACGACCGAGTACTTCCGCATTTGGTTGAGCCTCGTTTGCAGTCGTCATCCGCGCACCCCAATCTCTTGAGGGAGAATAGCATTCTCCGGCGGCTTCGTACGGCCGGAAATTCGCATGCGAGGCTTGGGCCATGCAACTGCTTTTGGTCCGGCATGCGTTGCCGCTGCGCAGCGAACACGGCGAGGGCTCCGACCCGGACCTGTCAGAGGAAGGGTTCGCGCAGGTCGCGCGGCTACCCAAGGCGCTCGAAAGATTCCCGATCTCGCGGGTGGTGAGCAGCCCGCAGCGCCGGGCCATCCAGACCGCAGAACCGGTGGCGGCGGCATGCGAACTCCCCGTCGACATCGACGACCGGTTCGCCGAATACGACCGTGATCTTCCGCTGTACATCCCCGTCGAGCAGATCCGTCGGGAAAACCCCGACGAATGGGCACGCATGGCCGAGGGTCGCCTGCCCAGCGCGGTCGACGAAGACGCATTCCGGACACGCGTCCGTGCGGCGGTCGACGACGTCGTCGCCAAAGCCGATCCCGACGACACCGTCGCGGTGTTCAGCCACGGCGGGGTGATCAACGTCTTGTTGCACGAGATCCTGGGCACGGCTCGGCTGTTGTCGTTTCCCATCGACTACGCGTCGGTGACGCGACTGTTGTTCTCCCGGACCGGCCAGGCCACGGTGTCGACGGTCAACTCCACCGAACACGTATGGGACCTGCTCCCGCGAAATCAGCGTTGGTGAGGCGCGCTTGGCCATCGAGACTGCACCCAGGGCGGGCGCAACGCGCGAAACGCCGCCGCCAACGCAGAGTCGACGCCACCCGCGCAGTGTCGATGGCATGCGGAGAGCGGTGGTAAACAAGTCAGGTGACTTCGGCTGACCGACTCGACGGGCTCGACCTGGCCGCACTGGACCGATATCTGCGTTCGCTCGGCATCGGGCGCGACGGCGAATTGCGTGGGGAATTCATCTCCGGGGGGCGTTCCAACCTGACGTTCCGCGTTTACGACGACAAGACGAACTGGCTCGTACGGCGTCCACCGCTGCACGGTCTGACACCTTCCGCACACGACATGGCCCGCGAGTACAAGGTGGTTGCCGCACTGCAGGACACGCCTGTTCCGGTAGCTCGCACGGTCGCCCTGTGCGAGGACGACTCGGTGCTGGGTGCGCCGTTTCAAATCGTCGAATTCGTTGCCGGACAGGTGGTCCGGCGGCGTGCCCAGCTCGAAGCGCTTGGCCGCAGGACCATCGACGGCTGCGTCGACTCGCTGATACGGGTGCTAGCCGACCTGCACAGCGTCGACCCGAACGCGGTCGGGCTCGGCGACTTCGGCAGACCCAGCGGCTACCTGGAGCGCCAAGTCCGCCGCTGGGGCTCGCAATGGGAGCTGGTACGCGTGCCCGACGACTACCGCGACCCCGACGTGCAGCGACTGCATTCCGGTCTGCAGCAATCGATTCCGCAGCAGAGTCGCACGTCGATCGTGCACGGCGACTACCGGATCGACAACACGATCCTGGATGCCGACGACCCGACGCGCGTACGCGCGGTCGTCGACTGGGAGCTTTCGACGCTGGGTGATCCGCTCAGTGACGCCGCCCTGATGTGCGTCTACCGCGATCCGGCGTTGGATCTGATCGTCAACACGCAGGCCGCGTGGACATCGCCCTTGCTGCCCACCGCCGACGAGCTCGCCGACCGCTACTCGCTGGTGTCCGGGCTGTCCCTGGGCCATTGGGAGTTCTACATGGCGTTGGCCTACTTCAAGCTGGCCATCATCGCGGCGGGTATCGATTTCCGCAGGCGTATGTCGGAAAAGGCGCAGGGGAAAGACGACGCATCCGACGGGCCGGAAGTCGTGGCGCCGCTGATCTCCCGTGGGCTCGCCGAACTCGCCAAGCTCTAGCTGCTGTTGGGGTCGAGTCTGCGGCGACGGCATCGATCCTGCGCCCAGGGTCTGTCTCGTCGCGATCCGCGCGCCCTCACCGCATGCTCGGTGCAAGCCAGGGCTCGACGAGCCGCTTAGTCTTCCGGAGCCACGGCGTGCTTCTTTGCCGCTCGGCGCAGCTGCAGGATCCGCGCCGTGCCGACCGCGAACGTAAGCAGCCCACCACCTACTGCCGCGAGCAGAATGGCCACCCCTTTCGGAAGGCTCCACTTCCAGCCGAAGAAGAAGAACGTCGCGGATTCGATGTTCTGAGTGACGAAGACCAGCAGCAGGATCAACACCAGGAAACCCGTGATCAGCGCCGCCCATAGGGCGCCGGCGCGGGTTAGTCCGACGGCCGGATCCACGACCTTGGTAGAGGTGCGGGGCGCCGGCGTGGGCGGGGGCGGCGAGGTCGGTGCGGGCTTACCGGCGGGTTCATCGGGCAAGGCAGAGGGAGTGCTGCTCATGTAGCCATCTTTGCCCCATTCGCCACGGAATGAAACGGCACCACGCAGCCAATCGCGGCGGGTCACCACCATCAGTCACGTGGCGCGGCGGCCGCAGCGGCCTTTTCCCGCCCTGTGCCGTTAGTGTCTGCAGCATGATCATGCTGCGGCGCGCGCTGGGCGCGAGGATTCCCGCGGCGGTGTGGTCGGCAGTGTTCCTGGCGGTGTGTCTGGTGGCGGCATGCAGCAATTCCGATCCGCTGGGCCCTGAAACCCGCAGCATGAAATCCATCGTGGTCGGATCCGCTGACTTCCCCGAATCTGAGATCGTTGCCGAAATCTATGCACAGGCGTTGCAGGCCAACGGCTTCGACATCGGACGACGGATGGGAATCGGCAGCCGCGAAACCTATATCCCGGCGCTCAAAGACCACTCCATCGACCTGGTGCCGGAGTACATCGGGAACTTGCTGCTCTACTTTGCGCCCAATGCCACCGCGACCATGCTGGACGCCGTCGAACTGGAGCTCTACAAACGGCTGCCCGGAGATTTGTCGATCCTGACGCCGTCGCCGGCCTCGGACACCGATACGGTCACCGTCACCGACGGCACCGCCGCGATGTGGAACCTGCGAACAATCGCAGACTTGGCCGCACATTCGGCGGAGGTGAAGTTCGCCGCGCCGTCGGCGTTTCAAACCCGGCCGGCCGGGTTGCCCGGGCTGCGGCAGAAGTACGGCCTCGACATCGCCCCCGGCAACTTCGTCGCTGTCAACGACGGTGGAGGTGCGGTGACGGTGCGAGCCTTGGTGGACGGCAGGGTCACCGCGGCAAACATCTTCAGCACGTCGCCGGCGATCCCGCAAAACCACCTGGTTGCACTTGAGGACCCAGAGCACAATTTCCTGGCCGGAAACATTGTGCCGCTGGTGAATTCGCAGAAGAAATCGGACCGTCTGAAAGACGTGCTGGATGCCGTGTCGGCCAAGCTGACCACCGCTCGGCTGGCCGGACTCAACGCCTCGGTTTCGGGCAACGGTGGCATCGATCCCGATCAAGCGGCGCGAAACTGGGTGCGCGACAACGGCTTCGATCACCCGATCAAGAAATAGGCGGCCAGGTGATCACTTTCGACCGCGTCAGCAAGGTATTTCCCGACGGGACCACCGCGGTCGACCGGCTGAGCCTCGAAGTCCCCGACGGCAAGTTGACGGTCTTCGTCGGCTCCTCCGGCAGCGGTAAAACCACCGCGCTGCGGATGATCAACCGGATGGTCGAGCCCACCTCGGGAACCATCACGGTGAATGGGTCGGACGTGGCGGGCGTCGACCCGGTGAAGCTGCGGCTGGGGATCGGCTACGTCATCCAGCACGCGGGGCTGATGCCGCATCAACGGGTCATCGACAACGTGGCGACGGTGCCGGTGCTGAAGGGTCAGTCCCGCAAGGCCGCCCGCAAAGCGGCCTATGAGGTGCTCGAACGGGTGGGGCTGGACCCCAATCTGGCCACCCGGTATCCCGCACAGCTGTCCGGCGGCGAGCAACAACGGATCGGGGTGGCGC
Source organism: Mycobacterium sp. 852002-51163_SCH5372311 (assembly GCF_001667115.1). Classification (GTDB taxonomy): domain Bacteria; phylum Actinomycetota; class Actinomycetes; order Mycobacteriales; family Mycobacteriaceae; genus Mycobacterium. The sequence continues at coordinate 51,633 of NZ_LZIJ01000182.1, read as the reverse complement.
GCGCCTTGGCCGCAGATCCACCGATCCTGTTGATGGACGAGCCGTTCTCGGCCGTCGACCCGGTGGTGCGTCACGAGCTGCAAAACGAAATATTGCGCCTGCAAAGCGAATTGCGCAAAACCATCGTCTTCGTGACGCACGACATCGACGAGGCGCTCAAGCTCGCCGACAAAGTCGCGGTGTTCGGGCGGGGCGGAGTGCTGCAGCAGTACGACGAACCGGCGCGGCTGTTGTCGGAGCCGGCCAACGACTTCGTGTCGCGGTTCATCGGTCTAGGCCGCGGCTACCGGTGGCTGCAGCTGATGAATGCCGACGGCCTGCCGTTGCACGATATCGAGCGAATCCCTGCGCACGGCCTTGCGGACGTGGGCACAGAGCCGGCGCAAGGTTGGTCGCTGGTGGTCGACGACGAGAACACGCCATTGGGCTGGATCGATGCCGACGGTCTGCGCCGGCATCGCGCCGGAGTGCCGTTGTCGGACAGCCTGAGCGCCGTCGGTTCGGTGTTCCACCTGGGCGGAAATCTCAGCCAGGCGCTGGATGCGGCACTGTCATCGCCGTCTTCGGTGGGGGTGGTCGTTGACGAGGCCGGCAAGGCGGTCGGCGGAGTCGTGGCCACTGACGTGCTCGCGGCCGCCGAAGCCCGGCGCAAGCCCGAAAGGGCCTGAGGCATGCACTATCTGCTCACCCATCTGCACGACGCCTGGGCGCTGACCGTGGTCCACCTGCGCCTGGCGTTGGTGCCGGTGCTCATCGGGCTTGCCATCGCGGTGCCGTTGGGCATGTTGGTGCAGCGGGCGCCGATTCCGCGACGGCTGACGACGGCAACTGCGAGCGTGGTTTTCACCATCCCGTCGCTGGCGCTGTTCGTGGCCCTGCCGATGATCATCGGCACCCGCATCCTCGACGAAGCCAATGTCATGGTCGCGCTGACGGCCTACACCACCGCGCTGCTGGTGCGGGCGGTGCTCGAGGCACTGGACGCGGTACCGGCGCAGGTGCGTGACGCCGCGAAAGCGGTCGGCTACCCCACGATCACCAGGATGGTGAAAGTCGAACTGCCGCTTTCGATTCCGGTGCTGGTCGCGGGTCTGCGGGTGGTTGTCGTGACCAATATCGCGATGGTCTCGGTGGGTTCGGTGATCGGCATCGGCGGTCTGGGCACTTGGTTCACCGAGGGTTACCAGGCCAACAAGAGCGATCAGATCGTTGCCGGCATCATCGCGCTGTTCGCGCTGGCGATCGTCATCGACGTGCTGATCGACCTGATCGGGCGGCTGGCAACCCCATGGGAACGCGCCGCGCGCGAGCACCGTCGTTCGGTGTCAGCCCCGATAGTGGGCGGTGCGCGATGAACTTCGTACAGCGGGCGGTGTCCTACATCTTGACCGTCGACAACTGGACCGGTCCGGTCGGCCTGGCGGCCCGCATCGCCGAGCATCTGGAATACACCGCGCTGGCGGTGGCGGCGTCAGCGGTGATCGCCGTGCCGATCGGGCTGATCATCGGGCACACCGGCCGTGGCACGGTGCTGGTGGTCGGCGCCGTGAACGGGTTGCGCGCATTGCCGACGCTGGGAGTGCTGTTGCTCGGCGTGCTGTTGTTCGGGCTGGGCCTGGGGCCGCCGCTGTTTGCCCTGATGCTGCTGGGTGTTCCGGCCCTGCTGGCGGGCACCTACGCGGGCATCGCCAACGTCGACCCGACGGTGGTCGACGCCGCCCGCGCCATGGGCATGACGGAAACCCAGGTACTGCTGCGTGTGGAGGTGCCCAACGCGTTGCCGCTGATCCTGGGCGGGTTGCGCAGCGCGACGCTGCAGGTGGTCGCCACCGCGACGGTGGCCGCCTATGCCAGCCTCGGCGGGCTTGGCGGCTACCTGATCGACGGGATCAAGGTGCGCCAGTTTCACCTCGCCCTGGTCGGCGCGCTGATGGTGGCGGCGTTGGCGCTGATCCTCGACGGGCTGCTGGCTTTGGCCGTGTGGGCGTCCGTGCCCGGCACCGGTCGGTTGCGTAAACCCATCGGCCGTCGGCGCCCCTGGACGGCGAGTGCAGTTCAGAACAGCTCTGCCGCGGTCGGCGGACACGCTCTACGGTAGATGAGTGAACGCAGCCTCTTCTGATTCGACTCCGCGCGTCTGGCCGGCGATGTTGACCTGGCGTGCACAAGACGTCTCGCGCATGGAATCGGTGCGAGTCCAATTGTCTGGCAAGCGAATCCGGGCGAATGGCCGCATCGTGGCCGCGGCTACCGCGGTCAACCCGGCGTTCGGCGCATATTACGAACTGCAGACCGATGAAAGCGGTGCCACCAAACGGTTCGGGCTCACCGTCACATTGGCCGAGCGGGAACGCCAGCTGGCAATCGCGCGCGACGAGGAAAACATGTGGTTGATCACCGACCACCAGGGGGAACGGCGAGCCGGATACAACGGCGCACTTGACGTCGACGTTGTCTTCAGCCCGTTCTTCAACGCGCTGCCGATCCGGCGTCTGGGTTTACACGAACGCTCGGACACGATCGTGCTGCCGATCGTCTACGTGAATGTGCCGGACATGTCCGTCACGGCGGCGACCGTGAGCTACACCAGCCAGGGGCGGCTGAACGGGATCAAGCTGCGGTCACCGGTGGCCGACACCACGGTGACCGTCGATGCTGACGGGTTCATTGAGGACTATCCAGGATTGGCAGAGCGGATCTAATCACCCCGCCCGCCCGTCCGGCGGCGGCGAGTTCCTCGCGCCAGTTCTCCGTGCCGATGATGGTGGTGATGATGTCGAAGCGCGGGAAGCTGTCGTAGCGCGTTCGTGCGGCGTGGCCGGCTTCGATGAGTTCCTGAACCGAGTTGTGGGTGGCCAGCGAGTCGCGGGCGCGGCTGAGTAGGTCGATGACGCGGTCGGCCGACGGCACCAGCTGGCTGGAGTTCCCTTCGCACATCGCACGCACCAGGTCCGGAGCGGTGCCCGCCACTCGGGTGGCGTCCCGGAAGGAACCTGCGGCCAGCGCGAACGCGAGCGGAACCTCGGCGGCGGTGATGGCCAGCGCCTCGGCGAGCAGGTGCGGCAGATGCGAGATGGCGGCCGCCGCTGCGTCGTGCTCGTCGGATCTGGCCGGCACCACCACCGCCAAGCAGTCCAGGGCCAACGTCATCACCATCGACCACACCGCGGGGTCGACGTGGTCGTCCACGCTGACCACCCACGGAGCCCTGGTGAACAGCCCGGCGTGGCCGGCGGCCCACCCCGAGTGCGCGGTCCCCGTCATCGGGTGACCGCCGACGAACCGGGGCTGCAGACCGGCCGCCGCGACCTCGTCGAGCACGGCGCTCTTGACGCTGGTGACGTCGGTCAGCGGGCAGTTCGCGGCCAAATCGCGGATGTGGGTGAGCATGCTCGGCAACGCCGGCATCGGGACGGCCAGCACAATCAGCGCCTCGGCGTCGGCCGCGCGGCGCAGCGTTTCGCCGAGTTCGGTGGTGGCGTCGAAACCTTCGGATCGGGCTCCTTGCGCGCCCTCCACCGACCGGTTGTAGCCGAACACCTCGCGACCGGCAGCCGTGGCCGCACGCATTATCGAACCGCCGATCAGCCCCAGCCCGAGCACGCACACCGGCCTTTGCACCACAGATCAAGGTTGGCACAGCTCGACGGTCGTGCTGACGTGAGGTCGGGCTGCTCATCTGGTCACAGGCCAGGTCAGCGACTAGCGTAGGCGCCCATGGAAGCACAACGGGCCCAGGCACCAGGCCCGTCGGCAGACACGCCGGACGGCTTCGGCGTCGCGGTCGTGCGCGAAGAAGGCCAATGGCGCTGTTCGGCAATGGCGCCCAAGTCGCTGACGAGCCTGTCGGCCGCCGAGACAGAGTTGCGTGAGCTGCGCAGCGCGGGCGCCGTCTTCGGGCTGCTCGACGTCGACGACGAATTCTTTGTGATCGTGCGCCCGGCGCCATCCGGAACGCGGCTACTGTTGTCCGACGCCACTGCCGCGCTGGACTACGACATCGCCGCGGAAGTCCTGGACAATCTCGACGCCGACATCGACCCCGAGGATCTCGAGGACGCCGAGCCGTTCGAGGAGGGTGACCTCGGTTTGCTGTCCGACATCGGGCTGCCCGAGGCGGTGCTGGGCGTCATCCTCGACGAGACCGATCTGTACGCCGACGAGCAACTGGGCCGCATCGCCCGGGAGATGGGCTTCGCCGACCAGCTGTCGGCGGTGATCGACCGCCTCGGCCGGTGATCGACCGCCTCGGCCGGTGACTGACGAAGATCTGATTCGCGCCGCTTTGGCGGTTGCCGCGACGGCCGGCCCGCGCGACGTTCCTATCGGTGCGGTGATCGTCGGCCCTGACGGCACCGAACTCGCCCGGGCGGTGAATGCCCGTGAGGCCCTTGGGGATCCGACCGCACACGCCGAGATCCTCGCGCTGCGGGCGGCGGCCGCCGTACTGGGCGGCGGGTGGCGGCTACCGGGGACGACGCTCGCGGTAACTGTTGAACCGTGCACGATGTGCGCGGGCGCACTGGTGCTGGCGCGCGTCGAGCGGCTGGTGTTCGGCGCCTGGGAGCCCAAGACCGGAGCTGTCGGATCGCTATGGGACGTGGTCCGCGACCGGCGGCTCAACCATCGCCCGGCCGTGCGTGGCGGCGTGTTGGCGGAGGAGTGTGCGGCACCGCTGGAGGCCTTCTTCGCCCGCCAGCGATTGGGGTGACCGCCCCTTGGTTCGGTAAGCTGCTCGACGGTGGCGTGTCCGAGCGGCCTAAGGAGCACGCCTCGAAAGCGTGTGACGGCTAACACCGTCCGAGGGTTCAAATCCCTCCGCCACCGCCCTGCAATTGCGTATACACGCAGCTAAATCGGATTATTAACCTCCTGCGCCCAAGCCTTTACAGCACGAACACACTCACGACCGCATCATTGACACCGATAATGCAACCGGTATTAGCCGTGTTTCCACCGCACTTGACGGACTCGGAAACCCGCCGACGCCGGAAATCCCCTCGATCCGATTCGGCGTTGATAGAAAGACAAGCGATGGCGCCGCTGATGCGACTTATCTGGCGTTGGTCTCTAACCGCTGGCACTCGGCAATCGCCATGTCGAAGGCAGCCAGCACATGTGCCTTGGGGTTTCGTCCTGCCCGGCTGTCATTCCATGTACTGATCGCGTGGCGGATCGCCGTTGCGTCTGATCCGTCGAGGACCGAACCGTGCATAGCCTCTGCGAGAAGCCGCTGCGCCAAACGCAATTCATCGTCGGGCGTCATCTCCGCCGTAGATGTGGCACGGCCGAAGAACGCCTTGTTGAGAGCGCCCCTGGCGCAGTATCTGAACTGTCCGTCAGTCCCTAGACTTACATGGCCGCCGGCAATCCAGCCTTGGGCAACCAAATTGCGGGCAACTTGCAATTTCTGACTGACCTGACTTACCTGACTGACGTTCATTTCATCCCCTTCACGGTTGAGCCAGTCGCGGGGCGAAGCCGAGCTCGATTCGTCGGGTAGCGCTTAGTGGTGCCTTTCAAGATGCTCACACAAAATGGCGCATTCACTTGTGCGCCACGCCGCGACGGCGGCTATCAGCAATTACGCCACCTTTCGCGGTTGGCGCTGCGTATACGGCGCAGAAGTGCGAGTGAGTCGCACCCTCAGCGCAAGGTCAATGCCCGATGGTGCTCTCGGAGTGGCTGACGGCGTTATCCACCCCGAGCCGCAAGAGGAAATCCGCACACCGTTCGCCCAGCATGATCGAGGGAGCATTCGTGTTCGCGCGGGGGATCGCGGGTAGCGCCGACGCGTCGGCCACCCGAAGGTTGTCCACCCCGCGAACCCGTAGCTTCTCGTCAAGTGGACTATCTGCGTCACTGCCCATCGCAACGCTGCACGCCGGATGGCTGGTGGTTTGCGCAGTGCTCCTGATGCAGGCCTCGACATTCTCGCCGTGGCCGGGAAGAAGCTCACGCTCAACGGCTGCTGCGATCGGCTCGGTGGCGATGATGTCGCGAGTGCGCTGGACCGCGCGGACTAATGCGTCGAGGTCATCGCGCTCGCGGAGCAAGTTCATCCGAATCGCCGGTGGTACAGCGGGATCCGATGAACGAATCAACACGCTTCCGCGGCGCTTCGGTGTCCAATATGAGTGCCCGACCGACAGCGCAGGGGCAAATCTCCCCCCACGGGGTTTGGCCCTGGCGTCGGCAGGCGTGAAGATCAGCTGAACATCGCACGCCGGGGCTTCGATTGTGGACCGGATATGGGCCAGTGCCTCCCCGCCATTACTGGCGAGCCTGCCACCGCGACGTAACAGCCACTGCAGCAACCACTTTGGGTTTGCGACGTCCGCAAGACCGACATAGCCGGGTGCGAGGGACCATACGGCCCAGAACAGCGGGTGATCGGTCAAGCCCTGACCGACGCGGGAGCTGTCGACCAGCGGGGTGGCCCCGACCCGTCGCAGATGATCCGCCGGACCGACGCCCGACAGCTGCAGCAGCTGTGGCGTGCCGAATGCGCCGGCGCTCAGGACGACCTCCTGATTGGCATAAGCCTGGTGCACTCGTCCCCGACGGCGGTAGTCGATTCCGACGGCACGACCGTTGCGGATGATCACGCGGCCCACTAAGGCTTTGGTGACGACGGTCAGATTCTTTTGGTGCCGAAGGTAGCCGCGCGCCGCGCTCCAGCGCTGACCCCGGTGGATATTGACCGGCGTGATCGCCGCACCGTCGAGTTCGGGTCCGCTGACGTCGTCGTTCGCGGCGACGCCCGACGCCCGCGCCGAGGCGACGAAGCGGTGAGACAGCTCGTCGGGGTACGGCGAGCGGGTGATGCGCATCGGACCGTGCTCGATCCGAGCGAACACCGGCGCTACGTCATTCCAGCCCCAGCCCGCCAGCTGCCAGCCGTCGTAGTCCAGATTGCTGCCCTTGACCCAGAACATGGCGTTCATCGCACTGCAGCCGCCGAGCACACGGCCGCGCGGTTGCGCGATCCGCCGATCGGCGCAGCCGGGCTCCGGTTCCGTCTCGTACGCCCAGTCCAACGACGTCCCGTATTGCATGGAGGCGATCAGCGGCACTCGTATCGTGAATCTTCGATCGGAGCCACCGGCCTCGATCAGCAGCACACGTGCCGACGACTCGGTCGCCAATCGCCCGGCTACCGCGCAACCCGCCGAGCCGGCGCCGACCACGATGAAGTCGTATCCCGCCATGGTTTTTGTCATGCGTCGACTATCCGGCGGTGTCGCCGGGCGAACATCGGTCAATGCGCCTAAATCGGCGGTGGCCGGATGCTTATGTACGCATGCCCAGGCTGAATCCTTTGGCGATTTAGCTGATGTTTCGGCGATGGACGCCGTCGCATGCTGGCTAGCATGAACGAAACTAGCTGGAAGAGCCCCGACATTGGCCCCGACATGAGCGAGCTTCCGACTGGAACGGTCACGCTGCTGCTGGCCGACGTCGAAGGTTCGACGCGCCTCTGGCAGACCCAGCCCGACGCGATGAAGGCCGCCGTCGAGCGCCTCGATCGGACTTTGGCCGCGGCGGTCGCCGCACATCACGGTGTGCGACCCGTCGAGCAGGGCGAGGGCGACAGTTTCGTGATCGCGTTCTCCCGAGCCGTCGACGCGGTGGCATGCGCGCTCGACTTGCAGCAAGCGCCGCTGGCACCGATCAAGCTGCGCATCGGCGTGCATACGGGCGACGTGCAGCTGCGTGATGAAGGCAACTACATCGGTTCGACGATCAACCGCACCGCGCGGCTGCGCGACCTCGCTCACGGCGGGCAGACCGTGTTGTCCGGTGCGACGGAGCTTTTGGTTGTCGACCAGCTTCCCGCCGCCGTCACGCTGACCGATCTGGGATCGCATCCGCTGCGCGACTTCGCGCGGTCAGAGCGAGTGTTTCAGCTGTGTCATCCGGACCTGTGCAACGAGTTTCCGCCGCTTCGGATTGCGAATGCCCCTGCGGCTCATAACCTTCCGATCCAGCTGACCAGCTTTGTGGGTCGCGTCGCGCAGATGGCCAAGGTGATCGAGCTGCTGGACACCGACCGGCTCGTGACACTGACGGGTGCAGGCGGCGCCGGAAAGACCCGCTTAGCGGTGGAAGTCGCAGCCGCGCTGGCTGGTCACACTCCCGACGGAGTCTGGTATGTGGACCTGGCTCCGATCACCCATCCCGACGTCGTACCCGTCACCGTGGCACGCGCGTTGCGCCTGCCCGATGCGCCGGGGCGCTCTACGGACGACACGCTAGTACGCTTCATCTCCCACCGGCGACTGCTGATTGTGCTCGACAACTGTGAGCATCTTCTGGACGCGAGTGCGTCGCTTGCGACTGAAATGCTCAGTGCATGCCCCGAATTGAGGCTTCTGACCACGAGTCGGGAACCGCTCGGGATCCCTGGTGAGGTGACGCTCGTGGTGCCGTCGCTGTCGCTGACCGACGAGGCGATCGAGCTGTTCACCGACCGTGCCCGCCGCACGCAGCCCGACTTCGAAATCGGTGAGGACAATGCGGCGACGGTGACTGAGATCTGTCGACGACTCGACGGTATGCCGCTGGCGATCGAACTTGCGGCCGCCCGGGTGCGGGCGCTGACGCTCGACGAAATCCTTGCCGGACTACGTGACCGCTTCCGACTGTTGACCGGCGGCGCGCGCCGTGCGGTGCGCCGTCAGCAGACATTGCATGCCTCGGTGGATTGGTCGCATGCGCTGCTGACCGAGACCGAGCGTGTGCTGTTTCGTCGTCTGGCAGTGTTTCTGGGTGGCTTCGACCTGGATGCCGCGCACGCGATAGCCGGTGACGAAGGCAGCGAGCGGTATCAGGTCCTCGACCAACTCACTCTACTGGTCGACAAGTCGCTGCTGGTCGCCGAAAACCAGGGCGGCCGAACGCGATACCGGTTGCTGGAGACCGTGCGTCAGTACGCGCTGGAGAAGCTCGGCGAATCCGGAGAAACCGAGTTGGTTGGCGGCCGGCATCGTGATTACTACACGGCGACGGCGGCCGAACTCGACTCGCCGACTGATAGTGGCCATGCGCGGCGGCTGGCTCAGGCGTTGGTCGAGTTCGACAACCTGAGAAGCGCATTCGCGTGGAGTCTGGAAAACTCCGACACCGCAACCGCGTTGGCGCTGGCCACGTCGCTGCAGCCGGTGTGGTTTTCGCGATGGCGCATCCGGGAGGGGCTGGGTTGGCTCGACGCAGCTCTGGCCGCCGCGACGAGGGCCGATGACGATCAGCCGGCACGGGTGCGAGCGCTTGCTGACAAAGCACTACTGCTTGCCTACGTCGGTTCCACCGCGGGTGCGGCCATCGCCGACGAAGCGCTTGCCCGGGCCCGCGAGTTCGCAGACCCGGCCCTTGTCATGCGCGCCCTCATCGCGCATGGATTCGTCTATGCCCACGACTTTGAGGTGGCAGGAGCAGACTTTCAGGAGGGGGGCAGACTCGCGCGTGAACTCGGCGATCGGTGGCGGCTCAGTCAGATTCTCGGCTGGCAGATAGTGGCCGCAATGACCGTGGGGGACCACGTCGCGATGAACGCGGTGGCCGCTGAGGGCTACGAACTTGCCGAGACGATCGGCGATGACTCCAACAGGCGTCTGTGCCGGTTGGCGCTGGCGAACGCCCACACTGATCGAGGCGAGCCGGCGCAGGCTATCGCCCCGCTGCGTGACGTCCTCGCCGAAGCTACTGCCGCGCACGATCCGTTCTGCAGAGTGTCCGCCCTCCTGGGACTGACTTTCGCGCTGGCATGGCGCGGCGACGTCGACGGTGCCCAGGCCGCGGCGGATGCGTACCTGAATGACCAGACGAGCCTCGGCGACCTCGCTGACCATTTCGGGTACTCGGTGCTCGGGCTCGTCAAGCTGATGGCGGGCGATGCGAGAGCGGCTCACGAGGCATACGAAGCCGCGCTGCTGCGTACACCGCTGACGCCGGCAACGATGCTTTCCTATGGGGTCATCGCATTGCCGCTGCTGGCCTGCGGCGAACTGACAGCAGCGCGCCGCCGGGCCGATGATGTGGTGGCGATGTCGAACGGCGTTTCACTTGTCGCGGCACTGTCTTCTCGGGCCCGCGTAGCGATCGCGCAGGGAGAACTGGAGCAGGCAAGTCTCGACGCCCGGGAGGCGCTCGACGTTGCGGCCCAAACGCATGGCTATATGACCGTTCCGGATGCCTTCGAATGCCTCGCCCATGTCGCGGCGGAAGCGGGAAATCGCCGAGAAGCGGGCCCGCCTACTCGGCGCAGCAGACGCTGCTCGGCAACAGACGGGTGTCGCTCGATTCAAGATATTCGAGTCCGACCACGAATGCCTACTCGCAGCTCTGCGAGATCACTTGGGCGACGGCGACTTTCGTGCAGCCTGGGATGAGGGGGCCTCGCTGAACATCGAGGAAGCCATCGCCTATGTTCGCCGAGGTCGCGGGGAGCGCAGGCGCGCCAGCAGCGGTTGGGCATCGCTTACCCGAGCCGAACTCGACGTGGTGCGATTGGTCGGCGAAGGACTGGACAACAAGAGCATTGCCGCACGACTCTTCGTCTCCCCGCGCACGGTCCAAGCTCATCTCACGCACGTTTACACAAAAATGGGCCTGACCTCGCGCGTGCAGCTCGCCCAGGAGGCTGCCAAGCACGGCTGAATTTCTGATTTTCGATTATCGACCTTTTGTGGTCTGACGCGGATAGCATTCCATTTGCCGAAAACAGCAAAATCGAGTGCGTTGCAAGAGGCATCATGACGACGAAAATCAGGATTGTCATCGCCTTCTCGATCTGCGCTGTTTTCACGATGGTTCTCGGCACGATCGCCGAATTCCCTGCGCGCGCAGACGATTTGGGGACCGCACTGTACAGCGGTGTCAATCGGCTTCGCCAGACATGCGGGACGATCGGCGACGACCCGCGTTTGACGGTGGCGGCGCAGCGCCACGCCAACGACATGCTGAGGAACGGTCTGAACGGCCATATCGGTTCGGACGGCTCTTCACCGCAGACGCGTATCGCGGATGCCGGTTACCCCAGGACCGGCCACAGTGGTGAGATCGTCTACTGGGGCACCGGATCCGCTGCGTCTCCAAGCGCAGCGCTCGACTGGTGGATGGGGAGTCCTCCACACCGAGCGATCATCCTGAACTGCGCATTCAACACCGGCGGGTTCGCCACCGCCTGGGACGGCAACAAGATGACCGCGGTCGGCGACTTCGCAGGTCCTTGAAACCCGAACCGGGCCAGGCAATTCGGATCACCCGCGCCCGCGCAGTCTTCAGCCCGAGCCCAGCGAACGCCGCCTCGCCCCGAAGCTCGTATGCTAAACGAACCCCCTTTGGGGGCGTCAGGCCCGAGGAGGCGTGCGCGATGAAAGCCTTCATCAATCACCCCTGCCAACATGAAGCAGCCGTGGGACACCGGCGCATTCTCGTCGCGGCTGCGTTTGCTGCGTTGATCGCCGAGGCCGGATTTGCCGTGTCGGGGGCGGACCAGCCAGGTGCCGCGCCTGCCGACACGGGCGCCACGAGCCAGCCGCGGTCGGCGAGCATCTCGCTCGTTGCGACCGAGTCGCCGGAGCCGACGGCCGACACGCTGGCGCCCGAAACGCCGCTATCGTCAGCGGCGGCGCCCCCTAGGGTAGTGCCGCCGCCTGCCCCGCCGTCGGAGCTCAGGTTGTGGTACGGCGACCCGTCGCCCGATGGCATACCTGCCTTTGTGGCGATCACCAATAACGCAGACAAACCGCCGGTGGGTTGCGTGTACAGGGCCGTTGCGGTAGCGGGTCCCGCAACGAAGATCAACTACAACGACAGCGTTAATTTCACTGTGACTGGCGCGGCGGAGACGAGGATCGACCGTCACGGGCCTGCGACGGGCACGACCTGGCATGTCACCATCACGTGCGACAACGGCCTGACGACCAGTCAAGACCACATTTACTGAGTGACGTCCAAAGGCGCGTCACCGTTCACCAGACGCCATCACTGGGTATGGGTGGTACCGACGACCGTCTGCTCAGCGCATCGGGCGCTGATCAACTGGTCGTGGTGATGGGGGGCCAGCAACATGCGCGACGCCGAGACGGCGGCACCTGAAGGTCGCCTTCAGCCCGAAGGTCGACAGCTCGATTTCCGATGGTCGACGCTCGCGATTCTCGTCGTCACGGCGGCCCTTTCCGGCGTACTGCTGACCACGCTCGTGACGCTGTGGACACGTGACGTCGGCCTGCTCGCAGGCGGCTGGGATTTCTGCATCTACCGCGACGGCGGACGTCATGCACTCAACGAGTTGCCGCTCTATGCCAAGCCCGACCGCTGCAAGTTCGAGTACATCTACCCGCCATTCGCGGCCCTCTTCTTTGCGCCGTTGGTCTGGTTACCGGACGGCGCAGACAAGTTCATCTGGTTTTCGATAAACGTCGTGCTGCTGGCCGCGACTGTGATGTTGTGCTTCCGGATATTGGGCTACCGCATGACCCGGTATCTCGCCGCCGTCTCCGCGCTGCTCGCTATAGCGTGCGCGTTCTTGGAACCGGTGCGCACCACGCTGTTCTTCGGGCAGATCAACCTGATGCTGATGGTGATGGTGCTATGGGATGCCTCACGCGCCGAGCGCAGCCGGTTCAAAGGAATCGGCATCGGACTCGCGGCGGGCATCAAGCTCACCCCTGCCTACTTCGTCCTGTATTACCTGCTCTTGCGCCAGTGGCGCGCCGCAGGCGTCGCGGTCGGCACGATCGTCGCGACCATCGGGCTGGGCTGGCTTTACCTGCCCAACGACTCGTGGCAGTACTGGCGCGGACAGATCGTCGACTCCAGCCCGTTCGACAAATCCCTCTTCCATGTCGCCAACCAGTCCGTCCGCGGAGGGATTGCCCGCCTCACCGTGGCGGTGCCACCGCCGTGGTTGTGGCTGGCCGCCGATGTATGCGTGGTGGGCCTCAGCATGTGGATCGCCGTGCGCCTATACCGCCGCGGAGAACCCTTGCTCGCAATCACCGTCGCCGGATTGAGCGCCTCCGCGGTGTCGCCGTTTACTTGGAGCCATCACTGGGTGTGGCTCGTGCCGATGATCGTCTACTTCGTGCATCGGGCACTGGGCAACTGGTGGTGGTGGCTCGGGGTTGCGGCATTGCTGGCGGTCATGGGCTCATGGGCTCATTCATTGCCTCATGACCCCGCGCCGCGTATCGGTCTGTACCTGTTCGCGCCGAAAATCGTCGGATGGCAGCCCCTGGAAAACCTCCACCTGATCGTCTACGCGGCCCTGCTGATCGTCGCGGGCCTCGTCGCGAGCCGCTCGTCGGACGCCGCAATCGCCGAACGTGGGTGCCCTGGACGCGAAGCGACGAAAAGTCGTGCATATGAACCACGTTCGACGCAGCCACTTCAGCACACTGAGTCTTGACGGGCACCTCGGCAGCGCCGCACTTATTTTGTAGGCAACACTAGCGCTTACCGCGTGCGCCCAGCGGCCTGGTCCGAAGCGAACAACGCATTGCCTGTCAGGTTCCGAATTGTTTGCATTTCGTTGTCCCGGTAGGGCCGTCCGTCGGGTTGCAGGAGGTCGTGGAACCACACTTTCGGGGGCGTCGTATACGGGTGGTCCCAGGAATCCCACGGCAGATACGTCTGGGTCTTTCCGGCCACGAAGCCCCAATTGAACGCACCGACGTTGTGTCGCTTGGCAATTGGCAGGATTCCTTCGACGGTGCTGCCCTGAGACCGGGCCATGTACTCGGTGCACATGATCGGCCGTCCCAGCGGAGAAAGTTCGTCGATCCGGCTCTGGAACTCGGCCGGTGCGGCATAGCTGTGGAAGGTGATCACGTCGGAGTTGTCCAGTTGGATACTGGCGATTACGCTGCGGCGCCCCGCATCTCCCCAGGCCCCGTCCCATACTCCGCTTGTCAATGGTTGACCGGGATCGGCTGAACGCGCCCACTGGAATACCTGTGGCAGCAGCTCCTCGACACGCGCCAGCTTGTCGGTTCGCTCCACCTGGCGGTACACGCGGGCCGGATTGTCGGGCTCATTCCACAAGTCCCAGCCCAGAACCCGATTGTCGTTGCGGAATTGGCTCAACACGCCGGTGACGTAGTCGCGCAGAACGCCCCTGTAGCCGCGGTCATCGAGGTGTTCGGCACCCGGGCTCTGCACCCAACCCGAGTTGTGCACACCGGGTCTCGGCGCACGCTGGGTGCCTGGCTTGGGCAACGGGTCCCAGCAGGAATCGAACAGGACGAACAGGGGTTTGATGCCGTGCCGTGCCGCGATGGAAACGAACTGCTCGAGACGCATCTGGAAGCGTTGGCGATCCTGCGCCCACAGCTGATCGTGCAGGAAGACCCGCATGGTGTTGAACCCGTGCAACCGGGCCACGTTCAGTTCTGCGTCGATGCGCCGGGGATCATAAGTGCCCTGCTGAAACATCTCGAGCTGATTGATGGCGTTGGACGTGATGTAGTTTGCGCCGACGAGCCAGCCCTGCGCTTGATACCAGCGGTCGACCCGGTCCGCCGACCACCGACTCGCTTCGGCAGTGGCGCGGGGGGTTTGGGCCAGTGCCATGCCAACTCCGAGCAGTAGCGGCAATTTCAGGACCGTTCGACGGTGCACGAAGCGACGATAGTGTTGCCCGGCGGGCATGCTGGATTCGCAATCCCTCGTTTGGAGAATTGTTATCTCGTTGTCACCCAGCAGTATTCACCGCGTCCGGGCAAGTGGGCCCTCGACACGCGGAGCGCGTCGTCAGCGGGATTTACCGGTGTTCCCGGCGATGTCGTGACCGGCCTCCGGGCGCGTGCGACCGAACGCGAACCGTAAGTCGCGAAACGCGAAGGCGGACCTGCCGTTACGGCGAGGTCGACGGGGTCGACACCGTGACGGAACTTGTTGCGCTCGGGGTCGGCGACGTCGAGCTGGTGGACTTGTGTTTCCTCGTGCGCTTCGTCGTCGGCTGTTGCGTCGAGCTGGTCGCGGGGACCACGGAGGTCCCCGGCGTGCTGGGACCCGTCAGGTGCGACGAGATGCCCCAGATCGCCAAGCCGATCAGCAGAACAACTACCACTCCAATGGTCAGCAGCACGAGCGGTCTGCGATACCACGGAGGCCGAGCCGACGGTCGCGTGATCGCCGCGTCGTAACCGGGCGGCGGCGTTGTGGCAGGCGGGCCACCACCGGGCGACGGTGGGTGTCCCGAACCGTGGTCAGCGCCGCCGCCCGACACGGGTGTGGCGCCGGCGGACGCAGCGGCCTCTCGGGCCGCGGCGGCGGCTTCCCGGCTGGAAGCGCCGCCCAAGGCCGCACGCAGAGCCGCATCGGCGGCGGCCTGGATCTGGGCTTCGTCGCCGCTGAATTGTTGGCGCGCCCATTCCTGCCACTGCGCCCTCTTCGCGCTCAGCTCGGCGTTAGCACCTTGGGCATCGGTCATGTTCACCCCGTACAGGTTGGCAGCAACTCACCATAAGCGATGGCGGGCGCTTGAAGACCTACATGATCGCATCGGCCCGCAAGCCCCAAACCGGTGTCGAGCATATTAGGACCCTCTCGAACCGGCCGGAAACGGTTGTCGCGGCCACAGCGTTCCGTCTTCCCGCTTGCCGGGAGGTGGCTCAACGACGGTCCACGGTCGCGGCTAGCGTCGTGGTCATATTCGCCCAGGCACGTCGAGGAGGTCGGGTGGGTTCAGCGGGTCAGGATATCCACGACGGCCAGAGTGGCCTGAGTTTCGAAGACATCGACTTCGACGATCTGACGTCGCCCAAGCTGACCGACCTGCAATGCCAGATTCTGCGGGACACCGAAACCCGGCACGTCGACTTCGACATCGACCGGATGCTCACCGAGGCCACCGAGCAGGCCGGTGTCGACGACCTGGATGACACGGATGGCTTCGGCGAGCGCCTGAGCACCCACGTGGCGGCGATCGAAGCCGACGACGGGCTGACCCAGCTGACGCGGTCGTCGTTGCGGCAACGGGTGGTTCGATTGCTGCGGAACCGGTTGTCGTTGACCGACCTCGTCAAGCGATATCCCGAGATCGAGTCGATCCCAATCGAGAAGCCGGTCATCGTGGTCGGCCTGCCACGGTCGGGCACCACGCATCTGGTCAATCTCGTTGCGGCCGACCCACGACGGCGCGCGCTGCCGTACTGGGAGAGCCAAGAACCGATACCGGCACACGGCCAGGGCCCCGACATTTCCGGAGTCGATCCACGGTATATGCGAGCCAAGGCCGAACACGATGCGCTGATGGCGAGCGCACCCGTGGTGGCCGCGATGCACGACCGGTTCCCCGAGGCGATCGAGG
The DNA here is from genome assembly GCF_001667115.1 of Mycobacterium sp. 852002-51163_SCH5372311. Classification (GTDB taxonomy): domain Bacteria; phylum Actinomycetota; class Actinomycetes; order Mycobacteriales; family Mycobacteriaceae; genus Mycobacterium. The sequence continues at coordinate 35,315 of NZ_LZIJ01000182.1, read as the reverse complement.
AGGAAGTCGAACTCCTGGACCTCGATCTGGCCGGCTACGTATTGGAATGGCATGCGCGGGTGCCCGGCTGGCGTGACTACTATCTGGGACTGGACCAGGCCCGGCACTACCTCTACATGAGAAAAGTGTTGCAGGCCTTGACATTCCTGCGTGGCCCGCGCACCTGGGTACTGAAGAGTCCTCAACACTGTGAGCAGCTCGGCCCGCTGATGGCGACCTTCCCCGACGCGACTGTGGCCTTTACACACCGTGATCCCGCAGCCGTCATCCAGTCGGCGATCACGATGATGGCTTACTCAGACCGGTTGCGCCGCACCAGCATCGACCCGGACTGGCTATTGGACTATTGGAGCGACAGGGTGTACCGACTGCTGAGCGCGTGTGTGCGTGACCGTGATCTGGTGCCCGCCGAACACAGCATCGACATCAGCTTTCACCACTTGAACGGCAACGAAATGCCGTTGCTGGAAGAGCTCTACCGGCGCGCTGGAGTCGAATTGACACCGGAGGTGCGCGGACGGTTCCAGCAGTATCTGGATGGCAACCCACGTGGCAAGCACGGCCGCATCCGCTACGAGCTGCACCGGCATTTCGGCACTACGGCCGACGAACTCCGCGAACGGTTCGGCTTCTACTTCGACCGGTTTGACGTCCGCGCCGAATGAAGGAGAGTCCAGCGATGTTCGAACCGATCTATCGCACCCGCCCCCGCGCCGACGCGATGCGCCCGGCTTCCGCCGAGCAGGCAGAGCAGATCGCTCCGGGACTTTGGTGCTCGCCGGGTTTGTCCAACGCTTATCTTCTGACCACCGCAGAGGGCCGGGTGATCGTCAACACCGGAATGGGCTTCGAGGGCCCGGTCCACCGGGCGAACTTCGACGCGGTCGACTCGTCGCCGGTACGCTACGTCATCTTCACTCAGGGCCACGTGGACCACGTCGGTGGCCTGGACAGCGTGCGTGACCCAGACACAACCGTCGTCGCACAGGCCAACTGGACGCTATGGCGAGACGACAACGAACGACTCATCCCGTATCGCGCCAGCCGCAGCGCATTTGCCTTCAAAGACACCCTGGCGGCCGGTGTCCAGGCCATTCAACGACGCCTGGGTACCACGCGATTGCCCGGCCAGAGTGTCCCGACGGTAAATCTGGATTTCGAGGACACGCTCACCCTCGAGGTCGGCGGCCGGCGGTTGGAGCTCATCTCGGTGCCCGGCGGGGAAACCACCGATTCGCTGGTGGTGTGGTTGCCGGACGAGCGGATTTGCCTGTGTGGCAATACCTTCGGTCCTGTCTTCGGGCACATCCCCAACCTGGTCACCATACGCGGCGACCGCTACCGCGACGCACTTTCCGCCATCGCATCTGTGGAACGGGTGCGCAATCTGCAGCCGGAGCTGCTGGTGACGGGCCACTTCGAGCCGATCGTGGGAGCTGACCGCATCGACTCCGAGTTGACCCGGCTGCGCGACGCGATCCAGTATGTGCACGATCAGACGGTCGCCGGAATGAACGCCGGCAAGGATGTGCTGACGCTGATGCGCGAAATCACCTTGCCCGCGGAATACGAAGTGGGCCAAGGGTACGGCAAGGTCTCCTGGGATGTACGCGCCGTCTGGGAGAACTACTCCGGCTGGTTCCATCACCGGTCGACGACCGAGCTCTACCCCGTTGGTTTCGACGCGGTCGCTGCCGACGTGGTTGAACTGGCCGGGGCCGATGCGCTCGTGGATCGGGCGCGGGCGCATCTCAGCGCTGGCCGTCCGCTGCATGCCATCCATCTCGCCGAGCTTGTTCCGGAAGACCACGCGGACGCGCGTGAGGTACTTCGGGCGGCCCACGAAGTTCTGTTGGCAGATAGCACGAATTTCTGGGAAAGCGCCTGGCTCAGGCAGCAGATAGCGAGGAACTCATGACACTGCGACCCGAAGATCTCTACCACACCGGCATCGTGGTGCCCGACCTCGAGGCCGCCATGACCCGCTTCACCGCGCTGGCCGGATACCGGTGGATCACCCCACTGTCCTACACGCTTCCGTTTCGCACCGCGGCAGCCGGGACACACGAATTCACTTCGACCATCGTCTATTCCATCGACAACCCGCACATCGAACTCATCCAAGAGGTTCCCGGAAGTCCGTGGATAGCCGCACCGGGCAACGCGGTCCATCACCTCGGCTACTTCACCGATAACCTGGCCGACGCCGCGACGGCGCTGGAAAATAGCGGCTTCACCTTCGAAGCGACCGCAGCCGTGTCGGAAGCCGAGCTGGCGCTATTCGCTTACTACGTTGATGAATTCGGGACGCGCATCGAGATCGTCGACCGCGCGCTGTTTCCCGATTGGCCCGCCTTCCTGCAATCACAGACCCCCGGGCGGTAGCCGGACATGCCGATAACCGTCCTGCGCTTCAATTTCGGTTCGCCGCAGGGCAAACCGCGTAAGCAGAGCGAGTTGATCAACGCCGCACTCGAACTGGCGCAGTGGGGCGAGTCGCGGGGGATCACCTCGATAAGCGTCGACGAGCATCACGTCACCGGACACGGATGGAGCTGCAATCCGATCATGGCCGCGGCGATGTTCCTGGCCCGCACCTCGACGATGGTTGCCAGTGTCGACTGTGCGCTGGGGCCGTTGTGGAATCCTGTCCGGCTGGCCGAAGACATCGCGCTCGTCGACAACATGAGCCGCGGCAGATTGCTTACCACGGTCGGCTTGGGATACCGGACGGTCGAATACGACTCAATTGGGGTGGATTTCGGCCAGCGCGGCAAGCTGATGGACGGCCTCGTTGCGCGGATGCTGTCGGTGTGGAGCGGTAGTGACGCTGACGCGGGAGTGTGCACAGGTACCTGGACGCGGCCGCATCCGCCGCTGTTCGTGGGCGGCGGCGCGCGGGTCACGGCGCGGCGGGCCGCGCGGTTCGGGTTGCCGCTCAGCCTGGCCGACTATCTGCCGGATATCGCGGCCTACTATCGCGAGCTGTGTGCCGAGGCAGGCGTCAAGCCGCTCGTCATCATGCCGGCCGCGACCAACCGCGGGATGATCTTCCTGCACGAAGACCCGGACCGGGCATGGGCAGAACTCGGCGAGCACATTCTCTGGGAGGCGGTCACCTATGGCGGATGGTCAAGCGAGGAGCGGTCTTTGATGCATCTGCCCGGGGTGCAGACGCTGGAGGAGGTGCAGGCGTCAGGACGATATCGCTTCCTGACGCCCGAGCAACTCATCGCCGAAGTCCGTGGAACAGTAAGTTATGGGCCAATTGTGTTGCACCCGTTGGTCGGTGGCATGCCGGTCGACGAAGCCTGGAATTCGGTGCAACTCTTGGCCGACGTCGTGTTGCCGGCGCTGAATTGACGGGGCGGCCCTGGCCCGGCGACTTACCAGGGGGGCACACATGTGTCTATTTGCCCACCTCGGAGCGACAAATTAGCCTGGCGTGCAACAATTGTCGGCCAAATTCCCGATGTCGCGGTAAGCGACGGCGGGATTTTCGTTTGCGGCTTTGCGGGTGAAGCCTGGGCTTTGCGGGTGAAGCCTGGGCGGAAATCCGCGCCGTTCGCCGCCGTCAGCTCACACCGAAAGCCCCACGCTCACAATGAAAGCCGTAAGTTCACACTGAAAGCCGTCAATTCACACTGAACGCGCAGCGCCAGGCGCACAACAATCGTCGCTGCGAGCCGGACAAAGAGGGCCACAAGCCAAGTTTCTTGTGACATGCCGGAATTGCGATCAACGCCCGGCGAGGCATCCACCTACGGCAGTTCTGAAGCCCACTGCATGTGGCCATCGAAACCCAGCGAGGCGGCCAGCGCGCGGTAGCGATCCCGAAGCTCCCGGTAGCCGTCTTCGCTGCGGGCATGGGCCAGCAGTGTGCGCAGCCGCAGCACCATGATGTCGCGAGCGACCCACTCGGCACCCGGTATCGCGGCCAAGCGCTGGACCAAAGCTTCCGCCTCAGCGAGATCGCCTGGGAAGCCGCGGCGTAGCAGAGTCTGCACTAGAAGCGGGAGTGCCCCGACCTGGTAGACGAACTGGTGCCGATTCGAGAGTTCGTCGATCGACTTTCGCATCCGAGGTAAGGCGTTGTCATAGTCGCCTTCGAGAGCCCTATCGTATCCCTGAAACAGATCGATCAGCGCCAACTCGGATCGCGGGAACTGATCCGTCAAAGACATGTCGCGTGCGCGTGCCAGTAGCTCGCGTCCCCGCTGGCGATCGGTTGCACCCCCGCGCAACCACAGCACGGGGCCCAACGTGTACTTGATGCTGCCGGCGGCGTAGTTGTTGCCGCAAGCCTCGGCGACTTGCAATGCGTTCTCCAACTCGTTCAGCGCAGCGTTGTCAATCGCAGACACGCCTCCGATGCTGGGAAGACCGTAGTTCCAAGCGGTTACCAAGCCCAGTGTCGCGGGGTCTGCGGACCGCGCCATCGCTTGGGAGACTTGGAGGTCTTCACGCCAGCCCGTCCGGCCATGCCACCAGCGCGCAAAACCGCGAAATGCCAATGCCAGGGCGAGCGGTGAACCGGCGACCACGTTGTCCTGCGACGCGTCGCCACTGGCCCAATCGATGATGAGCTCGCACCAGCGCAGCAGTTCACCGGTAGCACCGGCATGGGACCTGACCGCGATCGACATGACCGCGGACGCCGCCAATGCCGGATTCCCGAGAGATTCGACAAGAGCTATCTGTTCGCAGGCGACCTCCTGGGCCATCTGCATGCGTGCGTTTCGCCAATGCTCCGACACCATGCCGGTCATCGCGATGGCCAACGAAACCTTGTCGCCGGCCTCCGCACACAATTCGCGCAGCTGCTCGAACAATTCGGCAGCGGGTTCCGGCGTTCCTCGCCACGTAGTGCCACATAGCATGGTGCGCGGTGCTATGCGTATTACCAGCGTGCCCTCCAAATCAGCGGGCAGTGAGTCGGCGACCCGGAGGGCGCGTCGCCAACTCAGCCGTGCGGCATCAATATCCCGATATGACGACCACGCGCCGGAGCGCATGTGCCATTCGTAGGCAGCTTGCAGATCACCCGCCGCCTCCAGGTGCTCGGCGATCAGGGATGCGTTCTCCTCAGCCGAAGCGGGGTCACGAGACTCGATCGCCTCCGCCAACCGTCGATGCAGTTGGGCCCGAGCGGATTTCAGCTGCGATTCGTAGGCTACAGCGCGAATCACCGGGTGCCGAAATGCGTACTCGGGGTAGGGCGTGAACCGAACCTGGTCGATCAGCTCCGCCCCGATCAGTTCATGCAACGCGGGTTCGACGCCTAACGCTGTGAGTAGGTCGACGGTAAACCGCGATCCGATCACAGCTGCGGCGTTGATCGTCTGCTTGGGCGCGGCCCCGAGGCGATCGATGCGCGCGGCAATGGCGGCCTGCAATGTGGCGGGGACGCTGACGTCGGCCACATCGGTGCGACACACGTATCGTCCGCGCTTGCCTTCGAGCACGCCACGCTCGGCGAGTTCGCGCACCATCTCCTGGGCGAAGAACGGATTACCCGACGCGCGCCCGGAGATGAGTCCGTTGATCGCAGCCACCGACGGGTCGGTGCCCAAAAGCTCACCCAGCAGTGCGGTGGTTTCCGACTCGGTCAGTGGAGCCAGCGAGATCGTTTGTGCACCAGCAAGGTTGGCCAACGCACCGCGGTAATCAGGACGGTAGGTGAGCAGCACCACCGAATGCGTGTGCGGGATGACGGTCATCAGGTCGGCGAACATCGATTCGCTGACACTGTCTATCCAGTGCACGTCTTCGACGACGTAAAGCGCCGGCGTGGTGCTGGCCAACGACATTGAATTGATCAATGCGGTCAGCCGGCGCCGGCGTGCATCGGGGTCGATGTTCGGCATCGTCACGGTCGGATCGCGAATGCCCATCAGGTCGTACAGCAACAGGAGATCTTCGTCGCCGGCATCGGCGAACTGACCCGCCACCTGACCGCGCGCCGCCGCATCGTTGAGGTCGGTGATCCGGCTGGCTTCCCGCAGCAGTCGTGCCACCACGTGAAACGGTACGTCACTGGTGTGGGATTCACAGAAGGTGCCAAGTACCTCGACTCCGCGTCGGCGGGCCAGCGCCGCGGCTTCAATAACGAGCCGGCTCTTGCCGATTCCGGCCGGTCCCGCCACGCCCACAATGCAGCCCTGGCCCGTTGCCGCGCGATCCAAAACGGCGGCAACAGCGTTGAGTTCCCATTGCCGTCCCACCAACGCCGTCTCGGACCGGCGTGTTCGGTCCGCTTGTGCCGCAACTGCTTTCAGCGGATATGTAGGAACCGCCTCCGCGCTGCCCTTGATACGCACCAACTGACGATCGCCCAGCACAGCGGCCGATTCGACCAGGCGCGCGGTGGATTCGCTGAGCATCACTCCGCCCGGTGGGGCGACCGATTCCATCCGCTGGGCCATGCCGACCTGATCGCCGACGGCGGTGTAGCCGAACGGACCTGTCTCACCCGCGATGACCTGACCGGAATTCAATCCCACTCGCAGTAACAGCTCGATCCCGTCGCGCGCGTGGATGTCAATGCCAAGCCGCCCGGCTTCGTCCTGCACGCCCAGCGCCGCCAGGCACGCGCGGACCGCGTGATCCTCCAAGGCCACAGGCGCACCGAATACTGCCATGATGCCGTCGCCGGTGAACTTGTCCACTGTGCCGCCGAAATGCTGCACCACCAGTGCCGCACGGCCCACCAGTTCCGCCATGATCTCGCGCAGCCGCTCGGCACCCACCGCGGTTGCGATGTCCATCGAGCGGACGACGTCGGCGAACAGCACGGTGACCTGCTTGTACTCGGCGCTGGATTCATGTTGGGCGAGGGCGCAACCGCATGCGTGACAGAACCGTGCTTCGCGCAGAGTCTGGGTGCCACAGGTAGGGCACGCCGCCACGGCCGTCATCCGATCTCCGCCGTTACCGGCCCCGGGGAATCCAGGGTCTATCCAGGATAGGGGTCGAGATAGGCGACGTGTGCGTTATCGCGTCAGCATCACCGGGCAACGGACCGGATCCCCAGCGCCACGGTGAGTCCGAGGATTGTCTGCGGGTCGTTGAGGCGGTCGCCGTAGAGTTCGCGCAGCTGACCCATGCGATAGCGCACCGTTTGCGCATGCACGTAGAGGTCGGCGGCGACGGCGTCGCGCTGGCCCCGGTGCAGAAGCCAGGATCTCAGCGTCTCGGCCAGCCGCTCTGCGGTGGTGGGCCGCAGCCCAGCGAGCGGCGCCAAGACCTGCCGGCGCAGATCTTCGGCCGCTTCGCGGTCGGCGGTCAGCACCAACTCGACGAGGTGCTCGTCGGTGTCGACCACCTCGGCGTCGTCGCCGATCCGCAACTCACGCGCCCGCAACGCCCGCCGATACGACGACTCGACCCGCATCCACGGGCGCGCGGGCCCCAGCACCGCGCCGCGGTCCTGCAACGCGGACCGCAGTTGCCCGCGGTCCCGGTCGTCCACGTCGGGAACCAACAGCACCGCCACGGACTCTGAGGGCTCGATACCGGGCAGATCCTCGGTGAGCAGCAGCGTCGATCGGCTGAAACGTGCTGCTAGTCCGCGGGTTTGAGCATCGGTGAGCAGTACGGCGGTCAGGGTTTCCGGCGGCCGCCAATCGGCCCGATCCGCACTGAACTGCAGCATTTCCGCCGGTTCGCCGATGAGCAGCTGTCTGGCCAGTCGCTCCAAGTAGCGTTGCCGCACCAGCCCGGTGGTGGCCAGTTCGTCCGCGTGTCCCGCCAGGCTGGACGCTGACAGTTCGTCGATGAAGGCGAACACCATCTCGGCGAACCGGGCTACCGTCTCGGCGGGCATTTTGGCCGCGACCGCCGTCTCGGAAAGTTCCCGCCACGCGACTCGTGCTCCGACTCGGTACGCCGACAGCAGGGCGTCCATGGGCCGGCCCTGGCGGGCCTCGCCGCGCCCCAGTTCATAGGCCCCATCCAGGGCCGGCGTCAACGTCGGGGCAGGATCCGAACCGTGCCGGCCGAGCGCAAGGTGCAGAAAGGCGCCGAGCGCCATCCGCACGGCGTCCTCGATGATCCGGCCCATTCGTCCACTGAACGCGTCGGCGTAGCTGGGCACCTCGACCGTCACCGCGGTGATTACGCGCTCGGCCATCTGCGGTAGCACGGCCCGCAACGCGGCGACGACTTCCTCACCCAGGTCCAGGCCGGTGAAGCGCAGCGCCGGCTCCGACATAACTGTCTCCTGCGAACAAATTGAGGACCGGCTTTCACGCCCTATGCGCAAGAGTTTATATCGAAACCTAGCCAAAATTGAGGGATGACGACGACAGCGGCCCGTCCGACGATCGTCGGTGCGCTGCGAGACCGTGTCATGGAGTTCGCCGAACGGCTCACCACGCCTCTGGTGCCGTCCGACTATCTCGACGTCATCGACCCGCTGCGCTCGGGCACTGCTTTGCGCGGGCGCATCGTCGCAGTCAACGCCGAAACCCGCGACGCGGTCACCGTGGTGATCAAGGCCGGTCGCGGCTGGCGCGCCCATGTCCCGGGCCAGTACGTCCGAGTCGGCGTCGACGTCGACGGCGTCCGCCAGTGGCGGGCCTACTCGCTGACCTCGGAAACCGGCCGACGTGACGGCTGCATCGCAATCACCGTGAAGGCAATTCCGGACGGCGTCGTCAGCAATTACCTCGTCCGAAAGGCCACCGCCGGAACCCTGCTCCATCTCGACCAGGCCACGGGCGAGTTCACCCTCGGAGCGCAACCACCGGTGAAGATCCTGTTTATCACGGCCGGCAGTGGCATCACTCCGGTGATGGGCATGCTGCGCAACCTGGCCGACCTCGACACCGACATAGACATCGATATCGTCGTCGTGCATTCCGCGCCGACGGCCGCCGACGTGATCTTCGGTGACGAGTTGCGTCTATTGGCGCGCCAGGGCCGAATCCGGTTGGTGGAGCGCCACACCGACTTCGACGGAATGCTCGACGTGGCGCGACTGGACGACATCGTCGACGACATCGCCGACCGCCAGACCTGGGCATGTGGGCCGGTTGGGCTACTCGACGCCGTCGAGCGCCGCTGGGCGGCTGACGGCCTCGCCGACCACCTGCACACCGAGCGATTCCGTCCGTCCGTGCAGGTGACCGGCGACGGCGGAACCGTTACCTTCACGAAGACCGGCACCGTCGTCGACGCCGCAAATTCGGAAACCCTGCTCGATGCCGGCGAAACCGCCGGAGTGTTGATGCCCTCGGGTTGCCGGATGGGTATTTGCTTCGGTTGTGTTGCGCCGTTGCGCCAGGGCAGCGTTCGTGACCTGCGCACCGGCGACGTCATCACCGCCGCCGAGGGCGACGGCATCCAGATCCAGACCTGCATCTCCGCAGCCGCCAGCGACTGCCACATCGATCTTTAAATCCCAAAGGAGACAACTCAAAATGGATGCTTTCCAACGCACACACGACGATCCGACCGCGCACCTGAGCGACCAGGACATAGAGGACATCGGCGTCGAACTCGACGCCATCCGGGCCGAGGTGATCGCCAGCCGGGGCGAGCGCGATGCCGCTTACATCCGCAAAGTCATCGACGGTCACCGCAAGCTCGAATTGACCAGTCGCGTGCTGCTGCTTTTTTCACTGTTCCCGCCCGCGTGGGTCCTGGGCACCGCGGGATTGTCGGTCTCCAAGATCGTCGAGAACATGGAGCTCGGCCACAACGTCATGCACGGTCAATGGGACTGGATGCGCGACCCCAAGATCCACTCCACCACTTGGGAGTGGGACATCGCCGTGCCGTCGGAAATGTGGAAACACTCGCACAACGAACTGCACCACACCTACACCAACGTGCTGGGCAAGGACAAAGACCTCGGCTTCCGCATCCTGCGGGTCGACGAGGATCAGACCTGGACCCCGCTTCATCTGATCCAGCCGCTGACCAATTTCGCGAACGCGTGCATCTTCCAGTACGGAATCGCCATCTACGACCTGGAGATCGACGACTACCTGCAGGGTAAGGCCGACAAGGTCGTGTTCCGTCGCCAACTCAAGGAGGTGCTCGCCAAGATCGGAAAGCAGGTACGCAAAGACTATGCGCTGCACCCGCTGCTGTCCGGTCCGGCGGCCCTCACCACTTTTACTGCCAATCTCACCGCCAACCTGGTGCGCAACTTGTGGACCCATTCCGTCATCATGTGCGGGCATTTCCCTGAGGGCGTCCAGACGTTCGAGACGACCTCCATCGTCGGTGAGACCCGCGGCCAGTGGTACCTGCGGCAAATGCTCGGCTCGGCCAACATCAGCGGTAGCCCGCTGATGCACTTCATGACGGGCAACCTGTCGTTCCAGATCGAGCACCACCTCTACCCTGACCTGCCCAGCAACCGCTACCAGGAGATAGCGCCGAAGGTGCAGGATCTGTTCGAGCGCTACGGGCTCCGCTACACCAGCGGTCCGTTGGCGAAACAGGTTGTCTCGGCGTGGAAGAAGGTCTTCAGACTTTCCCTGCCCAACGACTTTGCGCGCAAGGCGACTACTGCGCTTTCTCCGACGAACGTCACGCGTGCCGTCTTCGGGACGCCCAGCGAATCGGACGCCGAAGCCGCCTAGCCGCAGCGAATGAACCGAACGCGCTGAACGAGTGTGAAATCTCGGCTTCGCGAGTGAACGCAGGGCGGGATTTCGGCCGATAGTCCGCCGTCAGCTCACCGGCAAAGCCCTGAATGCACACTCAGCGCCGTGCGCTCACACTCAACGCCAGCACATGATGCCCCGCGGCACAGATGGCAAAGTTGCTTCAAAGTTCGCGCCCGCAGCGCAATACTGGACCAGTGGTTGATCGCAACGTGCTGGGCGGCCCGCTGGAACCGTGCGGTACCGACCCGCTCACCGGTTTTTATCGCGACGGCTGCTGTTCCAGCGGCGCCGAGGACATTGGCAGGCACACGATCTGTGTCGTGGTGACCGCAGAGTTTTTGGAACACCAGCGTTCGATCGGGAATGACCTGCTGACGCCGGTGCCCGAGTACCGCTTTCCCGGATTGCTGCCTGGCGACCGATGGTGCGTCACGGCCCTGAACTGGCTGCGGGCCCACAACGACGGGTGCGCCGCACCAGTGGTGTTGGCGTCCACCAACGAACGCACCCTCGAAGTGGTCCCCCTCGAGGCGCTGCTCGAGCACAAAGTCGACGTCCCCGACGATCTGGCTAATCTGTAGCGGTCGGCACTTCCGTCGAGTACAGCCACGCATCCCACAACGGCCGCAGCGATTCGGCCGCGTAATTGGCGGCCAGGCCGGTGAAGTCATCGGTGACGACGGTGCCGTGGCGATGCCGGCTTGTCCAATCCCGCAGCAGCGCAAAGAATTTCTCATCGCCCAGCCGTGCGCGCAGCGCGTGCAGGGTCAAGGCTCCACGCTTGTACACGCGGTCGTCGAACATCCGGCGCGGCCCGGGGTCGGCCAGCAACAAGTCCTGGGGCTCACCCCGCAACTGCTCGTGATAACGACGCGCTAGCTCGTCAGCGGTTGGGCCACCACTGTTTTCGGACCACAGCCACTCGGCGTAGCACGCGAATCCCTCGTGCAACCAGATATCGCGCCAGCGCCGCGCGGTCACCGAGTTGCCGAACCACTGGTGTGCCAGCTCATGCGCGATGAGTCGCTCGCTGTCGCCCGTGCCGTCGCAATGGTTGGCGCCGAAGATCGAAATCCCCTGCGCTTCAAGGGGAATCTCCAGCGGATCGTCGGTGACGACCACGGTGTAGCCGTTCGCCAGCGGGTACGGTCCGAACAACTCGATGAACAGCTCCATCATCTCGCCCTGTCGGGCGAAGTCCTCGTCGAAGTCGCGCCGCAACCGTTCGGGCAACACCGCCTGGATGAGCACCGGCGACGACGCCAGCCGCGCCGTGTCGTAGACCCCGACCTGCAGGGTGGCGAGGTACGTCGACGTCGGCTCGGGTTGTTCGTAGATCCACACCGTCTGCGAGGCCCGTACCCGTCGCGACACCAACCTTCCATTGGCCACCACCCGATACCGACTTTCGGCGCTCACCTGGATGCGATAGGCGGCTTTGGCACCGGGGCGGTCGTTGCACGGGAACCACGACGGCGCGCCGTTGGGTTGTCCGGCGACCAGCACGCCGTCGGTGAGTTCTTCGAAACCGACGTCACCCCACAACGACCGGGTCGGTCGCGGTGAGCCGTGGTAGTGCACGACAATCGACAGCGCCGTTCCGGTCGCCACCTTCGACGCCAGCCGGATGCGCAATTTGCCGTCGCGACAAGAGAAATGGTCGGCACGGTTACCGTTCACCCACACCTTCGACACCGACAAGGCATCGGATAGGTCGAGGCTGACCTGCTGCAGCTCGGTCAGTGTCACCGCGGTGATCGCCGCCGATCCCTTGAGCCGGTTGATGGCGACCTTGTATTCCAGGTCCAATTCGTAGCGGGACACCTGGTAACCGGGATCGCCGTTCTTCGGCAGATATTCGTCGGCCACCGGGGGGGACGGCTTGGCGTTGGCTTTCACGCGGCGGTGTCCCGGACGCCTTGGCGCTGCGGCCTGCCGGCGGCCTTCTTACGGGGCAGGGTCCACGGCCTGATCGGGTTACCCTGCCAGCGGGTCGACGGCGGCACCTCGTCGCCACGCACCACCAGCGACGCGGGACCGACGGTCGCGCCGGAGCCCACTCGGGCCGCCGGCAGTGCGACGCAATGCGGGCCAAGGGTCGCACCGGGTTCCAGTACGACGCTGTCCATCCGCATGATCCGGTCGTGAAATAGATGGGTCTGCACCACGCAGCCGCGGTTGACGGTACAGCCCTCGCCGAGCGTGACGAGATCTGCCTCAGGCAGCCAATAGCTTTCGCACCACGTCCCGCGTCCGACACGCGCGCCCAGCGCGCGCAGCCACAGGTTCAGCAGCGGCGTCCCGCTGGCTGCCCGGGCGAACCAGGGCGCGGCGACGGTTTCGACGAACGTGTCGGCGACCTCGTTGCGCCAGACGAACGAGGACCACAGCGGAAACTCCCCGGCTCGAATACGCCCTACCACAACCCATTTCGCAACCACCGTGATCACCCCGGCGATCGCACCCGCCGCCAGCAGCACCAGTCCGCCGCACACCGCCGCCCACCAAATCCCGTAAAGCCTTGCTATTGCTTGTAATAACCCAAGCACGGCCAACCCGATCGCGACCGTCGCGAACACCGGCAACACCCGGCAGGTCTCGACCCCCGCGCGCATCGCCTTCAACCGCGTCGGCGGGTCGTAGGTGGTTTCCTCGTCTGCCTCTGCGGGGCGGCGGCGCAACCGCATCGGGGGGCTACCCAGCCAGGACGAGCCGCGCTTGGCTTTCGGCGGCGTCGCCGAAAGTACGGCCACCAGTCCCTCGTCGGGGACACGGCGGCCGGGCTGGGTGATGCCGGAGTTTCCCAGGAATGCGCGTTTGCCAACGGTCGTCTTGGCGGCGTAGATCCAGCCGCCACCGAGCTCATAGGACGCGACCATGGTGTCATCGGCCAGGAACGCGCCATCCTCGATCACGGTGAACTTGGGGATCAGCAACACCGTCGAGATCTCGGTGCCGCGACCCACTTTCGCACCGAGCAGCCGCAGCCAGCTCGGCGTCAGCATGCTGGCGTACAGCGGAAACAGGTAGTTTCGCGCGCCGTCCATCAGCCGCTCGGTCGCCCACAGCTGCCAGCCCACCCGGCTGCGGACCGGGTGATAGCCCTCGTGTAATCCGATCGACAACAGCCGCACCCCGGCCACCGTCAACACCGCATACATCGTCAGTGCGGCCAGTGCCGCGACCGGCGTCCACAGCAGCGCCGGCCAAATCGCCTCCGACAAGCGGCGCGTGTGCCGGACGGCTGCCGCGACCACCGCCAGACCACTCACCACTGCGACCAGCGGCAGCGCAGCCAGCACCGGCGACGTCAACCCGTACACGGCGACCCAGCGGCTTCTGCGTGACGGTCGCTCGTCCGGCCACGGGTGGTGGGCCTTGCCTGACTTCACCGCCGGTGAGCCCTTCCAGTACTGGCCGTTCTTAATCTTGTCGATCACGCCCGAACCCGGTGCCACATCGGCGTTCTTGCCGACGACGGCTCCGGGCAGCAGCGTGGTCCGGGCGGCGATCGTCGCGTCGTCGCCGATCGTGATCTTGCCGACGTGGAAGACATCCCCGTCGATCCAGTGCCCGCTCAGATCCACTTCGGGTTCGACGGCGCTGCGGTGGCCAAGTGTCAGCAAGCCGGTGACCGGCGGCATCGAGTGCAGGTCGACGCCCTTGCCGACATTGGCGCCCAAGGCACGTGCGTAGTACACCAGCCACGGCGCGCCGGCCAGATTCTCGGCACCGCTGGCCTGGGCGATGCGCTCGGCGAACCAAACCCGCAGATGCACCCAGCCGCCACGCCGATAGCTGCCGGGCTGGACCTTCCACAGCAGGATGCGGGCGAACAGTACCGCGACACCCATTCGACCCATTGGCGTCACGAACAACAGCACCCCGGCCGCGACCAGCCACCAGTTCACCACCACGGTCCACGGCACCAGATGCAGTGCGCGCGCGACGTCGTTGCCCAGCGCCAGCCACGTCACCCACTGCAGCGCCGCCAGGGTCGCCAGCGGCACCGCGGCAGCCGTCTGGACCAGCTGCGCTAGGCGCGGCGTGGGTCGCACCACCCGCTCGGCGGCTCGCGGCGGCGGCTCCAGCTCGTCGAGAAACCCGGCGAGGGAGCCCAACCGCGGGTGGTCGTACAGGTCGGCGACGGTGATCTGCGGGTATTCGTGGCGCAAGGTGGCGACGAGCTGCGCGGCGGCCAGCGACCCACCGCCGAGCGCGAAGAAGTCGGCCTCCGCACCCGAAACCGGGGTGCCCAGCAGGTCCTGCCACAGCCCGGCCAGCCGGGCCGCCGTGCCGCTCAGGTTGTGGTCTTCTGCGTCGTTGCCGCCGGGCGGTGGCCACGGCAGTGCGTCCCGGTCGACCTTGCCCGACGTGCGAGTCGGCAGCTCCTCGATTTGGATCAGGCGCGGCACCAGCGCGGCGGGCAGGTGCTCGGCGAGCTGCGCGCGGGCCTGGTGGATGTCGAACGACGGATCCGCGCTGACCAGGTAGCCCACCAGCACCGGCGCGCCGGCGGCCGTCTGCCGCACCGCGGCCGCTGCACCACTGACGCCGGGCAGGTTGACCAGTGCGGAGTCGACTTCGCCGAGCTCGATGCGACGGCCACCGACCTTGACCTGATCGTCGCTGCGGCCGCAGAAGTACAGTCCGTCGCGTTCCAGCCGCACCAGGTCTCCGCTGCGGTAGGCGCGCTGCCACTCCAGTGTCGGCATCGGGGCGTACTTCTCGGCGTCCTTGTCCTTGTCCAGGTAGCGGGCCAACCCGACACCGCCGATCACCAGTTCGCCGACCTCGCCGTATTCGACCGGCCAGCCGTCCGCATCGACCACGGCGAGATTCCACCCGGGCAACGGCAGCCCGATGCTGATGGGGCTCCCACCGTCGAGCCTGGCCGCGCACGCGACCACCGTCGCCTCGGTGGGGCCGTAGGTGTTCCACACCTCGCGACCCTCGACCGCGAGCCGGTCGGCAAGTTCGGGAGGGCAGGCCTCGCCGCCGAAAATCAGCAGCCGCACCGCTTCCAGTGCTTCGGACGGCCACAGCGATGCCAGTGCCGGCACCGTCGACACCACGGTCACGTCGCGGGTGACCAACCACGGTCCCAGGTCCATCCCGCTGCGCACCAGCGAGCGCGGCGCGGGCACCAGACATGCGCCGTGCCGCCAGGCCAGCCACATCTCCTCGCACGACGCGTCGAAAGCCACCGACAACCCGGCCAGCACCCGATCGCCTGGTCCAATCGGATTGTGCTGCAGAAACATTCGCGCTTCGGCGTCGACGAACGCGGCGGCGCTGCGGTGGGTGACGGCCACACCCTTCGGTGTGCCGGTGGATCCCGATGTGAAGATGATCCACGCGTCGTCACGGGCCAGAGGGGCCACCGCGCGCCAGCCACGCGACGAGCCGGGGCCCCTGACAAGCCCGCTCTCGGTGATCACCGCGACGACGTTGGCCGCACTGAACACCAATTCGGCGCGCTCATCGGGGTCGTCGGCGTCGACCGGCACGTACGCCGCCCCAGTGGCCAGCGTCGCCAGGATCGCGACGTACAGCGCATAGCTGCCTGACGGCATCCGGATGCCGATCCGATCGCCACGGCCGATACCCCGTGCGGCCAGCCAGACCACGCTGTCCTCGATGTCGCTGATCAGCTCGCTGTAGGTGAGTTGCACCGTGCCGTCGTCGATCGCCGCGGCGTCCGGGTAGCGTGCGGCGGTTTCGTGGATGATGTCGACGAGCGTGCGTGGGCTCGGCGCGTCCGGCGCCAAGAGATATTGCGCTGGTATCTCCGCCACCAGACGAAAATACTCAAGCCGCACGGTTTTTGCTGTTAGCCGGCGCTAGTACTGATGGTGTCGACCCCCGGCGCCGGCGATCGCCGCCCGCTGCTCCAGCCATTCGGCCAGTGAGCGTCCCGCATCCAGGACATGTCGCTCCGCGATCACTCTGGCGCGCTCTGCGTCTTTGTCACCCAGCGCGTCGAGCAGGTCCTGGTGTTCGTCGAGCGAGTGCTTCTCATGGTCGGGAAACAGGGTGAGGAAGTTGGTCGGTACCACGCGCGCGGCGTGCTTGATCTGGGCCATCAGCCGCGGCGAGTGCGCGGCGCGGTGGATCCTCTGGTGGAAGTGCCAATTGGCCTCGCCGATGCTGTCGTCGCCGGATCGTGCGACGACGTCGGCCGCGAGCTCGCGCAGCATCTCGAGCTCGTCAGGCTCGACACGGTGGGCCGCCCAGGCTGCCGCCTGGCCGGTCAGCACGCCGAGGATGGTGAAGCTGTCCAGCACGTCTTCCGGGCTGATGCCGATCACTGTGACGCCGCTGCGTGGCGCGACCTGGACAAGGCCTTCGAACGAGAGTTCCAGCAGCGCCTCGCGGACCGGGGTTCGACTGGTTGCGAACTCCTCGGTGATGGCGTCGAGGTCGATGCGCGATCCGGCCGGCAAGGCTCCGGTGAGAATGCGGTCGCGGAGCTCACGGGCCGCCCGCTCCCGCACGGTGCCGGATATGTCGACTGCCATCCATGCATCGTATCGGAAGCGGCGTATCTAGCGTTTGAAATCTGATATATCAGATGTTAGATTCGCGGCATGCGAAGCGACAAGATGGCCCTCGTTGCGTTCATGCAGGCGGGCAGCACCTCGGTGTACGCGGGCTCATGGCGGCACCCCGCGACCGAACACCGCTACCTGGATGCGTCCTACTACGCGAAGATCGGACGCCAACTCGAAGAAGGCTGCTTCGACCTGATGTTTTTCGACGACCGCCTGGCCATGCCGGGGGTCTACGGCGGATCGGTGGCCGACGCAGTCGGGTACGGGGCCCGGCCGGTCAAGTTGGACCTCGGCGTGGTGCTCGGGGTGCTCGCGCAGGCCACGTCACGGATCGGGCTGGGTGCGACGTACTCGACCACCTACTACGCGCCGTTCCACGTCGCCCGCACCTTCGCCACGCTGGATCACCTCTCTCGAGGCCGGGCCGCCTGGAACGTGGTCACGTCCGTCAATGACAGCGAGGCGCAGAACTTCGGCGTCGACGCCCATCTGGGTCACGACGAGCGCTATGACCGCGCCGACGAGTTCATGGACGTCGTCACCGGACTGTGGGACACCTGGGAGGACGACGCGATCCTGCATCACCGGGCGTCCGGTCGCTACGCCGACCCCGGCAAGGTGCACGAACTTGGGCACGTCGGCCAGTACTTCTCCGCCCGGGGCCCGCTGACCGTGCCGCGCACCCCGCAGGGCCGACCGGTCATCATCCAGGCCGGCTCATCGGGTCGCGGACGCGAATTCGCTTCCCGCTGGGCGGAATTGATCTTCACGGGCGACCCGGGGATCGACATTGCGCGCAGTCACTACGCCGACCAGAAGGACCGTATCGATGACACCGGACGTGATCCGGGCGCGGTCCGCATCTGCCCGATGGCCTACGCGGTAGTCGGCGAGTCCGAGGCCCACGCCAAGGACCGCGAAGCCCTGTTCCTCAACGACCTTGTGCACCCCATGGCGTCGCTTGCTCTGCTGTCGGAGTTGATGAATTACGACTTCGCGCAACATGATCTGGACGACCCGGTCACCGACGAGCTGATCGCGTCCGCCTCCGGCATCCGCGGATTGGTGCAGAACCTGCGCGCGCATATCGGTGGTGACACCGTCACCGTGCGGGACCTGGCCGGCCATCGCGCCACGCTGTTGCAGGGACCCCGCTTCGTGGGCACCGGCGAGCAGGTCGCCGATCAGATGGCGGAGTGGTTCCAAGGCGGCGCCTGCGACGGCTTCGTGCTTGCGGCAACGCATTTGCCCGGGGCATTCGAAGACGTGGTGCGCATGGTGGTCCCGGAACTGCAGCGTCGTGGTCTGTTCCGCACCGAGTACGAGTCGTCAACATTGCGGGGACACCTTGGGCTGCAACGTCCTTCGAACACCCTCGCCGGCGTCGATGCTTGACGGTGTGCGGGTGCTCGACCTCGCAACCCTGGCGGCCGCCCCGTTGGTGGCAACCTATCTGGGCGAGTTCGGCGCCGACGTGATCAAAGTGGAAGAACCCCGACACGGAGATCCGATTCGGGCATGGGGTCACCAGCGCGACGGTGTCGGACTGATGTGGAAGTCGATCTCGCGCAACAAGCGATCCGTCACGTTGGACCTGCGTTGCGCCGAGGGTCAGGAGTTGGTGCGCCGCCTGGTGCAGCATGCGGACGTCGCCATCTTCAACACCAGGCCGCAGACATTGCGGAAGTGGGGCCTGGACTACGAGAACCTGCGCGCGGTCAACGAACGAATCGTGGTGCTACACATCACCGGATACGGGTTGACCGGACCGAAGAGCGAGCGTCCCGGCTTCGGCACACTCGGCGAGGCGATGAGCGGCTTCGCGCATATCACCGGCCAGGCCGGGGGGCCGCCCACGCTGCCGCCGTTCATGTTGGCCGACGGCGTCGCATCGCTGAACGCCGCCTATGCGGTGATGATGGCGTTGTACCACCGCGACGTGCACGGCGCGCCGGGCCAGCTGATCGACGTCAACCTGATCGACCCGCTGGCACGGCTGCTGGAGCAGACGTTGTTGGGCTACGACCAATTGGGGGTGGTGCCCGAACGGTCCGGCAACCGTTGGGATATTTCGGCTCCGCGCAACACTTACCGCACCGCCGATGGGCGCTGGCTGGCGATGTCCGGCAGTTCGCCCGCACTGGCGTTGCGGGTGTTTCGTGCGATAGGACGTGATGACCTGCTCGAAGATGCCCACTTCTCGGATCCGCAGCGGCGTCTCGGCAGAGCCCGGGAAGTCGACGCGGTAGTCGCGGATTGGGTTGCGGGGAAGAAGCTTTCAGAGGCGATGGAAGTGTTCGAGGCTCACGAGGTGGCCGCCGCGCCCGTCTACGACATCAGTGATCTGGCCGCCGACGAGCAGCTGGCGCATCGCGGGGTGTTCATTTCCGTCGACGACGACGAACTCGGCTCGATGACGGTGCAGGCGCCCGTCCCGCGCTTCTCCGCGGCGCCCGGGACGGTCCGCCAGCTGGGTCCCCGCCTCGGCGAGCACAACGGTGAGGTGTACGGCGAGTTGCTCGGCTTTACCGCAACCGAGATCGACGACCTGCGCGCACGTGGCGTGGTGTGAGAGAAGGAAGTTCACGTTGACCCATTTGCTTCGTCGCTCTGAGCTCGCGGTGCCAGCGAACAACGACAACATGTTCGAAAAGGCCGCGCATTGCGGTGCGGACCTGGTGTTCCTCGATCTCGAGGATGCGGTTCCGGCTGCCTCCAAAGAAGCGTCGCGCGCCAAAGCCATTGCCGCCCTGAACGATATCGACTGGGGGCGCACCGCAAGCGCGGTGAGAATCAACGGTCTCGACACGGTGTGGTGCCACGACGACGTGATCGATGTGGTGACTGCGGCCGGCGAGAACCTAGATACGGTCATCATCCCCAAGGCGCGCAAAGCCCGCGACGTATGGTGGGTGGATGTGTTGCTCACCCAGCTGGAGTCGAAACTGGGACTGGACAAGCAGATTCGGCTCGAGGTCCTTATCGAGGAGGTGGAAGGCCTGGCCAATGTCGAGGAGATCGCGGTGGCCAGTGCGCGGCTGGACGCATTGATCTTCGGGGTGGGCGACTTCTCGTTGTCGCAGGGTGCTCGGGTAGACACCAACTTCGTTCCGCTGGGCGAATACCCCGGTGATTTCTGGCAGTACGCGCGCAACAAGGTGATCGTCGCGGCGCGGATCGCGGGCATCGACGCGATTGACGCCCCCTACCCCGACTATCGCGATCTCGCGGGCTATGAACGCGACGCCAAGCGCGCATCGCTGTTGGGCTACACCGGAAAGTGGGCGATTCACCCCGACCAGGTTCCCGTCGCCAACCAGGTCTACGCACCGACCGACGACGAAATCGCCCGTGCGCAGCGCAATCTCGCAGCATACCGGGAGGCGGAGGCGAACGGCCGTGGCGCGGTCGGGGTCAACGGCGTACTGGTCGACGCCGCACACGTGAAGATGGCGGAGGAGACGCTGGCGCGTGCCGCGCTGATCGACGGACGGTAAAAATCCGCATTGGCTCTGCGTCCATGGCGGAAAAGTTCGAGTAGGCCGCGCCGTCAGCGCAAAGTGAACGCCTTGTCTGGCCGGCCGACGGCATGGGCTACCGTGGCCCAATCCAAACGCGTGCGCAAGTGGGCCGGTGCTCAGGAGGCGCCGAATCAGAAGTACCGCAACGCGCACGTGTGGTACGACGGCGCGAACAAGTCCAACTTCACCGCATACAAGCTGCTCATCGCCGACGTGATCGGTGGCGAGCTGAGGGTAGTGCCGCGTGGGGTGATGATCGCCGGGGCGATTATGAACGGCGCACGTGGCGGCATCAACTTACCGAAGGCCGACATCGGCCGGGTAAAAAGCCACCTTGCCAAGTACTACAACAAGATGGGCGATGCTCCGCCGTGGGAGCGTGACTAACTCGGCGTGGTCGCGGTCAACGTCTCCAGTGCGGACTCTTGACAGCTTTGAGGGCTTCGGTGACGTAGCGATCCAGCGCTCGCGGGTGACCGGTGGATTGGCGCACCCATTGCTGGAAGCCGAAATCGGCTGCGGCAAAGGATAATTGAACCAGCAGGCCAGGACGAATGTCGACCGCAGGGTCGACGCGCATCCGTTCGGCGATCAGCTTGGTCGCCCGCTCTTTGTCGGCGGGGGTGTGCATGGTCAGCTTGTCGAGCAGACCGGGTGCCACCAGCAGCGCCGCCCGCCACTCCTCGGTGTCGGACTTGTCGAAGGACCGGGTCCGGGTAATCATGGCGTTGATCAGTGCGACATCGGGAGATTCGCCGGCGGGCCGCCGTTCGAGCAGTGCAACGACTTCGGCGCCGCCATGGCGTACCGGTGCGAGCAGCAATTCCTCCTTCGAAGGCACGTGGCGGAAGAAGGTGCGCGGGGAAACCCCTGCGGCAGCGGCGATTTCCTCCGTCGTCACTGCGTCGTAGCCGCGGTCGGCGAACAGCCGGAACGCCGCGCGCCTGATGTCGGCGCGGATCTGTGCGCGCTGGCGATCTCGCAGGGACTCTCCGGTCACCGCATGGCCGCTAGATGGGAAGCCGGGCGTCCGGCGAACAACGGCAGGTCGAGGTAGGTCTTGATCCCGGGTTCGGCGGCACACACGTGGGGGATGGCGTTCACGCAGTGGTTGGCAGTCGCGACGATACCTGGATTACGTTGCAGCCCTTCGGCGATCGTCGGCGGTTGCAGTCCCTTGAAGGTAAGGCTCACGGACGGGTCGCCGGTGATCTCGACCTCGAAGCGCTCGCCTTGTCCATCGAAGTCCCACCCGGGGTCGAGGTTTTCCTCACCCATGAACCAGTTGACCGCCGCCGTGATGACGGGCTCGCCGTCGGTGAGGGCTTGCCAGCGGAATCGGCGCGCGGCCACCGTTCCCGCGGTGATCGGGAACGGGTCGTAGTCGATGTCTGCGGTCGCGACTGCGATTTCCTGAATTGTCCGGATGTTGGGGTCGACGCGAAAACCCATGCGATCGGCGATCATTCGTACCGACATCTTGAACCCCGCTTCGAGCAGGCCGGCCATCGGCCCTTGCATGGCTGCCTCGGGAGTGCCGCCGAAACCCATGATGTGCCGCACGACATCGGGGGCGTTGTAGGTGCGGATGTCGGAGAACTCCTCGGCGCGCACGTGGGTGACCGCCGACGACAGGGAGGACACCATCAGTGGGAACCGCTCCGTGATGCCCCCCGGGTGGATGCCCGACCCGTGTAGAGTCACCCCGCCGTTGACTGCCGCGTCGGCGATGGCTTGGACAGCCGGGTTGCTCAGGTCGGGGTAGACCCAGCCGACGGGGGTCACGACGTTTTTGCCGGACCGCAAAATGGCAATAACCTCTTCGTCTTTCGGGATCAACGGGCTGTACATGACGCAGTCGGCGTCCAGCGCCAGTACTTCGTCGATGCTTGAGGTGGCGGCGACGCCCAGCGGGGCGGTGCCAAGGATCTCGCCGACGTCGCGCCCGTTCTTGTCCGCACTGTGTACCCAGCATCCTGCGAGCTCGAGCTGCGGGTGGTTCTGCACGCACTCGATGGCAGCCTTACCGACCCCGCCGGTCGCCCACTGGATGACGCGAAGCTTGGCCGGATTGCTCATCGATGACCTCCTCGGTTGGCGCGAGCAGACGCAAAAGCTCCCGCACGCACGGCGTGTCGCGGGTTTTTGCGTCTGCTCGGCGGTACTGGCACGCTATGACTTAATGACAGCCACTGTCAATAACGTCGCCAAGAAAGGCCGACATATGAGCGTGCTCGACGGCAAGGTCGCAATCGTCACCGGAACTAGTCGCGGCGTGGGTGTCGGCATCGCCCATGAACTGCTGCGCGCCGGCGCAACGGTGATCGGCTGCTCGCGCTCGTCGCTGAACGCCATACCGGGTATCGACGCCGAGTGGGCCTCCCGTGCCTCGCAAAGAGTCTGCGACCAAGGCGATTACCGCTCGATCGATTCGTTCGTCAGCGAAGTCGTGTCAATCCATGGCCGCATTGACATCCTGGTGAACAACGCCGGCGGAACGGTGCCGGCGCCACATGCGGAGAGCATTCCCGAACTCGTCCAGCGCATCCAGGGCGCGCCGCGCAGCGACGACGAATACGAGCGGACGGCCCTGTTTCATGCCTACGCCGTGCAGATGAACCTGATCAGCCCGCTCTGGTTCGCCATTCGCGCCTACCGGCAGATGCGCACCCAGGACGGAACCGGCTGCATCATCAACATCTCGAGTGGCGCCGGACATCCGGCGGGGTCACCGACCCTGGTGTCCTACGGTGCGGCCAAGAGCGGGCTCAACCATCTCACCCGATCGCTGGCCGAGGAGTGGGGCCCAAAGGTGCGGGTCAACTGCATCGCCCTAGGCCCGACGATGACGGAAAACTTCCGGTCATTCGTGCTGCCGAAAGACGATCCGACCGGCGAAAAGTACTTTGCCGCAGTGCCGTTGCGTCGTGCGGGTGAACCAGCGGAGGTGGGCCGCGTCTGTGTTTTCCTCGCCGGCGGAGAGGCGGAGTTCGTCAACGGGACCACCATCGAGCACGACGGCGGGATGCTTCCCGGAGTGCTCTACGGTGCGGGCCTGAAAACCATCACCGATCTGCTGTAGGCGCGGCCAGCCGGGAGTCGCTGTGCCGAGCGTGTCGTCAAGGCGGAAAATCGGCGGCAGATTCTCACCGTCAGAACACGTTCGGCGAAACAGCGGTCGCCTGGACGCGCACCGATAGTGGTCGAGAGCCGTCTGCGGTCAACGACTGCACCGAAACCGCACATTTCGATCGAGTTTTCGGCTAATACTTTCGCCAAGGACCTATGCAAATACGGGGGAGGCTTCATGCATCGGACACTCATTGCGACGATGGGGCTCGTCGTTGCCGGCTGCTGGGTGGGGATGCCTCAGATTCCGCAGGTTGCCGCGGAGAATCCAGTCTGCACCGCGACCTGGTGCTCGTTCCTGTCTCCGTCCCACAACATCGGCTGCGAAATGAACTATCAACGTGGCAGTGGAATCGCCGACGAAACGTATTGTCAGAGCGACTCACCGCCGCAGTCTGTGCGGATGTCCACCAACGGCGTGTTCAAAACCTGCACCGGTAGCAATTGTCTCGGCAATGCAGGCCAAGACACTCCGACGCTCGGCTACGGCCTGACCGCTGGGCTCGGGCCGTTCAACTGTCGGTCCGAACCAAGCGGGGTGACCTGTACCGTCACCGGGGGCAGGGGCTTCACCATTTCTAATGCCGGAGTCACGCCCGTCGGGGGCTAAACGCAGCTGTCCTCTAGAGTGAAAAAGTTGTCCTCTGCTGTCAAGACGCAGGGGCCTGGCCTGCCGCAAAGTGTGTTCAGTGGTTGATCCACCGCACTGCGGAGAAGACCGCGGGGCAAGCTCCAATCCCGACAGGACACAGGCATGAATACCAGCAGTATCGAACACGTCGACGTGTTGATCATCGGCGCCGGCATCTCCGGAATCGGCGCGGCCTACTACCTGCAGACCATGCAACCCGGCAAGAGGTTCGTCATCCTGGAGGCCCGCGACGAGATCGGCGGAACGTGGGACCTGTTTCGCTATCCGGGTATTCGCTCCGACTCCGATCTACACACCTTCAGTTACGAGTTCAAGGCGTGGGAGAACCGAAAGGCGATCGCCAGCGCGGAAGCGATCATGGCCTATCTTCGGGAGACCGTTGCCGAAAACGGCATTCGGAGCGCGATCCGCTTCGGCCACAAGGTGATTGAGGCGGAATGGTCCACGGCCGACGCCCGCTGGCTGGTCGAGATCGAGCGGGTGGATTCCGGTGAACGGGTCACCATGAGCTGCGGATGGTTCTTCTGCGCCAGCGGATATTACCGCTACGACGAAGGCTTCACGCCGGAATTCCCTGGCCGGGAGCGTTTTACCGGAGAGATCGTGCATCCGCAGCATTGGCCGGAAGATCTCGACTACCGGGGCAAGCGGGTAGTGATCGTCGGCAGCGGCGCGACCGCTGTCACGCTGGTGCCGGCCATGGCCGAGACCGCGGGCCACGTGACCATGCTGCAACGCTCGCCGACCTACATCGTGCCGGTGCCGTCTGAGGACCGCATCGCCAACACCCTGCCCCGAGTGATCGGTCGCGACCGTGCCTACTCCCTGACGCGCAAGAAGAACGTCGCCAAGCAACGGCTGCTCTGGCGCTTCTGCCAGCAGTATCCCGGTGCTGCCCGGCGCCTGATCCGTCGCGTCAACGCCAAGCAGCTGCCGGCGGGGTATCCGGTTGACGAGCATTTCCGGCCTGCCTACAACCCGTGGGACCAGCGGCTGTGCGCCGTACCGGACGCCGACATGTTCAAGGCCATCCGCGACGGACGGGCCTCGGTGGTGACCGACCAGATCGACACCTTCACCGAGCGCGGGATCCGGCTGCAGTCGGGACGAGAACTTGAAGCCGACATCATTGTGACTGCCACCGGCCTGAACCTGCTGGCATTCGGTGGGATCAATTTCTCGGTCGACGGTGTCGCCGTCAACATTCCGGAGAAAGTGGCATTCAAGGGCTTTCTGCTCAGCGACGTTCCCAACTTCGCCTACATGTTCGGCTACACCAACTCGTCGTGGACGCTGAAGGTCGGTTTGGTGTGCGAGCACTTCTGTCGGCTGCTGGCCTACATGGATTCGCACGGCCACACCATCTGCTACCCACAGCTGCCCGAGTCCATGCCGACCCAGCCGTTGCTGAAAATCACGTCCGGCTACGCCAAGCGGGCCGCAGGCATGTTGCCCAGGCAGGGGGCCGTAGGCCCGTGGCAGACTTCTCTGGAGTACCGCGTTGACCGAAAGATGTTGCGCGAGGGCCCAGTCCACGACAAACATCTCCGCTTCAAAGCGGTTCCGGCCGAGCGGTCCGAGCCCGCGCTGTCCGCCTGACGGCCGCTCAACCCGTGCGAGGCGCACTCATGGCGCGCGATCGCATAGCGTTGCGGTAGGCGGCGGGACCGCTTCCGAACCAGCGTTTGCACGAGCGGGTGAGCACGCTCTGCTCGGCGTAACCGAGTTCGCGGCTCAGGTGCGGCAGGCTGATGCCGGTGGTCCGCAGATAGCGATCCGCGGTGTCCTTACGGACCTGGTCGAGCAAGGCGGCGAACGTCGTGGCTTCGCCGGCGAGCCTGCGCTGCAACGTCTTCGGGTGCAGGTGGAACTGCTCGGCGACCACTTCCAGCGTCGCTGCCCCGGTGGGCAACAGTTGGCGCACGATTGTGCGCACGGCTTCCACGATTCCGGCGCCCACTGGGGTAATGCTGCTCAGATAGTCGACGACGGCGCGGTGTGCGACGTCGTCCCGGTTCAGGGGACGGCTCAGGTCCGCCGTATGCACGGTGTACCCGGCAATGCGTTCGGCGAAGTGCGGCGTGCATCCGAAGTACCGCAGGTATTCGGCTTTAGGCGTAAGCGGGTCGTGGGGTACGTGCACCGCCAGCGGCGTGTAGTCGGTACCAGACAGCAGACGGAACACCCCGAGCGATACGCCCAGTGCGAGTTCCATCGCCTGCGGGTACGGCGGGGAGTCTTCGAGCAGGAATTGCAGCGAGATGAAGGACCGCTGCGGGTCGGCCAGCGGAGCGATGCTGATGGCGATCACCGGACTGTATGCCGCCATGAACGTGTTGAAGATGGCCAGCGCGTCGGCCACGGTCGCCGCGGTGCGGGCTGCGACGCCTACCGGTCCCAGGATCTCGATGCCCTGCCGTTGCGCCAGACGTCGCCCGAAATCCGGTGTGGCCGTTGCCGCCGCAGCGGACTCCAAGGCTCGGATCGCCGCGCGGTACGGGATGAACGCGTCGTAGTCGCCGATGTCACGTTCCCTGATGCCGGCCGCGCGTAGCAACCCGGCCGGGTCGCCGCCCAGTTCGGTGACCAGAGTGGGATAGTTCGAGAGTGCGGTCCCGCGCACCACGGACATATCGTTGACCCTAGGTCAAGGACGAGCAGACGCAAAAGCTTACGACACGCCGGGATTTCGGGTGCTTTTGCGTCTGCTCGCGCCAACCAAGGCAAGGAGATTCAGGTGAGCACCGCAATCGAACCCACCCGAGAGCAGATCGCGGCCCTGGCCGCGCGACCGGCCGACGCCCCGGTGGTGATGGTCAACCTGCTCAAGTTCAAGACCGACGGCGGGCTGGAGTCCTACCTGCAGTACGGACGTGAGGTCGCGCCGCACCTGCAACGCGTCGGTGCCACCGTCCGCTACGCCGGAACTGCGTCGGCATTCGTCATTGGCGATGGTGAAAGACCTTGGTGGGACGCGATTCTCGTTGTCGAATACCCCACACCGCAGGCATTCATCGACATGGTGACCACCCCGGAGTATGCCAAGGTGCATGAGCATCGGGCCGCCGGACTGGACCGCGGCGACCTGATCGCCACCTCGGCGTGGTCGCTGGCGCCAAAGTGATCGTCGAACGGTAGCGGGCATTTCCGAATCGCGATCTAATGGGCGCATGGAAATGATGATGCCCACTGACTCGGTATTTCTCCTGGCGGAATCACGTGAGCATCCCATGCACGTGGGGGGCCTGTCGCTGTTCGAGCCGCCGGAGGGCGCCGGACCGGAGTTCGTCCGGGAGTTCACCGATGCCATGGTCGCCCGCGACGATTTCCAGCCCACGTTCCGCAAGCACCCTGCCACGATCATGGGCGGGATCGCGCCCCTGGCGTGGGCCTATGACGACGAGGTCGACGTCGACTACCACGTTCGGCGCTCGGCGCTGGCGTCGCCGGGGCGTGTCCGCGAGCTGCTCGAGCTGACCTCCCGACTGCACACCAGCCTGCTCGATCGCCATCGCCCACTATGGGAGCTCTACGTCGTGGAGGGTCTCAACGACGGCCGGTTCGCGATGTACAGCAAAATGCATCACGCGCTGATCGACGGAATCTCGGCGATGAAGCTGATGCAGCGCACGCTGTCGGTCGACCCGGCCGACACCGAGGTGCGCGCGATGTGGACGCTGCCTCGACGACCGCGTCCGAAGTCCGGTCGTTCATCGTCGCTGAGCACACTGACCAATGCCGCGGGATCGGTTGTGGGACTTGCCCCTTCGACGGTGAAGCTGGCCCGCGCAGCGCTGTTCGAGCAGCAGCTGACGCTGCCGATGACTGCGCCGCACACGATGTTCAACGTCAAGATCGGGGGCGCACGCCGCTGCGCGGCCCAGTCCTGGTCGTTGGAACGTGTCTTGGGCGTCAAGCGGGCGGCCGGGGTGAGCTTCAACGACGCCGTCCTGGCCATGTGCGCCGGCGCGCTGCGCTACTACTTGGTCGAGCAGAACGCGCTGCCGGACGCACCGCTGATCGCGATGGTTCCGGTTAGCCTGCGCTCGAAGGAAGACGCCGATGCCGGCGGCAACATGGTCGGCAGCATCCTGTGCAACCTGGCGACCGACGTCGAGGATCCTGCGGACCGGATAGCGGCGATCAGCGCCTCGATGCGCGGCAACAAGAAGGTCTTCTCCGAACTACCGCGGATGCAGGTGCTGGCGTTGTCGGCGCTGAGCATGGCGCCCCTGGCGCTCACCGGTGTCCCGGGCTTCGTCGCGTCGACACCGCCGCCGTTCAATCTCGTCATCTCCAACGTGCCGGGACTGGCCGAGCAGATGTATTACGGCGGCGCCCGGTTGGATGGCAGCTACCCGCTGTCGGCGATCCCGGACGGGCAAGCACTGAACATCACACTGGTCAACAACGCGGGCAATCTTGATTTCGGTCTGGTGGGATGCCGCCGCAGCGTGCCGCACTTACAACGGTTGCTTGTCCACCTGGAAACGTCGCTCAAGGATCTGGAACGCGCCGTCGGGGTCTGAAAACCTACTCATGCCGAAGCTCAGCGCGGGGCTGCTGCTGTATCGGGTCCGCGCCGGCGTCGTCGAAGTCCTGATCGCGCATCCCGGTGGGCCGTTCTGGGCCCGCAAGGACGACGGGGCTTGGTCGATCCCGAAAGGCGAGTACGACGACGGCGACGATCCGTGGGTCGCCGCGCAGCGCGAGTTCTCCGAGGAGCTCGGCCTGGCCGTCCCGTCCGGGCCGCGAATCGATTTCGGTCCACTGAAACAACCCAGCGGCAAAATGGTCACCGCCTTCGCGGTCGGGGCAGACCTCGACATCACCGAAGCCCGCAGCAACACCTTCGAACTGGAGTGGCCGAAGGGCTCGGGACGGATGCGCGAGTTCCCCGAGGTGGACCGGGTCGGCTGGTTTGCGGTGGCGCTGGCACGGGCCAAGCTACTCAAGGGCCAGCGTGCGTTTCTGGATCGGTTGATGGCGCATCCGGATCTGGCGGGCTTAAGCGAAGGCACCTGACGCGGTATCTTCGCAAGCATGCAGACACTGCGAACACCCGATGAGCGGTTCGACGATCTACCCGGTTTCCCTTATGCGCCAAGGTATTGCGACGTTCCAGACGACGACGGCGGAACACTGCGGGTGGCATGGGTCCAGGACGGGCCGGACACGGCCGATCCAATTCTGATGCTGCACGGCGAGCCGTCCTGGTCTTACCTGTACCGCAAGATGATTCCGGTGTTGGTGGCTGCCGGACACCGGGTAGTCTGCCCGGATCTGGTCGGCTTCGGCCGCTCGGACAAGCCGACCCGGCTCGAAGATCACAGCTACGCGCGGCATGTGGAATGGATGCGGGCGCTGGCCTTCGACGTCCTCGATTTGCACAACGTCACCCTGGTCGGTCAGGACTGGGGCGGGTTGATCGGCTTGCGGCTGGCCGCCGAGCATCCCGATCGGTTCAGTCGGCTCGTCGTCGCCAACACCGGGCTGCCGACCGGCGAGCAACCAATGCCGAAGATCTGGTGGCGGTTTCGCGAGGTGATCCAAGGCCAGCCGGACTTGAACATCGGCTGGTTCATTCAGGGCGCATGTCGCACGCAGATGAGCGACGAGGTGCGGGCGGGCTACGACGCGCCGTTCCCCGACGACACGTATTGCGTTGGGCCGCGGGCCATGCCGGGTCTGGTGCCGACCTCGCCCGAGGACCCGGCGGCGACCGCCAACCAGTCGGCATGGGCGAAGTTATCCGTCAGCCCGACGCCCATGCTGGTTGCTTTCAGCGACAGCGACCCGTTCACCGGTGCGATGGGCCCGATCTTTCAGCGCGAGATGCGCGGCGCACAGGGCATTGATCATCCGCTGCTTCGCGGCGCCGGACACTTCCTGCAGGAGGATGCCGGTGAGGAACTGGCGAACCACATCGTGGAGTTCTTGCGGCGCTGATCAGCTCGGGGGACCGACCGTGCGCCGGCGCCGGAGAACCACAAAGCTTACGGCCGTGATAATGCCGCCAAACAGCAGCACTACGAACACGATTGGCTCGATCGGGATGCCTACATCGCGGTCGACGTAGACCACCTGCCGGTAGGCGTCGTCGTTGGGCGCGTTGCCGAACTCGAAGTCCGACGTGATCTGCGCCGGTTTGGGGATATCGACCTGCATCTTGGTCAGATAGGCGCCGTGGCTTCCGGCCAGCTCACGAAGCAACGGGTCGCGCACGGCGCTGGACACGTTACCGGCGAACTGGACCCGGCTGGTCTGGCCGGACGCGTCGGCGTCGGTTCGCTGCTGGCGGTGGTCGGTCAGCGTGTAGACGGTGACTCGCTGCGCTGCCGGCGCCGCGACGGACAGACGCATCGGGTAGACCAAGCGCGGCGACTGGAACGTCATCCGCACCGGCTTGAGGCCGCCCACTATCGGAGCCGTGCTCGTCAGCCGCATGGCCACGAACGACCAGCTGTCGCGCAGGTATGGGTCCAGTGCGGCCGAGACGGCCGGCCGGATGGCATAACCGTTGTCGGCCAACCATTTCTGCAGCCCGGCCAGGTCGCCGCCGGCCAGGGTGGTCGCCTCCAGCGGTCCGAGATGCACCTGGTTAACCACGTTCGGTGCGCCGGTAGGCGCGGCTGCGTGGGGCGCGGATGCTTCTAAGACCGATCCCAGCTTGAAGTGCCGGCGCTTCTTGATCTCCGGCGCGGTCAGTGTTTCCAATTCCGTGAAGGTGGCCTTGTCGGCGGCCACGACGCTGGCTGGGGTGGGAGTGGGCACCACCAGAGCGACGTTGTCGGTACTGGCGTTCAACCCAAGCTGCATCACGATGTTCTCGGTTGACCCGTCCCAATGTACGAGTGCAACTTCATGATTCATCGTCGCCTGACCGTCGGGAGGGGGGACCAGCGCGCCGCACGCGCACGCCTGGCTCGGGGCGGCCAGCGCCACCGTCGCCATGCTGATCCACACCAGCACCACAACGGCTAACCGGCACGCGCGCAGCACGGTCATGGCGCACATGCTACGTAACGGCTTGGTGGGGCGCGGCCGTTTCGGCGCCGCCGCGCGCAGGCACAATGTCAGCATGACCACGCGGCCCATGGAACCAGCCCAGCTGGCCGAATCCCAAGCGTTGCTACGGCAGCTGCTGGACACAGCCAACCGGGCGGATCCCTACCCCATCTACGCGCAATTTCGGGACCGCGGACCGCTGCACCTGACGCAGGCGAATCTCGCTGTCTTCTCGGCGTATCGAGATTGCGACGAGGTGCTGCGGCACCCGTCGTCGAGCAGCGACCGGATGAAATCGACGATCACGCAGCGACAGATCAGCGCCGGCCTTACGTCGCCCCCACAGGTCCCGCCTGGGTTTCTGTTCCTCGACCCGCCTGATCACACCCGGCTGCGCAAGCTGGTCAGCAAGGCGTTCGCACCGAAAGTGGTGAACGCCTTGCAACCCGATATCAATGCGCTGGTGGACGGATTGCTCGACCGGATCGCCGAGCGCGGCCGATTCGATGCCGTCGCAGACTTCGCCTATCCGCTGCCGGTGGCGGTGATCTGCCGGCTGCTCGGTGTGCCGCTGGAGGACGAACCGGAGTTCAGTCGTGCATCGGCGCTGCTGGCGCAGGCACTGGACCCATTCGCCACGTTCACCGGCGCGCCGTCGGAAGGCATGAACGAACGCATTCGGGCCGGTATGCGGCTGCGTCAGTATCTGCACGCACTGATAGAGCGGCGACGATTGCAACCGGGCGACGATTTGATGTCAGGACTGATCGCGGTGGAGGAGTCCGGCGACCAGCTGACCGGGGAAGAGATCGTGTCCACCTGCGTCCTGCTGCTGGTCGCCGGACACGAGACGACGGTCAACTTGATCGCCAACGCCATTCTGGCGTTGCAGCGTAACCCCGGTCAGTGGGCCGCGCTGGGCGCCGACAGCACCCGGGTCTCGGCCGTCATCGAGGAAACCCTGCGCTACGACCCGCCGGTGCAGATGGTCGGCCGAACTGCCGTTGACGACATGACGATTGCCGGCATCGACGTGCCCGCCGGTGATGTGATGATGCTGCTGTTGGCCGCGGCCCAACGCGACCCCGCCGAGTTCGAGCGGCCCGACGACTTCGAACCGGACCGACCGACCTTGCGGCACTTGGGTTTTGGCCGCGGTGCGCACTATTGCCTGGGGGCGCCCCTGGCACGGCTGGAAGCTGGCGCGGCCCTGGCGGCGCTGACGGCGCGCTTCCCCGAGGCGCGGCTGGACGGCGAGCCGCAGTACAAGGCGAACGTCACGCTGCGCGGACTGTCAACATTGACCGTCGCCGTCTGAGTCTGGCTCACGAGCGCGCGCAAATGTACGGTGACACACCGGTTTTGGCGTACAAACACGCACCCTCACCGGAAGGTGGCCAGTTTGATCGAAAGCGGTATGGGCGTGGCCATCTCGGCAATGCCGTTCGAGTCGTAGTAGACACCGATCGTGTACTCGCCTTCGCGTGAGACGACGAACGGAAATGGGTGGGTAAAGCACCGGTATTTGGAGGGATGGCCATCATCGTCCGGCCAGTGCCACGACGATTCGATGCTGCCCTGCCGCTTCCCGGCGGGATCTTTGCACACGATGAACAGCAGTGGGTCGTAGTCCCTACCGGCTTGCGCATGCACCACGAGGACGAGCGGAATCGTCACCTCTAACGGAATCTGCTCAACCTCAAAGGAAGTCGTAGGTATGCGCCAGGCGTTGAGCGCGCCGTCCTCGTCGAGCTTGGCGTCACCCGCCACCAGCAGCGCGGCTACATGCACGCCGACAGCCTAATGGTGCTCCGCCGTGCCCGGGACGAGGCCCGGGACGATATCGCTGAGGCTGAAGGTGAGTGGCTGTTCGAGTTGCTCGTAGTTGCAAGACCGCGGGTCACGGTCGGGGCGCCACCGGTTGAACTGCGCGGTGTGGCGGAACCGTTGGCCTTCCATGTGGTCGTAGCGGACCTCGACGACGCGTTCGGGGCGCAGCGGAACGAACGAGAGGTCCTTGCCGGCATTCCAGCGCGAGAATTCGTTCTTGCGCGGGGTGCGCTCACCGGCCTCGTGTGCCGCCCAGTTCCACGGGTGGTCGTCGAAGCTGGTGACCAGCGGCTGCAATTCGGTGAACAGCCGGCGCCGCTCGGCCATCGGGAAGGCACCGATGACGCCCACCGACGCGAGCTGGCCGTCATCTTGGTACAGCCCCAGCAACAGCGAGCCGATCGTGTCGCCGCCGGACTTGTGCACCCGATAGCCGGCGACCACGCAGTCGGCGGTCCGCTCGTGTTTGATCTTGAACATGATGCGCTTGTCCGGTTGATAGGTGATGTTCAGCGGCTTGGCGACGACGCCGTCAAGGCCCGCTCCCTCGAACTCGGAGAACCAGCGTTGTGCGGTGGCGAGATCGGTGGTGGCCGGCGTTACGTGGATCGAAGGCCCGGAGCCGTCGAGCGCTTCGACAAGAGCGGCGCGCCGCTCGCTGAACGGTCGCTTCATGTAGTCGTCGTCGCCGAGGGCGAGCAAGTCGAACGCGATGAAAGACGCCGGTGTGTGCTCGGCAAGCATCCGGACTCGCGAATCAGCGGGATGGATGCGTTGTTGCAGCGCCTCGAAATCCAGACTGGCGCCGGTGGCCCGCGATGTGGCTATGACGATCTCGCCGTCGATCACGCAGCGTTGCGGCAGCTCGGCCTTGACCGCGGCGACCAACTCGGGAAAGTAGCGGGTCATCGGCCGCTCGTTGCGGCTGCCCAGCTCGACCTCATCGCCGTCGCGAAAACAGATGGACCTGAAGCCATCCCACTTGGGCTCATAGGACGCGTCGGGTGGTATTGCCTTGACTGACTTGGCCAGCATCGGCGAAACCGGCGGCTTAACGGGTAAGTCCATTCGTCCATTCTGGCGTGCGGCATGCTGGAATCCAGATATGGCCGCTGCAGCAGAAGAAGTCGACGTCGACGGCATCGCCGTCCGGCTGACCAATCCGAACAAGGTGTATTTCCCCAAACTCGGGTCGAAAGGCACCAAGGGCCGGCTGGTCGAGTACTACCTCGCCGTGGCGGGCGGACCCATGCTGACCACTTTGCGGGACCGGCCGACCCACCTGCAGCGCTTCCCCGACGGCATTGACGGTGAGGAGATCTATCAGAAGCGGGTTCCGCAGCATCATCCCGACTATCTGGAGACTTGCCGGGTGACCTTCCCGTCGGGACGCACCGCCGACGCGTTGAAGGTCAGCCACCCAGCGGCCATCGTGTGGGCCGCGCAGATGGGCACCATCACGCTGCACCCCTGGCAGGTCCGTTGCCCCGACACCGAACATCCCGACGAATTGCGCATCGACCTGGACCCGCAGCCAGGCACCGGCTTCGAGCAAGCCCGTGCGGTGGCCGTCGACGTGCTGCGGCCGTTACTCGACGAACTCGGTCTGGTCGGATATCCGAAGACGTCCGGGGGCCGCGGGATTCACGTGTTTCTGCGGATCGCCACCGACTGGGATTTCATCGAGGTGCGCCGTGCCGGCATCGCGCTGGCCCGCGAGGTCGAGCGGCGCGCGCCGGACGCGGTGACCACGTCATGGTGGAAGGAAGAGCGCGGCCGGCGGATCTTTATCGACTTCAACCAGAACGCCCGCGACCGCACTATGGCGTCGGCGTATTCGGTGCGGCGCACGCCTATCGCGACCGTGTCGACGCCGCTGACTTGGGACGACCTGGCCGGCGCTGACCCCGACGACTACACCATGGCCACCGTGCCCGATTTGGTGCGGCGCCGCGACGATCCCTGGGCCGGCATGGACGAACTCGCACAGTCGATTGCT
>NZ_LZIJ01000181.1 GCF_001667115.1 Mycobacterium sp. 852002-51163_SCH5372311 | reverse complement strand
GGCCATCGGCCCAACTGAACTCGCTAGCGCCGGTATCGCCGTTTTCCAGATACGCGAGGTTGCGCGCAAGCTGGTCACCGAGACCGGACGCGTCGGCTCCGCTTCTACTCATCTTGTGAACCGGCTCCAAGAGTAGTAATGGGACTGAGACACACTGGTTTCGGCAGTTGAGCCGGCCAGGGTGGCACCGGCCTGAGCTACCGCGACCACCACTGCAGTCAGATTGGTCTGCAGCCAATCTAGAGGCGTCACTTCGGGATCACCGGCACGTCATAGGAACCGCTGGCCTTGATCTGCGTGAGGCAGGCCTGGCCGCGACGGCGCACGCCAACACCGAAGCTGCGCTGGAAAAAGCTATCCTGCAATGGAAATGGGCCGATACCCGGGATATTTCTTAGACCCTGGTACTGACGCTGAGGGTGCTGTCTGAACCCGATGGCGTTGTCAGGGCTGTTAGCTCCATAGGTGGCAACAACCGCCAAGTAGTCTTCCGGAATGAAATCGCTTTGGATAATCCAGGTTTCGCCGTAGCTACCCTGCACCTTCAGACCGTTGTAGGACTCCGGCGCAACCTGACCCACAATATTTTCCGGTTGCAAGTAGGCCGGTGCGCCAGCGCTGGGAATGTAGTCGTGTTTGGCAATAATGCCGCTGGCGTTTTCTTCGCCAGC
>NZ_LZIJ01000180.1 GCF_001667115.1 Mycobacterium sp. 852002-51163_SCH5372311 | reverse complement strand
CACCGAAACATCGGATGTCACCCGGTACTGGTCACATGGTTGCCGGTGGCGACGACGACTTCACCGAGGCGGTCAGCACGTCCTTGACCGCGACAAGGTTCCCACGCGAGAAGTTGTCGACGCGTCGAACTCGCCCGAGATCTGGCACTTAGTCGCTGACCGCATCGCTTGAAAGAGTCGAGCGTCAGATCGAAGGAGATGACCGCATGTCGCTGCCAAACGCCGGTTCGTTACGAGACCGACGCCGCGCCGAGCTGCGCGCCCAAATCCTCGACGCCGCACATAGGCTATTCGCTGAACGCGGATTCGCCGCCGTGACGACCGAAGATATCGCCGCCACCGCCGGAGTCTCCATCAGTACGTATTTCCGGTACGCACCCACCAAGGAAAGTCTTCTTGTCGCACCCATCCGGCAAGCGGTCGCCAACGTCGTTGCGTCATACAGCGCTCGACCCTCGGACGAATCAGCCGCCGAGGCGTTTATCAACCTGATCGTTGAAAACATCGTGGGCAGAACAGATCAGCACGCGACGCCTTGGCGACAAGCCATCCTGACCGCGCCTGATCTGATGAACAAATCAGCGCTCATAAGCGAAGATGACGACCGCCACCTGATCCAACTGGTCGCAATGCGCATGAGTGTCGACGGGGCAACCGACATTCGCCCTACGCTGCTGGTCCACACCGGCTTAGCCACCGCAGCAACCGTACTTGGGCGCTGGCTCAATACGGACCCCAACACGAATCCACCACTCGACGTCCAGTTGAAACAAGCGTTGAAACTTACCCTAGCCGGATTTGACTAGGCGCAGAATTCCACTCAACGACGCAAGCACCATTAGGGCACAAGCCGCGCTGCGGTTCCACTATCCGCGACACAAACGGGGGACCGGAGAACCAGATGAGACATATATGATTGCCCAGGCCAAGTCGGGCAATTTATCGAGCATTGCTGGATTTCGGCAGTCAGACTATCCCTAGCTTGTCGATAGCCGCTGCAAGCTGGGATGCGAACGCTGGTCCG
Source organism: Mycobacterium sp. 852002-51163_SCH5372311 (assembly GCF_001667115.1). GTDB lineage: Bacteria > Actinomycetota > Actinomycetes > Mycobacteriales > Mycobacteriaceae > Mycobacterium. The sequence continues at coordinate 65,374 of NZ_LZIJ01000180.1, read as the reverse complement.
TCACCCACAAGCACGTAGCCACCGGCAAGTCCGCCTTGGTCGCACAGGAGTCGTCGTCGGCGGGCCTTGCGGTGGCGTACTTTGCCGGTCTGATTGTCGACTCGTCGAACTGCGACACGCGCCATTCGCGGAACGATCGCAGTGGGGAAGCGTCGCGTGCAATCGCCGTACGCGGCTTGGGAGCGAGACCAGCGACGAATGATCCGACGACCCGTCAGGTACACGTCCTGAGCGATCTCCACGACTGCGGTTCCTCGTTGCAGCCCATGGACGCCCCAAAAGCGACCCGGCCCGTGGCCCGGCCGCCGCCAGGCTTCCGGAACGATGTGCTGGTATTCTTTGTCGCCCAAATGATTCGGTGATGAGTGTTTGGTGAAGTAGATTGCCAGCCGTTTGGGGTCGCAGGCGCGCAATCCGTTCAGAATGTCGATGGCAGTGCCGGCCAGCGTGTGGCGCGCGCGTTGCTCCGCATCGGGATGGCCAACGATGTCCGCCCACTCTTGCGACAGCCAATCCCGGAATTTGCTGCCCGATCGGCCGACGGCATGTGGGGGAGTCATCCACAGGTGAATGTGCGGTGCACCGCGGCGCTGAAATTCGAGTTTCCAGATGTACCGGGCCGGTTCGCCGAACTCGCGCTGAAACCGCTTGCGCCACAGGACCATGTGCCGCTTGACGCTAGCCCCGTCAGGCGCAACGGATTGCCAGTCACCGGGATAGGTCAGCGTTACCATCGCAGGCACACGCCCGCTTTCCACCAATGGCGTGTAGTCGAGCTCGGCAAAAGTGCGGCACATCGCAGCCCGTGATTTGCGAGACCATTCGGTGATCGTGCGGCCAGGCGGATCGGGCATGTCCCGGCCGGCCTTAATCCGATCCACTTCGTTGGCTACGTCTAGGCGGTGTCGTTCGACGGCGCGCTCAGACGTTTTCTCTACGTGAACGGGTCTGGTCCAGCCAAGGCGGACGACACCAGGGCCGATGGTGATCTTGAAGCGGCCAGATTCAGGTTCGACGCCAAGCCGGTCTCGGCCGGAAGCCCACGGCTGCGCCGGTTCAAACAGTGCTGCCGCCGAGGCCACCCTCTCGGGACTTGGGAACCGCAGTCCCAAGGCATCCGCGGCCGACAAATCCGCGTTAACTCCGTCATCGACGATGTCGCGGACACTTTTGGGACATATAACAAGCCCGTTGGTCCCAGCCGGAACACGGCCTACGCCGCTACCGCCGTCCGACCGACCGCTGTCGCTCTCGCGCCCTGCGGCCTTGGCGGCCTCGGCCACTCGCGGTCTACCGGCGTCCGCGGCTCCGGCCGTGTTCCGGCTGGCCGTTCGGGTTGTGGTCGGTCCAAGAGGGGGTTGCTCCGGCGTCGTGCGAGTCGAGCGCACGGTCGGCGCCGAGATGTTGGGCATCGAGTACCTACTCCCCGGGAGCCCTCGGCGCGCATCATCGAGTGACGGGCGATCAAGGGTTCCCTGTCGGGAGTGCTGTCACCGTGTCCGGTTTGTGTCCGATCGTCGGACGGAATGCCTGCGTCAGACGCGCTCAGCGCGCCACATTTGACGCATGAACGTTGCTAAGGCGCAGCTCAGTCGCCATTCCGCCCGCCTGAAAAGCGGAAGGTCGGCGGTTCGATCCCGCCCCTGGCCACCAGTAATTGGACAGACGCGCGGAGCAAGCCCCCAGCTACTGCGCGTGACCGGCGGCCGCTTCACCGCCGCGCGTCAGCCCGGCGGCGATGATCAGTTCTTCGTGTAGCTCGAACCAGACGGTGTGGTAGGAGTCGATGAGCGGCCGCGCCAGCCAGGTTGTGTCGCCGTCGCGAATTTTCTTGTACGAGTTGTTCAGCTTGTCGGCGTAGAAACCGAGCCGCGGCAGTTGCCGAGCTATCGCGCCGATGATTGGCAGCACCTTTTTGTGTACGTCGTCCAGCTGGGCCAGAACTTCGCCGTCGTACCCAGGGTCTTGATGGTCATTGGGCTCACCGTCTTTGATCTGCCAGTCCGTTACCAAAGACTTGAATTCCGCGTTGACATCGCGGAACTTCTCATACTCCGCCAGAATGGCGGCCACGTCTGCCGATGAGCGTTCCTGACTGAGCAGCTCGGCCAGCCTTTCGCGGCCTTGCGGAGACAATCGCACCGTCTTGCCCGCCACCAAGAGACCCGAATCGCTCAGTGCGCCAACGGTTTCAGAGATTGCAGTGGGATCCTCGTCAATCGTGGTGGCGAGATCTGCCGGTGCGACCCTGCCCTTGAGGCGCACGGCTTGTAAGACTTTCAGCTCAAGCACCGATGTCTACCTCGTCCGCAGCCCGGACCGCAGCCAGCATGGCTATCAGCGGATTGCCGGAGACGACATCGGTGTGCCCCGCGGCCAGCGCTTCTCGCACGGTTGCGTCGGAATTATCTTGGAGCCGAGGGTAATTGCCTTCGGCATGAGCGCGAAGCGGGCTGACCCGGCGCGCCAGGTCGGCCAATTGCTGCAGATCCGGGGAGTCAGTGATCGACCACGCGCGAAGCTCGAGAATACCTTCTCGGACTTCACCTTCGGTGCCGTCGACGGTGACCAGTTTTCCGTCGAGGGCGGTGGCAATCCCCGCTCCGCACCCGACGACCGCGGGACGGCCGATCTCGCGGCTCACGATTGCCGCATGTGAGGTGGCACCGCCGACCTCGGTGACGATGGCGCGTGCGGCGAGCATGCCTTGTACGTCGTCGGGGCTGGTATCGGGCCGTACCAGGATGACGTCTTCGCCTCGTTCGGCGGCGTCGATGGCAGCCCCGACGTCGGAGTAGACCCGCCCGGACGCCACCCCGGGGCAGGCGGGTAGGCCTTTGGCGAGCAGCGTTGCGCTGAAACGCGTTTCGGGCTGCAGCGACGGCAACAACAACGCTTCCACGTGCGCGGGGTGGACGCGTCGCAGTGCCTCGCCAGCGTCGACGACTCCCTCTTCGTACAGTTTGAGTGCGAGCCGGACGGCGGCCTGCGCGGAACGTTTGGCGCTGCGCATTTGCAGCAGCCAGAGCCGGCCTTCCTCGACGGTGAATTCGATGTCTTGCACGTCGCGGCCGAGCCGCTCGAGAGTGGCTGCGGCCGTGACCAATTCTTCGTACACGCCGGGCAGCGCGGCGCGTAGCGCACTGACGGGCTGACAGTCCTTGGTGCCCGAGACGACGTCGGCTCCTTGGCCGCCGGCCAGCCATTCTCCGAACGGTTCGTCAGCACCGGTCATCGGATTGCGGGAGAACAAAACCCCGCTACCTGACGTGTTGGCATCGAGGTTGCCAAACACCATGGCCTGCACCACAACCGCGGTGCCGCCGGCGTCGTCCATATCGTGGTGACGCCGATAGCTCTGTGCCCGAGACGAGTGCCAGGATCTGAAGACGGCTTCGATCGCGCCCCTGAGTTGCGCGTACGGGTCGTCGGGAATACCGGTGTTCTGGTCCGCAACCACAACCCGCCGATACAAGCTGCGGAAGCGCTCGCGGGTGTCAGCGGCGAAACTGCTGGTGAACGATTCCGCTAGTGAGGCGTAAACGGTGTTGTCGATGCCAAGATTCAGCACTGTGTCCAGCATGCCCGGCATGGATTGGGCGCCACCGCTGCGGACGCTGACCAACAGGGGACGTGGCCCGGTACCAAAGCTGCGTGCGGTCTCGTTCTCGAGCCATCGCATTGCCGACAGGACGTCGTTCCAGATGGTTTCGATGGTGTGGTCGGGGTCGACGAAGTACCGTCGGCACACCTCGGTGGTGATGCAGAACGCCGGTGGCACGGGCAGGCCGTGACGACGCATCACGTCGACGCCGTAGCCTTTGTTGCCGAGCAGCTCTCGCGGAAGTCCGGTTTCACCCGACAGCAGAACGACTGGAGGGTTCGTGAAGCAATCACGCGGATTGTCCGCTGCCGCGTCAGACGCGGTGCCGATCATCGGCTTCTCCCTGTTGTGCGAGCCGGTGCCGGTAACACAGGCAACTATAGTCGGGCAACACTACGACTGCCCCGATGCGGTTGAACCGCACCGGTCACTTCACCACGCGGCGTGCTGCCAGCATCAGCACTTTGCGGATGCGCTGCGAGATATACACGGAGACAAAGGGATTGAAAATGTCTTCTCGAACTCGAGTCAACTTGGAGCTCTTGAACACCCACTGCCCGTCGACCTTCGCGTAGGTTTCGTGGTAGTGGCCGTAGCCGCGCAGGTTCACGCCCGGCGCCAGGCGGACTACATCCTCCAGGGCCCACACGCCGCGGGCAGTCGCCGGCGATACCAGCTCGATCTCTGGGGCGTGCACCTGGTGCGCGGTGGGATGCGAAGGGCCCTCGAGGTTTTTGCGGGTGAAGGCGACGAAATCGTCGGCGCCGTGAATCACTTTGCCACCCGCTTGTGCGGTGTCGCTGACGAAGTCGTCGGCAAATAGCTGCCGCCAGCTGTCCCACTCTTTGTTGTCCAGGAAGCGGCAGTAGCGTGCCTTGAGCTGCTTGATCGATTCGATCTCGCGCAGAGCGGCAGCGTCGTCGGTGATTGGCAGGTCGGTATCCATCAGCCTCGTTCCTGGTGCTAGTTGCGCGCGTTCACAATGCGAACCCCCTGAGCGTTGATTGCACGTGTCGGCGTGCTCGTGGCCGCAAGCTTGCGAGACTCGTCATCAAGTTGGGGCGCTGGAGCGCCGAAGGCGGGTCGATGAACTGCGTCACCCGGAAGATTCTCTCAGTAAGCGCGGGGTCGTTCTCGGCCGCGGCGAGTGTCTTGTCGATGCGCCAGGTGACCAGCCTTTGCGATAACGACCGCCGGCCATCCGGCTTGGTCATGTAGAGATCGTTGGCTTGGTTCGACGCCCAGACGGGACGGATCCGTCCAGCGGCGGCTTGGAGGAATCGCGCGCTCAGGTCGGCATCTCCGTCTGACAGACAGTCGCGCAACGCGGCCGCTTCCAACAGCGCCAACGTCATGCCCTGGCCGTAGATCGGGTTGAGGCTGCATATCGCGTCGCCGAACACCAGCAGGCGGTTGGGCAATGCCGCCATCTTGTCGAAGCGTCGCCATACGCCGCGGTGGTGGATAACCGCCACTTCCCCCACCGGCTGGCCGGCGCGCAACGCCGCCGCGACGGCAGGCGGTGCGAACTGCGCGGACAAGCCGATCATGCCGGCCAGGTCCCTGGGCGGTTGGCGCCCGTCGACGCATCCGACCGAGAGCATCCAGGTGCCGTTTTCATACGCCGCCAGTGCCCCGCCGGTCGGTCGAGTCGCTTCCGGGCAGACGAAGATCAATCGTTCGGCGATCATTCCGTCCGGGATGCGCAATAGCTGGCTGGAATAGCTGCCATGCATCACCGCGCGCTGCTCGACAGGCCGGCCATAGCCCAGGTTCTCCAGCAACGCCGGTGTGCGTGCGCTGCGGCCCATTGCATCGATCACCAGGTCGGCATCCAGAACAGTCTCCGCACCTGTGTCGCGATCGACGACCCGAGCTCCCGTGATCTGTGAGGGCCGCAAAGCAACAGGCCCGACGACGTCATGACTGTCCATGAAGACCACGTTCGCGATGCCGCGCACACGTTGTCGGACAGCGCATTCCAACAGCGGACGGCTGACAAGGATCATCACCACCGCAGCCGGGTCAGCGAACTGGCCGGACCGGTTGAGTTCGTGTCCTCCCGCCCGAAAAGAGACCCGTGACAGGTTGCCGTCGGCGCAGACCGTCGCGCCGGCGGCCTCGAGTTCGTCGAGCAGACCGGGGAACAACCGCCCCAGTATGTGCGAGCCGCCGATCGACAGGGCGTGAAAGTGCCGACCCTGAGGCACTCCTTGGCGATGGGCGGCACCGCTGGGCAGCCGATCACGTTCGACGATTGTCACGGTCCGGTAGAACTCCGCGAGAACCCGGGCGGCAAGTAATCCCGCCATCCCCGCTCCACACACAACCGCGCGTTCGCCGAGCTCGTTCACCGCGCTCCCTTCAGTTCGGGACGTGCCGAAACGACATTACACCCAAAAATAAGGAAAATAAGGGAAATCTAAGATTGCGATAAGATCTCGGAGTCGGTCGGGCGCGAAATGCCTAAGGGAGAGCCGATCGGTCGCCTGCGATGCCTGTCGTAGCCTTAGCCGACTGAGAGCGAGGGCCACGTGTTCGGTATCGGTAGTCGGCGGCTGGAACGCAAGCTACGCCAGCACGGAAAGCCGGCGATGGCTATGGTTTTGTCGACGCGTCGCAAAATTTCTGGTCTCTACCAAACGTCGGACCCGTTTTATCAGACCCCGCCCACCGAAGCCACGCGCGCGCTTTGGACGATGACGGTGCGGGTGCAGCCCGACGGCGAAACCCCATTCGAAGCCAGTCTCGAAGCGTGGCTATGGGAGGCGGACCGCCCCCGCATGGACTGGTTAGTTCCCGTGCTATACGACCCGTCCGATCACCGTAAGGTGGTCTTCGATCACTCCGCTGAGGCGCGAAATGCGGCTAACCAAGCCACTTTCGACAGGCGTGAGCGGTGGATGCAAGAACAGGCCAACCCGTTGGACCGGCTCACCGAACTGATGCAACTGCGGGACAGCGGCGTGCTTTCCAACTCCGACTATGAGGCGCAGAAGCGAAAGCTGCTCGGACAGTAGCTAATCCGCGATCGGGTACCGTGACTCAGGCTGATCGAGAAGCCCAGTCGCGCAAGAATGTTCGTGTCCTGTCCCGCCCCTCGGCCGATGGGTCGAAGGGGATCGCGACGAACTCGTCGACTCCGGCCGCGCGCACTTCGTCGAGCCTGTCACGGACCGCGGCCTCGTCACCGATCAGCGCTGCGTCCTCCGGTCCGGCATAGCCTTCGCGATCCAGCATCGCCCGGTAGGAGGGCAGGTGGCCGTACATGGCGAACTGCTCGGCCGCCAGTGACCGCACCGCGGCCACGTCGTCGGTGACGGCGAGGGGGAGTGCGGCGGCAACGCTGACAGCTGCCTCGGGGCGCTCGGCGTCGGCGGCCGCCGCGTGCAGGGTAGGCACGATGTGCTCCTTGAGCGTTTTCGGCCCGGTCATCCAGGTGATCGTTCCGGCGGTGCGCCGGCCGGCCAGTCGGAGCATCTGCGGTCCCAGTGCCGCGATGTACACCTCCGGTGTTGGTGCGCCAGAAATCTGTAGAGCACCCCGGGTTGTCAGCATTTCGCCCGTCGCGTTGACGGGTTCGCCGGCGAGCAACGGAAGCAGGCCGTCAAGGAACTCGCGCAAGCGTCGAACCGAGCGATCCCAGGAGATTCCCCACATTCCCTCGGTCACCGTGCGGTGGGTGACCCCCAAACCGAGGGTGAATCGCCCGCCCGCGATGAGGTTGAGCGTCAGCGCACGTTGGGCCATCAGCATCGGATGCTGGTTCTGGATCGGTACGACTCCACTCGCGACCTGGATGTCGCTTACCTCATGCATCGCGACGGCAAGCACGGTGAGCAGGTCGACGTCGAATGGCATCTGCGTCATCCAGAGACGGGCAAAGCCGTCGTCACGTGCCTTGGTCAGCTCCCGGACGCAGCTGTCGACGGGGGATTTGTTGGATAGGTTCGCGATCAGACTCATGCGCATGTGTTTCTCCCTACGCCACATGGCCTCCATTTGGCAACGGGTGTCTGGACGGCAACACCAGCTCGTGCCGTTACGCCGACGGCGACATCGGCTGGCGGACAATACCGGAATGAGCTTTTTCCGAAGGGTGCTTCTGGTTTTGGTCTGCGTGGGACCGATTGCGCCGCTGGCTCTGTCGGTTGTCGCTGCTGATCCCTCGGGTCCCGGTGTACCGCCGGTGAGCGACGCGGCGCACGCTGCCGGGCTCGTCGACGTCCGCACTGTGGTTCCCGACGCCATCGTCGATTTGCGTTACGCCACCACGAACAATTTCACCCACACGCAGCTTTATCCCGCCGACGCAAGATGCCTCGTGCACGAATCGATGGCCCCCGGTCTGGCTGCCGCCGCGACGGCGCTTCGCCCGCAGGGGCAGAGGCTGGTGTTCTGGGACTGCTACCGGCCGCATGACGTCCAGATCAAGATGTTCAACGTCGTCCCCAACCCAGCCTGGGTGGCACGTCCCGGACCGTATGCGCACAGCCACGAAGCGGGCCGGTCAGTGGACGTGACATTCGCCTTCCCGCAGACACCATGCCCGCCGGAGCGTCAAGAGCCGGACGGGCCCTGCCTGGCCGACATGGGCACCGACTTCGACGACTTTTCCTCACGCGCAAACGCTTTCGCGACACAGGGTATGAGCGCAGCGGCCGTGGCGAACCGCAAGCGGCTGCGAGACGCGATGAACTACGGGGGACTGACCGTCTATCAGGGTGAGTGGTGGCATTTCGACGGGCCCGGCGCCGGCGTCGACCGGCCACATCTCAACGCGCCGGTGGACTAGCGATCTCATATAATAAGATAGCTATCCCAAGATACGGGTAAGAGGCGGTAAGCTCACGCCATGAACGAGCAGCCCCGGGCTACCTACACGCACGGACATCACGAGTCGGTGCTGCGTGGTCACCGGCAACGCACGGCAGAGAATTCCGCCGGCTACCTGCTCCCCTGCCTACGGCCGGGGATGTCCCTGCTCGACATCGGTTGTGGCCCTGGGACGATCACTGTCGACCTCGCCGACCGGGTCGCACCGGGATCGGTGACGGCCGTCGAGCCGACTGACGCCGCACTGAACCTCGCCCGCGCCGAGGCGCAGGCGCGAGGCGTATCGAACGTGTCGTTCGTGATCTCCGACGTGCACGCGCTCGATTTTCCGGACGACACTTTCGACGTCGTCCATGCTCACCAGGTGCTGCAGCACGTGGCCGACCCAGTGCAGGCGCTGCGCGAGATGCGACGGGTGTGCGGCCCGGGTGGAATCGTGGCCGCCCGCGACGCCGACTATGCGGGTTTCATCTGGTTTCCGCAGCTTCCGGCTCTCGATCGCTGGTTGGATTTTTATCGACGCGCGGCTCGCGCCAACGGCGGCGAACCGGACGCGGGCCGGCGACTGCTGTCCTGGGCGCGTGCGGCCGGCTTCGACGACATCACGCCCACCGGCAGCATGTGGTGCTACGCAACGGATGAAACCCGCGAATGGTGGGGCGGGATGTGGGCGGATCGCGTTCTTCAGTCCGACTTGTCGCGTCAACTGATCGAATCGGGTATGGCGTCTGTTGCTGACCTCGAAGAGATCTCCGCGGCGTGGCTGGCCTGGGCCGCTGCGCCAGACGGCTGGCTGGCGATTCCCAACGGCGAAATCCTGTGCCGGGCTTAGCGGCACGAGCTCGGCGCGTTTGAAGCGCTCGCGCCGCAGCAAACTCTGCACCGCGGCAGATTGGACAGCCCGAGCGTTCATTCCGTCGCACACAGCCAAAATTGCTTGCATTGAAGCGAAAACCGTTGCAGCAACAGCGATTAGTCGCTCAGAGGTGGACAGAGAAGTCACACACTCTCCTCCCGCGATTACAGTGACAGGTGAGGTTGGCGCTCGGCCGCGGCGCCAGTCGTAGTCTCGGGCTTTGGTTGTGAATCCACGGCTTCGGTTGTGAATCCACGGCTTCGGTTGTGAATCCTGGGCGGAAATCCGAGCCGAATCCCGTCCTACATTCACACTGAAAACCCTCAGTACACAATGAAAGCCTTCAGTGCACACTGGAATCGGCCGCGCGCCGTGCGCTACGGACTGGGGAAGCCGCCGCAAAGAGTTTCAAACGCATCGGCGACCGTCAGCAGGGTGGCGTCGTCGAATCTCTTGCCCACCAGCATCATTCCCACAGGAAGACCACCGACCAGGCCAGCGGGAACCGAAATCGCCGGATGCCCGGTGACATTAAACGGCGAGGTGTTGAACGCCTTGCCGAGCGCGCGTTCGAGCAGTGCGAAATCCGAAGGGCTGCCCTCGGGCAACGTGTCGGCCGTACCGGGAACGGTGGGCATCATCAGTACGTCGTGTTGCGTCAGCGCCGCGTCGTAGGCGGCACGCAAGTGCGGCAACAGATTACGCGCCTTCGCATAGGACACACCGCCAAGCTGGTTCAGGCCGTAATAACCGGCCACCGCTGTTGCCTTGATCGTGACTGCGCATTGATCGGACATACTGGCCCGCCGGCTTGCGAAGTGCGCCATCAGTTCTGGGTCGTAGAGTCCGTCTACGCCCAATCCGTAACCGTTGCCCTCGAGCATCTGGTAGGTGGCACCGTCGGTGAAGATTACCGCGAAGACGTGAAGTGCCTTCCGGTGCCACGGAACGCTGACTTCGCTTACCGTGCAGCCGATCTCGGTCAACCGGTGGGCCGCCGACCGGACCAGCTCGTCGACCTCCGGCAGCGCACCCGGCTGCCCGAAACCCTCGACGAGAAGGCCCACCCTCAACCCGGTCACATCGCCGGTCAGCGCGGCCCTGTAGTCGACCGCGGGCAGGTCAACCCCCTGACGTGGGTCGTGCCCGTCGGGACCGGCAAGCACCGTGAGCAGAAGGGCGGCGTCCGCCACCGTGCGAGTCATCGGGCCCAAGTGATCGAGCGTCCGCTCGATCGGAAACGCTCCCGTGTACGGCACCAGGCCATATGTGGGCTTGAGCCCGACGATGCCGCACAGCGACGCCGGAATCCGAACCGAGCCGCCCTGGTCACCTCCGAGAGCCAGCTCCACGGCACCGCTGGCCACCAGAGCGCCACTGCCGCTGGACGATCCGCCCGCCTCACGCTTGCGGTCCCAGGGGTTGCGCACCGGCCCGCTGGCCGAGGTGAAGCTGGATCCCGAGCAGCATAAATCCTCGCAGACGCTCTTGCCGGCAATCATCGCGCCGGCATCGAGCAGCCGTTCTACAACGGTCGCGTCGCGGCTGGGAATGAAGCCTTCCACCACGCGAGATCCGTTCATCATCGGAATCCCTGCGACGGCGATGTTGTCCTTGATCGCCACTGCTCGGCCGGACAGCGGGCCCTCGGCGCCCGAGGCGATCTCGGTGGTGACATACCAGGCTCCGAGCGGATTGTCGGCCGGCGCGGGGAATCGATAGCCACGCTCGGGGGGCTGGGGGCGGGCGACCTTGTCGTAGAGCTGGTCGACTACGTCGTACGACATCAACGTGGTCGCCATGACCGCTGCGTAGTTCCGTCGCCCGTCCGCGTCTAGGTGGAAACCGAAGTGCCTGACCGCGGCGTCGATGTCCGCTTCGGATGGGTGGGATACCGCCATGTCGACCTCCGTTGTCAAGAGCAGCCTAAAGGGGCGCTGGCGGCTGCTGCATTGTGGTGTTTGTCCAGGTCAGCGATACGGTATTGGCATTCTCTTTTTTTGCAAGTACGTTATCCACTGATGGATAATGCAGCCCAGACGGCGTCGGGCATTCCGCTGGCGCCGGTATACGGCCCGGAGGACCGCAGGACCGAGCCTCCACCGCCGGGGGAGTTCCCCTTCACCCGGGGTAACTTCGCGTCCGGGTACCGCGGCAAGCTCTGGACGTTCCGGCAGTACTCCGGCTTCGGGACCGCCGAGGAATCCAATCGCCGCTACCGCTACCTGCTGGAACAGGGCGGCACGGGGCTATCGGTGGCGCTCGACCTGCCCACCCAGTGCGGGTTCGACTCCGACGATCCCGAGGTGAGCGAGGAAGTCGGGCGCGTCGGCGTGGCGGTGGACACGCTGGCGGACTTCGAGATCCTCTTCGACGGCATTCCGCTGGACAAGCTCAGCACCAGTATGACGATCAACGGCACGGCGGCGATCCTGCTCGCGTTCTACGTGGCAGCCGCCGAACGCAAAGAGATCCCGCGGGCCAAGCTCACCGGCACCATTCAGAACGACATCCTCAAGGAGTACGCCTCGCGCGGTACCTGGATCTGGCCGCCGGAGCCGTCGCTGCGGTTGATCGCCGACACCATCGAGTTCTGCGCGGCCGAGGTGCCCAAATTCAACGCGATCTCGGTGGCCGGGGCGCACTTCCGCGACGCCGGGGCTACCGCGGTCCAGGAGATGGCGTTCACTCTGGCCGACGGCGTCACCTATTGCGACACCGTGGTGGAACGCGGTCGCATGACGATCGACCAGTTCGCCCCGCAGATCTCGTTCTTCTTCTACACGCATGGCGACTTCTTCGAAGAAGTCGCAAAATACCGTGCGGGACGGCGGCGTTGGGCAACCATCGTGCGAGAACGCTACGGCGCGACGACGGACAAGGCGTCGATGTTCCGCTTCGGTTGCGTATGCGGCGGCGCATCGCTGTATGCCCCGCAGGCACAGAACAACCTGGTGCGAGTGGCTTACGAGGCGATGGCGGCGGTACTGGGCGGCGTGCAGTCGATGTTCACCGCTGCCTGGGACGAACCGTTCGCGCTGCCCACCGAGGAGTCCACCACGCTGGCGCTGCGCACCCAACAGATCCTGGCCCACGAAACCGGTGTCGCGCGCGTCGCCGACCCGCTCGGCGGTTCGTATTTCGTCGAGGCGCTGACCGACGCCACCGAGGCCCGCATCATCGAGATCATGGATGACCTGGAACGCCACGGCGGGATGGTCAACGCGATCGAGGATGGCTACCTGCAGGGCCTGATCGCCGACGAAGCCTACCGAATGCATCAGGAGATCGAGGGCGGTACCCGGCCGGTGGTCGGAGTCAACCGGTTCGTCTCCGAGGAGCCTGAGCCCGACATCGTCACCTACGAACTCGACGCCGAAGGCCGCGACTTGCAGCTCAAGCGCCTCTCCAAGGTGAAGGCCGAAAGAAACAGCGGCGCAGTGCAATCCACCTTGGCAGCCCTGGCGCGCGGCGCCGAGGCAACCGACAATCTGATGCCCAAGCTGATCGACTGCGCCAACGCCTACTGCACGATCGGTGAGATGGTTTCCGCGCTGAAGGACGTGTGGGGCGAATTCCAGCAACCGGTGGTGTTTTGATGGCGGTTCGGATTCTGGTGGCCAAACCCGGACTCGACGGGCACGACCGTGGCGCCAAGATCGTCGCGCGCACCTTGCGCGATGCCGGGTTCGAGGTCATCTACACCGGTATCCGCCAGCGCATCGAAGACATCGCGTCGATCGCCGTTCAGGAAGACGTGGCCGTCGTGGGCCTGAGCATCCTGTCCGGCGCTCACCTCGCGCTCACCGCGCGCACCATCGAGGCGTTGCGCGCGGCCGACGCGGCAGACATAGCCGTCGTCGTCGGCGGGACCATCCCGCATGCCGACGTGCCCAAGCTGCTATCCGCCGGCGCCGCAGCGGTATTCCCCACCGGGACATCGCTGGACGACCTGGTGCGCGACATCCGCGCGTTGACCGGCACGGCAGAACCCGCTTCGCAATCAGCCCCGGAGGAATCGTGCGCATCGGAGTAATGGTCGGCCCGGAACGCGGTGATTCGGCGCGCAAGGTCACCCGGATGCTGGCAGACATTGACTGGGCCGAAACCGCGGGCCTGGACAGCGCCTGGATTCCGCAGATCCCCAACGACTTCGACGCGCTGGTGGCGGTGGCCCTGATGGGTGCCCGCACCAGCCGGATCGAACTGGGCACCGCCGTCGTACCGCTGCAGGCCCAGCATCCAATTGCCTTGGCTCGTCAGGCCTTATCGGTGCATGCCGCCACCGGCGGCCGTCTGGTGCTCGGCGTCGGGCCATCGCACCACTGGATCGTCGACGACATGCTCGGCATTCCCTACCAGCGGCCCGCCGCCTACACCCGGGATTATCTCCAGGTGCTGCACGCCGCCTTCGCAAATCCAGGTCCAGTCGACGTCGAGAACGACACCTTCAGGGTGCACAACCCGCTCGACCTCGCCCCGGTGGCGCCGCTGCCGGTCTTGGTTGCGGCGCTCGGGCCCGTGATGCTCACCATCGCCGGCGAGCATGCCGATGGCACCGTGCTGTGGATGGCCGACGAACGCGCCGTGGCCGAGCACGTGGTGCCACGCATCACCAAGGCCGCCGACAACGCGGGACGCCCGGCCCCACGCATCGTCGCCGGAATTCCCGTCTGCCTCTGCAGCGCAACCGAAGTCGACGCCGCCCGGGAGCGAGCCAACCGGATCCTGGGGGAGGCCGAGGTATCGCCGAACTATCAACGGTTGCTCGGCTACGGCGACGCGAAAGACGTCGGCGACATCTGCGCGGCTGGTGACTCGGAACAGATTCTGCGGCGATTCCGTTCGTTCGCCGACGCCGGCGTCACCGACCTGTCGGTGCGGCTCTTGCCGATCGGCGACAACCGTGACGAACTCGTCGCGTCCAAACGCCGGACGCGGGAGATGATCGCCGCGCTCGCAACGGAGTTGCGGTGACATCCAGCGCGCCGCTGGCGGGCATCCGGATCCTCGAGGTTGGCACCATGCTCGCCGGACCCTATGCCACCATGCTGCTCGCCGACCTCGGCGCAGAGGTGATCAAGATCGAGCCGCCCGGCGGCGAGATCTCCCGCAGCGTAGGAGACAGCTACTTCGCCAGCCTCAACCGCAACAAGTCCAGCATCTGCCTCGACCTGAATTCCGATGCGGGACAACAATGCCTGGGTGAGCTGGTGACCGATGCACAGGCGCTGCTGGTGAACCTCAAACCGTCCGCCATCCACCGACTGGGCCTCACCTACGAGGCGTTGCGGCGCTGGAACGAGCGGATCGTCTGTGTGGCGATCACCGGCTTCGGTCTGTACGGCGGCGACGATCCGGCATTCGACTATGTGGTTCAGGCGGCGGTCGGAACCGCCGCACTCACGGGAGAACCGGACGGTCCGCCGACGCTGCCTGGTTACTCCTCGGCCGACAACTCCACCGGAATGACCGCGGCGCTGGGGCTTTTGGCCAAGATTGTCTCCGGCCAGGGCGGCCAAGTGGACGTCTCACTGCGCGACGTCATGCTCTCGCAGCTCAACTACCATGCCGCCGCCTACCTCAACGACGGTACCGAGCCGCAGCGCCGGCCATACGGTGCGCATTCATATTATGTTCCGGCGCAGCTCTTCCCGACCGCTGACGGCTACCTGGCGCTGTTCATCACGCACGACGGGTTCTGGAAATCATTTGCCGCCGAGGCGAATATCGACGGCTTCCAAACGATGACCCAACGGGTGGCCAACCGCGACGAAGTCCTGGCGCTGGTCGCCGCGGCGCTGGCCACAGACACCGCCGTCGGCTGGGAGCGGCGCTTGCGTCCGCTCGGCGTGCCCGCGGCCGCCGTACGGACGCTGCCCGAAGCACTCAAAGCGACACCGGAAGTGGTTGTGCAGGCAGGTGATTTCCGGCTCGTCGGCAACCCGATCCACGTGGGCGGCTATCAGCCCGAGTATCGGCCGCCGCCACAGCTGGGCGTGGATTGAGCTGAACCCCCAGCTTTGATTGTGAGGCCCCGGCTTTGATTGTGAGGCCCAGGCTTTGATTGTGAAGCCTGGGCTTTGGCGGTGAAGCCTGGGCGGAAAGCTGGCCGGAATCCCGCCCAGGCTTCACCGCCAAAGCCCAGGATTCACATCCAAAGCCCAGGATGCACGCGGGTCAGCGCCGGTACTCCGTCGTCACCTCGAGTAACCGCATCACCGGCGGCGGATCCAGCTGCAAGGCGTCGGACATGTGCAGCCGCCGTGCGTTGGCCCGCATGTTGTCCAGGATCGCCTGCAGGTCATCGCCCTCGATCTCGTAGAGCGCGAGGTAGGGTCCGTCGCCGTCGACCGGGCGCAGCCGACGCGCCGAGACGAATCCGTCCAGCGCCACGAGTTCGGGAAGGTGTACCTCGTTGTACCAGGTGTTGTATTCCTGATCGCGATCGGGCGAACTGGGTCGAGTCTCGACGTGGATGATCCCCTTGGCCATTTCGCCGCCTCTCTGCGACTGCTCTTCGACTACTCGTAGTGCACCGTGATCGAAGGCGTATCGGGTACGCCTTGGCACGTCAGAATGTAGCCGTCGGCCACCTCGTCGTCTTCGAGTGCGTCGTTGACCCGCATCGTCGCGTGGCCCTCGCTGAGCCTGGCGATGCAGGTGCCGCAGTTACCGGCCTCGCAGTTGAACGGCGGGTCGAGGCCGGCCCGCCGCGCGCTTTCCAGCAGCGTCTCGCCGGGAACAAGCGGGACCGTCACCTTCTTGCGGTCGAGGTGGATCGTTACGGTGCCGCCGTTCAACGGAGCTGTCACCCGTGGCGTCTCCTCGATGATCAGGGTCGTCACCGAGACCACCCCTTCCCGTACTTGCGTTCTTCAGTATAGAGAATAGTATTCTCTCTCAGCGATAGTATCTTCTCAAGAGTAGGGATGTCGGGACAGCCAGGCCTGCCGAGGAAGGACGGGACGTGACTGAGCCGACTGTGCTGGTGTGCGGCGAGCGGCGTTTCAGCATGCCCGAGCTCGATGCATTGGCCGACGGGCTCGTCTCAGCGCTGGCCAGGATGGGCGCGGGCGCAGGCAACCGGGTCGCGGTGATGGCCTCCAACCGGCCGGAGTTCGTCGCAGTCGTGCTGGCAATCTGGCGGCTCGGCGCAGCAGCGGTGCTCCTCAGCCCCGCATGGAAGCGCGACGAGGTGGACCATGCGTTGGCGCTGACGGACCCCAGCCATGCGGTCGGCGACCATCCGGTGCTGGCCGGCTTGATGCCGATGCTGCACCTGGACGAACCGGTCGCCGCCGCAGGACCTCCTGCTGCGTCCCCGCCGCCGGACCGTGACGCGTTGCTGGTGTTCAGTTCCGGCACCACCGGTCTGCCCAAGGCCGTCCGTCACACCCACGTGTCGCTGGACGCGGCCGTACGGCATTGGCGCGGGGCGCTGGAGCTGACCGACCGTGACCGTATCCAGATCGCCACGCCGCCGTCACACATTCTGGGCATGCTCAACATCCTCACCGCGCTGCGCACCGGCGCCTGGATGCGGCTGCACCGGCGATTCGACCTCGAGCGGATGCTGCGATGCATCGAAAAGGACCGCATCACGGTAGAAATGGCGGTTGCTCCAATCGCCCTGGCCATCGCCTCACACCCGGATCTGGAGTCCTACGATCTCTCGTCGTTGCGATTCATCATGTGGGGCGCGACGCCGGTCAGCGCAAGCATCGCCGAAACGGTGACACGGCGCACGGGCATCGGCTGGGTGCCCGCGTACGGCACCACGGAACTCCCGGTCATCGCGTGCAACCCGCTGGATAAGGCGCGCCTGGACACCGTCGGACCAGCGGTGCGCGGTGTGCAGTTGAGGGTGGTGTCGCTGAAAACCGGTGCGCCGGTAGGGCCCGGCGAGGTCGGCGAGATCCAGGCAAGGTCGGATTCGCTGATGGCCGGCTACCTGCCGGCCGAGGCGACCATGGAGTCGATGTGCGATGGCTGGTACCGGACCGGGGACGTCGGCTGGCTGGACGCCGACGGCTGGCTGCGGATCACCGACCGCCTCAAGGAGATGATCAAGGTGCGCGGCTTCCAGGTGGCGCCGGCCGAAATCGAAATGGTGCTGCACGGCCATCCGGCCGTCAAAGACTGTGCGGTGTTCGGTGTTCCGGACGGGGAAAACGGGGACGCGGTTGTCGCTGCGGTCGCGCCGCGCGCGCCCGTCGAGGCCGCCGAGCTGATGGCCGTGGTGGACCAGAAGCTGGCATCCTACAAGCGCCTGAGCCGCGTCGTGTTCGTGAACGATATTCCGCGCCTGCCCTCAGGCAAGGTGCTGCGCCGACTTCTCAAGGAGCGCTATGGATGTACGTCTGACAGCTGAACAGCAGCAGTTACGAGACGCCGCCGCAAAGCTGGCCGACGATCTTGGACCCGCTGCGGTGCAGGATCTCGACGACGCGGCTCGAATCACCCGGCTGGACAGGCAGATTGCGACTACCGGCTGGCGAGCATTGCGCTCCGACGGGGCCTCCGGCGTCGAAGTGGCAATAGTCGCAGAGGAATTCGGGCGCCGGCTGGTGGACGCCCCGTTCCTCGGACCGGTGCTCGCCGACGATCTGGCCCGCCACATCGGGGCGGATGCCACGCAGCCGACGACCGTGGCTGTCGACGATCGCGCGATCGACGCTCGCGGGTCTCGACGCGTACTGCTGCTCTCCGGTGCCACCGTCCTGGCCGCCGATCTGGACACCGCTAGTGGCGGCGCGGATTTGACCAGAGCCGAGGCGGTCATCGCGGGAACGCCGCAGGCCATCGGCGAGGTATCCGAAGAGGCGGCCGGGCGGTGGCTGGCCCTCGCGCTGGTGGCCACGACGGCGGATCTGGTCGGCGATGCGCGTGGTGCGCACGCCTTGGCCTGTGACTACGCGAAAATCCGCGAGCAGTATGGCAATACGATCGGGTCGTACCAAGCGATTGCCCATCTACTCGCCGAGTCTTTGGCGTTGATCGAAGGTGCGGTGAGCGTGCTGCGCCATGCGGCCTGGGCGGTCGACGAACTGGAACCGGCCGAAGCCATCCGGGCCGCGCGGGTGGCGAAGATCTACTGCGCGCGCGCCGCCCGAACCGTCTGCGAGACCGCCGTGCAGGTGCACGGCGGGATCGGCAACACGTGGGACTGCCTGGCGCACGTCTATTTGCGCCGCGCGCTGACGTCGACCGAACTGTGGCCGGTAACGCTGAAGGAGATCGACCTTGGACTTTCGTGACTCGGCCGACGAGGCCGCCTTCCGCGAACGGCTACGATCTTGGCTTTCGTTGCACGCCAAGGAGTTCTCCGGCTCCGGCGACGAGTATTGGGTGCGGATGGCCGACTGGCATAGGGCCCTCTACGATAACGGCTTCTTCGGGTTGTCCTGGCCCCGCGACTACGGCGGGCAGGAACTGCCGCCGGTATACGACGTCATCGTCGACGAAGAGCTGGTACGCGCCGGCGCTCCGCCCCGCCCCAGCGTCGGCTACCTGGTCTACGGCATCGGCCGCCACGGCAGCGACGAACTACGCCGGCGCTTCCTGCCGGGCATCATCAACGGCAGCGAGCGGTGGTGTCAGGGCTTCAGCGAGCCCGGCGCCGGCTCGGATCTGGCGTCGCTGACCACCACCGCCACCCGCGAGGGCGACCATTATGTGGTGCATGGGCACAAGATCTGGACCAGCTATTCCGACGTCGCCGACTGGTGCCTGTTGCTGGCACGCACCGACCGCGAAGCCAAACGGCACCGCGGGCTGTCAGCGTTCGTGATATCAATGAAACAGCCTGGCATTCAACAACGTCCGCTGCGCATGATGAACGGTGTGACCAACGAGTTCGGCCAGGTGTTCTTCGACGGCGCGACGGTACCCGCGGACCGGATGGTCGGCGCTCCCGGTGACGGCTGGGCGGTTGCCATGACCGTCGTCGGCCACGAACGCGAACCGTCCACCCTTGGCTACGCGGCAAGATACGGCAAGCTCGTCCGAGACCTGTTGGCGCGTAATGAAGGCCCGGTACCCGAAGAACTCGCATGGGCAGCGGTCCAGTCCGAGATGCTGACTCATCATGTCCGCAGGCGGCTGTCCGAACAGCTGGACGGCGTCTCGCATGGCCCCGAGGGATCGCTCGACAAACTGCTGATGACCTGGGTCGAACAGTCCGTCGGGCACGCCGCTGTGGCGGTCGCCGGAACCCGAGACCCGGACCTGCTCAGCGCTTACCTGTATAGCCGGGCGCAGAGCGTCATGGGCGGGACATCGCAAATTCAGAAGAACATCATCGCGTCGCGGATTCTGGGACTGGGGGTCTGAAATGTACGACATGCCAAGTGAAATCGATGTGCGCGCCGATGGCGGGCTGCGGATCATCACCCTCAACCGGCCGGACGCCCTGAATGCGGTCAACGACAATCTGCACGTCGGACTGGCACGGCTCTGGCAGCGGTTGACCGACGATCCGACGGCCCGTGCGGCGGTGATTACCGGTGCGGGCCGGGCATTCTCGGCCGGTGGCGACTTTTCCTATCTCGCCGAACTGGCACAAGACGCCGATCTGCGAGCCAAGACCATCCGCGACGGGCGCGAGATCGTGTTGGGCATGGCCCGGTGCCGAATTCCCGTGGTGGCTGCGGTCAACGGTCCGGCGGTGGGACTCGGCTGCAGCCTGGTGGCCCTCAGCGATATCGTCTATATCGCCGAAGATGCCTACCTCGCCGACCCACATGTCCAGGTGGGACTGGTGGCCGCCGACGGCGGACCACTGACCTGGCCGCTGCACATCAGCCTGATGCTGGCGAAGGAATACGCGTTGACCGGCACGCGAATTCGCGCCGAACGGGCCGTCGAACTCGGCCTGGCCAACCATGTGGTCGCCGATCCGGTCGCCGAGGCGATGGGCTGCGCGAAGCGCATCATGGAGCTGCCGCAGCAAGCTGTGGAAGCCACCAAGCGGGTGCTCAACATTCACCTGGAGCGCGCCGTGCTCGCCAGCCTGGACTATGCCCTGTCGGCCGAGCATCAGTCGTTTACCACCGACGACTTCAAGTCGATCATCACCAAGCTGAACTCGTCGAAGAACTGAGCTTGCCCGCTTGGAGGATTCCAGCTGCTCGCGCGATCAAAAGTCGTGCTGCCGCAGGAACTCTCGCATCACCTGATCGAAGCGGTCCGGCTCTTCGATGAAAGGCATGTGCGAGCTGGATTCGAACAACTCGAACCGGGACCCTTTGATCCGCTCGTGCATTTCCCACATGTGCTCCGGCGCGCACTGATCGAACCTGCCCGCGATCAGCAGTGTGGGCAGGGCGATTTCGCTCAGCCGGGCGAACACGTCCCAGTCACGGATCGTTCCGACGATGTGAAAGTCGCTCGGCCCGAACAGGGTTTCGAAGACCTCGGTTCCCATGCCTCTGTAGGCTTCCTCGAGTTCGTCGGGCCAGGGCCACAGCCGGCACAGGTATCTCTCGTTCCAGGTTCTGATCGCGCTTTGGTATTCGGGGGACGCGGTGGTTCCGGCGGCTTCATGATGGTCGATCGCGGCTTGGGTTGCCGGATCCAGCCCAGACTTCAAGCGGGCCACCATATCCGAGAACTTCGGTATGGACGCAATGCTGTTGGAGATGACGAGACTCGCGGCCCTGGGCGCGGCGTCCAACACATACTGCTGTGCCAGCATACCGCCCCACGAGTTGCCGAAGATGTGAAAGCCGTCGAACCCGAGACCATCTGCCACCGAGCTCATTTCGGCCACCGAGCGTTCCATTGTCCAGAGCGACGCGTCGGTTGGCCATTCGGATTTCCCGCAGCCGAGCTGATCCCAGAGGATGATTTCCCGCTCGTCGGCCAGGCGTTCCAGTGCAGTTATGTAGTTGTGGGGTAAGCCCGGCCCGCCGTGCACCGCGAGCAGTGGGCGACCGGCGCCGCCGCCGACCCGTTTGAACCAGACATTCCCACCGGGGACCGCGATCGTTCCTTCCCGCTGAGCCATGGCAGCCAGTATGGCGAGCAGACGCAAAAGCTCCTCATTTGGGCACGAAATGGGGCTTTTGCGTCTGCTCGCCCAGAAACGTGCCCCGCCTTGCAACTCATACTCTCAGCCTGAGAGAATAGTGTTCTCATAATCTGCGGATGGCTCTGCGCCCCCGCACATGCACATTGAAGTGCCCGCCGAAGTGGAGAAGACCTGTGCCTGAAGCTGTCATCGTGTCCGCGCTGCGCACCCCCATCGGAACCGCCCGAAAGGGAACCTTGCGCGACACCACCGCGTTCGACCTGGCCAACCACGTGATTACGGAAGCCGCGCAAGATCTGGACCCGGCGCAGGTCGACGACGTGATCCTGGGAGAAGGCCTGTACGGCGGCGGCGTGGTCGCCCGGCATGCGGCAATCACCGCCGGCCTGCCGACGGTTCCCGGCCTAGCCAACAATCGGCACTGCGCGGCCGGCCAAGCGGCGGTGCAGAGCGCGGCGGCCAGTGTGCGCGCGGGCATGGATCAGCTGATCATCGCCGGCGGGGTGAACTCGGCGTCCACGACACCGCGGTCTCGGTTTCAGGTGGACGGTGAGTGGGTCGATTGGTTCCCACCGACCCATCCCGACCGGCCCGACGCGCCCAACATGGACATGTCGATCACCGTGGGCTGGAATGCCGCGGTCAAAGCCGGCGTAACCCGTGAGGAAATGGACGCGTGGGCGTTGCGGTCGCATCAGAACGCCATTACCGCGATCGACGAGGGTCGCTTCAAGGAGGAGATAGTCTCAATCGAGACGCCGCACGGGCTGTTCTCGGTCGACGAGCACCCCCGTCGCGACACCAGCATGGAGAAGCTGGCCGCCCTCAAACCGCTGCATCCCGAAATCGACGGCTTTTCCATCACCGCCGGTAACTCCTGCGGCGCCAACGACGGCGCCGCCGTCCTCACCATTGCCAGCGACCAGCTGGGACTGCCCGCCCTGGCTCGGGTGGTGTCCTGGGCCTCAGTCGGTGTCGATCCCGCGTCGACGGGCTTGGCGCCGGTGGATGCGATCCCGAAAGCGCTTGGCAGGGGCGGTCTTTCGATCTCCGACGTCGATCTGTTTGAGATCAACGAAGCGTTCGCGGCAATGTGTGTGGCTACCGTCAAGATGCTCGACCTGGACCCCGACAAGGTGAATGTCAGCGGCAGCGGCTGCTCGCTGGGACACCCAGTGGCGGCAACCGGTGCCAGGATGCTCGTCACCCTCGTGTACGAGCTACGTCGCCGCGGCGGCGGAATCGGGGTCGCGGCGATGTGTGCGGGCGGCGGCATGGGATCCGCCTCCGTCATCGAGGTAGCTGCGCCCTAAGGGGACAATTGGGCACGATGGACCCGAAATGGAGATAGCCGATCTAATTGCCAATGCGCGCAACGGATCCCCGCGCGCAGCGGGTCGGCTGCTCAGTCTCGTCGAGGGCGACCGCCGCGACGAGGTATTGCAAAGCCTCAGTGCCCCCGATATCCGCGACGCCCGGGTTATCGGTATCACCGGGCCGCCGGGCGCGGGCAAGTCGACGACGATCGCGGCCCTGGTCGGCGCCTACCGGCAGCGTGGCTGCCGGGTCGCCGTGCTCGCCGTGGATCCGTCGTCGCCCTTCAGCGGTGGCGCGCTGCTGGGCGACCGGATACGAATGGCCGCACACATCAACGACTCTGACGTACTGATTCGTTCGGTTGCGACTCGCGGCCATATCGGCGGTCTGGCGGCCGCGGTTCCTGCGGCCATCCGCCTGCTGGGTGCGATCGGGTACCACGTCGTCCTGTTGGAGACCGTGGGGGTGGGGCAGTCGGAGATCGAGATTGCCGCCGTTGCAGACCCGACTGTCGTCGTCCTCAACCCTGGGGCCGGCGACGCTGTCCAGGCCGCCAAGGCGGGTGTGCTGGAAGTCGCCGACATCGTGGCGGTCAACAAGGCCGACCGGGACGGCGCCGAGCAGACGGTACGTGACCTGCGAGCCGAGACCAAAGCCCCGATCGTCAGCCTGGTCGCTGCCCGCGGAGAAGGCATTGCGGAGTTGATGGCCGCGATCGACGACCATCACCGCGCCGACAGCCGCGCCCGCCGGCTGGCCAGGGCCCGGGCGCAGATCCTGTCGCTTGCCCAAACCCTGCTGCGGACCAGTACGGATCTCGATCGGCTCGCTGAGTCGGTGGTCGACGGCCACGACGATCCCTATACCGCCGCCGAACGGCTGGTCTCCGGACCATAGGGCGTCAGTTCGGCGCTACCCGTCCACCGACTTCCCGGTGGCGGCGGCGTGCCCTGCGCGGTACCCGAAAACCATTGCCGGGCCGATGGTTCCACCAGCGCCGCCGTAGGCGCGGCCGGTCACACCGGCCATCGCATTGCCGGCGGCGAACAAACCCGCTATCGGTTCGCCATTGACGTGCAGGACGCGGCCGTCATGGTCGGTGCGCGGTCCGCCCTTGGTACCCATCGCGCCCACCCGCACCGGCACCGCGTAGTAGGGGGCGGTGTCGATCGGGCCGAGTGTCTTGCCGGCCAGCGTGGTGGCTTGGTCGTCACCCCAGTAACCGTCGTATGCACTTGAGCCACGCCCGAATTCGGGATCCGAGCCCGCTTCGACATGGCGATTCCAATCCTCGACGGTGCGCGTGAGGCCGCCGGCGTCGATACCGGTCTTAACCGCCAACTCGGCAAGATCAGCGGACTCGCAAAACCAGTCCGGCACGGGTTCCCCAGCGGCTACGCCCAGAAATCCATAGCGTCGCAAGTGAACTGAGTCGAAGACGATCCACGCGTTGTCGTTGACGTATCCACCTCGGGGATCGAGATAGTGGAAGGCGCCGGCCATCGAGTTGTAATCGCAAGCCTCGTTGACGAATCGGCGTCCGGCGCGGTTGACCATGATGCTTCGTGGGCGCGTTCGTTCCAGTCGCACACTGCGGCTGCGCTGCCGGCCCGAAATGGTGTCGCCCGGGATCTGCACGATAGGCACCCACCACGCTTCGCCCATGTTCGCCAGGTCGGCCCCGTGGGCCATCGCCATGCGCAGCCCGTCGCCGGTGTTGTTCGGCGGCGACACCGCGCCGTGCATGGGGCCGCGCAGAAACGCTTGCACCAGAACAGGATCCCACTCGAACCCACCGGTGCCCAGGACGACGCCGCGACGCGCGCGCACGTTACCGTGCGGTCCAGCGAAGCGAACTCCGGTGACCACTCCGTCGTCGACGATGAGCTCTTCGGCCCGTGCGTTCGTCCGCGGTGCGACCCCTCGATCCAGCAGACCCTTCAGCAGGCCGGCGATCAGGGCGGTCCCGGCCACGCACAGGTCGCCGGATTGCTCGTCGACATCAGCATGTAAACGCGCGCGGGTTTCGGCGTCGAAACCGACGTTCGACCAATCCGCCGGAAACGAAGTGATCCGACCGGCCCATTCGCCGAGCTGACTGATGTCGAAGGGAACTGCGCTCAGCGACCGGCCACCGCTCGGTTGGCCGCCCGGCAGCTCGGGTTGATAGTCGGGAAAGCCCGAAGCGATCTCGAAGCGCAGATCACTGTGCTTCTCGACGAAGTCGAGCATCGCGGGGCCGGTGTGTACGAATGTTTCGACCAACGCATCTTCCATCGAACCGAAGGACTGTGCTCGCAGGTATCGCAATGCGTCGTCGACCGTCAATTCCCGGTCGGGACAACGGTTATGGGCAGGGATCCATACGATGCCACCCGAGACCGCGGTGGTTCCGCCGACGGTCGGGGCCTTCTCGTACACCTCCACCGACACGCCGGCAACCGCGGCTGTGAGTGCGGCGGTGAGTGCGGCGCCACCGCTGCCGAGCACGACAACATCGGCTTCGTGGTCCCACGACATGGCTGCTATCCCTTCAGCTCAGCAAGGCGGACAGGTGCTTTGCGGCTTTGATCACCGCATCCTTGCCGCGTAGTACGACGTCTTCACGGTGGGAAATGAGGTTGATGCAGGTCGGTGGTGACGGCGCCCGCCGATGTACGGGCACAGCCAATCCATAAGTATTCGGTTCGATCTCGCCGTACGTCATCACCCAGCCGCGCTCTCGCGCGCGCACCACCAGCTCACGTTCCCCCGGCCGCGGCGGCATGCTCGCCAGCAGGGCGATCCCCGCGGCACCGCGGTCCAGCGGATAGCGGCTGCCTTCGTGGAACGAAAGTTGATAGGCCACGTGCGTCGGCACGATCACCGCGATCGCCACTTGCTGGTCTCCCTCGGCGACGAGCAACGAGACGGTGGTGCCGAGTTCGTCGGCCAGCGCGCGCAGGGTCGGCAGACTCAGTTGTCGCACGTTGTGGTCGAACGACGCACCCAGCGCGGCCAGGCCGGAGGCCGGCCGGTAACGCCCGTCCTCACCCTTGGCGACCAGCCGGAACTCGGCCAACGTCGACAGCAACCGATAGGCGATGGTGCGGTGTACCCCGACGCGCCCGGCAAGCTCTTGCACGGTCAGGCCGGTTGCCGATTCCGCAACCAGCTGGAGCGCGGTCAGCCCCCTGGCCAGGGTTTGCGAACCCGTCATGGTCTTGACAGACCCCCACCCGAGAGCGAAGCTCTATATATAACGCACATTAGTGTGCGATATTAGCACACGGGATATTCGGAATACGAGAGCCGGAATCTCATCGGCAGGAGCCAGAGAGGTACCCCAGAAGGAATCGTGTTCGAAAGCATCTGGAGCGATCTGCAAGGCGTCGAGTTCTCGCAGGGCTACCTTTCGGCCGGGGGAGTTCGGACCCGTTACCTGCGTGCCGGCGATCCGGCCAAGCCGGTCCTGATGCTGTTGCACGGGTCCGCCGGGCACGCCGAGGCCTACGTGCGCAACCTGGCCGCACACGCCGAACATTTCTGGACCTGGTCCATCGACATGCTCGGCCACGGCTATACCGACAAGCCGGGGCATCCGCTGGAGGTCAACCACTACGTCGAGCACCTGATGGCCGTCCTGCGGACCATCGGCGCCGACCGTGCGCACATCAGCGGTGAGTCGCTCGGCGGTTGGGTGGCCGCCCGTGCCGCGATCGACCGTCCCGACGTGGTCGACCGGCTCGTCCTCAACACGGCCGGCGGTTCGCAGGCCGACCCGGCGGTGATGCAGCGCATTTTCACGCTGTCCATGGCGGCCGCCGAGAACCCGACCTGGGAGACGGTCCAGGCGCGCATCAAGTGGTTGATGGCGGACAAGTCCAAGGGTTACGACGACCTGGTCGCCAGTCGCCAACGGATATATCGCCAACCAGGATTCGTCGCCGCGATGAGCGACATCATGGCGCTGCAAGATCCGGAGATCAGGGCCCGAAACATCCTGGGACCGGCCGAATATGGCGCGATCACCGCGCCCACGCTGGTGCTGTGGACCAGTGACGACCCGACCGCCGATGTGGCTGAGGGCCGCCGCATTGCTTCGATGATTCCCGGGGCGCGGTTCGAGGTCATGCCGGGCTGCGGCCACTGGCCGCAGTACGAGGACGCCAAGACTTTCAATCGGCTGCATCTCGACTTTCTGCTGGAGCGTTGATGAGCGAGGCCGGGCAATACAGCAGCGCCGACGTTTTCGATGTTGTCGTTGTCGGCGCCGGCCCGGTCGGGCTTACCCTGGCGAATATCCTTGGCCTGCAAGGGGTGAGGACGCTGGTGGTCGAGGAGCGGGCGACGCTCATCGACTACCCGCGCGGCGTCGGGCTGGACGACGAGGCGCTGCGCACCTTCCAGTCGATCGGTCTGGTGGACCGTGTCCTGCCGCATACCGTGCCGAACCAGATCCTGCGCTTCTACGACGCCCAGCGTCGCATCCTCGCCGAAATGGCACCGCCCGACGCACGTTTCGGCTGGCCCAAGCGCAACGGGTTCGTACAGCCGCTGGTCGACGCCGAATTGCTCAGCGGTTTGAACAGATTCGACCATGTCGAGGTCTGGTGGGAACGTCCGATGATGTCGTGCCGACAGACCGCCGATGTGGTGACGGTCGAGCTCGGCGGCGACGGTGAAGCCCGCAGTGTGCGGGCGGGTTACGTCGTCGGCTGCGACGGCGGCCGCAGCATTACCCGCCGGATGATGGACGTGTCGTTCGACGGGACCACGTCGTCGACGCGGTGGCTGGTCGTCGACATCGCCAACGATCCGCTGGGCCACCCCAACAGCGAGGTGGGCGCCGACCCGGAGCGCCCCTATGCCTCCATCTCGATTGCGCACGGTATTCGCCGGTTCGAGTTCATGATTCACGCCAACGAGACCGACGAGCAGGCCGAGGACCCCGCGTTTCTGACGCGGATGCTGGCGCGGATGGTCCCGCACCCCGACCGGGTCGACGTGATCCGCCGCCGGGTCTACACCCACCACTCGCGAATCGCCGGCGCCTTCCGCAGCGGCCGGCTGCTGCTGGCCGGGGACGCCGCGCACCTGATGCCGGTCTGGCAAGGGCAGGGCTACAACAGCGGCATTCGGGATGCGGCCAACTTGGGCTGGAAACTGGCGGCGGTGGTGACCGGCCGTGCGAACGCGGAATTGCTGGACAGCTACGACTTGGAGCGGCGCAAGCACGCCCGCGCCATGATCGACCTCTCCACCATGGTGGGGCGTGTCATCTCGCCGACCAACCGCCGGGTCGCCGCGGCGCGGGACCTGGTGGTGCGATCAGCGTCAATTGTGCCCTCCCTCAAGCGCTATGTGCTGGAAATGCGGTTCAAGCCGATGCCGCGTTACGAGCACGGGGCCGTCGTCCATGCCGAACCGCGCCAACCGGGCTCGCCGGTCGGCACCCTGTTCGTGCAGCCCCGCGTCGATACCAGAACACGACGTGATGTGCTATTGGACGATGTACTGGGCGACTGGTTCGCCGTGCTGTGCTGGAACAATAATCCGCACAAAATTCTCGGCGAGCAGGCGTTCGAGAAGTGGAAGGCGTTGGGTACCAGGTTCGTTGCGCTGCGCCCACTGACGCAACTGCATTGGACTGGCGACGACGATTCCGACGTGGTGATCGTCGGGGACCGCAGTGGTGGTCTCAAGGC
The DNA here is from genome assembly GCF_001667115.1 of Mycobacterium sp. 852002-51163_SCH5372311. GTDB lineage: Bacteria > Actinomycetota > Actinomycetes > Mycobacteriales > Mycobacteriaceae > Mycobacterium. The sequence continues at coordinate 37,040 of NZ_LZIJ01000180.1, read as the reverse complement.
CTGGTTCGACGGTCACCAGGAGTCCGTGTTATTCCTGCGGCCTGATCGCTGCATCGCGGGAGCCTGCATTGCTCAGCTCGCACCGGAGCTGAGCGCGTCGCTGCTCGACACCCTCGCGCTGACGCCGGGAGGGGGTGAGTTGCCAAGTGCCACTGGCTCTGTGCTGTATGTCCCACAGCCCGCTGCTGAATCTACCGGGGCCGTCGCGGGACCTGCTTGACGACGTCGAGGCCGCGATCGCGCAGGCGCGAGACTTCGTCTCCGATTACGACCCCGAACTTGTCGCCATCTTTTCTCCGGACCATTACAATGGGTTCTTCTACAAGGTGATGCCGCCATTCTGTATCGGTATGCAGGCTAAGGGAATTGGCGACTACGGCACCCACCTGGGTGAGCTGGACGTGCCCGAAGACATTGCGGTCGACTGCGCGAAAGTCGTTCTGGGATCCGGCGTCGACGTGGCGGTCTCGGCGGGCATGGACGTCGACCACGGCACCGTGCAGCCGCTGGAAAAGCTTCTTGGGGAGGCCACGGCGCGCCCGGTGATCCCGATTTTCATCAACGCGATCGCCGCGCCGCTGGGGCCGCTACACCGTTGCCGGGCATTGGGTATCGCCGTGGGTGACTACCTGGCGACCCTGGACGAGCGCGTCCTGGTGATCGGATCCGGTGGACTGTCCCATAGCCCGCCGGTGCCGACGCTGGACACGGCCGACCCGGCTGTCCTGCGGCGAATTGTCGAAGGCGAACCGATGACGGCGGAGCAGCGCCAAGCGCGGCAGACCGCGGTGATCGACGCCGCCAAGAGTTTCGCCGGCGGGGAGAGCAAACTGCAACCCCTCAACCCGATGTGGGACCACCGCTTCCTGGAGATCGTCGACGCGGGACGGCTCGATGAGCTCGATCAATGGTCGAACTCCTTCGTATTGCACGAGGGCGGTAGCTCGGCGCACGAAATCAGAACGTGGGTGGCGGCTTTCGCGGCACTGGCCACCGCGGGGCCGTACCAGACGACGGTGCGCTACTACAAGCCGGCCGCCGAGCTGATCGCCGGCTTCGCCATCAGAACGGCGGTGCCGAAATGAGCGGCGCTGACAACCTTGTCGACGTCTTGATCGTCGGCTCCGGTGGTGGCGGCATGACCGCTGCCCTCACTGCCCATGCGTGCGGGCTGGATGCGCTGGTGGTGGAGAAGTCGCCCCAATTTGGCGGTTCCACCGCGCTCTCGGGCGGCGGCATCTGGGTGCCCGGGGCGCCCGCCCAGCGCCGGGAGGGTTACGTCCCGTCGCCCGACGGTGTGGTCGAGTATCTGCTGCGGATCACCGACGGCTTGGTCAGCGACGCCCGGATACGCCAGTACGTCGAATCAGCCCCAAAGATGCTGGAGTTCTTGGAGGGACTCTCCAGCTGGCTCGAGTTCGTCTGGAAGCCAGGCTATGCCGACTACTATCCGGAGCTGCCGGGCGGCTCCGAACTCGGCAGCACCATCAACGTGCCGCCCGTCGACCTGCGCACGCTGGGCGCCGACGAGCGGAACCTGCTTCAGCCGCTGGCGCTCGCCCCCAAGGGAATCTGGCTGGGGCCCAAGGAACTTCGGTCGTTCTACCGAATCAGGCAGTCGTGGGCCGGGAAAGTCGTCCTGCTGAAACTGATTTCGCGGATGGTCAGGGCCAAGGTATTCGGTGAGCGGATGGCGGCGATCGGCCAATCGCTGGCGGCTCGGCTGCGGTTGGCGATGAAGGAACGCGGTATCCCGCTATGGCTGAACTCCCCTATGACCGAGCTGATCACCGATCCCGACGGAGCGGTGACCGGTGCCGTGCTGGAACGAGAGGGCAGGAGTCAGCGGATCGTCGCGCGCCGCGGTGTCATCCTGGCCTCCGGGGGCTTCGACCACGACCTCGCGTGGCGAAAGGAACAGCTGCCCGTCTTGGACCGGGATTGGAGCTTCGGCAATCCCGCAGCCATGGGCGACGGGATACGCGTCGGCGAAAAAGTGGGCGCGGCAACCGATTTACTCGACGAGGCCTGGTGGTTTCCGGCGATGCAATGGCCGGACGGCCGAATGCAGTTCATGCTCAACGAACGGATGATGCCAGCGCAGTTCATCGTCAACGGCGACGGCAAGCGCTTCATCAACGAGGCAGCGCCATACATGGATTTCGGTCACGCGATGATCGAGGGCCAGAAGTCCGGCGTCACCCACATCCCTTGCTGGCTCATCACCGACCACCGGTCCTGGAATCGCTACGTCATCGGTGGTCATCTTCCGATACCCAAAATCCCTGGCGCACCGGTTCCCACCGGCCGCAAGGTTCCGTGTGCCTGGCTGGAATCCGGTGTCGTCAAGGCGGCCACGAGTTGGGACGAGATGGCAGCCAAGATCGGTGTTCCGGCACCACAACTTTCCGAGACCGCCCGCCGTTTCAACGAGCTGGCACGCAAGGGTCACGACGACGACTTCAACCGCGGGGACAGCGTGTACGACAACTACTACGGCGATCCGACGCTGCCGAACCCCAACCTGTATCCGCTGGGTGACCCGCCGTATTACGCGTTCCGGATCGTCCTCGGGGATCTCGGAACGTCCGGTGGCCTGCGGACCGACGAGTACGCCCGGGTGCTGCGGGCAGATGGCACGGTGGTGCCCGGTCTGTACGCGGTGGGCAACACCTCTGCGCCGGTGATGGGCCGCAGTTACGCCGGCGCGGGCGCGACTATCGGCCCGGCGATGACCTTCGGCTTCGTCGCCGCAAAGCACATTTCTGATCAGGCGGCCCAGCAGGCCGAACAGACCCTTGATTCCCACGGGAGGTATTGATGAAAATTTCGCTGTTCTACGAGTTTGCCCTGCCCCGCCCCTGGGCGCCGGACGACGAACGGATCATGCTGCACGACTGCCTGGACGAGGTCGAGGCCGCCGACAAGGCCGGCTTCTCCACCGTCTGGCTTACCGAACATCACTTCCTCGAGGAGTACTGTCATTCCACCGCACCGGAGATGTTCCTGGCGGCGGCCAGCCAGCGAACAAAGAACATCCGGCTCGGGTTCGGCATCATGCACATGCCGCCCGCGGTCAATCACCCGGCCCGAGTCGCGGAACGCATTGCCACCCTTGATCTGATCTCCGACGGACGCGTCGAGTTCGGCACCGGAGAATCGTCTTCGGTCGGTGAATTGGGCGGATTCAACATCGATCCCGCCGACAAGCGCGCGCAGTGGGAGGAAGCGCTCGAGGTCGCGATCCGTTGCATGATCGAGGAGCCGTTCACGGGCTTCAAGGGCGAGCACATCGAGATGCCCGCGCGTAACGTGATTCCCAAGCCGATGCAAAAGCCGCACCCGCCGGTCTGGGTGGCCTGCACGCGTCCGGCGAGCGTGCAGATGGCTGCCCAAAAGGCCATCGGCGCCTTGAGTTTCGCTTACACCGGACCAGGGCCCCTGACCGAACGGGTCAATGGCTACTACAAGGAATTCGAGGAGAACGGTGTCCCGGTAACGCCCGCGATCAACCCGAACATCCTTGCCATCGGTGGTGACTTGTCGATGATGGTCGCCAAGACCGACGAGCTCGCACTGCAACGCCTCGGACAAGGCGGTGGATTTTTCTCGTTCGGCATCATGCACTACTACATGACCGGTGTGCACACCCCGGGCCGGACCGGCGTGTGGAAACGCTATCTCGAAGAGGTGGAGAAGGATCCGACGCTGGCCTACGGGCCGGGTCGCGGCGCCATCGGCTCTCCGGCCACTGTGCGTGAGTTCCTGCGCGGTTACGAGGAGAGCGGTGTCGATGAGATCATTCTGCTGCTCAACCCGCGTAGCCACGAGGGCACGATGGAATCCATCGAGCTGATGGGCAAAGAGGTGCTACCCGAATTCATCGAGCGCGACGAAAAAGCAGTGGCCGACAAGGCGGCCCGGCTGGCGCCGGTCATCGAGAAGGTCGAGGCGCGGCGGCCGGAGACACGACCTTTTGAAGCACCGCAGTTCGACGAGAGCTACTCCTTCGGCGGGCTGCCCACCGGCCGCGGTGGGAAGTTCACCGCGAGCGAGATCCCCGAAGCAATGGCCGAGATCAACGAGGGACGCGTCCAGGCGGCACAGCGCGAGAAGGAGCTGAAGGAACGGGGCAAGTGACACCGGAACCCGACTGAATCGCCGGAGATGTCGGAGAACATCGACGAATTGTGGCGCTATGACGGTCGCCACGCGGTGGTGACCGGTTGCGCGTCGGGCATCGGCGAACATGTGGTACGACAGCTCACCGCCCTCGGCGCCGGCGTGACCGGACTCGACAAACGCCGGCCGACCTTTGAACTCAACGACTTTCACGAACTCGACCTCGCCGACCCGGTCGCGATCGATCGCGCGGTCACCGGTATAGGCCAGGTCGACTCGCTGTTCAACGTCGCCGGTGTCTCGTCGGGAATCGGCGATCCGCAACTCGTCGTCACGATCAACTTCCTTGGTCTGCGGCATCTGACCGAGGCGCTGATCCCGAAGATGACGGCAGGGTCATCCATCGTCAGCGTGTCCTCACTGGCCGCCTCCGGATACCGGGAGCATCTGCACGCCGTGGCGCCGCTGCTGAACACCTCGACCATGCGCGAGGGCACCGACTGGTGTCGACGCCACCCCGATGAGCTGACGGGCGGCGGTTACCAGTTCTCCAAAGAGGCGGTCATCCTTTACACCATGCAGAACGTGTCACGTCTCGGCGCCAAAGGCATCCGGATCAACTGCACCGGGCCCGGCGTCACCGAAACGCCGATACTCGATCAGCTCAGGACGGCGTACGGACAGGAATTCCTCGACGGCATCCCCAAGCCATTGGGCCGGGTTTCCGCCCCAGCTGAACAGGCCGCGGTGCTGACATTTCTGAATAGTCGTGCAGCCAGCTATATTTCCGGTCAGGTGGTGTGGGTCGACGGTGGAAACATCGCCGCTGCGATCGCCGGTGAACTCGGGGAAGGAGCCTCGTGGCCAGCTTGACCGACTTCCGCAGACTCGCACGCGAGGTCTCCAACTGGGGACGCTGGGGAGACGACGACGAGCTCGGCACGCTGAACTTCATCACCGCGGACAAGGTCGCGCACGCCGCCAGTCTCGCCCGGCACGGCCGGGTGTTCTCCCTCGGTGTTGACTTCGGCGCGTCAGGACCGCAGGGCGCCTTCGAGTTTCGGCACAACCCCGTACACGTGATGACGGTGGACGGTGGCGACGTCAGGACACTGGCCAAGTACGGGCCCGGGTGGGAGCGTAACCCGTTGGCGCACCAGCTAAGCGGCTACATGACCGCCGAAAACCCCTTCCGCTTCAACGACGACATGATCATCATGCCGCTGCAGGCGGCCAGCCAATGGGATGCGCTGTCGCACGTCTACTACGACGACAAGCTCTACAACGGCTTCCCGGCGGATTCGGTGACCAGTATGGGCGCCTACCACTGCGGCATCGATAAGGTCGACGCCAAGGGCATCACTTCCCGCGGTGTGTTGCTTGACCTGGTTCGCCATCGCGGCGCGGAAGTCTTTCTCGAGGCCGGCAATCCGATCACGCCGGAAGAACTGGACGAGGTCGTACGAGCCCAAGGTGTGACCGTCGGGCGCGGCGACATTGTGCTGATCCGGACCGGTTGGTGGACAAGGTTTCTCATGACTGGTAACAAAACAGAGGGCTACTCCGGGTTGGACTGGCGATGTGCCCAATGGCTGCACGAGCTCGAGATCGCCGCCGTCGCGGCCGACAACCTGCAAGTTGAAGACCTGGTATCCGGAGTCGAGGGGACAACTTTCCCGTTGCACATGCTGTGCCTGCGCGATATGGGGATGATGTTCGGCGAGTATTGGGACCTCGCCGCGCTGGCAGACGACTGCGCCGCCGACGGCGTCTACGAGTTCCAGCTGATCGCGCCGCCGCTGAGAGTGGTTGGCGCCGTTGGTTCCCCGGTTAATCCGATCGCAATCAAGTGACCCAGATACATCGCAGGACCATCTTGGTCGACGCGCTGGTCACCAGCTATCTGGAGGCCGGTGACGGTGACCCGGTGGTGCTGCTGCACGGCGGCGAGTTCGGTGCGAGTGCCGAACTCGGGTGGGAACGTAATATCGCCGCACTCGCTCGGCACTATCGGGTGCTGGCACCAGACCAGCTGGGGTTCGGGCAGTCGGCGAAGGTCGTCGATTTCGTCGACGGGCGCGGAATGCGGATCCGGCATGTCGCCCGGTTCTGCGAGCTGCTCGGCATCGCCTCGGCGCATTTCGCAGGCAACTCGATGGGTGCCATCAACCTCCTGACCGATGCCACATCGGAGGCACCACAGTTGCCGATTCGCAGCATGGTCATCGTCTGCGGCGGCGGAGAGATCCAGCAAAATAAGCACTTTCAGGCCCTCCAGCAGTACGACGCGACGCTGCCGGCAATGCGGCGCATCGTCGAGGCGCTGTTCTACGACCCGCGTTATCCGGCGGATGAGGAGTACGTGCGGCGCCGCTATGAGTCGAGCACAGCGCCCGGCGCGTGGGAGGCGGTGGCCGCGGCCCGTTTTCGGCGTCCTGACGCCCCGGCGCCGTCGACGTCCACCACCGCACGACCCTACGAGCGGATCGCCGTGCCGACGTTGGTCGTCGAGGGAGGGAATGACAAGCTGCTGCCCTCCGGTTGGGCCGCGCAGATCGCGAAGCAGATCGAGGGTGGGCGTTGGGCCGTCGTCGAGGGCGCCGGTCATTGTCCGCAGATCGAGCAGGCATCTACCGTCAACGACATGCTGCTGGACTTCTTTCGCCACTAGCACCAACAGTGCTGTCGACTCTGCGCCTACGGCGAGAAAGAGCGAGTAGGCCGCGCCCTCACCGCAGAATCAACAGCTTCATCACACACTCGAGCGAGCCGACGCGCTCCACCGTCTCATCCATCGGGAGACATTCGCCAGTAGCCCGACGCGGACGGTTACGTTGGCGTCTGGTCGCGGATGAACCGCGAATGAATGGAGTCTCAGTCGTGAAGCGACTATCCGGTATGGACGCGATGTTTCTGTCGATGGAAGGCGCCACGGCGTGGCCCCAGCACACGCTGGGGTTGATGATCCTGGACCCCGGCTCGGTGCCCGGGTTCGGCTTCGACACGTTGCGTAGCCACGTTCAGAGCAGGCTGAAGTACCTTCCGCAGTTTCGGCGCCGCATCCAGGAGGTGCCGTTCCGGCTGGACAAGCCGGTGTGGGTCGACGATCCCGACTTCAGGCTCGATGCGCACCTGCATCGGGCGGCCTTGCCGTCGCCGGGCGGTCCCGCCGAACTCGCCGAGATCATCGGCGTAATACTTGCCCGTCCGCTGGACCGGCGTCTGCCACTGTGGGAGGGCTGGTACCTGGAAGGCCTCGAGGGCGGCCGGGTCGCTTTTGTTGCCAAGACGCATCACGCAATGGTCGACGGAGTGTCGGGGGCCGGCCTGTCCGACGTATTGTGCGACCTGACACCCGACGCATCGCGGCCGGCAGCGGAAAGCGTTGACAGCCACGCGGCGCCGCGCCGATCGAGTGTCGAGCTGCTGGCCCGGGGAGCCCTGAGTGCGGCGGTGTCGCCGCCCAAGCTTGCGCAGTACCTGCGCCAGACAGTAAGCGGTGCCGTCACGACGATCAGCCATCTGCGCCGGCCCGAGCCGCCGCCGCGGCCGCTCAGCGCGCCGCGAGCTTCGTTCAATGGGGCCCTCGGCCCGCGCCGCAAATTCGCTTACTGCTCTTTGGCTTTGGACGACGTCAAGCATGTGAAGAATCACTTCGGCGTCAAGGTGAACGACGTGATCCTTGCCGTCGTCGCCGGCGCGATTCGTGACTACCTGGTCAAGCGTGACGCGCTTCCGCAGCGCCCGCTGCTGGCCACCGTCCCCATGTCTACCCGCTCGCCCGAAGACTTGGAACTCGGCAACCTGGTGCATCCGATGGTCGCATCGCTGGCCACCGACGTCGGCGACCCGGTAGCCAGGTTGACGGCGATCCACCGCGGCATGAACAGTGCTAAGAAACTGGCCGAAGCTCTGACGACGAACCAGACCGTCGGATTGACCGACATCGCACCGCCGATGCTGTTCGGCGCTCTGCTCCGTGCCTACCAGGCGGCCAACCTCGAGCAGCGAATGCCGTTGAACACCAACCTGATCGTTTCCAACGTGCCGGGCCCGCCGTCGCAGCTGTTCCTGGCCGGTGCACGCATCGAGCACATCGTCCCGGTGGGGCCATTGGCGGTCGGTATGGGTATGAATGTGACGGTGTTCAGCTACGGCGATCATGTCGACGTCGGCGTTCAGGTCGACCCCGAATTGGTCGACGACGCATGGGAACTCGTGTCGCATGCCGCCGAGGAACTCGATCGGCTGGTGGCCGCGACCGCTGAGGTTTGAGCCCGCCCTATCTCACGTAGAAATTTCGCACCCAAGGGAGCAGTCCATGGCAGTAATCGATCCCACCCGGACCTGGCAACCGCTGGAGAAACGGCTGGCGGACACCACGGACGAACGTCAGCGCGTAGTCCTCAACGCCGTGATCGAACACATGAAGGCCGAAGCCGCACCGGATTTCGCACGACTCATGGCCACCCTGTCCCCGAACCCCGACTATCACTTCTGGGGTGCCGACGGGGATATCGGTCCGAAGACCACCGAGGGCGTGCGGGAGTACTACACCCAATTTCTTGCCACCAGGACCAACATCCTCGAATACGAGGTCCAACGGCTCGTCGTCGACGACCACTGCGTAGTCACCGAAGGTCTGCTCAAGCAGATCTATCCCGGCGCCGAGGCGCAGCGAATCGGCATTCCCGTCGACGACCTCGACGCCGACTACCTGATCGTCTTCCGCCAGTTGCTGCTGTGGCCCGTCGACGAGAACGGGCTGATCCAGGGAGAAGACTCCTACAATCCAGGGGTGGTCAGCATCACCAAACTGTCCCGCGAAGATCTGCCGCAGCAGTACGTCGACCTCGTGCATCCGCTCGCCTGACATGCGTGCCGACATCGCGACCATGTTGCTCGATCGTCTCGGCGACGAGCATCTCGGGCTGCGCACCCGCGAACGGGAATGGTCCTGGGACAACGTGGTTCGCGAATCGGCCGCGCGCGGGGCGCTGGCCCGGTCCCAACGGCGTGCCGGGCCGTTCCATATCGGCTTGCTGCTGGAGAACGTGCCCGATTTCCTGTTCTGGCTGGGTGGCGCCGCGCTGGCCGGCGCGACGGTCGTCGGCATCAACCCGACCCGGGGCGCCGAAGTCCTGGCCACCGAAATCCGCCATGCAGACTGCCAACTGATCGTCACCGATTCCGCGGGCATGGAGCGACTGCGCCGTCTGGACATCGGACTGGAGCCGGACCGATTCCTGAACATCGACGATGCAGCCTACGGCCGGCTCGTGGATGCGAATCGTGTCCAGCCAGCGATTTCCGCTGGCGTCGGGCCGGATTCGTTGCTGCTGTTGTTGTTCACCTCGGGCACCACGGGGTCGTCCAAGGCGGTCAAGTGCAGCCAGGGCCGGCTGGCCCGGATCGCGTACGCGGCGAGCGAGAAATTCGGTCACCATCGTCAAGACGTGGAGTACTGCTGCATGCCGTTGTTTCACGGCAACGCGATCATGGCGCTATGGGCGCCGGCGCTTGCCAACGGGGCTACCGTCTGCCTGACTCCCAGTTTTTCGGCATCGCGGTTCCTGCCCGACGTGCGCTACTTCGGCGCGACGTTCTTCACCTACGTCGGCAAGGCCCTCGCCTATTTGATGGCCACACCAGAGCGCCCAGACGATCTCGACAACCCACTGGTGCGCGGTTTCGGCACCGAAGCCTCACCTGACGACCAAAGGGAGTTTCGCCGCCGCTTCGGTGCGGAGCTGTTCGAGGGGTACGGGTCCAGTGAGGGCGGGGCGGTAGTGGCCCGCGATCCCGAGTCCCCACCCGGCGCGCTGGGCCGACCGGCGCACGCGGGCGTCGCCGTGGTAGACCCGACGACGTTGCGGGACTGTGCGCCAGCGGTTCTCGACCAGCACGGGCGAGTATGCAACCCCGACGAGGCCGTCGGAGAGATCGTCGACAAGTACGGCAGCCGCAACTTCGAGGGTTACTGGCGCAACGACGCCGCCGACGCCGAACGCATCCGCAACGGCTGGTACTGGACCGGGGATCTGGGCTACCTCGACTCGGCAGGCTTCATGTACTTCGCAGGGCGGCGTGGCGACTGGATCCGGGTCGACGGCGAGAACATCTCCGCGCTGACCATCGAGCATGTTCTGCGTCGTCACCCGCGGGTGGTCGCCGCCGGGGTATACGCCGTTCCGGACCCGCGCTCGGGCGACCAGGTGATGGCGGCCATCGAGGTCGCCGACCTCGAGCACTTTGACGCCAACGAGTTGGCCGGCTACCTGTCTGGACAGGACAACTTGGGGCGCAAGGGGTTTCCACGCTTGCTGAGGGTCTCTGCGAGCCTGCCGGTGACCGGTTCGAACAAGGTGCTGAAGCGAGAGCTGCAGCGGCAGCGTTGGCATACCGTCGAGCCGGTGTACCGCTGGACGGGGCGTGGCGGAACGCCTGCCTACCATCGGATGAGCAACGACGAAAAGCGGTCACTCGACGCCGAGTTCGCGCGACATGGGCAGCAGCGTTACACGTAGGAGTACCAGGGTGATTCGGTGGGACGAACATTGCGACGTGCTGGTGGCCGGCTCCGGTGCCGGCGGCGTAACCGGAGCGTACACCGCGGCTCGGGAGGGACTCGACGTGCTGCTGGTGGAGGCGACCGACAAATTCGGTGGCACCACCGCATACTCCGGCGGCGGCGGTGTGTGGTTCCCGTGCAACCCGGTGCTCATGCGCGCCGGTGTCGAGGACACGCTCGAGGACGCGCTGGAGTACTACCACGCGGTGGTCGGTGACCGCACCCCCTATGAACTACAAGAAGCCTATGTCCGCGGTGGTGCCCCGCTGATCGAGTACCTCGAGGCTGACGAGTTGCTCAAATTCGAAATGCTGCCGTGGCCCGACTATTTCGGTAAGGCGCCCAAGGCCCGGTTGGACGGCCGACGGCACATTGCCGTGCGACCGCTTCGGGTTTCGAAGGCTCCCCAACTGCGTGACGTGATACGTGGTCCGTTGGATACCGATCGGCTCGGTGCGCCGGTACCCGACGAGTACTTCGTCGGTGGCCGTGCGCTGATCGCCCGGTTCCTCAAAGCAACGGCGCGATATCCGTCGGCGACGGCTCGGTTGAACACCGCGCTGATCCAGTTACTGGTCGGGGCCGAAAGCGACTCGGTGATCGGCGCCATCGTCGAGACCGACGGGCAGCACCGCGCCATACGTACGCGCCGGGGCGTGCTACTGGCGGCCGGTGGATTCGAGGGCAACGAGGAACTCCGCCGGCAATACGGCGTGCCGGGCCAGGCTCGGGACACGATGGGCCCGTGGGGAAATCGCGGCCAGGCGCATCAGGCGGCCATCGCAATCGGTGCGGACACCGATCTGATGGACCAGGCTTGGTGGTCGCCGGGCCTGACCCACCCCGACGGTCGTTCCGCGTTCGCGCTGTGGTTCACCGGCGGGATCTTCGTCAACCAGGACGGCAAGCGATTCGTCAACGAGTCCGCGGCCTACGACCGGATCGGCCGCGTCGTCGTCGACCAATTGCAGGCTGGATCAATCACCTTGCCGTACTGGATGATCTACGACGACAAGGAAGGCCGGGTGCCACCGGTCAAGGCCCCCAACGTGTCGATGGTCGAGCCGGAAAAGTATGTGGCCGCGGGGCTTTGGCACACCGGTGACACGCTAGAGGAGCTGGCCCGCAAAATCGGAGTGCCACCGGCGAACCTGGTCGCTACCGTCGCCCGTTTCAACGAATTCGTCGCCAGCGGCGTCGACGAGGACTTCGGTCGCGGTGACGAGGCATACGACCGCGCGTTCTCCGGCGGGAAATCGCCGCTCGTCGCGATCGACAAGGCGCCTTTCCACGCGGCCGCATTTGGGATTTCCGACCTCGGCACCAAGGGCGGACTGCGCACCGACACCGCTGCCCGGGTCCTGGACACCTCCGGCAGCCCGATCCCGGGCCTGTACGCGGCCGGCAACACGATGGCCGCGCCAAGTGGAACCGCTTACCCGGCCGGCGGCACACCGATCGGCACCAGCATGCTGTTCAGCTACTTGGCGGCCAAAGACATGGTCGACCGGTAGAGCGAGCAGACGCGAGCTTCCGTTTCAAAGCGACTGCTGCATGCCAACTGTTTTGTCGCGATGCGGGAAAGATGGATTCATGTCAACGCGCCCACGGTTCATACTTGTAGCCTCGGGTTTCGTTGTGAAGCCTTGGTTTTGGGTGTGAATCCTGGGCGTTGCCAGTGAATCCTGGGCGGAAATCCGCGCCTATTGCCGCCCTGCGTTCACAACCAAAGCCGTCAGTTCACAACCAAAGCCGTCAGTTCACACTGAAGGCCGAAACTCCCCCAAAGAGCTCCCAACTTCAGTCCGAAACCGGGCTTTTCGCGGGGAGCTCCTCCTGCTCGCTCACGCTAGGCCGCGCCAATGCGGCCAGTTCGTCGAGCGCCCGGGAGATCCCGTCGGCGAGTTCCCAGATGTCGGGCACATGGTCACTGCACGCCTGCATACCGATCGTCATGTCGTTGCCGTAGCTCCAGCCGGTGAAGTTCAAGCCGTACGGATAGACGATCGGGCCCACCGATATCAGCTTCTCGATCGGTGCCCCGGCGAAGTACAAACGGGTCTTCGGTCCCGGGACGTTCGAGGCGATCAGGCTGTAGGTGGGACGCTTCTTTGTCGCAGCCCCGACAATCGGTAGAGCCCGCCCGTAGAACCAGAACAGCGGCCAGTACTCCATCCAGTCCCCGAAGAGCCACAGGTCGCGCTCGTCGTGTACCGCCCTGGCGGCCTTCGTGTTGGCCGAGATTCGTTGCAGCCGTTCAACGGGATCAGCTACGTCGGTGGCCAGCGAGGTATACCAGGTGGTCACCTGATTACCCCAGTCCACCTCCGCACCGGGTGGCCGGACCGCCACCGGCACGACAGCGGACAACGATTCGGCAGTCAGCTCACCGTGACGGTCGAGATATGACCGGACGGCACCGCTGCACGCCGCTAGATACACGTCGTTGACCGTTACCCCGAATGCACTCTTGATCTCCTTGATGACGTCGAGATCGCACGTGATATAAGCGAACTCGCGGCGCGCAGAGAACGGTGCGTTGAAGCGGGCGGTGGGGGCTGCGAAGGCTTCGGCGAAACCGGGGCGGCCGGCCTTGCGCCGCGCGCGTACCGTCTTGACGGTGTGGGCCGAGCGGGCCAGCACGCCGGGGAACTTCGCCGCGGCCGCAGCTTGATGTCTCAACACCGTCCGGTACCAGGCCGCGGCTGTCGGGCGTTGTTCGTCGACCAGTGAGCGTTCGGGTGTGGGCAATGGCTCGGAGGGATCGGAGCTGAAGATGCTTTCGAGTAGCCGCAGCGACGCCATGCCATCGGCGAGGGCGTGATGAAGCTTCAGCACCAACGCAATTCGGCCATCGGCGAGTCCGTCGATGTACCAGAGTTGCCACGAGGGATGTTCGCGGTCAAGCGCGCCCGTATTGATCTTGCCGATCTGCGCCGACAGTTCCCGATCGCCACCGGGCGCTGCCGCGGTCGCGTGCCTGACGTGGTGGTCGAGGTCGATCCGCGGACGCTCGATCCACCAGGGCCGGCCCATGCGGGTCTGCAACAGCTGCCAGCGCAGCGGCTCGACACGTTCGACCATCGCCGGGACGGCCGCGCGGACCGCATCGAAGGTCAGCGGCTGGTGTGCCGCGGCCGGGTCGAGCACGACAGCCTTTATGGTGTGTTGGGGTTGGGTACTTTTCTCCTGTTTGAGAAACAGGTTGTCGACACCAGTAAGACGGCGCATCCGGCTACCTCCAATTCGCTCAGGGACAGACAACCGGCTGCGGCATGGTGTGGCGGCATCTGTTCCCGATGACCGGGAAGGTACACCCAACTGAGCCCTTCGCGCCCCTACCGTAGCGACCGTGAAGAGATGGACCGATCAGTTGGCACCGGGTCGCGCCCGCCAGAAGATGGACAACATGGCCGTGACAATGCAGAGTCTTCGGGTGCTCCGCGAGTCCGGCCTGACCGGGGGCCCGCGCGAGGGACTGCGATCCTTCCTGTGCGCCAAGAAGTATGGGCCGTTCGCCGGAGTCATCGAAAGCGCTGCGCATCGGGATCCCGACAAGGTGGCGATTACCGACGATGCCGGCGACGTGACGTTCGCCCAACTGAATCGGCGAGTGAACGCCCTGGCGCGGGCATGGTCACGGGCGGGAATTGGTTCGGGTACCACGATCGCGGCGTTGTGCCGCGACCACCGCAACCTCATCGTGGTCATCGCCGCTGCAAACAAGGCGGGGGCACGACTGGTGCTGATGAACACCGGATTCGCGAAGCCGCAACTGGCTGATGTTGTTGGCCGCGAGGGTATCTCGGTGCTGGTACACGACTACGAGTTCAGCGGTCTGCTCGACGCGGTCGACCCATCCATTCACAGATTGTTGTCCGATCCGTGGCCCATCCCCGATATCACCGCCGACACCCTGGAACGGCTGGTCTGCTCGACTTCTGATGCACCCGTGGAGGCACCCGCAAAACCTGGCGGGCTGACCCTGCTCACCAGCGGGACTTCCGGTACCCCCAAGGGTGCGCCGCGCGAGAAATCCTCCCCGCTGTTCTCCGCTCAGCTCCTGGACCGGGTACCGCGGCGACGCGGCGAAACCTGCTATGTGGCCGCCCCGGTCTTCCACGGTACGGGGCTGGGCCAGGCGGTGTTGTCGTTGGCGCTGGGCAACCGGTTGGTGCTGCGCCGCAAGTTCGTCCCCGAGGAGGCGCTGCGCGCCGTCCAGGACTATCGGTGCGACGTGCTGGTCGTGGTTCCCACAATGCTGCAGCGCATCCTGGCGTTACCGGATGATGTCCTGGACAAGTACGACACCTCCTCGCTGCGAATCCTTTTCGCGTCCGGTTCGGCGATGGCACCCGACCTCGTCACCCGCGCGATGGACCGATTCGGGCCGGTGCTCTACAACCTCTACGGTTCGACCGAACTCGCGGTGATGACCGTCGCCATGCCGGAGGACCTCGCACACGATCCGGCGACTGCGGGCAGGCCTCCGGTCGGGTGCCGCGTCGCGCTCTTCGACGACTCTGGTAACCCGGTCACCACGCCGGGGACCGTCGGCCGCATCTTCGCCGGCAACATGCTGACATTCGGTGCATACACCGACGGCCGGACAAAGGAAGTCATCGACGGTCTGCTCAGCAGCGGAGACGTGGGCCATTTCGATACCACCGGTCGGCTCTACGTGGACGGCCGCGACGATGACATGATCATCAGCGGAGGCGAGAACGTTTATCCGCTGGAGGTGGAAAACTTGATCGGTGCCTATCCCGACGTCGACGAGGTCGCCGTCGTCGGAGTCTCCGACCCGGACTTCGGGCAACGGCTCAAAGCCTACGTGGTGCTCTCCGAGGGTGCTTCGGTCGGCGCCGACGACATCAAGGATTACGTGCGCGCCAACCTCGCTCGGTACAAGGTGCCCCGCGAGGTGGAGTTCCGGGAAGAACTGCCGCGCAACGCCACCGGTAAGTTGCTGCGCAGCCGGCTCGAGCAAGGGGCGGACAAGTGACTCAGGTTGACGCGGCCGCTGACACCGCGAAACGTGAGACCGCCCAACGTATGGCGGCGGCTTTCGCGTCGATGCGCGACGGCACGGCCGACGCGAAGCAGGTGCGAGAGAGTCTGCGGGCCAGCCGCAAGCCGCGCCGGCACATTCCGGTCGCACGAGTGCAGAATCGCACCGTCCCCGGGCTGGACGGCGGTGGCGAGATCCCTGTCCGCATCTACCATCCGCTCGAAGCCGAGGCATCGGATTCCGGGGTTCCACTCATCGTGTACCTGCACGGCGGTGGGTTCGTGCTGTGCGACCTCGACTCGCACGATGCCTGCTGTCGACGGCTTGCGAATGGTGCTGGCGCCATTGTCGTCTCGGTCGACTACCGCCTTGCCCCGGAGAATCGTTATCCCGCCGCACTCGACGATGCGTGGGCAGCCACTCAGTGGGTGGCTGCGCACGGAGCTGAACTCGGCGGGGACGCAAGTCGTCTCGTGCTGGCCGGAGACAGCGCGGGCGGGAACCTGGCCACCGTCGTGTGCATGATCGCGCGCGATCGTGGCGGGCCGCCGATCGCATTTCAGGTGCTGATCTACCCGGTCGTGGACCAGCGCCGCAAACCCTCCGCGTCACACGCCAGATCGGCGCCCGGGGTGCTGACGATCGAGCACATGCGCTGGTTCACCGAGCAGTACCTGGGCCCCGACGGCGATCGGCTCGATGTGCTGGTGTCACCGATACTGGCCGATCTCGCCGGTTTGCCGCCGGCGCACATCGTTACCGGCGAAATCGATCCGCTCTGCGACGAGGACGAGGAGTTCGCGCGATTGCTGCAAGTCGCGGGGGTGACTGCGACCGTCCGCCGCTACCCCGGTATGTTCCACGGCTTCTTCAACCTGCCCGACGACATCCCCGCCGCCGAGCAGGCCAATGCAGACGTGTGCCTGGTGGTGCGCGAGGCCTTGAAGAACAAGAAGGAAAAGCCATGAGATTGACCAAGACTCGGGTATTGATCACCGGGGCCAGCCGTGGGCTGGGCCGCAGCATCGCGGAGGTGGTGGCCCAACGCGGTGCGGAGGTCGCGCTCGTCGCCCGTAACCAAGAAGCTCTCGAGCTGCTCGCCAAGGAGCTTGGCGGCAAGGCATACCCGACCGACCTCACCGCTCCGGTAGCCGTTGGCCAATTGGTCGAACGAGTGGAGGCCGACGGTCCCGTCGACGTCCTGATCAACAATGCGGGTCTGGACTGCGTTCGGCTGCTTCCGGACACCTCCGCGCAGGAGATGCGAGATCTACTGCAGGTCAACTTGATGGCGCCGATGGAACTATGCCGCCAGCTCATGCCGCTGATGCTGCAGCGCGGCCGCGGACATATCGTCAATGTATCGTCGATGGGAGCGGTCAGCGTCAGCCCCGGGGTCACCGTCTACGCCACATCGAAGGCCGGCCTCAGCCATTTCACGGCCGGCATCCGTCAGGAACTACGGGGCAAGCCGGTAAAGACGACTCTTGTGCAGATCGGTGCGGTCAAGACCGACATGATCGACGGCATCCGCGGATTCGGGCCGGCCAGGCGAGCGATCGAGCGCTCCCAGCGGCTGCACATGCTGCCGCGCGAAGACCTGGAACCCGAAGTCGTCGCCAATGCGATTGCCGATGCGATCGAGCGGGGGCGGCGATATGTCACGCTCCCGCGTCGCATCGCGGCATCGGCGATCCTGACCGAGCTTCCTCGGAAGATGAGTGCGGCAATGCTTTTCGGCATCGACATGTCCGCCGACTAATGGCGAGCTGGGGGCACCTCCCGCTTGCGGGGGAACGCAAAAGCGCCCAATTTCGGTGCGAAAAGGGTGCTTTTGCGTCTGCTCGCGCAAGGTACTGAACGCGAAACGGAGAAGTCGTCACATGAATTCCACTCAATTGTCCGGCAAGGTAGTCCTCGTCACGGGCGGTGCGCGCGGACTCGGCGCCGCATTCGGCAGCCAGATCGTCGGACGGGGCGGCAAGGTGGTGATCGCCGACCTTCTCGACGACGACGGCAAGCGACTTGCCGACGAACTCGGCGAGTCCGCCCGCTATGTGCATTTGGACGTCAGCGATCCTGCGCAATGGGCACAGGCGGTGGACTACACGACCGCCGAACTGGGCCGCCTCGACGGACTGGTCAACAACGCCGGGATTTCGGCCGGACAGTTCATCGAGCACGAACCTGTGGAGCATTTCCGGAAAGTCCTCGAGGTCAACTTGGTGGGCGTTTTCAACGGCATCCAAGCCGTGATTGCGCCGATGCGGGCGTCGGGTGGCGGATCGATCGTCAACATCTCCTCTGCCGCAGGGCTTTTCGGTCTTGCGCTTACGGCGGGCTACGGTGCGTCCAAGTGGGGTGTTCGCGGCCTGACCAAGATCGCTGCGATCGAGTTGGCTGGCGACCGCATCCGGGTGAATTCGGTGCATCCGGGCATGACGTACACCCCGATGACCGAGCAGGTGGGAATCCAAGTGGGGGAGGGCAACTACCCGAACACCCCGATGGGCCGTGTCGGTCTGCCTGAGGAGATCGCCGGCGCGGTGAGCTACCTGCTGTCGGATGATGCCGCGTACACGACTGGCGCGGAGATCGCGGTTGACGGCGGCTGGACAGCCGGCCCTACCGTGAGTTACGTGATGGGGCAGTAGCTTTCCGGCGCGCAAACGTTGGCAGGCTGTGAATCGTCGGCTTTGGCTGTGAATCCTGGGCTTCGGGTGTGCATCCACGGTGGAAAATGAGCCTGAATCCCGCCCTGTGTTCACCCCCAAAACCGTGTGTTCACAACCGAAGCCGTCACTCCACAACGGAAGCCGTCACTTCACAACCGAAGCCGTCACTTCACACCCGACGCCCATGAGCGCGCAGGCCGCCCGACCGGCGGGGAGCTCAGCCAACGGCCTGATAGATCAACCGGGTGTACTTCTGAGTGCGGTCTGACCCGGCGGCGGTGACCTGACCCATCTTGTTCATCACATACGAGAACGTCATCCGGCGGTCGAGATCCATGACAACCATCGATCCACCCCAGCCGCCCCAGAAGCAGATGCGCCCGGCCGGAATATCCGGCACCGCTTCCCGTTTCGGTAATGCGTAGCCGATGCCCCACCGGGCCGGCATGCACAGCACCAGGTCAATACCGTCGGCCTGTTCTCCGAAGATCAGGTCAATAGTGTCCTGGCTCAGTAGACGAACCCCATTCGCACTGCCGCCCAACGAAATTGCCGACAACGCGCGCACCAGCGAGCGGGCGTTGCCGTGCCCGTTGGCCGATCCGATGTCGGCGCGCCGCCAGGCGGTCGTCTGCGCCATCAACGCAGCTTCAGGAGTCGGCGCCATGATGGCGAAGGTCTTTCGCATCGGATGATCCTCGGGCACGGCGTCCAACGGTATGTCCAAGGCCGGCGGCGGGATCAGCTCGGCGATGCGGCTATCGTCCTCGGGTCGCGCGCCGATCTGAAAGTCGGCGCCCAAAGGAACCGCGATCTCCTGACGCACAAATTCTTTGAGAGGCATGCCGGTGATGCGGCGGACGATCTCACCCACCAGGTGACCACTCGTTAGCGCGTGGTACCCGGATGCGGTGCCGGGTTGCCACCAGGGCGGCTGCGACGCGAGCTGCGCAGTGGACTTCTCCCAGTCATAGATGTCGTCGATGGTGAACGGCATCTCCCAGCCCGATATGCCAGAGGTGTGGCTCAGCACATGACGCACCTGGACGTCCTGTTTGCCGTTCGCGGCGAACTCCGGCCAGTATTTGGCGACCGGCGCGTAGGGATCCAGCAGGCCGCGGTCGATGAGCAACAGCGCCGCCAGCGACGTGATGTTCTTGGTGCTGGAGAACACGTTGACGATGGTGTCCTGATTCCATTGCCTGGTCTTGGCGCGGTCGACGTATCCGCCCCACATGTCGACGACCAACTCGCCGTCGACGTCGACCGCGATGGCCGCGCCGAGTTCACCACCCGTGGTGAGCTCGTCGGCAAGTGCCGCGGCCAGGTCGGTAAAGCGCCGGTCGTAGTGTCCGGCAATCACGGCGTCGACCGCTGCCTCGCAGAATTGTTGGGTCATGATGGGGTCTCCTCGCTGGTCGGTCCCTCGACTATGCGGCCGGACAAGCCGAAGATCATTGGCCGGATCGCGTAATTGCGGTGCACTCGCGGCTGCGCCGTTTTGTACGCATTTCCGCTGATGTTGTGCAGCCCTGACCTGTCGCATGCTGGCTAACATGGGTGAATCTGATCACCGCGCGGACACGCCGCCGATGAACTGGAGCGAGCTGGGCGTGAGCGAACTGCCGACCGGAACGGTGACGTTGCTGCTGGCAGACGTCGAAGGCTCCACCGGTCTGTGGCAAAGCAGTCCCGCCGAGATGACCGAAGCCGTCGCACGCCTGGACGCGACGCTGTCGCGGCTGGTGGATGCCCACGGCGGGGTGCGCCCGGTCGAGCAAGGTGAGGGCGACAGCTTCGTGATCGCGTTCGACCGGGCCAGCGACGCCGCCGCGTGCGCGTTGGCGTTGCAGCGTGCGCCGCTGGCTCCGCTTCGCCTGCGCATCGGCCTCCATACCGGGGAGATTCAGCTCCGTGACGCGGCGAATTACGTCGGCCCCACCATCAACCGGGCCGCTCGGGTGCGCGATCTGGCCCACGGTGGCCAAACCGTGCTGACGGCCGCAACCGAGCAGGTCGTCATCGATCATCTGCCGCACGGAGCGTGGCTGTCCGATTTGGGGAGCCACCAACTGCGCGATCTGGCCCGCCCGGAACGCATCCTGCAGTTGTGCCATCCAGACTCGCGCGTCGATTTCCCCGCGCTGCGGTCCGCCAACAGCGCTGCCACACAAGCGGTTCCGGTGCCACTGACGAGCTTTGTGGGGCGCGTCGCCGAAGTCGCTGAGCTCAGGCGGCTGCTCGGGGACCACCGGTTGGTGACGCTGACCGGGGCGGGCGGAGTTGGCAAGACGCGCCTGGCGATCCAGCTCGCAGCAAATCTTGCCGACGAGATCGACGGCCTCGTCAACTACGTCGATCTCGCCCCCATCACCGATCCCGATCTCGTCGAGGGGGCCGTCGCCCAAGCCCTGGGGCTGCCAGATCAGCCGGGCCGCTCAGTCGTCGATACCGTCACCGCGCGCATCGGCGACCATCAGGCGCTGATCGTGCTGGACAACTGTGAGCACCTGTTGGAAGCCGCCGCTGCACTGGCTGTCACATTACTGAGCAGGTGTCCCGCCGTGCGGCTGCTGGCCACCAGCCGCGAACCGCTGCACACCGAGGCCGAGGTGAATTGGCAGGTACCTTCGTTGGCGCTGGCCGACGAGGCGGTCGAGTTGTTCAGCGACCGTGCCCGCCATGTCCGGCCCGACTTCACCCTCACCGACACCAATGTTGCGGTCGTGACAGAGATCTGCCGTCGCCTTGACGGCATGCCTCTGGCCATCGAGCTGGCGGCGGCCCGCATGCGGGCACTGTCGGCCGCCGACATCCGCGACAGCCTGCACGATCGTTTCCAGTTGCTCACCGGCGGCGCGCACACCGCCGTGCGACGCCAGCAGACACTGCGGGCTTCGGTGGATTGGTCGCATTCGATGCTCACCGGCGCCGAGACCGTACTGTTTCGCCGATTGGCCGTGTTCGCCGGGGGTTTCGACCTTGACGCCGCCGTGACGGTGTGCGGCGGTGCAGGTGTGCAGCGATATCAGGTGCTCGACCAGCTGAGCCTGCTCGTGGACAAGTCACTGGTCCAGGCCGACGACATTGCCGACCGCACGCGATACCGCATGCTGGAGACGATTCGAGAGTACGGGCTGGAAAAGTTGGGCGAGTCCGATGAGTCGCAGACCGTGCGTGCCCGGCACCGCGACTACTACGCGGCGCTGGCAGCCGAGCTGAATACCCCTACCCGCAAAGACTTTCGCCGTTGCGTCGCCCGCGTGGAAGCCGATATCGACAACATACGGGCCGCATTCGCCTTTTGCTGCGACAACGACGACGCTGCGGCTGCACTTCAGCTGGCGTCGTCGCTGCAACCGCTTTGGCAAGGACACGGACGGTTGCGAGAGGGACTGAGCTGGTTCGAGTCGGTCCTCGGTGACGACGGATTCAACCCGGGCGCCATGGACCCGGCGATTTATGCAGGCGCGATAGCCGACAAAGCGGTCTTGGATTCCTTTACCGCGGCAATCGACAACCTGCCGATGGCCCAGCGCGCTGTCGAAATCGCGCGCAAACTCGGCGACCCCGCACTGCTGGCCCGAACACTCACCGCCTGCGGGTGCATCGCCGGACTCGATTTCGACGCTGCCGCACTGTATTTCGCTGAGGCATTGGAACTGTGCCGAACAACCGGCGACGATTGGCGGCTCAGCCAAATTCTGGGCCGCCAGGCTTATCTCGCCGCCATGGCGGGCGATCCGGTCGCCGCCAGCGCCCTCGGCGATGACGGGGCCGACCTTGCCGACGCCCTTGGCGACTGGCTCAACCTGCACTTGTGTCGGTGGGCCATGGGCATGGCCCAGATGATGCGCGCAGATCTGGACGGCGCGGTGGACACCTTCCGGGCGGTTTTCGCCGACTGCGAATCCGACAGCGACGTCCTCGGCATGATGTTGTGCCTGATCAGCCAGGGCTGTGCCCTCTCCTACCGAGGTGATGTCGCCGCAGCCCAGAATGTCGGCCGCGTGGCCATGGCAGCGGGAGCCGAACTCGATGTCGTGTTGGAACTTGCTTCCGCGACTGTCATGGCTCTGGCTGCCGCGGTCGACGATGATGTCACCACCGCAGGCGAGCTCAGTACGAAAATCTGGGAGCATCCTGGCGTCCATCGGGGTTCGGTGGCAGCCAGCGCCGTCGCCCTGTGCGCCCACGCCTACGGTGACTTGACCACAGCCAAAGAGGTGGCCGACGAGGCCGTCGCCACGCTGGCCGGGTGGCACAAGATGTGGGCGCTCTGCATTCGCTCTTACATCGCGGCGGACCGGGGTGAGAATGACCAGGCGCGGCGCGACGCCCACCAAGCTCTGTCGATCGCCACAGATACTCAAGGTTATTTGGGTCTTTCCGCGATTCTGGAATGTCTGGCGAGGCTGGCGGTAGACGCCGGTACCCATGCCGACGCGGCCAGGCTTCTCGGAGCCGCAGACGCCATTCGCCACCGCACCAAGGAGATTCGCTTCCCTGTCCACCGAGACGCCTACGAGAAGGCGATCGCAGCCTGTCGCGAAGAGCTCGGGGACGACTTCCCGATCAAATGGGCCGATGGCGAAGCGCTGTCGACCGAGGACGCCATTACCTATGCGTTGCGCGGACGCGGCGAACGCAAGCGGCCGGCCAGCGGATGGGCGTCATTGACCCCGGCCGAACTCGATGTTGCACGCCTGGTCAGCGAAGGCTTGGCGAATAAGGACATCGCCGAACGGCTGTTCGTTTCGCCGCGCACGGTCCAGGCACACCTCACTCACATGTACACCAAATTGGGCTTCACCTCCCGAGTGCAACTCGCGCAGGAAGCGGTACGCCACAACGGCCTTCCTTAGTCAGCTCGCACGAAATATATGAATTATATGAGTGCGGTTACAGCCCGGTTACCGTCCGCGTTTTTGCTTGCCATCACTTCGCCGGCGCTGTTTTCTTGCTTGATGCGTAACGTCGCCTTACCGCCGGGCCACGTGATCACGATTGACTAAACCTCCGCTAACGATCTTGACCGACCCGCTCGGCGATACGCCTATACCGACTGGGGTGCGGTTATGAAGGGCGCCAACGCGATTAACCTCGGGCACCAGAACCAGCCGGCGAACCGACTCAGAAGCCGGGCGGACGCGCGGAGGTAAGACGAAATGGATTTCGGAGCGCTACCACCCGAGATCAATTCGGCCCGAATGTATTCGGGTTCTGGGTCGGAGTCGCTGCTGACGGCCGCGGCCGCCTGGGACAAACTGGCCGACGACTTGTACAGCACCGCAAGCGGTTTCAGTTCGACCATCGTGGCATTGACCGACGAGGAGTGGCGGGGCGATGCAGCCGATGCGATGGTCGCGGCCGTGACACCCTACATTCGCTGGTTGACGAATACCGCTGAGCGGGCCGAGGCTGCCGCGAGCCAGGCCAGGGCCGCTGCGAGCGCCTTCGAGAACGCCTTCGCCGTAACGGTTCCGCCCCCACTGATCGACGCCAACCGCGCTCGGCTGACGTCGTTGGTCGCCGGAAACGTCGTCAACCTGGACATACCGGCGATCACCTCGCTCGAGGCCGAGTACGGCGAAATGTGGGCCCAGGACGCCGCCGCGATGTACCGCTACGCCGGAGCGTCATCGGCCGCTGCGAACCTGACTCCGCCGGCTTCGCCCACCCTGGGTGACGACCTGGCCGGGCTGGTCGGCGCCGACGCCGGCATACCGCAGTTGCTGGCTCAGGCGATGGCCGCGGTGCCGCGGGCGCTGCGATGTCTCGGCCAGCCGGCGCAGGCGGCATCCGCTACCGCGGCGATGACCACCATGGCGCGGCTAAGGCCGTTTCCGCCCTCGGTGAATGCCTTTGCCGCGGCAATCAGTTCACCCGTGAGCATGACCTCGTCGGGCATCTCGACTCTGGCGTCGACGAAGAATCCCGAGACGACGGTGCGGGCGGCCTTCGGTCGCGGTGCGCTGGTCGGCAGGTTGGCAGTGCCGCGCGAATGGGGCGAGATCGCGGTTGGCGGCTTGAGGTCTATCGCCTGACGGCGCGCTCACGTGCGGGCGGCCATCCAGTCACCGAAGCGGGTCGGGTAGATGGCCACGTCTTCGCCGTCTTCGCCTTCCAAGGGGACGATGGTGCGGTCGTCGAGCACCGCACCGTAGTAGCGGGCCGCCGGGTCGGTCACCACCCGACGCGCATCGCCCTTGGCGGCAAACCGATTTCGGATGAAGTCGTCCATGCCGAGCTTTTCCGGGCCGGCGATATTAAGGATCCCGTTGACCGGTTCGCCGGTCGCTGCACGGGTTACCGCCGTGGCGACGTCTGCGGCGGCGATGGGCTGGAACGCCCCGTTCGGTGCACGTACCGTGTCACCGTCGGTCATCGAATCGGCGATTCCGTCAACGAATTCGAAGAACTGAGTCGCGCGCACGATCGAGTATGGGGCTCCGGACTCGACGATCAGTTTCTCCTGGGCGACCTTTGCTCGCATGTAGCCGCTTTGGCTCGCCCGGTCGGCCCCCACGATCGACAGCGCGACGTGGTGCCGCGCGCCGGCCGCGCGCTCCGCCTCGAGCAGGTTGCGGGTAGAGGTGGTGAAGAAGTGCAGCACGTCTTCGTCAGCCCAGGACGGCGAGTTCGACACGTCGATCACCGTGTGCGCACCGTTGAGCGCTTCGGCAACACCTTCGCCCGTGAGTGTGTCGACACCCGACCTAGGGGAGGCGGAGACGGCCTCGTGGCCCAACTCGGCAAGCTGGGCGATGACCTGCGAACCGATTAGCCCACTGCCGCCGATGACTACGAACTTCATGATCACGCCCTTTCAGGGTCCGCCGATGAACTGATTCAGCATCGCACTACGCACCGGACTGCCGAACCGTTGCCTAGATGCGGTCGTCGTCGTCGCTCACGCTTAAATCAACTGCTTGACTTAACCGTGGTTTCGCCGATTAACTCGTCGTGTGGTCAACGAACTTGCCGGCAAAGTCGCGATCGTCACCGGCGGCGCTTCGGGTATCGGGCGTGGCACGGTGGAGCGCTTCGTTGCCGAGGGCGCACGAGTGGTGATCGCCGATGTCGAAGCCGAGCGCGGTCAGGCTCTCGCCGAGGCGCTGGGCAACAACGCTTTCTTCGTCCGGACCGATGTCTCCGACCCCGAACAGGTGGGCGCGCTGGTGGCCGCTGCCGTCGAGAAGTTCGACGGGCTGCACGTCATGGTGAACAATGCCGGAATCTCGGGGCCCCTGCGCCGACTCCTCGATGACGATCTGGCCGACTTCCACCGTGTCATGGCCGTCAACGTTCTAGGAGTGATGACCGGCACCCGAGATGCGGCCCGGCACATGGCCACCCACGGTGGTGGATCGATCATCAACATGACCTCGATCGGCGGAATCCAGGCCGGCGGCGGCGTGATGACCTACCGCGCGTCGAAAGCAGCGGTCATCCAGTTCACCAAGTGCGCGGCAATTGAGCTGGCGCACTATGAGATTCGGGTCAACGCCATCGCGCCGGGCAACATCCCCACACCGATCTTGGCATCCTCGGCCGAGGCCATGGATCCTGCCGAACTCGAGCAGTATGAGGCGCGCATTCGCCAGACCATGCGTGACGACCGTCCGCTGAAGCGCGAGGGCACGCCCGACGACATCGCGGAGGCCGCACTATATTTTGCCGGCGAGCGTTCGCGTTATGTCACCGGCACCGTGCTGCCCGTGGACGGCGGGACGGTGGCGGGCAAGGTAATCCGTTCCAGGAGCAAGGGATAGCGCCGGTTGGCCAGGTCACGCCGAACGTGTACTCACGGCGACATTTTCGCGATTTTTTCGCAGTGTGTGCACGCTCGGCGAAGCTCAGCCGGCCTTGCGGTGGGGAGCTGATGGTGGTGTGGTGGGAGCCATGGACGGGTTCGACGGGAAGGTCGCCGCGGTTAGCGGTGCTGGTTCGGGGATCGGCCGGGCTCTTGCTTTAGAGCTGGCCCGGTCAGGCGCATGGTTGGCAATCAGTGATTTCGACGCTGACGGGCTCGCACGGACCGAGGAGCTCGTCCGCGATGTCGGGGCGGACGTGCGGGCAGATCGGCTCGACGTCACCGAGCGCGAGGCGTTCCTCGCCTACGCCGACTCGGTCAAGGCGCACTTCGGGAAGGTCAACCAGATCTACAACATCGCTGGCATCGCGTTCCTAGGCGACGTCGAAGTCAGCGGGTTCAAGGACATCGAGCGGGTGATGGACGTCGACTACTGGGGTGTGGTCAACGGAACCAAGGCGTTCTTGCCGCATCTCATCGCGTCTGGCGATGGCCATGTCATCAACATGTCGAGCATGTTCGGTTTGTTCGGGGTACCGGGTCAAGCCGCTTACAACTCGGCCAAGTTCGCGGTCCGCGGATTCACCGAGGCGCTGCGCCAAGAGATGATCGCGGCGCGTCACCGAGTTGCGGTGACGGTGGTACACCCCGGGTATGTCAAGACGCCGATCGCGCGCAACGCCGAATGTGTTGAGGGCCTTGACAAAGAGGTCACGGTCAAGGTGTTCGACAAGGTCGCCATCACCAGTGCCGAGCGGGCGGCGCGGATCATCTTGAAGGGAGTTCGTCAGAAGAAGGCCCGCGTGCTGGTCGGCCCCGATGCCAGAGCTTTCAGCCTGCTTGTGCGCGTCTTGCCGGCGGGCTATCAGCGCATCCTTGGGCCGATGACGGTCCGCTTCCAATCCCCGTCGCGTTAGCACCGCGAGCAGACACAAGCGCCCCCGAATTCGGTTGGAATTGGGGGCTTTTGCGTCTGCTCGGCCCGCTAGCCCGCTGCGACCTGCTTCTTGCCGTACACCCGCTCCATCAACGCGGTGTCCTCGTATAGCTGTGCCCGTATCGACTTGCCGTCGCGGAGGGTGAACACTTCAGCGCCATGGCCGGCTTCGCCGCCCACGGTGACGTCACTGAGCACGACGACCGTGTCACCCTCGGCGATGAAGCGAGTCGGCTTGACGGTCATCGGCTTCTCGCCCAGCCGCCTGAAGTAGTCACCGAGTTCGCCCTTGCCGTGATAGGTACCGCTGACGGTGCTGTCGCCCGGTTGGACCCACTCGATGTTGTCGTCGAACAGGCTCATCATCGTTTCCAGGTCACCCGTGGAGAACGCGTCGTAACCCTTCTTGATGACTTCGATGTTCTGTTCTTGCTCAGACATTTCCCGACTCCCTTTGTGCGCATCCAATATTTGGCCGCGACGGCCGTGGCCGGTCTAGGGAGTCACCGCGGTCGGCTCTCGGATCAGTCAGACCATTCGCCGCCGCGGACATTATCCGCTTCAATGCCGGGCGATGGAGGCGATATGGAAGCAATTCACGTCAAGTTCAAAGAAGTCTGTCGGGCTGGTCGGACGGCCCGCGAGGGTTCACTTTAAATCAATCGCTTGACTTAACTACTGCCGCGAGTTTGACTAGACGGCATGACCGCAGCGGCCAGGACCGTGCGCACCGAGCGTGCCAGCTCAACGCAGGAAGCGATCCTTGCCGCCGCCGAGCGGCTGTACGCCGAACACGGCATGTTCGCGGTGTCCAACCGGCAGGTCAGCGAGGCCGCCGGGCAGGGCAACAACGCCGCGGTCGGATATCACTTCGGGACCAAGGCCGACCTGGTCCGTGCCATCGAGCAGAAGCACCGCGGGCCGGTCGAACAGCTGCGCGAGCAGATGGTGGCCGAGCTCGGGGATTCGGCCGACATGCGGGACTGGGTCGCCTGCCTGGTGCGCCCGCTCACCGACTACCTGGAGACGTTGGGGAATCCCAGCTGGTACGCACGCTTCGCCGCACAAGCGATGACCGATCCCGCCTACTACAACATCATCGTCAAGGGCGCCCTCAGCTCGCCGTCGCTGGTACAGGTGGTCGACGGCATCAACCGTTGCCTGCCCAACCTGCCCGCCGAGGTGCGTTTCGAACGCAACGTCATGGCCCGCAACCTGCTGATGCACTCCTGCGCGGACCGCGAACGCGCGCTCGCCGCGGGCGCGTCCATGCACCAATCGTCTTGGCGGGCAGCGGCATCCGGTCTTATCGACGCGATCGTGGGCCTCTGGATGGCCCCCGTGACATCGCACGAGTGAAGG
Organism: Mycobacterium sp. 852002-51163_SCH5372311; assembly: GCF_001667115.1. GTDB lineage: Bacteria > Actinomycetota > Actinomycetes > Mycobacteriales > Mycobacteriaceae > Mycobacterium. The sequence goes on along the minus strand of NZ_LZIJ01000180.1, from coordinate 8,546 downwards.
CGCTGCAATGAAAGTGACTGTCGACCAAGATATTTGCGCATCCTCGGGTAACTGTGTACTGAATGCGCCGGAGGTGTTCGACCAGCGGGACGACGACGGCGTTGTCGTGCTGCTCAACACGAACCCGTCGGCTGACCAGGCCGAGGGTGCCCGCCGGGCGGCCGCCGCCTGTCCTGCGCTGGCGATCCACATCGAGGAATGAGAAAGATGTCCGAAACACTGGCCGGCAGTGGTCCTTCCGGAACAGACGCTGCGCCCGAAATTCCCGAATATCCGATGGCCCGAGCAGCCGGCTGCCCCTTTGCGCCGCCTCCCGACGTCATGGCGCTCGCCGACGAGAGGCCGCTGTCGCGGGTCCGGATCTGGGACGGCAGCACACCATGGCTCATCACCGGCTACGAGCAATGCCGCGAACTGTTCTCCGACTCCCGGGTCAGCGTCGACGACCGGGTGCCCGGCTTTCCGCATTGGAATGCAGGCATGTTGGCGACCGTGCACAAACGCCCCCGGTCCGTGTTCACCTCGGACGGCGAAGAGCACACCCGATTCCGGCGGATGTTGTCCAAGCCGTTCACCTTCAAGCGGGTGGAGGGCCTGCGGCCGACCATCCAGCAGATCACTGACGACCACATCGACGCCATGCTGGCCGGCCCCAAGCCGGCCGACGTTGTCACCGCTTTGGCGCTGCCCGTCCCCTCCCTGGTGATCAGCCAGTTGCTGGGGGTGCCCTTCGAGGACGCCGAGATGTTCCAGCACCACGCCTCCGTCGGGTTGGCGCGCTACGCGACCGGCGAGGACACCGCCAAAGGCGCAATCAGCTTGCACAAGTATCTTTCCCGGCTCGTCGAGGCCAAGATGGAAAATCCGGCCGAGGACGCTGTTTCCGACCTGGCCGAGCGGGTCAAGGCCGGCGAGCTCAGCGTGAAAGAAGCCGCCCAATTGGGCACCGGACTACTGATCGCCGGACACGAGACCACCGCGAACATGATCGGGCTGGGCGTGCTCGCACTGCTCGAGCATCCCGACCAGTTGGCCGTCATGCGCGACGCCGAAGATCCCAAGGTCATCGCGAGCGCCGTCGAGGAGCTGCTGCGCTACCTCAGCATCATCCAGAACGGCCAGCGCCGCGTCGCGGTCGAAGACATCCATATCGCCGGGGAGACCATTCGCGCCGGCGAGGGCATCATCATTGACCTGGCCCCGGCCAACTGGGATCCGAATGCCTTCTCCGAGCCGGACCGGCTGTATCTGCACCGCTCGGGCGCCGACCGCAACGTCGCGTTCGGCTACGGCCGCCACCAGTGCGTCGGCCAGCAGCTCGCCCGCGCGGAGCTGCAGATCGTGTTCCACACACTGTTCCGTCGCATCCCCACGCTGTCGCTGGCCGTTCCGGTCGCCGACATCCCGTTCAAACACGACCGGCTCGCCTACGGCGTCTACGAACTGCCCGTCAACTGGTGAGGCCCTGGTAACCCTACGCTCAAGAAGACAGCCCGATTGGAAGGTCAACAATGTCGACGCAGACCAGCACCGTTTCCCTTTATCCGCCGGAAGGCTTTGGCGCACCGAAGAATCGGCGTGGCCATGCCAGCGGACGCGACGTGGGGCTGCCGGAGGGGACCGTGGTGTTCTCCGCGGACAATCACATCTCGCTGGCCGCCGACATCTTCTATGAGCGCTTCCCGGACGACCTCAAGGACAAGGCGCCGCGGATTTGGTACGAGGACGGCGCCTACCAAGTCGGTCGCAAGGGACAGTCGTTCCTGCCCGGCGATTTCAGTGCGGTGCTGATGCAATACGACGACCTTCCGGGAGCCGCGAGCACCAACATCGAGGCCCGGATCCAGGAGCTGCACGACGACGGCGTCGACAAAGAGCTGGCCTTCCCCAACGCGGTCCTGGCACTTTTCCACTACCCGGACAAGAATCTTCGCGAACTCGCCTTCCGCATCTACAACGAGTACATCGCGGCACTGCAAGAACGCTCGAACGGTCACTTTTACGGCGCGGGGTTGATCAACTGGTGGGATCCGCAAGGCACCCGGCGGACGCTGGCCGAGCTGAAATCGTTGGGGCTCAAGACCTTCCTGATGCCGTTGAACCCCGGCAAGGACGACGACGGCAACCCGATCGACTACGCGAGCACGACGATGAGCGCGGTATGGGACGAGATCGAAGCGTCCGGCATTCCAGTGGCGCACCACATCGGGGAGACCCCGCCGAAAAGCCCGTGCGAATTCAACAGCGTGGTGGTCGGGATGATGATCAACATCGACGGGTTCCGGGAGACGTTCTCCAAGTACATTTTTGGCGGCATCCTCGATCAGCATCCAGGTCTGCGGATCGGATGGTTCGAGGGCGGCATCTCCTGGGTGCCATGGGCACTGCAGGACGCCGAGCACCTGGTGGCGTCCTATCGGCACATGTTCAACCGGCCGATGCTGCACGACGTGCGCTACTACTGGGACAACCACATGAGCGCGTCGTTCATGGTCGACCCGTTGGGGCTCGAGCTGATCGACAAGATCGGTGTGGACAGGGTGATGTGGTCGTCGGACTACCCGCACAACGAAAGCACCTACGGCTATTCCGAGAAGTCGCTGGCGGCCGTCGTCGACGCCGTCGGGCCCGAGAACGCGACGCGGATCGTCAGCGGCAACATCACCAAATTCCTGGGCCTGTGACGACATTCGCACAGGTGGGCGGCACCACCGGCCTGGTGATTCCCGAGGTACCCGACCTGGCCCGGATGCGGCGGGAAACCGGGGCACGGCTGCGCTCGGCGATGGCCGAGCGTGGCGTTGACGCGATGATCCTGCTGGGCAACAACGCCGTGGTCTACGCCACCGGGACCAGTTGGCCGCTGGGCGATGCCGGGCTCTCGCATGTCGAGCGACCGGTGGCGGTGGTGGTCGGCGACGACGAGTGGCCGCATCTTTTCCTGCCGTTCCGCGAGGGCGCCGCCCAGGAGTCGGGGCTGCCCGCTGATCACCTGCACGGGCCGGTTTATCTCGAATTCGACGAAGGGGTCGAGGATTTCGCGCGTTTGTTGGCCGGCCTGATTCGGCCGGGAGCGGTCATAGCGGTCGACGAGTGCACCGGCGCCATGTCGCGGGCCGCAAAACGGTTGTTTCCCAGCGGTACTCCCGTCGATGCGGCCGCCGTTGTCAGCGCCGCCAAGGTGATCAAAACTCAGGACGAATTGGCCTGCATGCGCACCGCGATCCGGATCACCGACCAGGCGATGGTCGACGTGCACAAGGCGCTTGCCCCCGGCATCCGCCAGATCGAGTTGTCGGCGAAATTCCTGCGGCGGGCCTTCGAGCTGGGCGCCACGGCCAGCATGCTGGAACCGATTTGGCAGGTGATGCCGCGGAGCAAGGCCGAAGGCGTCTGGACGACGCACGGTGATCTGGCTTTGCCGCTGTTGACCACCGAGCGGGAACTTGCCGAAGGCGACGTGTTGTGGACCGATGTGAGCATCACCTACGGCGGTTACTGCTCGGACTTCGGGCGCACGTGGATCGTGGGCCGTGACCCGACGCCGCGCCAGCAGGCGCAGTTCGAGCGGTGGTCGGAGATCATGACCGCCGTCCTCGGCGTCGCCCGTGCCGGAGCCACCGCGGCCGATCTGGGCAGGGCCGCGACCGCGGCCAACGATGGTGTGCGGCCCTGGCTGCCGCACTTCTATCTGGGTCACGGTATCGGGGTGAACGCAGCCGAAATGCCAATGATCGGGACCGATCTCGGCGACGAGTTCGACGAGAACTTTGTGCTGCAGCCGAACATGGTGCTGGTGCTCGAACCGGTGGTGTGGGAGGACGGCACCGGCGGGTACCGCAGCGAAGAGGTACTGGTGATCACCGAGGAAGGTTGGACACGGTTGACCGATTACCCGTACGACCCGTACGGCGCCCATGTCCGTTGAAGTTTGCCCAGACGACCGGGCGCTGCGTTCGGGCCGCAGGGAGCGGGCGCTGGCCCAAATGGCGGCACACGATCTCGACGTCCTGGTACTCGGGCGGCAGGCCAACGTCCGTTACGTCGCCGGCGCACCGCAACTGTGGGTCGCCGGTACCCGGCCGTTCGGGCCGACGTGTGTACTGGTGCGCGAGACCGGTGCTGTTCATCTGCTGAGCACCTGGGACGAAGGCGTTCCCGACGACATCCCGCACGAAAACCTCTACGGCATCTCGTGGAATCCGGTCAACACCATCGGGGCATTGCAGCGCATCGACGGCGCCGCCACCGCTCGTAGGGTCGGAACAGACGCGCTGTCACCGGTTTTCGCGCGACTGCTGCCGTCGGCGTTTCCGAATGCCGAATTGGTCGACGGGGAATTGGCCATGCGCGCCGCGCGGCGCATCAAGACCGACGAGGAAGTAGAAGCGCTGCGGGATGCCATCGCGGTGGCTGAGGCGGGCTTGGCCGCGGCGGTGGCCGAGCTGCGGCCGGGGGTCGGCGAGCAGACGTTGGCGGCCGTGCTGCTGGAAGCTCTCGCGGCCGGCGGGGTGAGCACCCCGTCGAATCAGGATGTCGCATGGGTGACTTCGGGCGATCACCCTTGGCGGCGGGCCACCTCGGACGGCCGTGTCCGGGCCGGTGACCTGGTGGCGTTTTCGGCCGGCGTGTTGGCCGGAGGCTATATCGGCGAGGTCGGGCGGACCTGGCCCGCGGGCAGCGTCGATCGCGTTTCACCGTTGTACAAGCGCTGGGATGCCTTGTGGTCCAGGCTGATAGCGGCTTGCCGGCCGGACGCCGGCGCAAGCGAGCTGCTCGACGCCTACCAGGCCGCAGGGGAGGCGCCGCCGCCCATGCCGGTGGCCCGCGGGCTCGGTATGGGTTTCGACTCGCCGGTCATATCCACGCTCCTTCCGGCGACCGCGGCCGGCGAGCGCCTGGAACCGGGAATGGTGCTTGCCGTGACGGGCTACGTCTGGGAGCAGGGAGTGGGCGCGGTATTCGGCCGGGAAGCGGTACTGATCACCGCGGACGGTTCCGAAGTGCTGACCTCGAGCCCGTTCTGGCAGGCGTGAGTGGGGGAGCCGCAACCCGAAACGCAAGCACCGCCGCTGGCCGGTTATACCGTCGTCGACCTGTCCACCGGCATCGCCGGCGCGTACTGCACCAAGCTGCTCGCCGACGCCGGCGCCCACGTCGTCAAAGTCGAGCCCCCAGAGGGTGATTCGCTGCGGCGGTGGTCGGCCTCCGGCGCAGCGATCCAACCGGGTAGCGATGCGGCGCTGTTCAGCTATCTGGCGGGTGCCAAGCACAGTGTGGTCGCCGATCCAGATGCACCGGCCGACATTGACCTGGTCACCCGGTTGCTGGCAGCGGCCGACGCGGCGGTGTGGTCGGCCGGTTCGAGAGTTGCTGAGCATGAAGGGTTTACACCCGCTGCGATCCACGCCGCCCATCCCGCGCTGACGGTCACTTCGATCACGCCCTTCGGTCTCGAGGGTCCGTGGCGGGACCGCGCGGCAACCGAGTTCACCCTGCAAGCATGGTCGGGCGGAATCGTCGGACTGGGCCGCGGATTGGCGAACCGGGCACCGGTCTTCGTCGGCGGGCAGGTGGGTGAATACCTGGCCGGCGCCTACGCGAGTGTTGCCACGCTCGCATCGCGGTGTCGCCGAATAAACGGCGGCGCAGGCGAGCTCGTCGACCTGTCCATGCTGGAGACCCAAATCCTATGCCTCACCTATTACCCCGTCACCTACTTCGAGATGCTCGGCCGGCCTTGGCGGGACGCCCGGCGACTCACGGTACCGGGCGTCGCGCAGGCGAAAGACGGTCTGGTCGACCTTGGCTGCGGTACGGCGCAACAGTGGTTCGATCTGTGCGCCATGGTCGGCCATCCGGAGTGGATCGACGAAAAGTCGCCCTTGACGATCACCGAGCAGGCCAACATCCATGCCCACGAAATCTATGCCTGGGTCGAATCCAATCTGGTCGACGAAATCCGGGAGCTGGCAACGGCATTCCGCATCCCCAATGCGCCGGTGGCCAATGGCGCCAACATCGCCTCACTTGACCACTTCGTCGAGCGCGGTTCGTTCCTGCGCAATCCGCGCGACGGGTTTCAGCAGCCGGGTCACCCCTATCGCATGTGGCCGGCGCTACTTCGCCACCCGGCTCCGGCGCCGCGGCTCGGCCAGCACACCGCCCGCTACCGGTCCGCCGCTTTGACCCCCCGCCAGGCACCCACTGAACCGTCGAACCGACTGCCGTTCAGCGGCCTGCGGGTGCTGGATATGACGACGTTCTGGGCGGGTCCCTGCTGCACCCACTTTCTGGCGATGCTGGGCGCCGAGGTGGTCCACGTCGAATCCACCCGGCGACCGGATGGCACCCGCCTGATCGCCGGCGTCCCGGTCAGCGAAGACCAGTGGTGGGAGAAGTCGCCGATCTTCGCCGCGCTGAACACCAACAAGAAGGGCCTGACGCTGGACCTGCGGGACTCCCGCGGGCAAGACCTGTTGCGCCGGCTCGTCGCGACATGCGACGTGGTGGTGGAAAACTTCACCCCGCGCGTACTGGACCAGATCGGACTGAGTTTCGCTGCTGTGCAATCGGTTCGGCCCGATGCGGTCATGCTGCGGATGCCCGGATTCGGGCTCGACGGGCCATGGCGGGACAAACCGGCGTTCGCTTACGCCATCGAGTCCGCGGCCGGCCTGAGCTGGTTGACCGGCTACCCAGACCGTCCACCCTACGAGCCGTATTCCATCGGTGACCCCAACGCCGGCATACATGCGCTCAACGCTCTCCTACTGGCGCTGGAACACCGCCGTCGCACCGGCCAGGGCGTACTCGTCGAAGCCGCGATGGTCGACGCCGCGCTGAGCATCTCCGCCGAACAGGTCATCGAGTATTCCGCCTACGGCGCTCTACTGGAACGAGCGGGCAACCGGGGCCCGACGGCGGCGCCGCAGAACCTCTACCTGACTGCCGATATCGACGAGTTCGGCCGCCTCGACAGCTGGGTCGCTATCGCGGTGGCAACCGACGACCAGTGGGAGCGGTTGTACGTCGCCCTCGGATCGCCCTCCTGGGCAACCGATCCCGTCTTGGCCGAGGCCGTCGGGCGTCGTGAGCATCAGGATCTGATCGACGAGCGATTGACCGCATGGTGCGAGCATCGCAGCGCCGACGACATCGTCGCAACGCTGTGGGACGCGGGTGTGCCGGTGGGTAAGGTGATGCAGCCCCATCGTCAGTCGGAGCTTGAACAGCTCGTGTCGCGTGGGTTCTTCGAAGAGGTCGAGCACCCCATCAACGGCCGGGCTAAGCTCAGCACCGTGCCGATGAAGTTTTCCGGCGTACCCGGCCCGTTCCACACCCAACCGGCGCCACTGCTCGGCCAGCACAATTACGAGGTACTCGGGGGGCTGGGCTTGACCGGGGCAGAGATCGCCGACCTGGAGGCCGCTGGTGTGATTGGACAGTCGCCGGTATGACTCGGCCGAGCAGACGCAGAATCGCACTCCACATGCTGTGCGCGTGCGATTCTGCGTCTGTTCGCGGTAAATATGTAGGGCGACATGGCAATTGATCTGTCGAAAATTCTGCTCAACGATCGCGTGGCGGTGGTGACCGGCGGTGGATCGGGCATCGGCCGCGGAATCGCAGCGGGCCTCGCGGCGTTCGGTGCAAAGGTGGCGGTCTGGGAGCGCGACCCCGACAGCTGTGCTCAGTCCGCTGAATCCATTGGTGCACTGGGAATCACGACTGATGTAAGAGACAGTGCTCAGGTTGACATGGCACTGGAGCGGACGGTGGCCGAATTCGGCACACCGACGATCCTGGTCAACAATGCCGGCGGTGTGTTCTCCTCCCCGCTATTGGAAACGAGCGAGAACGGTTGGGATGCACTGTATAAGGCCAACCTGCGGCACGTGTTGCTGTGCACGCAGCGAGTAGCGCGGCAACTGGTGACCGCGGGCCTACCCGGCAGCATCATCTCGCTGACCTCGATCGAAGGCGTGCGTGCCGCACCGGGTTACGCGGCCTACGCGGCTGCCAAGGCCGGTGTCATCAACTACACCAAGACCGCGGCACTCGAACTCGCGCCGCACGGAATACGCGTCAACGCGATAGCGCCCGACATCACGCTGACCGAAGGTCTTGCCGCGCTCAGCGGAGGTGAGCCGACGACGGCAATGGGTGCGGTGGTGCCGATGGGTCGCCCGGGTCATGTCGACGAAATCGCCGGTGTCGCCGTATTTCTGGCCTCGGATATGTCGAGCTATCTCACCGGGCAGACCATCCACGTGGACGGCGGTACCCACGCGGCGAGTGGCTGGTGCCGCGACCCGCAGACCGGCGAATACCGGCTTGGCCCTGGTTAGGTAGCGCGGGCCGGAGGCGCTGGCCGCGACCTTCGTCGTATCGCGCTTTGGCGGTGAATACTTGGCTTCGGGTGTGAATCCTGGGCTTTGGTTGTGAAGCCTGGGCGGGAATCGACGCGGCGAATTCAAGGGATGACCGCAACACCTGAGTGAAGGGGTGTTGTGTCATGGGTCGGGTTCAGGTTTCTGAGTCGG
>NZ_LZIJ01000179.1 GCF_001667115.1 Mycobacterium sp. 852002-51163_SCH5372311 | reverse complement strand
CGCGGTGGCCATGTTGTACACCGGGGAGGGCCCCTGCAACTGGTCGATAAACCACAACCGCTGCTGGGCAAACGACAACGGCACCACCGCCGGCCGCGCCACGGCCACCAACGGCGCACGCCGACCCGATCCCCCACCGACTCGACCTGCCAACTGAGCCACCGTGGGCGCCTCGAACACGGTGCGCACCGACAGATCGGCGTCCAGTGCGGCGTCGATCGCGGCGATCAGGCGCATCGCCGAGATGCTGTCGCCGCCGAGGTCGAAGAATGAGTCATCGACCCCGACCCGCTCCAGTCCCAGCACGTCGCAGTAGATGCCGACCAAGATCTCCTCAATGAGGCCGTCCGGGGCCCGATACCCACCAGCGGTGTACTCCGGGGCCGGCAGGGCCCGAATGTCGAGCTTGCCGTTGGGGGTCAACGGCAACGCCTCAACCGACACCACCGCCGCGGGAACCATGTATGCCGGCAGCCGCTCGGCCAACGCAGCACGCAGCTCAACGGGGTCCGCAGTCCCGGTGACATAGCCGACCAGGAGCTTGTCGCCGGGGCGGTCCTCGCGGGCGATCACCACCGCGTGCTCCACCCCGGTCAAACTCGTTAAGACGGTTTGGATTTCGCCGAGTTCGATGCGATAGCCGCGGATCTTGACCTGCGCGTCCGCGCGCCCGACATACTGCAGCTGCCCATCAGTACCCCAACGCACCAAATCTCCGGTGCGATACATGCGCTGTCCCGGTGCCCCCGCACCGCCGAACGGACACGCCACAAACCGCGAGCCGGTCAACCCCGCCCGACCCACATACCCCAGACCGACCCGGGCACCGGCCACATACAATTCCCCGACCGCCCCCGCCGGCACCGGGCGCAACCACCCGTCGAGGACGAACAACGCTGCCCCCGCCAGCGGCGACCCGATCGGCGGTGCCCCGGACTCCGCCCTGAGCGGGGCGCTCAGGGATGCAAAGATCGTCGTCTCGGTGGGGCCGTAGCCGTTGACCATTACCCGCCCTGGCGCCCACCGCTCCACCAGCTCGGGTGGGCACGGCTCACCGCCCACCACCAAGGCCACCGACTCCAATCCCTCGGGGGAGAGCACCCCCAACGCAGACGGGGTTTGATTTAAGACGCTGACCTGTTCAGCGACCAGTAAGGCGTGGAGATCTTCCGGTGAATGGGCCACCTCGTCGGGCACCACCACCAGCCGACCACCCCGCAGCAGGGCGCCCCAAATCTCCCACACCGAAAAGTCGAAGGCCAAGGAGTGAAACTGCGTCCAGACCTGGCCCGGCGCCAGCTCGACGGCGGCATCAAAAGATTCAAATAACCAGGTCACGTTGTGGTGGGTGATGGCCACCCCCTTCGGGACACCTGTGGTGCCTGAGGTGTAGATCAGGTAGGCGATGTCATCGGGGGCCGGCGCCGGCAGCACGGTGCTGGGCTGGGCGTCCACAGTGGGGTCATCGATGTCGATGACCGGTATGTCATGGCCATCCAGCCGATCGACCAACGCTGCGGTAGTAATCGCCGCGACCGGTGTGGCATCGCCGAGCATGAATCCGATTCGAGCCACCGGCAGCGCCGAGTCGATCGGCAGATAAGCCGCCCCGGTTTTTAGCACCGCCAAAATCGCCACGATCGCCTCAGCCGAACGCGACAACAGCAACGCCACACACCGTCCCGGGCGCGCCCCCTGGCGAGCCAAGAGATTCGCCAACCGGTTAGCCGCCTCATCCAGCTCGCGGTAGGTCCACGAACGCGGCCCGCAGGTCAGCGCCACCGCCTCTGGTGTGCGGGCCACCTGCGCGCCAAACACCACTGGCACCGACAGCGCTGGGCTCGCAGGCCTAGTCAACGCGGCGCGGTTGCCCCACTGGTCGAGGCGGGCATGCTCGGGT
>NZ_LZIJ01000178.1 GCF_001667115.1 Mycobacterium sp. 852002-51163_SCH5372311 | reverse complement strand
CCGCCCGGGTACAACGCACCGCCTCCCCCGCCGCCGAACTATGGCCCACAAGGGGGCCAACCGGGCGGCGGCTACGGCGCTCCTCCCCCTCCCCCCGGGTCGCCGCAAGGCTATGGCGCGCCCCAGGCCGGCTACCCGCCACCTGGATACGGTGGACAACCTGGCGGCCCGGTATCCCCGCCGTTCAGCGTCGGGGATGCGTTCAACTGGGCGAAGGACAAGTTCATCCAGAACGCCCAGGCAATGGTCGTGGCGGCCATCATCTACTTCGTAGGCATGGGAATCGTCTTCGGTGTGATGTATGGCGGCACGATCGCCCTCGCGACGACCTCGACCTACACCGACTCCTACGGCTACCAGCACACCTCGTCGTCAGGCGGCGCAGGCGCGTTGATCCTGATGCTTGTCATGTACTTGCTGATATTCGCCACGGCGGTCTACATGCAGGCCTCATTTGCCTCGGGGGCCCTGGACATCGCCGACGGAAAGCCGGTGAGCATCGGGACGTTCTTCAAGCCGCGCAACCTGGGACCGGTCATCCTGACCGCCTTGTTGGTGTTCCTCGGCGTGGGCATCGGATCGATACTGTGCTTCATCCCCGGCCTGATCTTTGCCTTCCTCTCAATATTCGCGATTCAGTTCGCGATCGACCGGTCCCTGTCGCCCGTCGACGCCATCAAGGCCAGCATCGAGACCGCCAGGGCCAACGTCGGCCCCACATTGCTGTCATGGCTGGTCCAGTACGCGGTGATCTTGGTCGGCCAACTTGCTTGCGGCATAGGCCTGGTCGTCGCTCTCCCGGTCGCAGCGCTGATCCAGGCCTACACGTACCGCAAGCTGACCGGTGGCCAGGTGGCCGAGGTGGCCCAGCCCGGGTTCCGGCAGGGCCCGCCGCCGGGCATCCCGCCCGGGCCGCAATACAGCTAGTCCAGCAAAAGGTTTCGGCTCCTGACGGCAAGTTCGTCAGGAGCCGAATCTTGCATATGCGGGAAGCGCCGGCCTGACCGAATTGCGCTGCGCTGCAGGCTGCCCGCCATTGTGATGAGATCAGCGCTGATGAGATCAGCGATGATGGGCGGCAATGTTGCGCTGAATCAGGATGCCCACGGAACTCGGCGCGCCTGCTATCCCCGGCGTCCGGCGCCTGCGTACCGTGCAGCAGGAATGACATCCGCAGGACGGGCCCGACGATGACGCTCGGCATGAGCGACTCGGCGGCTGCCACCACACGCTACGACGTGGACCGGCTGGTGGCCGGATACCGCACCGCGCGCGCCCAGCAAGCCCTCTTCGATCTGCGGGCGGCCGGCTCAGCCGGCGGAGGTTATGACGAATTCGTCGACGCGGGCGGAAGCGTGCGGCCCGCATGGAACGAGTTGGCCGACACCGTCGCCGAGCGTGGCAGGGCCGGCCTGGACCGGCTGCGCTCGGTGGTGCGCAGCCTGATCGACAACGACGGAATCACCTACACCGGAGTCTCGGAAGCCGAAGCCAGCTGGGACCGGGCCACCGGCGGGCACGGGCCGGAGCCAGGTCCGTGGACTCTGGACACGCTGCCGCTGGTGGTTTCCGCGGCCGATTGGGAGGTGCTGGAGTCCGGGCTGGTGCAGCGGTCGCGCCTGCTCAACGCCGTGCTCGCGGACTTGTACGGGCCGCGCACGCTGCTCACCGAAGGCATCCTTCCGGCGCAACTGGTGTTCGCCCATCCCGGTTATGTGCGGGCGGCGATCGGAGTCGAGGTGCCGGGGCGCCACCAGCTGTTCATGCACGGTTGCGATCTGAGCCGACGGCCTGACGGCGGCTTTCAGGTCAACGCCGACTGGACCCAGGCGCCGTCGGGAGCCGGCTATGCGCTGGCCGACCGCCGTGTGGTGGCGCACGCGATCCCCGACCTCTACGAAAGAATTGCGCCGCGGCCGACGACCCCGTTCGCCCAAGCGCTGCGGCTGGCACTGATCGACGCGGCACCCGACGTCGCCCAAGATCCGGTGGTGGTGGTGCTCAGCCCGGGCATCTACTCCGAAACCGCATTCGACCAGGCGTATCTGGCGACATTGCTGGGTTTCCCGCTGGTCGAGAGCGCGGACCTGGTGGTGCGCGACGGGAAGCTGTGGATGCGCTCATTGGGCACGCTCAAGCGGGTCGACGTCGTGTTGCGCAGGGTCGACGCCGATTACGTGGACCCGCTGGATCTGCGCGCCGATTCCAGGCTGGGGGTCGTCGGCTTGGTCGAGGCACAACACCGCGGGACCGTCACCGTCGTCAACACCCTGGGCAGCGGCATCCTGGAAAGCCCAGGGCTGCTCCGGTTTTTGCCCGACCTCGCCGAGCGCTTGTTGGGCGAGGCTCCGCTGCTGGACACGGCGCCGGTGTACTGGGGTGGCATCGCCGGTGAACTCTCCCACCTGTTGGCGAAGCTGCCGTCGTTGTTGGTCAAGTCCACGGTGGGAGCGGAAAGCTTTGTCGGACCGGCACTTTCGTCGGCTCAGCTGGACGAGCTGGCCGCACGCATCGCGGACATGCCATGGCAGTGGGTCGGTCAGGAACCACCGGAGTTCTCGTCGGCGCCGACCGACCATGCCGGAGTGTTGTCGTCGGCCGGCGTCGGGATGCGATTGTTCACCGTTGCCCAGCGCAGCGGCTACGCACCGATGATCGGCGGGCTGGGCTATGTGCTGGCGCCCGGGCCCACCGGGTACATGCTGAAAACCGTTGCGGCCAAGGACGTCTGGGTGCGTCCGACGGAACGTGCACGCGCCGAGGCGGTTGCTTTACCTGCGTTGGGGGCGCCGGCGCGCCACCCCGCGAAGAGCGGCGCCGGCACCCTGGGGGTCAGCTCGCCGCGCGTGCTGTCCGACCTGTTCTGGATGGGACGCTATGGCGAACGCGCGGAGAACATGGCCCGTTTGCTGATCGTCGCCCGCGAGCGCTACCACGTCTACCGCAACCAGCAGGTCACCGAGGAAAGCGAGTGCGTGCCGGTGCTGATGGCCGCGCTGGGCCGCATCACCGGGACCGACATCGGCACCCGCGACGACCATGCCGAGCTGGTAGCCGTCGCCCCCTCGATGCTGTGGTCGCTGACCATGGACCCGGACCGGCCGGGATCGCTGGTCCAGTCGGTGGACGGGCTGGCCCTGGCCGCACGGGCGGTGCGCGACCAGTTGTCCAACGACACCTGGATGGTGCTGGCCAATGTGGAGCGCGCGGTAGTACAGCGGGACGACCCGCCGCAGTCGCTGGGCGAGGCCGATGCGTTGCTCGCCTCGGCTCAGACGCAGACGTTGGCCGGGATGTTGACGCTGTCCGGGGTGGCCGGCGAGTCCATGGTGCACGACGTCGGCTGGACCATGATGGACGTCGGTAAACGTATCGAACGCGGCCTGTGGCTGACGGCGTTGCTGCGCGCGACGCTGACCAGGGTGCGCAGCGCACCCGCCGAGCAGACCATCATCGAGTCCACCCTGTTGGCATGTGAATCGTCGGTCATCTACCGGCGCCGCAACGTGGGCATCGTCAGCGTCGCCGCAGTCACGGAGTTGATGCTGTTCGACCCGCACAACCCCCGGTCGCTGGCCTACCAGCTGGAGCGGTTGCGGGCCAACCTCACGGAATTGCCGGGCTCGTCGGGCTCGTCGCGGCCGGAGCGCATGGCCGACGACATCAACACCCGCCTGCGCCGCTCGGATCCGGCCGAGCTGGAAGTGGTCACCGAGGGCCGCCGCGCGGAGCTGGCCGAACTGCTGGATGCGATCCATGCCGCGCTGCGCGAGCTTGCCGACGTCATCACGGACACCCAGCTGGCGTTGCCGGGTGGCATGCAGCCGCTGTGGGGGCCCGACGAACGACGGGTGATGCCGGCTTGAGTGTGCCGAGCTCTGGAACTCAGGCTATGACTCGTCGATGACCGTGTAGATGAACTGCATCTTGTCCAGCACGGCGACCGGCAGCACGAACGGGTACAGGTCGTCGTGACCCATCGAACGGTTCACCATGTTCAGCGACCACGACAGCGGCAGCCATAGGTCGATGATGTGAGGAAAGGCGCTGGGTCCCAAGGCCGGCCGGTCGAAGGTCGCCGTCGCCGGCGCCAGACCGCACCAGGCCGCGGTGTCCATCGTGTCGCGGATGTGCAGGTAATGAGCGAACGTCTCGGCCCAGTCCTCGGCCGGGTGCATGGTCGCATAGGACGACACGAAGCTTTCCTGCCAGCCCTCGGGCGGACCCTCTTCGTAGTGCCGGTCCAGCGCCGCCTGGTAGTCGGCGTCGGGGTCGCCGAACAGCTCGTTGAATCGCGCCAGCCTGTCGCTCGACGGAGCGATCAGCCGGTAGAAGTAGTAGTGCCCGATCTCGTGGCGGAAGTGCCCGAGCAGGGTCCGGTACGGCTCCTCCATCTCGACCCGCAGTTGCTCCCGATGGACGTCGTCGCCCTCGGCCAGATCCAGCGTGATGACCCCGTTGTCGTGCCCGGTCATCACCTGCTCGAAAGCGCTGGACAGCAGGCGGAATCCCAGTCCTTGTCCGGGATCCTGGTCACGTCCGACGATCGGCAATTTCAGCTCGTACAGCTCCACGATCAGCCGCCGCTTGGCCGCCTCGGCCCGCGCGAACGCCGCCAGGCCGTCGGTGTCGCTGTCGTTGGGCCGCTCCAAAGTGAGCGCGCACGACGTGCACAATCCGCCGGGACGGCTCTTGGGAACGAGCCAATTGCATTCGGCCAGATAGAGATTGGCGCACAGCTGATAGTCGTCGGCAGGCACGGAGCCGGCGTGGTCGGTTTGCCACTCTTGGGCGATTACCAGCAAGGCCATCTGCTCGAGCGAAAATCCGAGCGCGCTGCCGCACGACAGGCAGGCCGAGTTCTCAAATGTCAGGCGGTGACCGCAGTTCGGGCAGTGAAAGTCACGCATCCAGGGCATCCCCTTCGATGGGCACCACGTCGACGGCGACGTCGATCACGCTGTGCTCGGAGTTCGTGTAGATGATGCCGCGCAGCGGCGGCACGTCGGCATAGTCGCGGCCTCGACCGACCACGATGTAGCGCTGGTCGACCAGCTGATCGTTGGTGGGATCGAGGCCCAGCCATTCGAACTGCCCTGGCTGCTGTGGTGTCCACACCGATGCCCAGGCATGGGTCGCGTCAATACCGATCATTCGGTCCTTTCCGGGCGGTGGGTCGGTGGCCAGGTACCCGGAGACGTAGCACGCCGCCAGACCGTTGGCCCGCAAGCAGGCGATCGCCAGCCTCGCGAAGTCTTGACATACCCCTTCGCGGGCCGCCAGAACCTCGCTGACCCGGGTGGAGACCGTCGTCGTGCCAGAACGGTAGGTGAAGTCGTTGAAGATCCGCCTCCCCAGGTCGCGCATCACCTCGACCAGTGGGCGTCCGGGTTGGAAGCTGGGTGCCGCGTACTCGCGTATCTCGTCGGTGATCTCGGGTGGGTTCAGGTCCAGCGCGAAGTCGGTTGCCAGCGCTCCCCGGGTGCCGCTCGGTCGGGCGGCCTCCCACGGTTGCAGCGCCGGCCCGCCGGCGTACCGGCTGGGAACCTGCGGGGCCACCTCGACGATCGATTCGCTGGTGATGGTCAGGACGCGATGCGGCTCTGTGACGTGGAAATACGAGCTGATGTTGTCGTAGGTGTCGCGGCTGGTCGAGCTGTCTGCCGGAGTCGGTTCGATGACCAGCCGGTGTGCAATGCAACGTTGCCGCAGCGAGTCGCGCGGAGTGAGAAAAGCGCGGCCGTAGGAGCTGGTCACGACGTCGGAGTAACGGTATTCGGTGCGGTGCGTGACCCGATAGCGGTGGGCGGCGGAGTCGGACGCAGCATCAGGCACACCGAGATTCTGACCAATTGTGGTCTTCAACGACAAAGTGGGAACCATTAACGTCGATTGACGACTGTCGGGGACGGCGTGCGCCGCAGAGAACTGGGAGGGAGTGGCTCGTGCAACGACACGAAATCCGATCATTGGCCGACCTTGCGGGCGAAGGCACCCGGGTGGTCACCGCGCTGGTCCGCGACATGCACGGCGGGATCTCGAGTCGCGTCTTCGACGCGGTCGGACCGGTGTCCAAACCGGTGCAGGTGATTCACGACGCCACCGCCGCGATCACCTATCGGCTGGTGGACCGCGCGATCCGTGGATCGCTGCACGGCGCGGGCGGAATCGCCGCCGAGGCTTGCAGCAACGACGACGACCCAACGGTCCAGGCGGCCCCGCGGATCGCGGGAGCCGTCGCGGCGCTCAACGGAATCTACGGCGATGAGTTGGCCGACCGCGGCAACGCATTCGCACTCTCGATGGGAATCCGGCGGCACGGGCAGCCCGTCGCACTGACCGCCGACTCGATCGCGGCAGCGTTTCCGGAGGCGACCGGCCGGATCGCGGTTTTCGTGCACGGCTGGTGCCTGACCGAACGGTCTTGGTGGCGCCGGCCGCGAACCGGGGAATTCCACCAGCCGTACGGCACGGGGTTGCGCAACGAGCTGGGGATCACCCCGATCTACCTGCGGTACAACACCGGGTTCCACATTTCACAAAACGGCCAGAGCCTGGCCGACCTGCTGCGCAAGCTGCAGACCCTGTGGCCGGTGCCGGTGGACGAGATCGCGCTGGTGGGGCACTCGATGGGCGGCCTGGTGGCGCGCAGTGCCTGCCACTACGGACTTCAGCACGAGCAGCGGTGGACCGACAAAGTCAGACACGTCGTCTGCCTTGGCTCGCCGCACCTCGGCGCCGACCTGGAAAAAGGGGTCAACGTCGCCTCCTGGGCCCTGGCCAAGCTTCCGGAGACCCGCGCAATCGCCTACTTCCTCAACCGGCGCAGCTCCGGCGTCAAGGACCTGCGGTTCGGCGCGCTGCTCGACGAGGACTGGCGCGACTGCGACCCCGACGAATTTCTGCAGGACCGCTGCCACGAGGTGCCCTTTCTGCCGAACGCCGTCTACCACTTCGTCGCCACCTCCGCCGCGCCGCGCGCAATCGGCCTCCTGGTCGGCGACAGCCTCGTGCGTCCGGCGAGCGCGGCAGGCCGCGGCCGGTCACGCAAGATTCCGTTCGAGTCCGCACACGGACTGACCTTGACCGGTCTGCACCACTTCGACCTGCTCAATCACCCGTCGATCTACCAAAAGCTGCTGGACTGGCTGACTGAGGCGCCGGCTTTGCCCGAGTCGGCGAGCTAATTCGACCGCGTTAGCGGCAGCGGGCGTTGCGGCCCTGGGCGCCGGATCTACGCAGAAACATGCCATAGCTGTGACTGCGGGAGCACAATCGAAGGGTGGCCACCTGGAACGACGTCGCCAGGATCATCGGTCAGCTGCCGCTGACCGCGGAGCCCGCGCCACACGACTGGCGGGTGGGCAAGAAACTGGTCGCCTGGGAACGGCCGCTGCGTAAGTCCGACCACGAAGCGCTGCGCGCGCTCGGGTCGCAGCCTCCCGAGGGCGACATCCTCGGTGTCCGGGTGTCCGACGAGGGCGTGAAGTTCGCGTTGATCGCCGACCAGCCGGACGTCTACTTCACCACCCCGCATTTCGACGGTTATCCGGCGGTGCTGGTGAAACTAGCGAACATCGAGATCATCGAGCTCGAGGAGCTGATCACCGAGGCGTGGCTGACGCAGGCACCCAAGCGCCTGGTCCAGGAGTTCCTCGCCCAATCGTCGTAGGCCTGACGTCACGTCGGTCTGAGGTCGATCACTCGTTGCAGGTCGTCCACGCAGGACTGCACGACGCCGGCCAGCAGCACCTCCGTTTTCTCGGCGGCGCTCGACTGCAGCGCCGCGGCATGTCCACGCGCGGCCTCGACGTGTGCGCTCGCCCTCGCCGGATCCGAGTCCGCCAGCGATGTCGCCTGCGCGAGGTCGACGAGCACTGCAGGCATGGGCTGCGGAAGCCAGTCGGGGGTGTGCAGCGCCGGAGCGACCGCGCGGGCAAGCTGCATCACCGAGCCTGCGAGCAAAGCCGCATACAGCGCCTGGTGATCGGCGGCGTAGACGACCTGACGCATCCCCCACCGCCGCGGCGCCGCCCGGACTACCTGCCGGGCCGTATTGCGCGCCTGGATGAGGTTGCCGAGCTGCTCGTGGACCCGGTCGACCGCCGACAGCGGCCAGTCCGACGGCGCATTCTTGCGACCGGCGGCGAAATCCGCGGTGCGGCACAGCACGTCGTACAGGGCATTCAGCACACCGGCGCGGGCGCCACCCAGCACCGCCAGCGGGTTGGCCGGAAACAACAGGACGGCGAAGATCACGGCCAGGCCGCCACCGATCAGCGCGTCGTAGATGCGTTCGGCACCGACGCCGCTGCGATACAACGCCAGCAGCAAGACCGCCGAAACGGTGGTCTGGTTGACGAACATCAGTCCCTGCCCGATGAAACCCTGTCCGATCAATACTGCGACGCACAGTGCCAGCAGCGCGGTGACCGCGATGGGGACGGCCCCGGTCCCGATAACCTTCTGCACGACCGTGCCTATGCCGATGCCGAGCGTCACTCCTACCATCATCTGGATCGCGCGCTGCGCACGTAAGACATTGCTGGCCGAGAGACAAACCGCGGCAGCGATCGGGGCGAAGAATGGCTGCGGATGCTTGAGCAGATCGTGGGTGATGTACCAGGCCAGGCCTGCGGCCACCGCCGTCTGCAGGATTGTCCACCACACGCCTCGGACCCGTTGCAGGCCGGCCCTGCCGCCCTCGGCCGCTCCAGAAAGCAGCGTCACCCGCGAGGTACTCATCAGGCTTGCTTACCCCACCGCGCGGCGCGGCGCCCGCTAAGCCGGCTGCAGCTCGAAAAGCGGAATCACCCGGCTGGTCTTCGACTGGTATTCGGCGAAGCCCGGTGCTGCCGCCGCGACCTTCTCGAAAAGCTCGTCACGCTCGTCGGACGGCAGTTCGCGAGCGGTCACGTCGAACGCGCCCGCACCCACTTCGATGTGCGCGTTCGGGTTGGCCCGCAGATTGTGCACCCAGGCCGGGTTGACGTCGGCGCCGGCGAAGGATCCGATGATGATCAGCTTGCCGTCGATGCGGAAGTAGGCCAGCGGCGAAATTCGCTGCTTGCCGGACTTGGCGCCGGTTGTGGTGAGCAGCAGCAGGTTGGCGTTGGCGAATTGGCCGCCGACCTCGCCGTTGTTGGCCCGGAACTCTTCGATGATGTTGTCGTTGAACGCATTCAATGTCTTGGTATCAGGTTGGCTCATGCCTGCGCCCCCGTTTTTGGGGTCATCGGCTTGAAGTCTATTCCGGACTCCTTGCGCTGCTGGGCGGTGATCGGCGCCGGCGCGTCGGTGAGCGGGTCGACACCGCCGCCGGTCTTGGGGAACGCGATCACCTCGCGGATCGAGTCCATGCCGGCGAGCAGCGCCGTGATGCGGTCCCAGCCGAACGCGATCCCGCCGTGCGGCGGAGCACCGAAGGTGAACGCCTCCAACAGGAAACCGAACTTCTCCTCAGCCTCGGCCTTGTCGAGGCCCATCACCGCGAACACCCGTTCCTGGATGTCGCGGCGGTGGATGCGGATCGATCCGCCGCCGATCTCGTGGCCGTTGCAGACGATGTCGTAGGCGTCGGCGAGCACGTTGCCGGGATCACTGTCCAGCGCGTCCTCGTATTCGGGTTTGGGCGCGGTGAAGGCGTGGTGCACCGCGGTCCACGCCCCGGAGCCCACCGCCACGTCGCCGGCGGCGGTCGCCTCGTCGGCGGGCTCGAAGAGCGGTGGGTCGACCACCCACACGAATGCCCAAGCGTCCGAGTCGATCAGCCCCAGCCGGCCGGCGATCTCGCTGCGGGCCGCCCCCAGCAAGGCCCGCGACGGCTTGGGCGGGCCCGCCGAGAAGAAGATGCAATCGCCGGGCTTGGCACCGACGTGCGCGGCCAGCCCGTCGCGTTCGACGTCGCTGAGGTTCTTGGCCACCGGGCCGCCCAGCGTTCCGTCGTCGCCGACCAGGACGTAGGCCAGCCCGCGGTGCCCGCGCTGCTTGGCCCAGTCCTGCCAGCCGTCCAGCGTGCGTCGCGGCTGCGACGCCCCGCCGGGCATCACCACCGCACCGACATACGGCGCCTGGAATACGCGGAACGTGGTGTCGGAGAAGAACTCTGTGCACTCGACGAGCTCCAGCTCGAACCGCATGTCCGGCTTGTCCGAACCGAACTGCCGCATCGCGTCGGCGTAGGTGATCCGCGGGATGGGCGTGGGAATCTCGTAGCCGATCAGCGCCCATAGCGCGGTCAGGATCTCTTCGGAGATGGCAATGACGTCTTCGGCGTCGACGAAGCTGATCTCCATGTCGAGCTGGGTGAATTCGGGTTGGCGGTCGGCGCGGAAATCCTCGTCGCGGTAACAGCGGGCGATCTGGTAGTAGCGTTCCATCCCCGCCACCATCAGCAACTGCTTGAACAGCTGCGGGCTCTGCGGCAGGGCGTAGAACGTGCCGGGCCGCAGCCGGGCCGGGACCAGGAAGTCGCGCGCCCCCTCCGGCGTCGAGCGGGTGATCGTCGGCGTCTCGATCTCGACGAACTCGCGGCGGGCAAGCACTGCCCGCGCGGCGGCGTTCACCTTGGAGCGCAACCGGATTGCCGCGGCCGGACCCTCGCGACGCAGGTCGAGGTAGCGGTACTTGAGCCGCAACTCCTCGCCGGCGGGCTCGTCGAGCTGGAACGGCAGCGGTGCGCTCTCCCCCAGCACCGTCAGCGTGGACGCGTTGACCTCGATCTCGCCGGTCGGTAGCTCGGGGTTGGCGTTGCCTTCCGGGCGGGTCTCGACCACGCCGGTCACCGCGATGCAGAACTCGGCGCGCAGCCGGTGCGCCTGCGCCAGCACGTCTGAAGCGCGAAACACGACCTGGGCAATACCCGAGGCGTCGCGCAGGTCGATGAAGATGACGCCGCCGTGGTCGCGGCGGTGAGCCACCCAGCCGGCCAACGTCACCTGCTGCCCGACGTCGTGAGTCCGTAGCGAACCAGCGGCGTGGCTGCGCAACACAAAAACTCCTTCTAGGGCGGGTTTGGATGACTGCTCAGTTTAAAGGGCCACACCATCGGCCTCGGTCGCGCACGGTACCTTCAGTCCCATCTCCACCACCATCGCACTCGTCGGACCCGGCGCCGTCGGCACGACGGTCGCCGCATTGCTGTACAAGGCCGGGCATCCGATCGTGGTCTGCGGCCACACCCCGCGCGACAGCATCGAACTGCGGCCCGACGGCGAGGAACCGATCGTCGTGCCCGGCCCGGTGCACACCGATCCCGGGGAGGTGAACGGCCCGGTCGACGTGCTGGTGCTGGCGGTCAAGGCGACGCAGAACGACGACGCCGCGGCCTGGCTGAACCGGCTCTGCGGCGCGCACACCATCGTCGCCGTCCTGCAGAACGGCGTCGAACAGGTCGAGCAGGTGCAGCCGCATTGCCCGTCGTCGCCGGTGGTGCCCGGGATCGTGTGGTATGCGGCCGAGACCCAGCCCGACGGGTGGGTGCGGCTGCGCGGCGAAGCCAGGCTGGTGCTGCCCAGCGGACCCATGGCGCAGGAACTCGCCGAACTGTTGCGCGGCGCCGGCTGCGGGGTGGAGTGCGATCCCGACTTCATCACGGCGGCATGGCGCAAGTTGCTGGTCAACGCGCTCGCCGGCTTCATGGCGTTGTCCGGGCGGCGGTCCGGAATGTTCCGCCGCGACGACGTCGCCGACCTGTCACGCCGCTACGTCGCCGAATGCCTGGCCGTCGCTCAGGCCGAGGGCGCGCGGCTGCCCGACGAGTCGGTCGGCGAACTGGTCGAGATGTTCCGCCAGGTTCCCGAAGACATGGGCACCTCGATGCTGGCCGACCGGGAAAGCCACCGCCGGCTGGAATGGGACATCCGCAACGGGGTGATCATCCGCAAGGCCCGCGCCCACGGCCTGGCCACGCCGATCAGCGACGTCGTGGTGCCACTGCTGGCTGCCGCCAGCGACGGCCCGGGCTGACACCGATTGCCCGCACCGGCACCCCCATTGCCACCACCGCTCTCGCGTTAGGCTGTGCCATGACCTTCAACGAGGGTATGCAGATCGACACCAGCACGGCGTCGTCTTCCGGCGGCGGAGGTGGTGGCGGCATGATCGCCATCGGCGGCGGGCTCGGTGGGCTGGTGATCGTGCTGCTGGCCATGTTCCTCGGCGTCGATCCCGGACGGGTGATGCCCCAGCAGGGGATGAACACCAGCGACTACTCGGCGCCCGGTTTCGACCTGAATCAATGCAAAACCGGCGCCGACGCCAACAAATACGTGCAGTGCCGGGTAGTGGCCACCGGCAACTCCGTCGACGCGGTGTGGCATCAACTGATGCGCAACTACACCCGCCCGCACGTGCGGCTGTTCACCGGTCAGGTGAACACCGGCTGCGGCGCGGCCACCAGCGAGGTCGGGCCGTTCTACTGCCCGGTGGACCAGACGGCCTACTTCGACACCGACTTCTTCCAGGTGCTGGTGGACCGATTCGGTTCCAGCGGTGGACCGTTCGCCCAGGAGTATGTGGTGGCGCACGAGTACGGCCACCATGTGCAGAACCTGCTGCACGTGTTGGGTCGCGCACAGCAGGGGGCTCAGGGCGCCGGCGGCAACGGCGTGCGCACCGAGTTGCAGGCCGACTGCTACGCCGGAATCTGGGCGCATTACGCGTCCACCACCAAGCAGGAGAGCACCGGCGTTCCGTACCTGAACCCGTTGAGCGACAAGGATATCGCTGACGCGCTGTCCGCCGCGGCGTCGGTGGGCGACGACCGCATCCAGCAGGAGACCGCCGGACGGACCAACCCCGAATCCTGGACGCACGGCTCGTCTGAGCAACGGCAGCACTGGTTCACCGTCGGGTATCAGACCGGTCAGCCGAAGGACTGCGACACGTTCAGCGCCCACGATCTCGGGTAGGCCTAAGCGGTTGTCAGCAGCCTCTGCAACTCGGCGCGTCCCTGATCGTCGAGTGGCAGCAGCGGGGCACGCGGATCCCCGACCGGGAAACCGAGCAGATCCAGGCCGGCCTTCACCGTGGTGGCCAGTCCGCCCGCAACGATGAACTGCAGCAGCGGCCTGAGGTCGTCGTAAATCGCCCGCGCCTTGTCGACATCGCCCGCACGTACCGCGTTGTACAGGTCGATGCACGGCTGGGGCCGCAGATTGGGCGCGGCCGTACACCATCCGGAGGCTCCCGCGGTCAGCGCGTCGAGCACCAGTGGATTGCTGCCGTTGTAGAACGGCAGCTTGCCGCCGGAGAGTTCGGCGATGCGCTGCATCCGGGACAGGTCGCCGGTGGATTCCTTGACCATGGTGACGTTGTCGATGGTGTCGAACATGCCCACCAGAAGTTCTGGGCGCATGTCGACCCCACTGGTGGCGGGATTGTTGTAGGCCATGATCGGGATGCCGATGGCGTCGCCGATGCTGCGGTAGTGCTGCACGATCTCACGTTCGGTGAGCTTCCAGTATGAGACCGGCAGCACCATCACCGCGTCCGCGCCGGCCTGTTGCGCATACCGGGCCCGCCGAATTGTCTTGGCGGTGGTCACATCTGACACGCCGACGATGACGGGCAGTCGGCCGTCGACGGTCGTGATGGTGGTGTCTACCACGGTGTCGAACTCGGCCTCTTCCAGGTAGGCCAGTTCGCCGGTGCTCCCGAGTGGGGCGATCGCGTGGACACCGGAGTCGACGAGTTTGTCGACGAGGGCCGCCAGCCGTTTCGTGTCGATAGTGTCGTCGCCGGCGAAGGGGGTCACCGGGTAGGCGATGATGCCGTGGATCTTGGGATCTGGCACAGACGGGCTCCTTCGGTCAGCTGGTCAGAACGTCAGGGTGGTGGCGAAGAGCGCGGCGGGCGTAGTACGCGAAGTTGGCTTTGCTGCGCGCGGGCGTCAGCGTCCAGTCGTGGGCCTCTCGGGCCAATTCGTCCGGCAGTTCTTTGACGGTCCCGGCGGACATCGCGGCCAACTGCAGTTTCGCGGCACGCTCGATGAGAATCGCCAGCGAGCAGGCCTCTTCGATACTGGCACCGGCGACCACCTGGCCGTGATGCGCCAGCAGGACCGCCTTCTTGTCGCCGAGCGCGGCGCTGATGATCTCCCCCTCCTCATTGCCGACGGGGACACCCGGCCACTTCGCGAGGAACGCGCAGTCGTCGTAGAGCGGCGTGGTGTCCATGTGCGAGACGACCAACGGCACTTCCAGCATCGACAGCGCCGCCACGTGGAAGGGGTGAGTGTGCACGATGCACCGAACGTCGGGTCGGGCGCGATAGATCCAGCTGTGAAAACGATTGGCGGGGTTGGGAATTCCGTCCCCGTCAAGAACGTTGAGATCCTCGTCCACCAGCAGCAGATTGTCGTCGGTGACCTCGTCGAAACCGAGGCCCAAACGTTGGGTGTAATAGGTGCCGTCGGCTTCGGCGCGGGCGGTGATCTGGCCGGCCAGCCCGGAATCGTGCCCGGCGTCGTAGAGCGCTCGGCAGGTCAGTGCCAGCTTCTGCCGCTTGGTCAACTGCGACTCTGGGGTCTGGGCGCTCAACTGCTCCTGAGCCCGGCGCATCAGGTCGGACTTCGAATCGGTAAACGTGGTTGCCATCAGGGCTCCCAGTGTCGGTGTGCCACTTTTATGACACAATAGTAGCACTATAGGAAACTTATCCTAAAGGAAACCTTGTGTCATGAGGAGGTCCACGGGTGACAGAACTGCTGCGCGCCGTTCGTAGGCAACATGGCCTCACCCTCGAGGGGCTGGCCGCGCAGACCGGCCTGACCAAGAGCTACCTGTCCAAGATCGAACGCGGCCAGAGCACACCGTCGATCGCCGTCGCACTGAAGGTCGCGCGGGCACTCGACGTCGACGTCGGCCGGCTATTCTCCGACGAGACCGCCGAGAAGAAGATCGCCGTCGACCGGGCCGGCTCGGACGGCGGACGATACCGGGTGCTGGCGTCGGGACTGCTCGGAAAGTCCATGTCGCCGTTCGTGGTTCGCCCGACGGGTGATCCGGCAGACGATCCGCATCCCGAGCATCCGGGTCAGGAGTTCGTGTTCGTGCACGCCGGGACCGTCGAGCTTGACTACGGCGACCAGTCCATCACACTCGGCACCGGTGACAGCGCCTACTTCGACGCGTCGCTCCCCCACAAGATCCGTGGGGTCGGTAGGCAGCGCGCCGAAGTGCTGGTGGTGGCGTGCCGGTAGCGGACTACCAGGGCCGCGTCGAACAGGTGACGCCGGTGGTGGCGCTCTGTGTGACGACGACCTGGCCGTCCACGGCGATCTCGCAGTGGAGTTCGGGAGTGGCCCCGGAGCCGCAGTCGGGCCAGTGACATCCGCCGCTGGCGGCGACGTACGCCCACTGGCTCGGGTTCGCCAGTGTGACGGTGTAGACGAGCGGCTGGTCGGGTGCGAACGCCGTCTGCACGGTGTTCATGAACTGTGCCGAGTTCGCGTTGAAGGCAGCCTGGCTGGGCGGATCGCTGTTCATGTACCGGACGTTGCCGGTGAGATTGCCGGTGCTGGTGATCGTGTAGGTCACCTGGTGGCCATCTGCATGCGCTGCGCCCGGCGGGAACGCAACTCCGGCGACTCCCAGAGCCGCAGCAAATGTTGCCGCCGCAACCCCGAGTGTCACTTTCTGCACGTAGGTAATATCGAAAACGCTACCGGATTTGTTACGGCGTCTTCAGCCGGCGCGAAGGTGCGCAAAATGCCAGGTTTTACGGCGTGTCGGCGTACATATGCGCGCGCTCGCGGTTCAAAACAGAGTCTGCTGCAAGGGTTCCGGCATTGCCGCCGCTTCGACTGCCGGCGAAGACGGGCGGTGGTCGCCGCCCAGCCGGTACTTGGCGACCAGGGGCGCGGCTCGCCTGCGTAGCAGGTCGCGATAGCTCGGCGGCAGATAGGCGCCGCGCCGGTACAGCTCGCGGTACTTCTCGACCATCTCGGGATGCGCCCGGGACAGCCACGACATGAACCAGCCGCGCGTCGAGCCGCGCAGATGCAGGCCGAAAACCGTGACGCCGGTGCCCCCGGCTTCCGCAATCTGGCCGAGTAGCCAGTCCAGGTGCTCGGTGGAGTCGGTGAGATACGGCAGCACCGGGGCGACCATCACGTGACATTCCAGATTGGCGTCGCGGATCGCGGTGATCAGCCGCAGCCGCGCCTGCGGGGTAGGCGTTCCCGGCTCGACGTCGCGGTGCAGTTCCGCGTCGCCGACCGCCAACGACACCGCCACCGACACCGGCACCTGTCGAGCGCACTCGGCGATCAGCGGCAGGTCGCGCCGCAGCAGGGTGCCCTTGGTCAGAATCGACAACGGCGTGACGGATTCTGCGAGCGCGCCGATGATGCCCGGCATCAGCGCGTACCGGCCCTCGGCGCGTTGGTAGGGATCGGTGTTGGTGCCCAGCGCGACGGTCTCGTGGCGCCATGACGGGCGGCGCAGCTCTCGGCGCAGCACTTCGGCGACGTTGGTCTTGACCACCACCTGGGTGTCGAAGTCGTTGCCGCTGTTGAAGTCCAGGTACTCGTGGGTGGGACGGGCGAAACAATAACGACAGCCGTGCGAACAGCCCCGGTAGCCGTTGACCGTGTACCGGAAGGGCAGCGCCGGCGCATTCGGGACCTTGTTGAGCGCTGACTTGCACAGCACCTCGTGAAAAGTGATGCCGTCAAAATGCGGCACGCGCACGCTTCGGACGAAGCCGATGCGCTGCAGCCCTGGCAGCGCTCCGTCGTCGACGGGCGTTCCGTTGACCGCGACAGCCTGACCAGACCAGCGCATACTTCCTATTCGAACAGTAGTTCGATATACAGTCAAGGCGACGCGACAGTTAGGGTCCCTCCATGGAAGCCAGTGGCTCGAAGGCGCTGCCTGGACTGGTGCTCGTGCACGGCGGCGGTCTGGCCGCCGATTCGTGGCAGTTCACCGTCGATGCGATCCGGCAACTGGAGCCGGCGTTGACCGTGCTCGCGGTGGACCTGCCGGGGCGGCGCGACAAGCCGGGCGATCTGTTGACGGTCACCATCGCCGACTTTGTGAAATCGGTGGTCGACGATATCGAGGACGCCGGGCTGGACGATCTGGTCATCGTCGGTCACTCGATGGCCGGACTGACGATCCCCGGCGTGGTTACCAAGCTCGGATCGTCGAAGGTACGCGAGATGGTGTTCGCGGCAGCGTTCGTCTCGCCCGAGGGGACGTCGCTGACCGACACACTGACAGGAGTGTGGGCGCCCCTTGCCCGGCGCAACGCAAGGAGGGGCGGACTAAGCCAAACGCCTGCCGCGGGAATCAGATTCACCTACCTCAACGGAGTCAGCCGCGCGCGGCGCAGGTTCATGGCCGACAAAGTGCACCCAGAATCCGCGCGGATGCTCGCGGAGAAGGTGTCACGGCAGGGAATGCCCGACGACATCCCGCGCACCTGGATACTGACCCTGCGAGATCGCGCCCTCTCGGCGAAGATGCAGCGGCAATACATCGACGCACTCGGCGGCGTACAGACCCTCATTCCAATGGACACCTGTCACTGCATGATGGTCAGCGAGCCGGAACGGCTAGCCCAGATTCTCGTCGAGCGCTGCCGCCTGTACGCCTAGCGCCGCGTAAGACGAGTGCCGATCGGACGTCACGGGTCGTCTTCGTCCAGTACGTCTTCGGTGCGCAGCATTCGTTCGGGGTGGTGGTAGTTGTTGGTGCGGGGTTGGCCGTGGTCGAGGTGGGGGGGTGGGATCCATTCGGTTTGGCCGTTGGGTTGTTTTCGGGTTTGCCAGCCTGTTTCGAGGAGTTTGTGGTGGGATGTGCAGGCGAAGGTGAGGTTGTCGATGTCGGTGCGCCCGCCTGCGGCCCAGTCTGTGGTGTGGTGGACTTCGCTGTAGTAGCCGGGGGCGTCGCAGCCGGGGTGGGTGCAGCCGCGGTCTGTGGCGTA
>NZ_LZIJ01000177.1 GCF_001667115.1 Mycobacterium sp. 852002-51163_SCH5372311 | reverse complement strand
TTCAATCACTCGGCTACGACACGCCGGTACCGATGATCAGGGCCCCGACTCGTACACCACTCTGCTGGACGCAACCCCGCCTCAGAGATTATGGCTGCAGACCACAATCCCCTGGGAGAATTCAACAAGTTGGTGTGAATCATTGGCTTTCATTGTGAATCCTTGGCTTTCGGCGTGAATCCTTGGCTTTGGGGGGGAATTCTTGGCGCAAATTCGCGCCGATTCCCGCCGTAGGTTCACACCGAACGCCGTAGGTTCACACCGAACGCCGTAGGTTCACAATCAACGCCATAGGCTCACACCGAACGCGTCAGAATCTCCGGCCTGACCAGGGAGTCCGAATTGGTGGTTTGCGTCTGCTCAGCATCATATGGTTGCGCGGAAAAAGGACTCCACCGCCTCCCGGTACACCTGCGGCGCCTCGTCGTGCAGCAGGTGGCCAGCCTCGGGCACACGCAGATAATTTGTCGTACAGTCGTTTCCACTCATCTCGACCATTTGGCCGGGTGGGGTGACCGAGTTGCCGGCCTCGAGCAGCAGGGCCGGCACACGCACGGCCAGCCATTGGCACCAGTAGTCGCGGGTACCCCATTCGGCGGCGATCTCAATCCACCGCGAGGTGTGACCGTGCAGCCGCCAGCCGGTGGTGGTGCGATCGAAGGCTTCCAGGAAATACTGTCCGGCGACGTCTCCGAACTCGGCGAATACCTCCTCTTCAGAATGGAATTCGACTGGCAGGGCATACAGCCACGGTTCCCAAGGGCCGGTGGTGCGGCCGCGAAAGTCCGGCGCCATGTCCTCGACCACGAGCGCCGAGACCAGCTCGGGGCGCTCCGCAGCCAGGCACCACGAGTGCAGCGCACCCATCGAATGCCCGATCAGCCTGGCCGGCGCACCCAGCGAGGCCACCGCGTCACCCAGATCGGCCACGAAGCGCTCGGTGCTGATCGGGTAGGAATCGATCACGTCGCGGCCCCGGTGCCACAGCGCGTCGTAGGTATACACGGTGCCCAACCGAGTCAGCCACGGAATCTGACGCGACCAAGTGGTGCCCCGGCCCATCAGGCCGTGCACCAGCACCAAAGGTTCGCCCCGTCCGCCGCGGCGGGTCAACAGGTCACTGGGCATACCACAATCTTGCGTGACCTGATCTTGAGCCGGACCGGCGGCACGGTAGCCTAACGACATGCCGCCAGTGGTGAAAATCAACGCTATAGAAGTACCCGCCGACGCTGGCCCCGAACTGGAGAAGCGGTTCGCCCACCGCGCACATGCGGTCGAGAACTCTCCCGGCTTCCTCGGCTTTCAGCTGTTACGCCCGGTCAAGGGCGAGAACCGCTATTTCGTGGTAACGCACTGGGAGTCCGATGAAGCATTCCAGGCGTGGGCTACCGGGCCCGCTATCGAAGCCCATGCCGGCCACCGGGCCAACCCGGTGGCAACCGGGGCGTCGTTGCTGGAATTCGAGGTTGTGCTCGACGTTGCCGGTTCAGGTCAGTCGGGCTAGCCGGCGCCGCGTTCGACACCGCATAGCGGCGCTGTGCGCCATCGCGGCATTGGTCGTGACCCTGACGCCGGGTTGCGCTCCGTCACCTGCCCCAGAGGCGAATGCGGCTAATCCGGGTCGACAGATCGACACCGGCACGCCTCCCGGACTGCGTGCCCAGCAGACCCTGGACATGCTCAACTCGGACTGGCCCATCGGGCCCGTCGGGGTCGGCACTCTTGCCGCAAAGGACAAGGTCGACATGGTCCGGACCGCCATGGAGGGGCTGTGGTGGGATCGTCCATTCACGCTGGCGGGCGTTGACATCGGGGCCAGCGCGGCCACCCTGCACCTGATCTCCTCATACGGTGCACGCCAGGACATCCGGATTCACACCGACGACGACAGGTGGGTCGACGGGTTCACCGTCGAAACACAGCCACCCTCGATCAAGTCATGGGCCGACGTCGATGCGGTGTTGAGCAAGACCGGGGCGCGGTACTCATACCAGGTCGCCAAGGTCAACAACGGCGAATGCGAGCCGGTAGCCGGCACCAACACTGGTGAATCTCTGCCGCTGGCATCGATTTTCAAGTTGTATGTGCTGCATGCACTTGCGGGCGCGGTCAAGAACGGGACAGTGTCCTGGGATGACCAGTTGACGGTCACCGACAAGAGCAAAGCCGTGGGTTCCTCAGGCCTGGAATTGACTGCTGGAGAGCATGTCTCGGTTCGCACGGCCGCCGAGAAGATGATTGCCAACAGCGACAACATGGCCACCGACTTGCTGATCGAGAGATTGGGTACCCGAGCCATCGAGCGTGCGCTGGTCACCGCCGGCCACCATGACCCCGGCAGCATGACGCCATTCCCGACCATGTACGAGCTGTTCTCCGTCGGCTGGGGACAACCAGACCTGCGCGGCCAATGGAAGCAGGCATCATCGCCACAAGTCCGAGCCGAGCTACTGCGACAAGCGAATGCCACTCCCTATCAACCTGATCCGACCCGCGCCCACGCCCCGGCATCGATCTACAACGCGGAATGGTATGGCAGCGCCGAGGACATCTGCCGGGTACATACGACGCTGCAGGCCGACGCGGTGGGCCAGGCCGCGCCGGTCAGGAAGATCCTGGCCGCCGTTGCAGGTATTCAGCTGGATCGCAACGACTGGCCGTACATCGGCGCCAAAGCCGGTGGTCTGCCGGGCGATCTGACGTTCAGCTGGTACGCCGTCGACAGGACGCACCAGCCGTGGGTGGTCAGCTTTCAGCTGAACTGGCCGCGCGATCACGGACCGACGGTCACCGGCTGGATGTTGCAGGTGGCCAAGCAAGTATTCGCTCTGGTGGCCCCGCAATAGCTCGTCTCCGGACGGCGGCGTAAAGCCAGCCGGACTAAGGCGTCGAGGATTGGCAGGTCCGGGCAACCTGCAGTGCCGCTCGGAAGGTGTCCAGGCACATCTGCGTCAGTTCGACTCGGGAGATCGTTTGCGACTCAACCCATTCCACGCAGATGGCGCGAACAAAGACCAGCCAACCGTGGACGGCGACGGCAGCGACCTGACGGGCGTGTCCGTGCAGACCGGTCGCGTCGAGGATGCGCTGGGCCACCATCGCCAATTCTTCGGCGATGATCGCCTGTATCACCGGATCGCCGGCGAGGGCACCCCGGTTCACCGTGAGCGCATCGCGAGGATTGTCTACGAAGTACTGGATGTGGGCGTCAACGGCGGTACGTAGTTGCTCATCGGCGGTGCGGTCGCCGGTCGGCGCGGAACTCGCCAACAGCCGATCGCTGGCGCGCTGAAAGATCGCCGCGTAGAAGTCGCGCTTGGTGGGAAAATACCGATACAACAACCGTCGCGTCACGCCCGCACGTTCCGCGATGTCCTCCATCAGCACATCCTCGTACGGACGTTCGGCAAACAGCGCGGCCCCTATGTCCAGCAGCTGGTCGCGGCGCCGCTGAGGGCTGAGCCGTTGCCGAGTCATCCATGCACCTTACTTCACATGTATGAACTAACGGTGGTACAGTCAGCTAGTGCACATACGTGAACTAGGGAGAGGAACTACGTCATGACCGCCACTGTTCCGCCGCCGACGGTCCCGGGTTATGTGAACTGGCTGTTCAAGCGCTTGCTGGGCTCACCGCTGCATCGCCTGGTCAGCGGCAACACGATGTTGCTGACCTTCGCGGGCCGCAAAACGGGAAACCGCTACGTTGCCGTGGTTCGCTACATCCGCCGCGCCGACCTGGTCGTCTGCTACACCGACAGCAAATGGTGGATCAACTTGCGCGGCGGGGCCCCCGTCGAGATGCTGATCGCGGGCCGGAAGCTGCGAGGGATTGCGACGCCTGTCGAGGATCGCGCGACGGTGGCGGCGAGTTTGGCGGAGTTCCTTTGCGCGACTCCCGGGGATGCGAAGTATTACGGAGTGCGCCGCGGCGCCGACGGGCGGCCTCGTACCGACGATATCCGTAAGGCGGCCGAATTCACCGCGATGATCGAAATCCGGATCGAGCCGTAATCCGGTCCGCGCGGTGGTCCCAGTCGCTGCGCTACGAGCCCGATCAGGACCACCGCAGCGTCCAGGCCCGGTCGCGGTAGTGCAGGACCGTGCGATCGCCCGGTGCAATGTCGATGCGCCAGAACGACGTCGGCGGGGCATCCAGCGCCACCAAGATCGCCGCGCGGATCACCGCCGGATGCGTGACCGCCACCGTCGGTAATGCGTTGTGAATCAACGACTTCAGCCATCCGGCAACCCGGCCGATGAGGCCGGCGATCGATTCGCCGCCGTGCGGCGCTTGGGTCGGATCCGTCAACCACGCCTGAAGGTCATCAGGCGGGATGCCCCCCAATGTTGTCCCGCGCCAACTTCCGTAATCAAGGTCCGCCAGCCGCTGGTCGGTGGCGGCATGCAGCCCGAGCAGCTCCGCCGTCTGCCGGGCGCGCAGCTCGGGTCCGGCCAGTTGGCTTGCGTTGCTGGGGATTTCGAAACGTCCGACCTGCGTATGTCCAATGGGGTTGAGCGGCTCGTCGGCGGGGAAGCGCCCGGCCGCCATCGCGTCGGTCATCCCATGCGACACCAACGTCAGCCGGATAACCTCGGTCACGTCGCGATACTCGATGCCCGTCCGCTCTGGGCCCGGCCGTCCAGCAACCGCCCGGCAAGCGTCGCGAAAACCAGGCCGATGGACGCCCACAGCACGAGCTGCGTTGCCAGCGCAACCAACCGGAATTCGTAGAGAACGTCGGCGGGAAAGCCGGGATAGACAATCGCACCCGAGGCGTTGCGCAATGGTTCCGGAGTCTCGTGCACCGTCGGCAACAGCACCAGGATCACGGCGATCAACGCCACGTAAGAACCCGCCGCGAGCAGGCCGGCATTCCACAGACCGCCGAACAGCGCCGCGAGCCGTCGGGCCAACCACACCGAGACGGCCGCAAGCATCACCGAGCTCAGCACAGCCACCAGATACCACCCGGTGCGCGCTCCGACCGTATCTGACTGGCCTACGGCAGGCGGGTTGGGCGGATACTTCACAAACGGCACCAGATAAACGGTGACGAACGCAGCTGCGGCCAGTCGCAGCGAAAACGGCCGTGGCGCAATATCTCTCGCGGAGTCTCCGGTACGCCCGTAGATCAGGCAGAACGCCACCGCGAACAGTGCGCCCATGGCGACACCGAAAGCCAGCACTCCGAAGCCCAAGCCGGCGTTGGATTGCACACCGCGGCTGAACAACTCAGCGCCGTGCTCGTGCACGCCCTGGGCATTCTCGGCTTCGGATCGACCATGCTCGAACGCGATGGCACGCCCAATTGCGGGCTCGGCGCACAAGCGGGCGAATACGAACGCAAGTACTGCTCCGACCGCGCCGGCCAGCAGACCGCGCGCGATCAGACGCTTCTCCACGCTAGGCGCGCCTTCTCTGCGATTCCAGCTTCTTCGATGTCGGCTCAGTGGCAGGGGAATCCGAGCAGATGCCTTGCGTCGTGCACGAATTCGTGCACGTGGGAGTCACTGCCGAACAGTGACACCGCTCCCTGGTCGATGCCGACGAAGTACAGCGTCAACAGCGCCAGGAAGACGGTGGCCGCCAGCCAGAGCGCCGCACTTGTCGCCGACAGATCCACCGCTGCGATCCTGGCGCCGGTTGTCTCGCTATTGGCCACTGGTTACTCCTTCTGGGATGTCGCGTCCCGCTTAGGTGTCGGTGACGAGCTTCGGGTCTGACTTTGCACAGTGGCGCGACCGTTCTGGAATTTCACCAGATTCCGCGACCCGTCTACAACATCCGTCAGTCTAGACCGGCGCCCACGGCAGCCCACAAGCGTCCCGACCACATTGACACTGCGTCTACGGCGCGGAAGTGCGAGTGCGGCGCGCCGCCACCGCAGAATCAAAGCCGTCACCGCAGTCTCGATGCGGCCTACTCGCGCTACTTGCTGTGCGCTCCAGCTTTCGCCAGATCGGGCTCGGCCGGCGGCTTGCGGGTTCCGGTGAACGTGAACACCGCGTCCTCGCCGGAGCCTTCGCCGTCCCAGTTGTCCACGTCGACGGTGACGATCTGTCCCGGCCCGACCTCCTCGAAGAGAATCTTCTCGGACAGCTGGTCCTCGATCTCGCGCTGAATGGTGCGCCGCAGCGGACGCGCGCCCAGCACTGGATCGAAGCCACGCTTGGCCAGTAGCGACTTGGCCTTGTCGGTCAGCTCCAGCGCCATGTCTTTGCCCTTGAGCTGGGTGGCGACCCGGCCGATCATCAGGTCGACCATCTGGATGATCTCGTCGCGAGTCAGCTGGTGGAAGACGATGATGTCGTCGATGCGGTTGAGGAACTCCGGCCGGAAGTGCTTCTTGAGCTCGTCGTTGACCTTCTGCTTCATCCGCTCGTAGTCGTTGTCACCGCCACCCTTGGTGAAGCCCAGACCGACCGGCTTGGAGATGTCGGAGGTGCCGAGGTTGGACGTGAAGATCAGCACGGTGTTCTTGAAGTCGACCGTGCGGCCCTGCCCGTCGGTGAGCCGACCGTCCTCCAGAACCTGCAAGAGGCTGTTGTAGATCTCCTGGTGTGCCTTCTCGATCTCGTCGAACAGCACCACGCTGAACGGCTTGCGCCGCACCTTTTCGGTGAGCTGGCCGCCCTCCTCGTAGCCGACATACCCAGGCGGAGCGCCGAAGAGCCGCGACGCGGTGAACCGGTCGTGGAACTCGCCCATGTCGATCTGGATGAGCGCGTCGTCGTCGCCGAACAGGAAGTTCGCCAGCGCCTTGGACAGCTCGGTCTTACCGACACCGGACGGGCCGGCGAAGATGAACGAGCCCGACGGGCGCTTGGGGTCCTTCAACCCGGCGCGGGTGCGGCGGATCGCCTTGGAGACGGCCTTGACGGCATCCACCTGGCCGATGATCCGCTTGTGGATCTCATCCTCCATGCGCAACAGCCGGGTGGTCTCGGCCTCGGTGAGCTTGAACACCGGGATGCCGGTCCAGTTGCCCAGCACCTCGGCGATCTCGTTGTCGTCGACCTCGGCTACCACGTCGAGATCACCTGAACGCCATTGCTTCTCGCGTTCCCCACGCTGAGCCACCAGTTGCTTCTCGCGGTCGCGCAGGCTGGCCGCCTTCTCGAAGTCCTGCGCGTCGATCGCGGACTCCTTCTCCCGGCGCGCCTCGGCGATCTTCTCGTCGAACTCACGCAGGTCCGGTGGCGCGGTCATCCGGCGGATCCGCATCCGGGCACCGGCCTCGTCGATCAGGTCGATCGCTTTGTCCGGCAGGAACCGGTCGTTGATGTAGCGGTCGGCCAGAGTGGCCGCCGCCACTATCGCGGCATCGGTGATGGACACCCGGTGGTGCGCCTCGTAGCGGTCCCGCAGACCCTTGAGGATCTCGATGGTGTGCTCCACCGTCGGCTCGCCGACCTGCACCGGCTGGAAGCGGCGCTCCAGCGCGGCGTCTTTCTCGATGTACTTGCGGTACTCGTCGAGGGTGGTGGCACCGATCGTCTGCAGTTCGCCGCGGGCCAGCTTGGGCTTGAGGATGCTGGCCGCGTCGATCGCGCCCTCGGCGGCACCAGCACCCACCAGGGTGTGCAGCTCGTCGATGAAGAGGATGATGTCGCCGCGGGTGTTGATCTCCTTGAGCACCTTCTTCAGGCGTTCCTCGAAGTCACCGCGGTAGCGCGAGCCGGCTACCAGCGATCCCAGGTCCAGGGTGTAGAGCTGCTTGTCTTTCAGCGTCTCGGGGACCTCGCCGTGCACGATCGCCTGTGCGAGTCCTTCGACCACGGCAGTCTTGCCGACGCCGGGCTCACCGATCAGCACCGGGTTGTTCTTGGTGCGCCGGGAAAGAACCTGCATCACCCGCTCGATTTCCTTCTCGCGGCCGATTACCGGGTCCAGCTTGCCCTCCATCGCGGCGGCAGTCAGGTTGCGGCCGAACTGGTCGAGAACCAGCGACGTGGACGGGCTGCCGGATTCGCCGCCCCGGCCACCGGTGCCGGCTTCGGCGGCTTCCTTGCCCTGGTAGCCGCTCAACAGCTGGATCACCTGCTGGCGCACCCGGGTCAGCTCGGCGCCCAGCTTCACCAGAACCTGGGCGGCCACACCCTCGCCCTCGCGAATAAGTCCCAGCAAAATGTGCTCGGTGCCGATGTAGTTGTGGCCGAGCTGCAGGGCCTCCCGCAGACTCAGCTCGAGAACCTTCTTGGCGCGCGGCGTAAAGGGGATGTGCCCTGACGGTGCCTGCTGGCCCTGTCCGATGATCTCCTCGACCTGACTGCGAACGCCTTCCAGCGAGATGCCCAGCGACTCCAGCGACTTGGCGGCGACGCCCTCACCTTCGTGGATCAGACCCAACAAGATGTGCTCGGTCCCGATGTAGTTGTGGTTGAGCATCCGGGCCTCTTCTTGGGCCAGGACGACCACCCTGCGGGCACGGTCGGTAAATCGTTCGAACATCGGTGGTTACCTGCTCTCCCTCACCATCGGTACAACCTCATTACGGCCCCTTTGTGGCCCCTATAGTCCGTGGGGCCGGAATCGCGTACCTGCCGTCCACTGTAATGGTCGGCCTGCCAGGGTTCCTAACCTTGACGGTTCCCCAGCACTGCCGAAGCACTCCGAAAGAACTCCGCAGAACCCGTCGAACCGAGCCGTACCTACAGCAACGAGGAAAACCGCCGAATCGTTTCCCGAGTCGCCGGCGAACCGTTCGCCGCCAGCGAAAGTCCCAAAAAGACAGAAGCCCGGGCCTAGTGGCCCGGGCGCCGGTCTGCAGTTTGTCAGGTGGCCGCGTGGAACGCGTCGATGACGTCGGCCGGGATACGGCCGCGGGTCGACACGTTGTGGCCGTTGCGACGGGCCCATTCCCGGATCGCCGCGCTCTGCTCACGGTCGATCGCGCCACGGCCCCTAGTCGAGCCGGAACGTCCACGTCGCCGTCCGCCGACACGGCGCCCGGCAGCTACCCATTGCTTCAGGTCGTTGCGCAGTTTCGCAGCATTCTTGGAAGAAAGATCAATCTCATAGGTCACCCCGTCAAGCCCGAATTCGACCGTTTCATCGGCGGCGCCCGCACCATCGAAATCATCGACCAAGGTGACGGTCACTTTTTTCGCCATCGGCTTACCCTCGCGTTTCTTCCTGTGCAGTTCCTGTGCAGTTTGGATAGACTCCCCGCCACCAATCTGCCATACGAGTGCAGAATACTCAATCCGAACACAAGACGCATAGTTCAGTTGGAGTGTGGCCGCACAATCGGGAACAAAACTGTGTCTCGAATTGACAGGCCGGTCAAAGACATCAACAACCGATCGATGCCCATTCCGGTTCCGGTACACGGCGGCATCGCATACTCCAACGCAGCGAGAAAATCTTCGTCCAGTGCCATCGCCTCATCGTCACCCGCGGCAGCGGCGCGGGCTTGTTCGACGAATCTTTCGCGCTGCACAACCGGATCGGTCAATTCGGAGTAACCCGTGGCGAGTTCGACGCCGCGCAAGTACAGATCCCACTTCTCGGTTACCCCTGCGATACTGCGATGCTGTCGAGTCAATGGCGTTGTCTCAACAGGAAAGTCCTTGACAAAGGTGGGCGCTGTGAGGTTCTTGCCGACCGAATGCTCCCATAGTTCCTCGACGAGTTTGCCGTGTCCGTAGCCCCGGTTCTGCGGGATCTCGACACCGAGCTGATCCGCTATGGCGGTTAGCCGACCGAGTGTGGTCTGCGGTGTGATCTCTTCGCCGAGTGCCGCCGACAGAGACGGATACATTTCTATCGACGCCCATTCTCCGTCTATGTCGTAGACACTCCCATCGGGCAGTGGAAGTTGTCTGGTCCCGATCGCTTCATCAGCTACCTCTTGAATAAGCTCACGCGTGACGACTGCCGAATCCTCATACGTTCCATAGCTCTGGTAGGTCTCGAGCATGGAAAATTCCGGTGAATGCGTGGAATCGGCTCCTTCGTTTCGGAACACACGATTAAGTTCGAAGACCTTGTCGAAACCGCCGACGACGCAGCGCTTGAGGAACAGTTCCGGCGCGATCCTCAGGTAGAGATCGATGTCCAAGGCATTGGAATGCGTGATGAACGGGCGAGCCGCCGCACCACCGGCCAGCGTCTGCAACATAGGCGTCTCGACTTCGAGGAAGCCGCGCCGTTCAAGCGCATTTCTTATGGCGCGGACAACCGCGATCCGTTGCCGGGCCACCGTGCGCGCTTGCGGGCGAACGATCAGGTCCACATACCGCTGCCGGACCCGGGATTCTTCGCTCATCTCCTTATGCGCGACGGGCAGCGGCCGCAACGACTTGGACGCCATCTGCCAGCAGTCGGCCAGAACGGACAATTCGCCGCGTCGTGAGCTGATCACATTGCCGTGGACGTAGACGATATCCCCCAGATCGACGTCGGCCTTCCAATCGTCGAGGGCTTTTTGACCGACTTTGTCCAGGCTGATCATCACCTGCAGCTGGGTGCCGTCGCCGTCCTGGAGTGTCGCAAAACACAATTTCCCGGAATTGCGGGCGAACATGACCCGGCCCGCTACCCCGACTACGTCGTCGGTGGTCGTGTCCGTCGGCAGGTCGGGGTATGCGGCGCGAATCTCGGCCAGGGTGTGGGTGCGTCCCACCTCGACCGGGTAAGGCTCACGGCCCTCCGCCAACAGTTGAGCGCGCTTGTCCCGACGGATCCGCAGCTGCTCTGGAATGTCTGGGTCGGCTGAGCTCACGACGTGCCAGCTTAAATCAACTCTTGCGGACGAAGCATCGAGCCTGCTTCGGGTGTGAACTGAGGGCGTCAGCTGTGGACTGATGGCGTTAGGTGTGAACTGACGGCGTTGGCTGTGATCGCAGGGGCGGGATCCTGGCGAATTTCTCGCCCTAGGATCACCCGCGACGCCCTGCATGCACACTCAAGGTCCGCCAGTTCACGTCTAGCCTGCGAGCTGGCCAACGCACGAAAGCCGGCAAGTGATCAGCGTGCCGTCTTCAACCGCCCGCGCTGGGCGTCCCTGTTGCGCTCGAAGACGAGATGCAGGCCGTGCAGGGTCAGGTGCTGGTCGTAGTGGTCGACGGTGTGCAATTCGGGCAGCAGCAGCGGCGCCGTGTGGCCGGTTGCCACCACCGCCACCTTGTCGCCCAAGTCGCCGGAGAAGCCGTCCACGTCCTCACGGATGCGCCCGACCAGGCCGTCGACCAGACCGGCGAAGCCGAACACCGCACCGGCCTGCATGCATTCGACGGTGTTCTTGCCGACCACCGAACGGGGGCGGGCCAATTCGACCCGGCGCAGGGCCGCAGAGCGGGCCGCCGCGGCGTCCGACGACACCTGAACGCCGGGAGCGATCGCGCCGCCGAGGAATTCGCCCTTGGCCGACACCACGTCCACGCAGATCGACGATCCGAAGTCGACGACGATTGCGGCCCTGTTGAACCGGTGGAAGGCGGCCAGGCAGTTCACAATCCGGTCGGCGCCCACTTCTTTCGGATTGTCGACCAGCAGGGGGATGCCGGTACGCACACCCGGTTCGATCAGCACGTGCGGCACCGACGGCCAATACTGGTCGAGCATCACCCGCACCTCGTGCAGCACCGACGGCACGGTGGACAGCGCGGCCGCGCCGGTGAGGCGCTCGGAGTCGTCGCCGATCAGCCCGTCGATTGTCAGCGCCAGTTCATCGGCGGTCGCCTCAGACTCAGTGCGAATCCGCCACTGCTGCAATACTTTTGCGTTCTCTTTGGTTCCG
Organism: Mycobacterium sp. 852002-51163_SCH5372311; assembly: GCF_001667115.1. GTDB lineage: Bacteria > Actinomycetota > Actinomycetes > Mycobacteriales > Mycobacteriaceae > Mycobacterium. Next base: position 2,254 of record NZ_LZIJ01000177.1, on the reverse strand, counting down.
GTCAGCAGCCCGACGACGGTGTGCGTGTTGCGGACGTCGATCGCCAGCAGCACGGCTACCGCACACCGATCCGAGGGTCTAACAGCTCGGCCGCGTCAGGGGGTACGAAAGCCGGGTCGTGGCCCAGGTCGATCTGCTTGTTGTGGGCGTCGACGAAGACGATCCGCGGCTGGTAGGCCCGCGCCTCGGCATCCTCCATGGTTCCGTACGCGATCAGGATGACCAGATCGCCGGGATGAACGAGATGCGCTGCGGCACCGTTGATTCCGATCACGCCACTGCCCCGCTCACCGGTGATCGCGTAAGTGACCAGCCGAGCGCCGTTGTCGACGTCCACAATGGTCACCTGTTCGCCCTCGAGCAGGTCCGCGGCGTCCATCAGGTCGGCGTCGATGGTGACCGAGCCAACGTAGTGCAGGTCCGCCTGGGTGACCGTGGCACGGTGAATCTTCGACTTCAGCATCGTCCGTAACATCAGTTCCTCCAATGTGATTGGGCCGAATCGGGCTGCAGCCCGGCCGGCCTGGATGCGCCGGCGAGGGTTCCTATCTCGATCGCGATGTTGTCCAGCAGCCTGGTGGTGCCGAGCCGGGCGGCGACCAGCAGCCGACCCGCTCCGCAGGCGGGCGCCGGGCCGAGGTCGACGCCGCGCACTTCCAGGTAGTCGACTGCCAGCGCGGGCACGGCGTCCAGCACGGCACCAGCCGCGTCCAGAGCGGCCTGCGCACCTGCCGGGGCGGCATTCATGCCGGCCAGCAGCGCCGCTGACAGCGTTCCGGCCAGCTCCCGCTGCGCGGGGTCGAGGTAGCGGTTGCGCGACGACATCGCCAGCCCGTCGGCTTCCCGCATGGTCGGCACGCCGACCGCCGCGACATCGAGGTTCAGGTCGGCCGCCATCTGCCGGATCAGCACCAGCTGCTGATAGTCCTTCTCGCCGAAGAACACCCGGTCGGGACGCACGATCTGCAGCAGCTTCAGCACGACGGTCAGCACCCCGGTGAAATGCGTCGGCCGCGGCCCGCCCTCGAGTTCGGCGGCCAGCGGACCAGGCTGCACGGTGGTGCGCAGGCCGTCGGGATACATCGCGGCCGCCGTCGGCGCGAACACGATCTCGACGCCCTCACCGCGCAGCAACGCCAGGTCGTCGTCGAGCGTCCGCGGATAGGCGTCGAGGTCTTCGCCGGCCCCGAACTGCAGTGGGTTGACGAAGATGGACACCACGACCACCGAGCCGGGCACCCGTTTGGCGGCCCGGACGAGGGACAGGTGCCCGTCGTGCAATGCACCCATGGTGGGCACCAGCATGATCCGGCGGCCGGTATGCCGCAGCGCGCGGCTGACGTCGGTGACGTCGCGCGGGTTCTGGTAGACGTTGAGTTCGCCGGGCCTGAAGGCTGGCGGCCTGATCGCTTTGGTCATGCCGTGAGCACCTCGACGACGTCGCCGGGGGCATGGGCGCGCAGGGCGGTCCGCAGGGCGTTCACCCGATACGCGTGGGCCAGTTCCGGGTCGACCCGCTCCAGGGCGGCCAAATGGCCGGCGACGGCGGCAGCGTCGCCGCGGGCGACAGGGCCGGTCAACGCGGCCTGGCCGCGCTGCAGGGTGTTCTCCAGCGCCGCCCGGGCCAGCGGCCCGACGATGCGTTCGGCGATGCCACCCGGCTGGTCGTCCACACTTTGTTGACCGAGCAGTTCGCTGCCGCGCAGGGCCGCGCGCAACGCCTCGAGCGCGTCGGCCAGCACTGTCACTACATGGTTGCTCGCGTGGGCCAGCGCAGCGTGGTAGAGGACGCGTGCGTCCTCACGGACGCAGAACGGCTCGCCGCCCATCTCCAGCACCAGCGACTGAGCGATCGCATGTCCGACGTCGTCGGCCGCGGTGATTCCGAAACAGGTGTCCGGCAATCGGCTGATGTCCTCGTCGGAGCCGGTAAAGGTCATCGCAGGGTGAATGGCCAGCGGGATGCAGTCCGGCGCCAGCGGCGCGAGGATCGCGATCCCGTTGGCGCCGGACGTGTGCGCGACGATCGTTCCGGCCCGCACCGCCGCGGTGGCGGCCAGGCCGGACACCAGCCCGGCGAGTTCGCTGTCCGGGACCGCCAGCAGCAGCAACTCGGCGGCGGCCGCGACCTCGGGCGGCGGAAGCACCGGGGTATCTGGCAGGCGGCGCTGAGCCCGCAGTCGCGACGTCTGAGAGATGGCGCTGCACGCCACTACGACGTGGTCGGCGCGTTCCAGCGCGACACCCAGTGCGG
>NZ_LZIJ01000176.1 GCF_001667115.1 Mycobacterium sp. 852002-51163_SCH5372311 | reverse complement strand
AGCTCCCGCGGTCGGCGCGCTTGCCGTGTTCGCCGTCACCGGACCCACCTGGAAGGTCCGCGTCGAGTTCCCACCCCCGCCGTATCCGGCGCCGATGTCGACGCCGCTGGTCAGTTACATCCCGTCCTCGCCGCCCGCCGTAACCATCCCGTCGTCGGGGCCGAGTGTGCTACCGCCGCCGGCTTTCCCGCCACCCGGACAGCACCCCTGAATCTTCAGCTTCGCTTCAACTACGGCTCCTACCGTCGCGATTGCCGACAAACCGACGACGTGAGGAGTCGCATGACCTCCGACCAAACCAGTACCGAGCAACCCAGCATCGCCCAGCAGCCGCCCGCCGAGCCGGCACCCGCTGCCGCCGCCCCACCCGCGAAGCCCAAACGCCGCCATTCCACGGGCGTCGTGGTCGGTGCCGGGGTGGCAGGCGGCGTCGTGGGGGCTTTGTTCACGGCGACCGCGTCCCTGGTGATCTTTGCCTTCAGCTTCGGGCCTCCGCCGCCTCCTCCGCCGCCCGGATTCGGGCCCGCTGCACCGCAATTCGGCTTTCCGCCGCCCGGGCCGCCGGGACCGATGGCCGGACCGCACAACGGCCCAGGAATGGGGCCGATGGGGCCGGGCCCGCATGGGCCTCGGCCGCCGTTGCCGGGCGGGCCTCCTCCGGGCGCGCCGGGGGTCCCGCCGCCGGTTCCCGGCCAGTCACCGGCGTCGCCGACACCGCCACCGAGCGGTCAGCGCTGAACGGCTGACCGGGCGAGCAGACGCGGAATCGCACCCGCGCGTGCGATTCTGGTTGCACCAAACTCAGCGGGTGTCGGGACCCTTCGCCGTCATCGCCGCGAAGAGCGCCAGGAACGACGCCGCCGGAAGGGCGTTGACCACCTTGTCCCGCACCCGGATGTGCGCCCCGAGTGCACAAACGAAATACAACGTGAGCAATGCCGTCGTCAGCCTCGCCAACGCGGGGAACCGGTTGACCGACAGCAGACCGATTGCCGCGGCGGCCTTGACCACCGGCAGGACCGGGCGCACGTTGACCGGAAGCCCGACCGTGTCCAAGGACTGCTTGATGGGCGGCAGCGGAATTGCGCAAGCCACCGCGTCACCCGCCTGGAAAGCAGCAAGCGCCGCATAGGTTTTCGGTGAAGTCAAAGCACTCATTGCGCAATCCTATTGGGTCAGCTGCGGCGGTACTCCCGGCGGTCCGTCCACGTGCTGGCGCGCTATCGCCTCCGCCTTGGCCACTGCCTGGGCGATCGCCGGATCGGTTTCGGTGGAGAACCAGTCCGCGACTTCGGCGTCATCGTCTTCGGTGGCATGGCGGGGCGCCTCGTCAACGGGAGACGGCTGGAACCGGAACACGCCGTCCTCGCCCGGCGCGCCCAGCAATCGCGTGAATCCCTGCAGCGCCGCGCTGAAGTCGCTGGGCACCACCCACACCTTGTTGGCGTCGCCGCGCGCCATTTCCGGAAGGGTCTGCAGGTACTGGTAGGCCAGCATCTCGGGGGTGGGCCGGCCGGCCTTGATCGCGGCGAACGTCTTCTCGATCGCCTTGGCCTGTCCCTGCGCTCGCAGATAGGCCGCAGCGCGCTCACCCTGAGCGCGCAGCATGCGGGACTGCCGCTCGGCCTCAGCGGCGAGGATGGCGGCCTGCTTGGCGCCCTCGGCGGCCAGGATCTGCGCCTGCTTGTTGCCTTCGGCTTGCTTGATCGCCGCCTCCCGGGTGCCTTCGGCGGTCAATATCATCGCCCGCTTCTCCCGGTCCGCCTTCATTTGCTTTTCCATCGAGGCCTGGATCGACGGCGGCGGGTCGATGCTGCGCAACTCCACTCGCGCCACCCGCAGACCCCAGCGGCCGGTGGCCTCGTCGAGCACGCCGCGCAACTTGGTGTTGATCTGGTCGCGCGAAGTCAGGGTTTGCTCGAGCGTCATGCCACCGACCACGTTGCGCAGCGTCGTCGTGGTGAGCTGCTCGACGCCGACGATGTAGTTGCTGATTTCATAGACCGCTGCCTGCGGCACGGTGACCTGGAAGTAGACGACCGTGTCGATGTTCAGGGTCAGGTTGTCCTCGGTGATGACCGGCTGCGGCGGGAAGGACACCACCCGCTCGCGCAGGTCCACCCGGGCCCGGATCCGGTCGATGAAGGGCACCAACAACGTCAGCTGCCCACTGACGGTGCGGCTGTACCGGCCGAGCCGTTCGATCACCGCGGCCTCGGCCTGCGGGATCAGCGCAATCGACTTGGCGACCACCACGATCGTGAAGATCACCAGGACGACGAAAAACACCACTAGAAGCGTTCCACCCGGACCCACCAAAGTTCCTTTCTCGCAGGGTTACACGTTCTTGAAGACCACGGCGGTGGCACCGTCGATGTGGATCACGGTCACCGACTCGCCAGGCTCGTAGACGTCGCCTTCGTTCATCGGGCGTGCCGTCCACACTTGGCCGTCAAGCTTTACTTGGCCCTCCTGGCTGGCGACCCGATCAAGCACCAACGCCTGCTTGCCCTCGAGCGCCTTGACGCCGGTCTGGATTTTCGTCGCGGGCGTAAGCCGCCGCCGCAGCGTGGGCCGCACCAACGCCAGCAACAGAACCGAAACCACCAGGAACGCCATGCCGTCGGCCCAGAGCGGCCAGTCAGTCAGCCAGCTGGCCCCGGCCGCGGCAAGCGCGCCGCCGCTGAGCATCAGCAAGAACATGTCGCCGGTCAGCGCTTCGGCACCGGCGAGCACCAAGGCGAAGATCAGCCAGATCAGCGCGACGGGCATGCGGTCAGAATACGCGTGATCAGCCTTTGCGGGGCCGAACAACTACACTGCGAGATCATGTGGTGTCCAAGTGTTTCGCTGTCGCTATGGGCCAACGCCTGGCTGGCCGGCAAGGCCGCGCCCGACGACGTCCTTGACGCTTTATCACTTTGGGCGCCAACGCAATCGGTGACCGCTTATGATGCGGTCGCCGCAGGCCACATCGGACTGTCCTGGCCCGATGTGCATGATGCCGGCACCGTCTCGCTGCTGCAGACGCTGCGGGCAGCCGTCGGTCCAGCCCGGACGCACGGAACCGTGAATGTCGTGTTGCCGGTGCCCGGTGACGTGCGCGGGCTAGCACCGGGAACGCAATTCGAGCTTGACGCGCTTGCCGTGGGTGAGGCGGTGATCGTCACCGATCCCGACGACGCGGCAACCGCCATCGGACTGGTGCCCGAGTTCACCTACTGCGAAGCCGGCTCCGGCGACGATCCACCCGAATTGTCTGCCCTGTCTTGGATGGTGTACTCGCTGCCGGGTGCGTCCGCGTACGAGCACTACGAACTGGGCGACGCGGAATACGCGCTGCGCTCGGCGGTGCGCTCGGCCGCCGACGCCCTGGGCAGCATCGGGCTGGGGTGTGCCGCGAGCGACGTCGCCGACCCGCGGGGCCTGGTCGAGCAGATGCTGGAATCCTCGCGGCAACACCGGATTCCCGACCATGCATCGCCACGCGCATTGCGAGTTTTGGAAAACGCCTCGCACGTGGACGCGATCATCGCGGTAAGCGCCGGGCTGAGCCGGTTGCCGACGGGAAATTCCTCGTCGGAAACGCAGATCGCCAGTGATGCGCTGCGACCGCTTGCGGCCGTGGTGCGTTCGGCGCGGATGGCGGCTGTCAGCGCAATTCTGCGTTCGGCCTGGACCGGCTGATTCGACGCTCGGGATGAAAGGTGCTCGGGGTCGAAACAAGGCACTCGGTGTGCTTCGGTGTGAACCCAGGGCTTTCGGTGTGAACCCAGGGCTTTCGGCGTGAACCCAGGGCTTTCCGGGTGAACCCAGGGCGACATCTGGGCGATTTTCTCGCCCTGGTTTCACACCGAACACCAACGCTTCACACTCGTCGCCAACGCTTCACACCCAGCGACGGCACTACATCAGCGACGTCCCGGACTCGATGGTGGCGACCCGCTTCACCCGACCTCCGCGACGCAGTGCGGTGGACGGCATGGCTCACCGTTGCTGCTGGCCAGACACCCGGGTACCGGATCGGCCCCGCTGACCCGGGTCGGTGCGCGGCCGCTCCGCAGCTCGTCGATCAAATCCGCAGCCAGCGCGGCGAATCGGCGATCGGCGTTGGGTGTGGCGGCACGGGCGAACGCCATGCCCGCCGCCTCGGCCTGTAATCGCAGCTCGTGGTCGAGGTCCCAGACCACCTCGATGTGGTCGGCGACGAAGCCGATGGGACAGACGATTACGGCCTTCGTTCCCGCATCCGCCAACGCCGCGAGATGGTCGGCAACGTCGGGCTCCAGCCAGGGAACCTGCGGTGGGCCAGATCTCGACTGCCAGGCCAGGTCGTAGTCGGCGTATCCCGCAACCGCCGCGACCAGCCTTGCGGCATAGGCGACTTGGCTGCTGTAGAGGTTGGGGCCGCAGCGCCGGTCAGCGGCTACGGGAATGGAATGTGCCGTGAACACCAACCGCGCATCGGCGGGCACGGTTCCGGCGGCCGCGGCGATCGCTTCGGCGAACATCTCGACAAAGAGTGGATGGTCGAAATACGGCCGCAGCTTTACCAGCTCGGGCGCATCCGGGCCGGCCGACCGACGGGCCCGGGCGATGTCCTCGACATACTGCGTGCAGCTGGAATAGCCGCTCCACGCTGACGTGGTGAAAACCGCTGCATGGCGAATACCGTTGTCACGCATGGCCGTAACGGTGTCTTCTACGTAGGGTTCCCAGTTGCGGTTGCCGAAGTACACCGGCAGGTCCTGGGCTGACCGCAGTTCTGCTATCAGCGCGCGGTTGATCCCGTTGATCGGTGATACGCCACCGAAATGCATGTAGTGCTCGGCCACGGCGTCAAGCCGCCCGGCGGGCACGCCACGGCCCCGGGTGACGTTCTCCAGAAACGGCCGCACCTGCTCTGGGCCCTCCGGACCGCCGAAGGACAGCAACAGGACGGCATCGAAAAGCATTGCCGGCTACAGCAATTGGGTAGCCGCACCGCCGTCGGCGAAAATCACGGTTCCCGTGGTGGCCGGCAACCAGTCCGAAAGCAGCGCGCAGACCGTCTTGGCGACCGGCGTCGGGTCTTTCATGTTCCAGCCCAGCGGCGCCCGCTGGTCCCAGCCGTCCTCGAGCAGCTTTATCTGGGCGCCGGCCTCGTCGCCGAGTGCACCACCGACGATGGCGGCCATCGCCAGCGTCCGGATAGGCCCTGCCGCAACGAGATTCGAGCGGACACCGTACTTGCCCGCCTCGCGGGCCACGAACCGGTTGACCGATTCCAGCGCGCTCTTGGCGACGGTCATCCAGTTGTAGGCCGGCATGGCCCGGGTCGGGTCGAAGTCCATGCCGACAATGCCACCGCCGGGGTTCATGATCGGCAGCAGCGCCTTGGCCAGCGAGGCGTATGAGTAGGCCGAAATGTGGATGCCCTTGGAGACGTCCTCATAGGGCGCGTCGAAGAACGGATTGATGCCCATCCCGGTCTGCGGCATGAAGCCGATGGAGTGCACCACACCGTCGAGCTTGTTGCCCTCTCCGATCACCTCGGTGACCCGGTCGGCAAGTGTCGCCAAATGCTCCTCGTTCTGCACGTCGAGTTCCAGCAGCGGCGCCTTTTCCGGCAGCCGGTCCACGATGCGCTGGATCAGCCGGAGCCGGTCAAAGCCGGTCAGTACCAGCTGAGCGCCTTGCTCCTGGGCCACTCGGGCGATGTGAAATGCGATCGACGAGTCGGTGATGATCCCGGTGACCAGGATCCGTTTGCCTTCGAGCAGTCCTGTCATATCCGTCCTTGTGTGTTAATGGCCCATGCCCATGCCGCCGTCGACCGGGATGACCGCACCGGAGATGTAGCTCGCATCCTCAGAGGCCAGGAAGCTGACAGCGCCGGCGACCTCGGCGGCGGTGCCGATGCGCTTCGCCGGGATGAATTCCAGTGCCCCCTTTTGGATTCGCTCATCCAGCGCGCGGGTCATGTCGGTGTCGATGTAGCCGGGGGCAACGACATTCGCGGTCACGTTGGCCTTCGACAGCTCCCGGGCGATCGAGCGGGCCATGCCGATCACGCCGGCCTTGGAGGCTGCGTAATTGGCCTGGTTGCCGATGCCCCAGGTGCCGGATACCGAACCTATGAAAATCATTCGGCCGAACCGCTTTCGCTGCATGCTGCGCGATGCCCGCTGGGCCACCCGGAACGCCCCGGTGAGGTTGGCGTCGATGACCTTTTCGAATCTCTCCTCGGTCATCCGGATGAGGAAAGCGTCTGCCGATAGCCCGGCATTGGCCACCAGCACCTCGACCGAACCCTGGTGCTCCTCGACCTCCTTGAAGGCGCGGTCGACGGCCTCGTTGTCGGTGACGTCGCACTCGACGGCGAACAGCCCCTCGGGCGCCCCGGACCCGCGGTGCGTGACGGCCACCTTGTGACCGTCCGCGGCCAGCCGCTGTGCTATGGCCAGACCGATCCCCCGGTTTCCGCCCGTCACCAGAACCGAGCGGGATACGAAGGGCGGCCTACCTCCGGCCGTGTCGGTAGCAGTTTCGGTGGCTGTCTCAGTCACCCCGACAACCTATCGTCCCGGCGCGGGGGGACTGCAATCGGCTCGCGGGGTGGCCGATTCGCGTCCACGTGTGTTGGTTTGCCCACGCCAGACGGCTCCGGCCGTGAATCTATGGCGTTGGCCGTGAATCCTGGGCGGGCAAAAACGTCGAATCGGCGCCGTAGGTCACAACCAAAGCCCTGGCTTCACACCCAGCGCCCGGCACCCAATGCCCAGGAATACGAACGTTGCCTACGCCCGGCCGCAGGGGGGCTCAGTTGGGCAACCGGCGGTTGATCAACAGCGCCGCCAACGCTGCCTGCGCCAGCACCAGCGAGCCCAATCGCAGCCAGCCGACGCTCGCGTCGCCTTTGATCGTCTCGTGGCCGATCTGCTCCTGCAGCGTCGCGTACACCTCCTTCAACTCCTGCAGAGTCGCGGCGCTGTAGGCGTTACCGCCGGAAAGCTGGGCCACCTTCTTCATCGTCTCGTCGTCGACGGGCACCGGCTGACGCTGGTCGTTGATTTCGACGAACCCGTAGGGGGTGCCGAACGAGATCGTCGAGATAGGCACGCCCTGATCCTTGGCGGTACGCGCGGCGGTGTAGGCGCCCTTCGGGTTGTCGGGGTTGGTCGGCATCGTCTCCTTGCCGTCGGAGAACAACACGATGCGCGCCGGGGGCGGCGTGTCGCCGCCGCCGATCACCGCGCCAACCGTCGCGATGGCCTGCAGGGCGGTGAAGATGGCCTCCCCGGTGGCGGTGCGGTCGGCGAACTGCAACTTGTCCAGGCCGGCCTTGGTCGCGCCGCGGTTTGTGGTCGGCTGCACCAGCACGGTCGCGGTGCCCGCATACGCGATAAGCCCGAGGTTGATACCCGGGGTCAGTTCGTCGGCGAACTGCTTGGCAGCCTCCTGCGCGGCAGCCATCCGGTTGGGTGCGACGTCGGTGGCACGCATCGACTGCGACACGTCGATCACCAGCATCACCACCGCACGGTTGCGCGGAATCTGGACGTCGGTCGTCGGCCCCGCCATCGCGATGGTGAACAGCAGCAACGACAACACCAGCAGGATTGCCGGCACGTGCCGCCACTGGTTGGGCCGCTTGGGGGCGACGCTGTCCAGCAGCTCGGTGTTGGCGAACCGCAGCATCCGACGCTGGCGGGCCAGCTGCATCACCACGTACAGCACGGCGACGCCCACGACCACCAGCAGGAACAGGAAATACCACGGGTGCGCGAAGCCGGACAGCGTCATCGGTCCGAGCAGCGGCAGCGTCACTGGCGTCCCGCCAATGCCCCACGCCTGCGGGACTCGACGAAACGGACGATGTCGGCGATCCAGTCCCGGTCGGTGCGCAGCGTCAACAGTGGCGCACCGCAGCTGCGCAGTGTGCGCGCCACCTCGGCACGATGAGCCGCGGCGGCCCTGGCGAAGTCGTCACGCAATTGCGCGTCGATGGTGTACTCGCGGGTGACTCCGGTCTCGGCGTCCTGCAGGACGACCTCCCCGACATCGGGAAGCTCGACGTCGCGCGGATCGAGCACCTCGATGCCCAGCACCTCGTGCCGTCCGGCTATCCCGCGCAGCGGACGAGTCCAATTGATCGGGCCCAGGAAATCGCTGATGATGACGGCCATGCCGCGGCGGCGTTGGGGCCGGCGCAGCGCGTCGATGGTCCTGCCCAGATCACCGCGCACTCCCGGCGGCGCCTTGGGCATCGTCGCGATGGTGCGCAGCAGGGTGTGCTGATGCTGGCGTCCGCTGCGGGCCGGCACCCGCGTGATGGTCGCCCCGTTGTCGATCAGCGCACCGAACCGGTTACCGCCACCGCTGTTGAGGAAGTTGATGGCGGCCGCCGCGGCCACCGCCAGGTCGCGCTTCTCGCAGAAGGCGGTGCCGAAGTCCAGGCTGGCCGACAGGTCGACAACCAGCCAGGTCTCCAGTTCGCGGTCGGCGATCATCTGCCGAACGTGGGGATGCGTGGTGCGCGCGGTCACCGACCAGTCCATCCGGCGCACGTCGTCGCCGGGCTGGTACAGGCGTGACTCCCCCGGCTCCGAACCCGGGCCCGGGATCAGGCCCAGGTGATCGCCGTGTAGGACGCCGTCGAGCTTGCGCGTGACGGTCAGCTCGAGGGTGCGCAGTGCTGCCGCCAGCTTCGGGTCATCGATATCGCCGCGCTGCATCGACGGCGGATGACGAGCCGCGTTCGCCGCCGGCGCCTTGGATTCCGTCACCGACCGGCGACGGTTGCGGCGGTCGCGGTCTGCATCACCGGACTCACCGAATGCCCTTGCTGGGGAACGGCGTTGATCTGCGGCATGGCGACGGTCTGCAAGACCCGGTTGATGACGATCTCCGACGAGATCTCGTCGGCGAGTGCGTCGTAGGTGAGCACCAAACGGTGGCGCAGCACGTCGGGAATGACGTCGACGACGTCCTGCGGAATGACGTAGTCGCGGCCTCGCACCAGCGCCAGCGACCGCGCGGAGGCGATGATGCCCAGCGATGCACGCGGGGACGCACCGAACGCGATCCAGCTCTTGACGTCGTTCAGGCCCAGCTGCTCGGGATTACGGGTGGCGAAGACGACCCGCACCACATAGTCGACCAGCGCATGGTGGACGAAGTTGTTGGCCGCGACGTCCTGCAGCCGCACCAGGTCACCGGTGTTCAGGATCTGCTTGGGCTCCGGCGGGCGCACACCCATCCGGTAGATGATCTCGCGCTCTTCCTCCGGCGAGGGGTAGCCGACGTTGATCTTGAACAGGAAGCGGTCGCGCTGCGCCTCCGGCAGCGCGTACACGCCCTCATGCTCGATCGGGTTCTGCGTGGCCATCACCAGGAAGGGGTTGGGCAGCGGGAACGTCTTACCGCCGATGGACACCTTGCGTTCCTGCATGACCTCCAGCAACGCCGACTGCACCTTCGCCGGTGCCCGGTTGATCTCGTCGGCGAGCAGGAAGTTGGCTACCACAGGCCCGAGCTCGGTGTCGAACTCCTCCTTGCCCTGCCGGTAGATGCGGGTACCGATGATGTCGGTCGGCACCAGGTCGGGGGTGAACTGGATGCGCGAGAACGTTCCGCCGACCACGCGTGCGAAGGTCTCCACCGCCAGCGTCTTGGCCACGCCGGGCACACCCTCGAGCAACACGTGGCCTTTGGACAACAGCCCGACCAGCATCCGCTCCACGAGCTGGTCCTGGCCGACAATGATCCGCTTGACCTCGAAGATGGCCCGTTCCAGTGTGTGTACCTCGGCGGCCAACCCGTCGGCGCCACCCGGGCCACCTGCGCCTGCCTCATGGGCGCCCGCGCCCGGGTAACCGCCCGGGGGCAACCCACCTGCTGATGTCATCAACACCCTCCACAGCTCATTCAGACACGACTGCCGACACGACCGAATGTCGCGGGGCAGCGACGTGCCCGCGTTCAACTATTCCAGGCCTCTCGGATTCCGTCGACGCCACCGTTCCCCCTCAGCGGCCCCCGAGCCTTCCGCGCTGGCGAATCACCACCGCGCCCGGCCGCTTCAGTACTCGATGATCCGGGTCAGAAACGGCGTCATGCCGGGCTTGCGCACCGGGCTCACGGTGACCTTGCCGGCGAGACTGGATGCCTCCAGCATCTGGCCGTTGCCCAGATACATGGTGACGTGCTGGCTGCCGTTGGGACCGTAAAAGATCAGGTCACCGCGCCTGGCCTCGTTCTGCGGGATGTGGCGGCCGGCGTTGTACTGGTCGCCGGAGAACCGCGGGATCAGCACGCCGACCCCGGCGAAGGCGTAGCGCATCAGGCCTGAGCAGTCGAAGCCGTTGATGTTGGCGCCGTCGCCGACACCCTTGCTCGGGCCCTCCAGCGAGCCACCGCCCCACGAATAGGGGACGCCCATCTGTGAGCCGGCCCGCCGAATCACGTACTCGATCGCCTGCCGGCCGTTGGCCCGGGGGATCCGGCCGGGGCTGGTGGTCTCGGCGGCCGGAGCGCCGCCGAGGTTGATGCCGAGCCCGCCGAGAAACTGCTTACCCAAGTCGAACGTGGTCTGGGTGGCCTGAGCCGTGGCCTGCAGCGAGGCGTTCGCCACAGCGAGCGGATCTCCGGGCGCTCCGGCACTGATCGTTGCCGGCAGGGTGGGGTCCCACTGGCCCGGATCGGCGTTTGCCGGCACCGCCGGGGCGGCGAGAGCCAACAGCAGCCCGGCCACCACGGTGGTGATCCAGGCCAGGTTGATCAAGCGAAACAGTCTGCGGCACATAGCTCCTCGTCAGAAATCGATGTAACGGACCACGAAGGGCGTCATGCCACTGGTGCGCACCGGCGCGACACGCACCTTCAAGCCGACGTCGGGAGCCTCGAGCATCTGGCCGTCGCCGAGATAGATCGTCACGTGCTGACTGCCGCCCGGGCCGTAGAAGATGACGTCGCCGCGGCGCATCTGCGCGGACGGGATCTTGCGGCCCATGTTGTATTGCGAACCCGAGTAGTGCGGCAGCTTGATGCCCACCCCGGCAAACGAGTACAGGACCAGACCCGAGCAGTCGAAGCCGGTGATGCCGGCGCCGGAATCGATGCCCTTGCTGGGGCCGGCCGCGTTGCCGCCTCCCCAGGAATAGGGCACCCCGATCTGCGACATCCCGCGCCGGATCACGTACTCGGAGGCCTGCCGCCCGTAGACCCGCGGAATCCGGCTCGGACCGCTGGGGGCATTGGTGATGCCGGTGTCGTTGGGCTTGAGGATGCCGATCTGCTGTAGGAAGTTGCGCCCCATCTGGGCGGTGACCTGTGTCGACGTGGCCGACACACCCAGCACCTGGTTGATCACCGCGATCGGGTCGCCGGGCACGTTGGCGCTGGGGATCGCCGGCAACGTGGGGTCCCAACCATCCCACTTGCGGCCGCCCGGCGGCGGCGGTCCCCCGGGTGCGCCGGGATCCCAACGGTCGCCCGACGCCGGGACCGCAGGGGTCCCGCCTCCGGCCGACCAGCGGGCGGCTTCCAGCCTGGCCTGCGCCGCATCCCGTTCGGCGGCCAGCCGATTGACCTGCTCGCGTTGCTGGTCGAACTTGCGCCGGGTTTCGGTGAGCGCTGTGACCGCCGCATCCTGGCTGGACTTGGCGTCGGCGGCCGCCTTGTCGGCCTTCTGCTTGGCCAGTCGCGCCGCGGACTCTTTGTTCACCTGTTCCGTTCTGGCGCGCAACAGGTTGGCCATCATCGTCTGGGAGCCGGCGGTCAGGGTCTGAGCGGCAGCCGCGGTGGCGATGATCTCGTCGGGGCTTTTCGCGCTCAGGTAGCTGCCCGGCGGGCCGCCCATGTAGGTTGCCGCCGCGAAGCGGTTGAACCGTTGTTGAGCAGCGGAGATGGCCGTGTTGGCGTCTTTGACCGATTGCTGGCTGGTCTCCAGCTCATGCTGGGCGGCGCTGGCGTTGTCACGTGCGGTCTCCACGTCGACAAGCGCCTTGTTGACGCTTTGTTGTTCGGTCTGGACTTCGGCGCTCAGATCTTCCAGCCGTTGGTTGGCCTTGGCGACCTCGGCGATCAGCGCGCCCATCGTGTCGGCGCCGGGATCGGCTGAGCCCAGACCGGGTGCCAGCCCGGTCGTACCAGCCAGCAGGACGACGCTCAGGATCGACGGAATGGCCGGCCGGACCAACCTTGCGGCTGGTCGCGGAACACAGCCACGACGGGTCCGTCTCATTCGCAGGTCTCCTACGGCTTAACGCACACGGGCGGCGCAGGTCACATTTTTCACACAAAGCGCCAAAGACAACAGGAGCATCATTTGCACCGTACGTCACATCTGACGCCGTGGAAACGTGAGTCACGAACTGCGTTCTGGAAGTGTGTTTAATGTGACCGAATGGTGATCTGCGGCGTTTGCCGCGAAGAATGCGCAGCGCCCGCCAAGCCGGTCCGGCGAGGTCCGGAAAAGATTAAAGCGCGTGCTTAGACGCCTTCGGCGGACTCTTCCACGTCGCTGTCGCCAACCTGCGGCGAGGTTGCTGATCGGCGGCTACGCAGCTGCATGAATCGAGTGCCGACCGCCGCGGCCAGTACCCCGAGGAGCAGGAAAATGGTCAACCCAGTCCACGGAAACTCCGGAGTTTCCAGTTCGTGCAAAAAGTTATTCGCGGACTGCACCGGATTGCCCGTCTTGGAGTGGTCTTCGCCGGCCTCGAGCGTGACTCGCGGATAGTGCGTGCTGTAGCTGCCGACGAAGCTGGGGCTGAGCGTCAACACCGTCGAGTCCGGGTAGTCGGCGCCGACCACGGTCGCAATGTCCCGCAGCGGGGTGTCATTGGGCGGGTTGTGGTCGAGCAGCACGATCTTGAGGTTGATGCCTTCGGCGTGCGCCTTGTCGAGGACCTGGCGCAGCCCCGGCATCGCCTCGGGCGGCGCACTGACACCGCTGGCCTTCACCTGGGCCTTGATCAACGTCATGTCCACGTCTTGCGGGATGTACAGCGGCAGCATGTGCCCGGTCATCGGCGTCCTTCCGGCCTTCAACCACAGGAGTGCTATGGGCACGTTACGCGACATGGCCGAAAGGGGTTCCAACGCGCGCCCGGCCCGACAAGACTGAACTATGAGTGCCCGCTATTGCAGGACAAGCGTACTGTTAAAGTAGCACTGGCCCGTCGACCAAGCCCGTCGGCGGAAGAATTTAATCCCCGGGAGTTGATGTGACTAGCAAAGATTCGGTGAACTCGTTCGGAGCCCGCGACACCCTCGAGGTCGGCGATAAGAGTTACCAGATCTACCGTCTCGATGCCGTCCCCAACACCAAAAAACTCCCTTACAGCCTCAAGGTCCTGGCCGAAAACCTGCTGCGCAACGAGGACGGCAGCAACATCACCAAAGAACACATCGAGGCCATCGCCAACTGGGATCCCGACGCAGAGCCCAGTATTGAGATCC
The DNA here is from genome assembly GCF_001667115.1 of Mycobacterium sp. 852002-51163_SCH5372311. Classification (GTDB taxonomy): domain Bacteria; phylum Actinomycetota; class Actinomycetes; order Mycobacteriales; family Mycobacteriaceae; genus Mycobacterium. Next base: position 17,325 of record NZ_LZIJ01000176.1, on the reverse strand, counting down.
AGTACACGCCGGCGCGCGTCGTCATGCAGGACTTCACGGGCGTGCCCTGCATCGTGGACTTGGCCACCATGCGCGAGGCCATCGGCGATCTGGGCGGCAAGCCCGAGAAGGTCAACCCGCTGGCACCGGCCGACCTGGTGATCGATCACTCGGTGATCGCCGACCTGTTCGGCCGGGAGGACGCGTTCGAGCGCAACGTCGAGATCGAGTACCAGCGCAACGGTGAGCGCTACCAGTTCCTGCGCTGGGGGCAGGGCGCATTCGACGATTTCAAGGTGGTCCCCCCGGGCACCGGGATCGTGCACCAGGTCAACATCGAATACCTGGCGCGAGTGGTCATGGAGCGCGATGGGGTGGCTTACCCCGACACCTGTGTCGGCACCGACTCGCACACGACGATGGTCAACGGCCTCGGGGTGCTCGGCTGGGGGGTGGGCGGCATCGAAGCCGAGGCCGCCATGCTCGGCCAGCCGGTGTCGATGCTGATCCCGCGGGTCGTCGGCTTCAAGCTGACCGGCGAGATCCAGCCGGCCGTCACCGCCACCGACGTCGTGCTGACCGTCACCGAGATGCTGCGCAAGCACGGCGTCGTCGGCAAATTCGTCGAGTTCTACGGCGAGGGTGTGGCCGAGGTGCCGCTGGCCAATCGCGCCACGCTGGGCAACATGAGTCCCGAATTCGGTTCCACCGCAGCCATTTTCCCGATCGACGAAGAAACCATCTCGTATCTGAAGTTCACCGGCCGCAGCGACGAGCAGGTGGCGCTGGTCGAGGCGTACGCCAAAGAGCAGGGCATGTGGCATGACCCCAAGCACGAGCCGAAGTTCTCCGAATACCTCGAGCTCGACCTGTCCGACGTGGTGCCGTCGATCGCCGGTCCGAAGCGCCCGCAGGACCGCATCGCGCTGAAGGACGCCAAATCCACTTTCCGCGAACAGATTTGCGACTACGTCGGTGACGACCCCGACAAGAAGGAGTACTCCAAGCTCGACGAGCTGGTGGACGAGTCGTTCCCGGCCAGCGACCCGGGGCGAATTTCCAACGGCCACGCCGACGACCACGCCGAAAAGGTGGAGTCGGCCGCCGCGAATTCCAAGGGCCGGGTGAGCGACCCCGTGACGGTCAAGTCCGACGAACTCGGCGAATTCGTGCTCGACCACGGCGCGGTGGTGATCGCCGCCGTCACGTCGTGCACCAACACCTCCAACCCGGAGGTGATGTTGGGCGCGGCGCTGTTGGCACGCAACGCCGTGGAAAAGGGGCTGGCCTCCAAGCCGTGGGTGAAGACGACGATGGCCCCGGGCTCGCAGGTGGTCAACGACTACTACGACAAGGCCGGCCTGTGGCCGTATCTGGAGAAGCTCGGCTTCTACCTTGTCGGCTACGGCTGCACCACCTGTATCGGCAACTCCGGCCCGCTGCCCGAGGAAATCTCGAAGGCGGTCAACGACAATGATCTTTCCGTGGCCGCCGTGTTGTCCGGCAACCGCAACTTCGAGGGCCGCATCAACCCGGACGTGAAGATGAACTACCTGGCGTCGCCGCCACTGGTGGTCGCCTACGCGCTGGCCGGAACCATGGATTTCGACTTCGACGAGCAGCCGCTGGGTCAGGACAAGGATGGCAACGACGTCTATCTCAAGGACATCTGGCCCTCGCAGAAGGACGTCTCCGACACCATCGCCTCAGCGATCAACCAGGAGATGTTCACCAAGAACTACGCCGACGTGTTCAAGGGCGACGAGCGCTGGCGCAACCTGCCGACACCGAGCGGCAATACCTTTGAGTGGGACCAGGATTCGACGTACGTGCGCAAGCCGCCGTACTTCGAGGGGATGTCCGCGGAGCCCGAGCCGGTCAGCGACATCAAAGGCGCCCGCGTGCTGGCACTGCTGGGTGACTCGGTGACCACCGACCACATCTCCCCCGCCGGCGCCATCAAGCCGGGCACCCCGGCCGCGCAGTACCTCGACGAGCACGGCGTCGAACGCAAGGACTACAACTCCTTCGGGTCCCGGCGCGGCAACCACGAAGTGATGATTCGCGGCACGTTCGCCAACATCCGGCTGCGCAACCAACTGTTGGACGACGTGGCCGGCGGCTACACTCGCGACTTCACCAAAGATGATGCCCCGCAGGCATTCATCTATGACGCAGCGCAAAACTATGCGGCAGAGGACATTCCGCTGGTGGTGTTGGGGGGTAAGGAATACGGTTCCGGCTCGTCCCGCGACTGGGCCGCCAAGGGCACGTTGTTGTTGGGGGTGCGCGCGGTGATCACCGAGTCGTTCGAACGCATCCACCGCTCCAACTTGATCGGCATGGGCGTCATCCCGCTACAGTTCCCGGACGGCGAGTCGGCAGAGTCGCTGGGACTGGACGGCACCGAGGTCTTCGACATCACCGGTATCGAAGAGCTGAACAACGGCAAGACGCCCAAGACGGTGAAGGTCAAAGCCACCAAGGATGGCTCGGACCCCATAGAGTTCGACGCCAAGGTTCGCATCGACACCCCCGGTGAGGCCGACTACTACCGCAACGGCGGCATCCTGCAGTACGTACTGCGCAACATGCTGAAGTCCAGCTGACACCGGAACCCGAGCCCAGCTACGCAGTCATCACGTGCCTAAGGTCAGCGAGGACCATCTGGCGGCTCGCCGTCGTCAGATCCTCGACGGCGCTCGCCGTTGCTTCGCCGAATACGGCTACGACAAGGCGACGGTCCGGCGTCTGGAACAGGCAATCGGAATGTCCCGCGGGGCGATCTTCCATCACTTCCGGGACAAGGACGCGCTGTTTTTCGAGCTGGCACACCAGGATGCGGAACGGATGGCCGACGTCGCGTCACGCGAGGGCCTGATCCAGGTGATGCGCGACATGCTCGCCGCCCCCGACCAGTTCGACTGGCTGGCCACCAGGTTGGAGATCGCCCGCAAGCTGCGCAACGACCCCGAGTTCAGCCGCGGGTGGGCGGAACGGTCCGCGGAGCTGGCCGCGGCGACGACCGAACGGCTGCGCAGACAGAAGGAGGCCCACCGGGTACGCGACGACGTTCCGGGCGACGTGTTGCAGTGCTATCTGGAACTCGTGCTCGACGGGCTGGTGGCCCGGCTGGCGTCGGGCGAAGACCCGCAACGGCTCACCGCCGTTCTCGACCTGGTGGAAAACTCGGTGCGGCGCGGTTGATTTCGGCCGCGAGCAGACGCAAAAGCACACAAACGTCTGGAGTGTCGCGTGCTTTTGCGTCTGCTCGGCGTCTAGTACCGAGGACGGGACACGTGATTCGGGCCGCCGCGGCTGCGCAACGTCGTGCCCGATTCGAGCAGCATGCTGTGGACGGATCCGTATGATCTGCCGGTGGTGGCCACCAGCTTGCGGATACTGGCCCCGCCTTCATAGGCATTGCGCAATTCGTGCAACACCTGATCGCGTGTCTTCTTCGACTTCCTGGTCGGGTTTCTCACGGGCCCCCCTCCACGCTGCAACACGATCGGCAAGCACTTAGCGTAGAAACCTGTCGGCGATAGCGCGGCGGTTTTGCCGAAACTGGTTGCGGCTCGGCGATTAATCAGGCCAACTCGATCAGGTCCCGGTACTCGTCGGACCAATAGTCCTCGGTGCCGTCGGGCAACAGCACGACGCGCTGCGGGTCCAGCGCCTCGGCCGCCCCGGGGTCGTGGGTCACCAGTACCACCGCACCGCGGTAGCTGCGCAGCGCGTCGAGCACTTGCTCGCGCGAGGCGGGGTCGAGGTTGTTGGTCGGCTCGTCGAGCAGCAAGACGTTGGCCGTGGACGCCACCAGGCCGGCCAGCGCGAGCCGGGTTTTCTCGCCGCCGGACAGCGTGCCCGCGGGTTGGTCGAGCTGCGGACCGCTGAACATGAACGCCCCGAGGAGGCCGCGCAGATCCTGTTCGCCGGATTCGGGTGCGGCGTGCCGGATGTTCTGCCAGACGGTCGCATCGTTGTCCAGGGTGTCGTGCTCCTGCGCGAAATAGCCGATGCGCAAACCGTGTCCGGGTTCGAACACCCCGGTGTCGGGCTTCTCGACGCCGGCCAGCAGTCGCAGCAGCGTGGTCTTGCCGGCACCGTTGAGTCCCAGCACCACCACCCGCGAACCGCGGTCGATGGCCAGATCGACGCCGGTGAACACCTCGAGCGACCCGTACGTCCTGCTCAGGCCCTTGGCCACCAGCGGTGTGCGCCCGCACGCGGCCGGCGTCGGGAACTTGATTCGGGCCACCTTGTCGGCGACCCGCTCTTCGTCGAGTGCGGCCATCATCCGATCCGCACGGCGCAACATGTTCTGCGCCGCAACGGCTTTGGTAGCCTTAGCGCCCAGCTTGGCGGCCTGGGTGCGCAACGCCGCGGCCTTGCGTTCGGCGTTCGTGCGCTCCCGGCGGCGACGCTGTTCGTCGGTGGCCCGGGCATCGAGATACTTCTGCCAGCCCATGTTGTAGATGTCGACCTCGCCCCGCACGGCATCGAGGTACCACACCCGGTTGACCACGTCGGCGATCAAGTCGACGTTGTGGCTGATGACCACCAGACCCCCGGTATGGTTCCGCAGGAAATCCCGAAGCCAGCCAAGCGAATCCGCGTCAAGGTGGTTGGTCGGCTCGTCGAGCAGCAGTGTGGTGGACGATCCTGCGCCGGTGTCGGAAGCGGCGAACAGAATGCGCGCCAGCTCCACCCGACGGCGCTGGCCACCGGACAGGGTGCGCAATTGCTGAGTTAGCACCCGTTCGGGCAGGCCGAGACTGGCGCAGATGCGGCCGGCTTCGCTTTCGGCGCCGTAGCCGCCGAGTGCGACGAAACGTTCCTCGAGCTGACCGTAACGGCGGATCGCACGATCGCGTGCGTCGTCGTCGGCAACCTCGGCCATCAGCGCCTGCTGCTTCTCCAGATCGGTCAGCAGCACGTCCAACCCGCGGGCGGACAGTACCCGGTCGCGGGCCAGCACATCGAGGTCGCCCTCTTTCGGATCCTGTGGCAGGTAACCGATTTCGCCGGTTCGGGTGACCGACCCCGCGTATGGTTCGGTTTCACCGGCCAGGATGCGCAGCGTGGTGGTCTTGCCAGCGCCGTTGCGGCCGACCAATCCGATGCGATCGCCGGGTTGTATCCGCAAGGCCGGCCCGTCCGGTGAGAGCAGGATGCGCGCACCAGCGCGGACCTCAAGGTCCGTAGCCGTGATCACGATCGAGCTCCCGTTGGTTATTTGTCGTCGGTGAACACCGGCGGTCGTCGTTCCGCACGCGCGGCAACCGCTTCTTCGAAGTTGGCGGTGAGCAGACGGACGAAAAGCTGTCCCAAGCCTTCGGCTTGCATGTGCCCTTCCAGGCTACCGGCGTCCAGTCCACTCCACAGTGTGCGTTTGGTCAACTCGATTCCCGGGCGCGAGAACATCGCGATCCGCGCGGCGATCGCATAGCAGGTGTCCAGCAGCTGTTCCTCCGGTACCTGATTCGACACCAGGCCGATCCGCTCGGCCTCCTCGGCGCTGACGTCGCGACCGGTCAGCATGATCTCGAACGCGCGAGAGGACCCGATGGCTCTCGGCAACAGGTAGCTCAGTCCCAGTTCGCTGGCGGTCAGCCCGTTATTGATCCCCGCGGCCCGGAAATAGGCGGTGGTCGAGGCCACGCGGATGTCGGCGGCCAGCGCCAGGCACAGCCCGCCGCCGATGGCCGGGCCGTTGACCGCGGCGATCACCGGCTGGTGCAGCCGCCGCAGTGCCAGGATGACCTCGTCGAGGAGTTCCATGGACCGCAGCGCATACGTCGGCCGGGTCAGACCTTCGACGTTGGGCACCGCACCTGCGGACTTGTGATCCGCGCCGGAGGAGAATCCCCTACCCGCGCCGGTCAGCACGACCACTCGGACGGAATTGTCGTAGGTGACCTGCTCCAGGGCTTCTTTGAGCGGCACCATGACGTCGAATGCCATCGAATTCATCCGCTCGGGCCGGTTGAGAGTTATCAGTGCGACCCCTGGGCGCGGGTGTTCAACGAGGACCAAATTCACGTTAGAAAGGTAGCGCGTGCCCAGTCGGACGGCGCTGCATCAGACTTCTCGAGGTTCCTGAGCTTCTGCGGCGTCCACGTCGAAGGCCTTGACCTGCTGTACCAGGTCCTCCAGAGCTGCCGGCGGTAGCGCCCCGGGCTGGTTGAACAGCAACTTGCCTTTCTTGAAGGCCATCAGGGTGGGAATGGACCGGATCTGGGCGGCAGCGGCCAGCTGTTGTTCGGCTTCGGTGTCTACTTTGGCGTGTACCACGTCGGGATGCTTCTGCGAAGACGCCTCGAACGTCGGCGCGAACGCTCGGCACGGTCCGCACCAGGATGCCCAGAAGTCGACCAGCACGATGTCGTTGCTGTTGATGGTTTCGTTGAACTGCGCAGCAGTGAGGTCTTGGGTAGTCACGTCCCGGTAACGCGGGGTGACGAGCCAATTGTTCCCGAGCGACCACCTAGCGCGGTACAAGAGTGAATTGAGGGTGTTCACTCTGCGATCAGGGCGAGTTTTTGGGAGGAAGTCGCGCCCTCACCGCAGAATCAAAGCCTTACCGCGCACTCGACGCGAGCGAACCTACGCAGACGCCGCAGCTTCCTCAACTCGCCACCCGTTCTCGCAGGTTACGGTTGCGTACATTTTCCCAAGTCAGACACACTTAGCACACAATCAGCCGCCACCTTCACCGAGCAGCGAGGTAACCGCATTGGGCCACTACATCGCCAACGTCCGCGATCTCGAGTTCAACCTGTTCGAGGTCCTTGACGTAGGCGCTGTTCTGGGCACGGGACAGTACAGCGACATGGACGCCGACACCGTCCGGACAATTTTGACGGAAGCCGCTCGCCTGGCCGAAGGGCCGATCGCCGAATCGTTTGCCTATGCCGACCGCCACCCACCCGTATTCGACCCGGCCACCCACACCATCAGTGTCCCGGCGGACCTGGCCAAGTCGGTCGAGGCGATCAAAGAGGCCGGGTGGTGGCGACTGGGGCTACCCGAGGAGATCGGCGGCATCGCCGCTCCGCCGCCGCTGACCTGGGCGGTCAACGAACTGATCTACTGCGCCAATCCCTCTGCCTGCTTCTTCCTCTTGGGCCCGCCGATGGCCCGCGCTCTCTACATCGAGGGCAACGAGGAGCAGAAACGTTGGGCCGCCGAAGGCATGGAGCGCGGCTGGCAGGCCACCATGGTGCTGACCGAACCCGATGCGGGCTCCGACGTGGGTGCCGGCCGGACCAAAGCCATCCAGCAGCCGGACGGCACCTGGCACATCGAGGGCGTCAAACGGTTCATCTCCGGCGGAGACGTCGGTGACACTGCCGAGAACATCTTCCATCTGGTGCTGGCCCGGCCCGAAGGCGCCGGGCCCGGTACCAAAGGCTTGAGCCTGTTCTACGTGCCGAACTACCTCTTCGATCCCGACACCTTCGAACTCGGTTCCCGCAATGGGGTTTTCGTCACCGGGCTGGAACACAAGATGGGTCTGAAATCCTCGCCGACGTGCGAATTGACTTTTGGCGCAACCGATGTGCCCGCGGTCGGCTACCTGGTGGGCGACGTGCACAACGGAATCGCGCAGATGTTCACCGTGATCGAGAGCGCCCGCATGACCATCGGAGTCAAGGCGTCCGGCACACTGTCCACCGGCTACTTGAACGCTCTGGCCTATGCGAAAGAGCGGATTCAAGGCGCGGATATGACTCAGATGACCGACAAGACCGCGCCGCGCGTCACGATCATGCACCACCCCGACGTGCGCCGCAGCCTGATGACGCAGAAGGCTTACGCAGAGGGCCTGCGGGCGCTGTATCTGTATGCGGCGGCGCACCAGGATAACGAAGTCGCACAACGGGTTTCGGGCGCGGACCCGGACATGGCCCACCGCGTCGACGATCTGCTGTTACCAATCGTCAAGGGTGCGAGTTCGGAACGGGCCTTTGAGATCCTGACCGAATCGCTGCAGACGCTGGGCGGCTCGGGCTTCCTGACCGACTACCCGATCGAACAGTATCTGCGCGACTCCAAGATCGACTCGCTCTACGAAGGCACCACCGCCATCCAGGCCCTGGACTTCTTCTTCCGCAAGATCGTTCGTGACCACGGCCAGGCGCTGCAGCATGTGACGGCCCAAATCACCCACACCATCGAGCACTGTCATGAGTCGCTGAAACCCCAGGTCGAGTTCCTGCAAACGGCCCTCGAGGATGTCACGGCGATGACGGGCGCGCTGACCGGGTACCTGATGTCCGCCGCCGAACAGCCCACCGACATATACAAGGTCGGCCTCGCCTCCGTTCGGTATCTGCTGGCCGTCGGCGACCTGCTCATCGGGTGGCGGCTACTAGCGCAGGCCGAGATCGCGCGCGCCGCGCTGGAGAGCGGGCCCGCCGCCGGCGACGAAGCCTTCTATCAGGGCAAGATCGCGACCGCAGCGTTCTTCGCGAAGAACATGCTGCCCAGGCTGACGTCGTTGCGCGGCATCATTGATTCGATCGACGACGAGATCATGAGTCTGCCTGAGGAAGCCTTCTAACACACAGACTGCGCACAGGTCCGTGGAGTAAACCCGATCGTCGAGACCAACTCACGAACGGAGAAACGTTGATGCCTGCCATATCGGCGCGACCGAACCGGGTCGCGATCCTTGCCGTGACCGGCGCCACCGCGCTTTCCCTCGCGGCCTGTAGCTCGAGCAGCAACCCACCCAGCGCGACCTCGTCGGCGGGGACCACGGCGGCCAGCTCGGGGACCACCGCGACGACGTCCGCGCCGCCCAGTGGTGAATCGCATGTCAGCGGAATGATCGCCTCGGTGTCGGGCAACTCCGCCCAGGTCACCCAGAAAAGCGGCAACGCAACGGTCAACTTCACCGGGTCGACCAAGGTCACCGAGGTCAGCACGGCGGCGCTGACCGACGTAACCCCGGGCAGCTGCGTCAGCATACGGTCGGCCCACGGGTCTCACGGCGGCAAACCGATCACCGCGGCAACCGTGCGCGTGAGCCAGGCCGTTGACGGCAAATGCCCGACGGGCAAGGAGTCCGCGCCGGATTCGACGACTACTGCACCATCCAGCCCGTCGCCGACACCGAGTCCGTCAACCCCGTCCGGGAAGAAACCAGACGTCGCCGGCAGCGTCGCCTCCGTGTCGGGTAACACCATCAACGTCACCAGCACCGATGCCAACGGCAATCCCTCCCAAACTGCCGTGGCGGTCGACGACAAGACCAAGTACACCAAGCGGGCCCCGGCCGACACCCAGGCGATCACTCAGGGCAAGTGCATGACAGCCAAGGGCACCAAGGACAGTGGCGGCGCGTTGCAGGCGACGACGATCAACCTGCGACCAGCCAACAACGGTAAATGCGGGCGCGACTAAAAGAGCTGGCTTGTCGGCCTCGCGGGCCGGCCTGCCTGGATCTCAGACGGTGAAGCCGAGGGCGCGCAGCTGCTCGCGCCCGTCCTCGGTGATCTTGTCCGGCCCCCACGGCGGGTTCCAGACCCAGTTGATCCGCAAGTCGTTGACCAGGCCACTGCCGACCAGCGCGCTGCGCGACTGGTCCTCAATGACATCGGTCAGCGGGCAGGCAGCCGACGTCAGCGTCATGTCTATCAGCGCGACCGTGCCTTCGTCGCTCTCCTCCAGACCCATCCCGTAGACCAGCCCAAGGTCGACGACGTTGATCCCCAGCTCGGGGTCGACGACGTCGCGCATGGCCTCTTCGACGTCGGCCAGCAATTCCTCGTCGGGTACGGCCGTTTCGCTCATCTATCAACCTCCTCGATGGCCCGGCGCGGACGCCTCTATTGCCGCGCTGGCCTGGACCAGCGCATCCTTGAAAGCCATCCACCCGAGCAACGCACACTTCACCCGCGCCGGGTATTTGGCTACACCGGCGAACGCTACTCCGTCGCCCAGGACTTCCTCGTCGCCCTGCACGTTTCCGCGCGAGGACACCATTTCAGTAAACGCCTCGATGGTCTTCAGCGCCTCGGGCACGCTCTGACCGATCACCTGCTGGGCAAGCACCGACGTCGAGGCCTGGCTGATCGAGCAGCCCTGCCCGTCGTAGGAGACGTCGGCGACGCCGGCGCCGTCGTCAGACAGCGCGACCCGCAGCGTGACCTCGTCGCCGCACACCGGGTTGACGTGAAAAACCTCGGCGCCGAACGGTTCTCGCAGCCCGCGATGCTGCGGATGCTTGTAGTGATCGAGGATCACGTCCTGATACATCTGCTCCAGGCGCACGTCAGGCTCTCCCGAAGAAGTCCAGCGCATGCCGCACACCGGCCACCAGGCGGTCGACCTCGTCGAGCGTGTTGTACACCGCGAACGACGCGCGCGCGGTGGCCGCCAGGCCGAACCTGCGATGCAGGGGCAAAGCGCAGTGATGCCCGACCCGCACGGCGACGCCGTCGTCGTCGAGCACCTGCCCGACGTCGTGCGCATGCACGCCATCGACGACGAATGACACCGGCGAGCCACGGTTTTCCATCGATGCCGGGCCGATGATGCGGACACCGTCGACTCCGGACAGGCCCGTCAGCGCAGCGGTTACCAGCTCGCGTTCGTGGGCCTCGACCGCCTCCATACCGATTGCGCTCAAATACCGTGCCGCCGCGGCTAACCCGACGACCTGGGAAGTCATCGGAGTACCGGCCTCGAAACGTTGCGGTGGCGGTGCGTAGGTTGAGCTTTCCATGGCGACCGTCTCGATCATGGAACCACCGGTAAGAAACGGCGGCATCGCCTCCAGCAGCTCGCGGCGCCCGTACAGGACGCCGATCCCGTTGGGGCCCAGCATTTTATGGCCGGAGAACGCCGCGAAGTCGACGTTCAGCGCGTGCAGGTCGACCGGCCGGTGCGGCACCGACTGGCAGGCGTCCAGCACGGTGAGCGCACCAACTTCGTTGGCGCGGGAGACCAGTTCGTGCACCGGTGCCAGCGCGCCCGTCACATTCGAATGATGGCTGAAGGCAACGACTTTGACGCGGTCGTCGAGTTGCAGCGAGTCCAGGTCGATGCGGCCCTCGTCGGTGACGCCGTACCAGCGCAAGGTGGCTCCGCTGCGTCGGGCCAGCTCCTGCCACGGGACCAGGTTGGCGTGGTGTTCGAGTTCGGTGGTGACAATAACATCACCGGGGCCGACGGCGCGCTCGAAGCGGTTGTCCCCCAGCACATACGAGATTAGATTGAGCGATTCGGTGGCATTCTTGGTGAAAACCAGCTCGTCTGCGTCGGCGCCGACGAAGGCTGCGATGTCGGCGCGTCCCTGCTCGTAGGCGTCGGTGGCCTCTTCCATCAGCTGATGCGCTCCGCGGTGTACCCCGCCGTTGGAGGTCGTCAGGAACTCGCGTTCGGCATCCAGGACCTGCAGGGGCCGCTGCGACGTCGCACCGGAATCCAGATAAGCCAACTGTTTTCCGCCGCGCATGACACGCTTCAGAATCGGGAAATCGGCACGGATCGCCGCCAGGTCAAGCCGCGTCACAGTAGCATCCATGCTTACGCCCCGGTTGCCGCCGTCCGCGGCGATCGCGAGCTCGGCGAAGCCGGGCGCTGCGGGTCGCCGCCATCGGCCCGCGGCGATCGCGAGCTCGGCGAAGCCGGGCGCTGCGGGTCGCCGCCATCGGCCCGCGGCGATCCTAAGCGCGGCGAAGCCGCTGCGTCGCCGCCATCGGACTGGGTAAAGCGCTCGTAGCCGTTCTGCTCGAGTTCGTCTGCCAGCTCCGGGCCGCCGGACTCGGCGATGCGGCCGCCGACGAACACGTGCACGTATTCGGGGTGGATGTAGCGCAGGATGCGGGTGTAGTGCGTGATCAGCAGGAGGCCACCGTGCTCGGTTTCGGCGTAGCGGTTCACGCCCTCGCTGACCACCCGCAGCGCGTCGACGTCCAGGCCGGAGTCGGTCTCGTCGAGAATGGCGATCTTGGGTTTGAGCAACTCCAGCTGCAGGATCTCGTGGCGCTTCTTCTCGCCACCGGAGAAACCCTCGTTCACATTGCGCTCGGCGAATGCGGGGTCGACATCGAGCCCCGCCATCGCGGCCTTGACCTCTTTCACCCAGTGCCGCAACTTGGGCGGCTCGCCCCGAATGGCCGTCGCCGCCGAGCGCAGGAAGTTCGACACCGAGACACCTGGCACCTCGACGGGGTACTGCATGGCCAGAAACACGCCCGCCCGCGCGCGCTCGTCAACGCTCATGGCCAGTAGGTCGGCGCCGTCCAGTGTGATCGAGCCCGACGTCACGCGGTATTTGGGATGCCCGGCGATGGCGTAGGACAGCGTGGACTTACCAGAGCCGTTGGGACCCATCAACGCATGCGTCTCACCGGATTTCACGGTCAGGTCAACGCCGTTGAGGATGGGAATCTCCCGCTCCCCGTCGGCGGCAGCGTTGGGATTTTCAACACTGACGTGCAGGTCTTTGATTTCCAATGTGGTCATGAGGCTGGTGTCTTTTCCATCTTTTCGGTCAGTTCCAGTTCGTGCTCGATGGCTGCGGTGAGGCGTTCCCGCACTTGGGGCACCGCGATCTTGGAGATGATCCCGCCGAAGAAGCCACGCACCACCAGTCGGCGGGCCTGCTCTTCGGGGATGCCGCGGGAACGCAGGTAGAACAACTGCTCGTCATCGAAACGTCCGGTGGCACTGGCGTGCCCGGCGCCGACGATCTCGCCGGTCTCGATCTCCAGGTTGGGCACCGAGTCGGCACGCGCACCGTCGGTGAGCACCAGGTTACGGTTCACCTCGAAGGTGTCGGTGCCGGTGGCTGCCGCGCGGATCAGCACGTCGCCCACCCAGACCGTGTGGGCGTCGGGCAGGTGCGATGCCGGATCTCCTTGCAGCGCACCTTTATACAACACATTGGATCGGCAATCGGGCTGGGCGTGGTCGACCAGCAGCCGCGACTCGAGGTGCTGGCCGTCGTCGGCGAAATACAGGCCCAACAGCTCGGCGTCCCCACCGGGTGCATCGAAACGCACATTGCCCGTCATCCGCACCACCTCGCCGCCGAGCGTGACGTTGACATGCCGCAGCACCGCGTCCTTGCCGAGCTTTGCGTGGTGCGCGCTGAGATGAACCGCGTCGTCGGCCCAGTCGGCGATCCACACCACGGTCAGCCGGGCAGCGTCGGCGAGGACGAATTCCAGGTTGTCGGCGTACGTTCCGCTGCCCCGGTTGTCGATGACGACGACAGCCTCGCCGAGTTCCTCCACCCGGATTTGCAAATGCCCGTAAGCCACCGCGCCCTGGCCCGGCCCGGTGATCGTGATGTTCACCGGCTCGGCGGCCTGTCCGACGGTGACCAGCGTCGCCGAGTTGAACGACGAAAACGCTTGAGCGGCAACCCGGTCAGCGGGAACACCGCCCTGGCCCAGCCGCTCGTCACCGCGGCGTACGGTTTCGATCTGCACGCCCCGCTGCTCGCTGACGGCGATCTGGGCGCTACCGGTGGCCCGTGCGGAGCCGTCGTGCAGGCCGCGCAATCGCTTGAGCGGCGTGAACCGCCAGATCTCGTCGCGGCCGTGCGGGACCTCAAAGGCGTCCACGTCGAAGGACGCGAACAGCTCGCCTTTATTGGCAGCGGCTAGTGACGAACCCTCAACCGCTGCAGTCAATTCCGTCACTAGCCGACCGCGCCTTCCATCTGCAGCTCGATCAGCCGGTTGAGCTCCAGCGCATACTCCATGGGCAGTTCCTTGGCGATCGGCTCCACGAACCCGCGCACCACCATCGCCATCGCCTCGTCCTCGGTGAGGCCGCGGCTCATCAGGTAGAAGAGCTGGTTTTCGCTGACCTTCGAGACGGTGGCCTCGTGCCCCATCGTGACGTCGTCTTCGCGGATGTCGACATAGGGGTAGGTGTCGCTGCGACTGATCGTATCGACCAGCAGCGCATCGCATTTCACACTCGACCTGGAACCGTGCGCGCCCTTGTTCACCTGCACCAGGCCGCGGTAGGACGTGCGGCCGCCGCCGCGTGCCACCGACTTGGACACGATGTTGCTCGACGTGTTCGGCGCCAGGTGCAGCATCTTGGCGCCGGTGTCCTGATGCTGGTCTTCGCCGGCGAACGCCACCGAAAGTACCTCGCCCTTGGCGTGCTCGCCGGTCATCCAGACCGCCGGGTACTTCATGGTCACCTTCGACCCGATGTTGCCGTCGACCCACTCCATGGTGGCCCCGGCCTCGGCCCGGGCCCGCTTGGTGACCAGGTTGTAGACGTTGGCCGACCAGTTCTGGATCGTCGTGTAACGGCACCGGCCACCGGGCTTTACGATGATTTCGACCACGGCCGAGTGCAGTGAATCCGACTTGTAAACGGGCGCTGTGCAGCCTTCCACGTAGTGGACGTAAGCGTTCTCGTCGACGATGATCAGGGTTCGCTCGAACTGGCCCATGTTCTCGGTGTTGATCCGGAAGTAGGCCTGCAACGGAATGTCGACATGCACACCCGGCGGGACGTAAATGAACGACCCGCCACTCCAAACTGCGGTATTCAATGCAGAAAACTTATTATCGCCCGCCGGAATTACCGTTCCGAAGTATTTCTGAAATATTTCCGGGTGCTCCCGCAAACCAGTGTCAGTGTCCAAGAATATGACTCCTTGAGCCTCTAAATCCTCTCTGATCTGGTGGTAAACAACTTCTGACTCATACTGCGCGGCTACTCCAGCAACCAGTCTTTGCTTTTCTGCCTCGGGAATTCCTAAGCGGTCATAGGTGTTTTTGATGTCTTCTGGCAAATCGTCCCAAGACGCTGCCTGCTTTTCGGTCGACCGCACGAAGTACTTGATGTTGTCGAAGTCGATACCACCGAGATTGGAGCCCCACGTCGGCATTGGCTTGCGCTCGAAGATGCGCAGCGCCTTGAGCCGGTTGTTCAGCATCCACTCGGGCTCGTTTTTCTTCGCCGAGATGTCGCGAACCACCGCCTCGGACAGCCCACGCTGCGCGCTGGCGCCGGCGGCGTCGGAGTCCACCCAGCCATAGCCATAGCGGCTCAGGGAGGCGATCGCCTCGGCCTGAGTCAGCGGCTGGGTAGCCGTCTTGCTGGCCTCTGGCGTCATGGTCATAGGGACGCTCCTTTGAGTTCGTCGTGTGTCCGGCGCGGGCTGGGCGCCGTCTTAGTGCTAGGTCTTGCTGGCCGCTTTGCTAAGCGCTGCTTGAGTGAGCGGCACGTGGGTGGTGCAGGCGCAGTCACCGTTGACGATCGTGGCCAACCGTTGCACATGCGTTCCGAGCACCTCCGCCATGGCCTGCTGTTCGGCTTCGCACAGCTCCGGAAATTCCTCGGCGACGTGGGACACCGGACAGTGGTGCTGGCAGATCTGCACGCCATGGATCGGCCCGCCCACCTCCGTCGTGGTGGCGACGTAGCCGGCCTTGGTCAATGCGTCGGCGACGCGTACGGCGGCGGCCTCGACATCGGTGTCGTCGTCGCTGCCGGCCGCTTCGACACCGGACAGGATCGAGTCGATCCGTTTCCGGGCGAACGTACGCACCGCGTCGTCACCGCCGATCTCCCGTAGCTGCCGCATGGCGGCGACCGCCAAGTCGTCGTAGGAGTGCTCGAGCTTGCTCCGACCAGCCGAGGTCAACCGATAGCGCTTCGCGGGCCGCCCGCGTCCCACCTGCTGCCATGCGGCGGCCGGTACAGCCTCGGCGTCGCCGGCCTCGATCAGCGCCTCGAGATGACGTCGCACACCGGCGGCCGACAGACCCAGCCGGTCACCGATCTCACCAGCAGTGATGGATCCGGATTCCAGCAGCAACCGCACGATGGCACGCCGGGTGTGACCATCCGTTCCCGCAGCGGCGGACGCAGGCACAGCAGCATCCAGCTCGGATTGGATTTTCACAACACCAGTGTGACGCAATTCCGGGAATCGGTCCAGCAAGGGTGCCCTCACGTGACGCGCTCAACAATGCGTCTTTGCCGCCCGCACCGTCGTCAGGGCTAGGCTCCTGAGGATGGCAGCCCGCCAGCACACGCTGAGCTCGTCGATCGCCAGTCTGCACGGTGACGAGCAGGCGGTGGGTTCGCCGCTGAACGACACCGAGATCACCGCAGTTCAACGCACTCGTCTGTTCGGCGCGACCGGCACCGTGCTGATGGCCATCGGCGCCCTCGGTGCCGGGGCCAGGCCCGTGGTACAGGACCCCACCTTCGGGGTCCGGCTGCTCAACCTGCCGTCGCGCATCCAGACCGTCTCGCTGACGATGACGACGACCGGAGCGGTCATGATGGCGCTCGCCTGGCTGATGCTCGGCCGCTTCGCCCTCGGCGACCGGCGGATGTCGCGCGGCGAGTTGGACCGCACCCTGCTGTTGTGGGTGCTGCCGCTGTTGATCGCGCCGCCGATGTACAGCAAGGACGTCTACTCCTACCTCGCGCAAAGCCAAATCTCGCTGGAGGGGCTCGACCCTTACCGAGTAGGACCGGCGTCGGGGCTGGGTCTCGGCCACGTCTTCACCCTGTCGGTTCCCAGCCTGTGGCGAGAAACACCGGCGCCCTACGGCCCACTGTTTTTATGGATCGGGCGCGGAATTTCGGCGCTGACCGGAGAGAACATCGTCGCGGCGGTGCTCTGCCATCGGCTGGTGGTGCTGATCGGCGTGGGGCTGATCGTCTGGGCCACACCCCGACTGGCCAGGCGGTGCGGTGTTGCCGAGGTCAGCGCGCTGTGGCTGGGCGCGGCCAACCCGTTGCTGATCATGCATCTGGTCGCCGGCATCCACAACGAGGCGCTGATGCTCGGGCTGATGCTCAGCGGCGCGGAATTCGCGCTGCGTGGCCTTGACTCAACACGGCTGATGCCCACGTCGTGGCGCATCGGCCCGGACTGGGAGCCGTTGGGCATGCTGGTGGCGGGTGCGATCCTGATCGTGCTGTCGTCGCAGGTGAAGCTGCCGTCGCTGCTGGCGCTGGGTTTCGTCACGATGGCGCTGGCCTATCGCTGCGGGGGCACGCTGAAGGCGCTGCTGCTGGCCGGTGGGGCCATGTCGGGACTGACGCTGGCGGTGATGGCCGTCGTCGGCTGGGTCAGCGGGCTCGGATTCGGGTGGATATTCACCCTCGGAACGGCCAACGTGGTGCGCAGTTGGATGTCACCACCCACGCTGCTGGCTCTGGGCACCGGGCAAGTGGGGATTCTCCTGGGGCTGGGCGATCACACCACCGCGGTCTTGTCACTGACGCGCGCCATCGGCGTACTCATAATCATGGTGTTGGTTTGCTGGCTGCTGCTGGCGGTGTTCCGCGGCCGGCTACATCCGATCGGCGGACTGGGCGTGGCGTTGGGCG
>NZ_LZIJ01000175.1 GCF_001667115.1 Mycobacterium sp. 852002-51163_SCH5372311 | reverse complement strand
GCCGCCCTAGTCACATCCGTCACATCCGTCCCCGGAAGTGGGACACACAGCTTTTTGTCCACCTCAGCGCGACAACTCGGCGGACGGTCTTCGGCATTCGGTTGTGAATCTACGGCTTTCGGTGTGACGTGAGGGCGGGGTTTTCGCCGTATGAGCGCCCAGGTTTCACACTGGACGCCATAGTTTCACACTGAACGCGATACGCCATACGCTCAGCCAGCCAATGTCGTACCGGCGTGCAACGATTCGCGCATGCAACTTCAAGGAATCGAGCTGCGCTACGTGCTGACGATGTATCTGTCGCAGAATGGGCCTGCGACCATCGTCGAACTAATCGATGCGCTTGACCGGTACGGCTTTTGCGTCCGCGGCAGGCCTTCGAAGGCGGTGTCAGACGCGTTGCGTTGGGAAATCGGCAGGCATCGGGTACGACGGCTGGGCCGTGGGATGTACGCACCGGCGTACATTCCACACGCAACTGAATACCGGATCATCAACCGGGTGCGGAC
>NZ_LZIJ01000174.1 GCF_001667115.1 Mycobacterium sp. 852002-51163_SCH5372311 | reverse complement strand
CGAGGGCGCGCTGACCTTCCTCGACCGGGAAGGCTGGGATTCGCTGACCATCAATGCGCTGGCGACCCAGCTCGGGACCAAAGGGCCGTCGCTCTACAACCACGTGGACAGCCTGGAAGACCTGCGCCGGGCCGTACGCGTTCGGGTGATCGACGACATCATCGGGATGCTGAACAGGGTGGGCGAGGGCCGGGAGCGCGACGACGCGGTGCTGGTGATGGCCGGTGCATACCGTAGCTACGCCCATCACCACCCGGGTCGGTACTCGGCGTTCACCCGGATGCCGCTGGGCGGTGACGACCCGGACTACACGGCGGCGACCCGGAGTGCCGCGGCCCCGGTGATCGCGGTGCTGTCCTCTTACGGACTGGACGGCGAGGAGGCCTTCCACGCTGCGCTCGAATTCTGGTCGGCGCTGCACGGGTTCGTTTTGCTGGAGATGACCGGGGTGATGGACGACATCGACACCGATGCGGTGTTCTCCGACATGGTGCTGCGGCTGGCGGCGGGCCTGGATCGGCGCACCGCGCCCGGCGGGGCCCGGTCCACCTGAAACCGACCCCGCTACCCCCGGGCACCGCTTTGACCTGCCAGACCGCCGGCGGGTATTGTGGTAGCTCGTGCCTGGCGGCTTACGACGCCTGACGTAAGGCGTGAATGCCGGGCCAATTGGCATGTCCAGGATGCATCGGAAAAATCCGGGGCAAGCGCATGCGACACACCCGAGAACAGAACTGCAGACGCGTAACCCAGAACGAAACAGAAAGCCGGTAGATGCCAACCATTCAGCAGCTGGTCCGCAAGGGTCGTCGGGACAAGATCGGCAAGGTCAAGACCGCGGCTCTGAAGGGCAGCCCGCAGCGCCGTGGCGTATGCACCCGCGTGTACACCACCACCCCGAAGAAGCCGAACTCGGCGCTTCGGAAGGTCGCGCGTGTGAAGCTGACGAGCCAGGTCGAGGTCACGGCCTACATCCCCGGCGAGGGCCACAACCTGCAGGAGCACTCGATGGTGCTGGTGCGTGGTGGCCGTGTGAAAGACCTGCCCGGTGTGCGGTACAAGATCATCCGCGGTTCGCTCGACACCCAGGGCGTCAAGAACCGCAAGCAGGCTCGCAGCCGCTACGGCGCCAAGAAGGAGAAGAGCTGATGCCGCGCAAGGGGCCCGCGCCCAAGCGTCCGCTGGTCAACGACCCGGTCTACGGGTCGCAACTGGTCACCCAGCTGGTGAACAAAGTTCTGCTGAAGGGGAAGAAATCGCTGGCCGAGCGCATTGTTTATGGAGCGCTCGAACATGCCCGCGAGAAGACCGGCACCGACCCCGTCATCACCCTCAAGCGTGCTCTGGACAACGTCAAGCCGGCCCTCGAGGTGCGCAGCCGCCGCGTCGGCGGTGCGACCTACCAGGTGCCAGTGGAAGTGCGTCCGGACCGGTCGACCACGCTGGCGCTGCGCTGGCTCGTCGGCTTCTCGCGGCAACGCCGGGAGAAGACGATGATCGAGCGGCTGGCCAACGAGATTCTGGACGCCAGCAACGGCCTCGGGGCCTCGGTCAAGCGACGCGAGGACACCCACAAGATGGCCGAGGCAAACCGCGCCTTCGCGCACTATCGCTGGTGACAAGCCACCGGTGATCCGGCCGGGGCGCAACCGATAGCGAACTACCAAGCAACCGAAAGAGTGGGAAGACTTCTGTGGCACAGAAGGACGTGCTGACCGACCTGAGCAAGGTCCGCAATTTCGGCATCATGGCGCACATCGATGCCGGCAAGACCACGACCACCGAGCGCATCCTGTACTACACCGGCATCAACTACAAGATCGGTGAGGTCCACGACGGCGCCGCCACGATGGACTGGATGGAGCAGGAACAGGAGCGCGGGATCACCATCACGTCCGCGGCTACCACGACGTTCTGGAAAGACAACCAGCTCAACATCATCGACACGCCGGGACACGTGGACTTCACCGTCGAGGTGGAGCGCAACCTGCGGGTGCTCGACGGTGCCGTCGCCGTGTTCGACGGCAAGGAAGGCGTGGAACCGCAGTCCGAGCAGGTTTGGCGCCAGGCCGACAAGTACGACGTGCCGCGCATCTGCTTCGTCAACAAAATGGACAAGATCGGTGCCGACTTCTACTTCTCGGTGCGAACCATGGAAGAGCGGCTCGGGGCGAACGCCGTGCCGATCCAGCTGCCGATCGGGGCCGAAGCCGAATTCGAGGGCGTCGTCGACCTGGTCGAGATGAACGCCAAGGTGTGGCGCGGCGAGACCAAGCTCGGCGAAACCTACGACACCGTCGAGATCCCGGCCGACCTGGCGGAACAGGCGGAGGAATACCGCACCAAACTGCTCGAGGTCGTCGCCGAGTCCGACGAGGAGCTGCTGGAGAAGTATCTCGGCGGGGAAGAGCTCACGGTCGACGAGATCAAGGGCGCGATCCGAAAGCTGACCATCGCCAGCGAGATCTACCCGGTGCTGTGCGGCAGCGCGTTCAAGAACAAGGGCGTGCAGCCGATGCTCGACGCCGTCGTGGACTACCTGCCGTCGCCGCTGGACGTTCCGCCCGCGATCGGGCACCCGCCCGGCAAGGAGGACGAGGAGGTCGTGCGCAACGCGACGACGGACGAGCCCTTCGCGGCGCTGGCGTTCAAGATCGCTACACACCCGTTCTTCGGCAAGCTCACCTACATCCGGGTGTATTCCGGCAAGGTCGACTCCGGCGCCCAGGTCATCAATGCCACCAAGGGCAAGAAGGAGCGTCTGGGCAAGCTGTTCCAGATGCACTCCAACAAGGAGAACCCGGTGGACAGCGCGTCGGCCGGCCACATCTACGCGGTCATCGGGCTCAAGGACACCACCACCGGTGACACCTTGAGCGACCCGAACAAGCAGGTCGTCCTCGAGTCGATGACCTTCCCCGCCCCGGTGATCGAGGTGGCCATCGAGCCGAAGACCAAGAGTGACCAGGAGAAGCTGAGCCTGTCGATCCAGAAGCTCGCCGAAGAAGACCCGACCTTCAAGGTGCACCTGGACTCCGAGACCGGCCAGACGGTGATCGGCGGTATGGGTGAGCTGCACCTGGACATCCTGGTGGATCGCATGCGCCGGGAATTCAAGGTCGAGGCCAACGTCGGTAAGCCGCAGGTGGCGTACAAGGAGACCATCCGCCGCGTGGTGGACAACGTCGAGTACACCCACAAGAAGCAGACCGGTGGTTCAGGTCAGTTCGCCAAAGTGCTCATCAAACTCGAGCCGTTCACCAGTGAGGACGGCGCCACCTACGAGTTCGAGAGCAAGGTCACCGGTGGCCGCATCCCGCGCGAATACATCCCGTCGGTGGACGCCGGCGCCCAGGACGCCATGCAGTACGGCGTGCTGGCCGGCTACCCGCTGGTGAACCTGAAGGTCACCCTGCTCGACGGTGCTTACCACGACGTCGACTCGTCGGAGATGGCATTCAAGATCGCCGGTTCGCAGGTGCTGAAAAAGGCTGCGGCGCAAGCGCAACCGGTCATCCTGGAACCGATCATGGCCGTCGAGGTGACCACGCCCGAGGACTACATGGGCGATGTGATCGGCGACCTGAACTCCCGCCGTGGCCAGATCCAGGCCATGGAGGAGCGGGCTGGTGCGCGCGTCGTCAAGGCGCACGTGCCGCTGTCGGAGATGTTCGGCTACGTCGGCGACCTACGGTCCAAGACGCAAGGCCGGGCGAACTACTCCATGGTGTTCGACTCGTACGCCGAAGTTCCGGCGAACGTGTCGAAGGAGATCATCGCGAAGGCGACGGGGGAGTAGCTGGGGAGAGCCGAGCAATCGGCGCGAAACCTTACGAGTAAGCTGACCCGGTTACCACCGCGGCAAAACCTGTAAAAATCAACACTGCTTTTAAAGCACCAACAAGTCCAGGAGGACACAGAAGTGGCGAAGGCGAAGTTCCAGCGGACCAAGCCCCACGTCAACATCGGGACCATCGGTCACGTTGACCACGGCAAGACCACACTGACCGCGGCTATCACCAAGGTCCTGCACGACAAGTTTCCGGACCTGAACGAGTCCAAGGCGTTCGACCAGATCGACAATGCGCCCGAGGAGCGTCAGCGCGGTATCACGATCAACATCGCGCACGTGGAGTACCAGACCGACAAGCGTCACTACGCCCACGTCGACGCCCCGGGTCACGCCGACTACATCAAGAACATGATCACCGGCGCCGCCCAGATGGACGGTGCGATCCTGGTGGTCGCCGCCACCGACGGCCCGATGCCGCAGACCCGCGAGCACGTGCTGCTCGCCCGCCAGGTCGGTGTGCCCTACATCCTGGTTGCGCTGAACAAGGCCGACGCGGTGGACGACGAGGAGCTGCTGGAGCTGGTCGAGCTGGAGGTCCGCGAGCTGCTGGCCGCCCAGGAGTTCGACGAGGAGGCTCCGGTGATCCGCGTCTCGGCGCTCAAGGCGCTCGAGGGCGACGCCAAGTGGGTCGAGTCTGTCGAGGAGCTGATGAACGCGGTCGACGAGTCGATCCCGGACCCGGTGCGTGACACCGACAAGCCGTTCCTGATGCCCGTCGAGGACGTCTTCACGATCACCGGCCGCGGCACCGTGGTGACCGGTCGTGTCGAGCGCGGCGTCATCAACGTCAACGAGGAAGTCGAGATCGTCGGCATCCGCCCGACCAGCACCAAGACCACGGTCACCGGTGTGGAGATGTTCCGCAAGCTGCTCGACCAGGGGCAGGCCGGCGACAACGTCGGACTGCTGCTGCGTGGTGTCAAGCGTGAGGATGTCGAGCGCGGCCAGGTCGTCACCAAGCCCGGCACCACCACGCCGCACACCGAGTTCGAGGGCCAGGTCTACATCCTGTCGAAGGACGAGGGCGGCCGGCACACGCCGTTCTTCAACAACTACCGTCCGCAGTTCTACTTCCGCACCACCGACGTGACCGGTGTGGTGACGCTGCCGGAGGGCACCGAGATGGTGATGCCCGGCGACAACACCAACATCTCGGTGAAGCTGATCCAGCCCGTCGCCATGGACGAGGGCCTGCGGTTCGCGATCCGCGAGGGTGGCCGCACCGTCGGCGCCGGCCGGGTCACCAAGATCATCAAGTAGGTTCCCTGCGCGACCAGACGCAAAATCCCCCGGAAAAGGTAATTTTTTCGGGGGATTTTGTGTTTATTCGCGCAGGGGTGCTGTGCGGAATTTGTGATCGGTAGCCCCAGTTGCAGCGCTACTCTGACACGAACTGTCGGGTCATGGGAGGAGCAGGCACATGTTGTGGCGCTATCTGAAAATGCAGTTATTCATTCTGACATGCTTCGGCGTCGGACCGGCGTTTTTGATTTTTTATTTCGTGCTCGGCCAGCCCAGCGATGCGACATGGATGTTGTACTCCGGCGTGGGCATCACCATCCTTGCCTTCTTGATTCCGCCGGTGCTGTTCACCTACGGTTCGAAATCGGCGGCCAAAAGGGCTGCGTTTGAACAGAGCGGGGTGCTGGGCCTGGCTGAAATCACCGGCATCAACGAGACCGGGACTACCATCAATGATCAACCCTTGGTCAAGTTGCAGCTGCACATTTCCGGATCGGGCTTCGAGCCCTTCGACACTGAAGACAAGGTCCTCGCCGGCATCACCCGCCTGCCGAACATCACTGCGCGCAAGCTGGTGGTCATCGTTGATCCCACCACCCAGAAACACCAAATTGACTGGGAACGAAGCGCTTTGGTGAACGGCCTGGCGCCTATGAAGTTCACCGTCGCCGAAGACAACAAGACCTATGACCTCAGCGGGCAGACCGGCCCGGTAATGGAGATCCTGCAGAT
>NZ_LZIJ01000173.1 GCF_001667115.1 Mycobacterium sp. 852002-51163_SCH5372311 | reverse complement strand
ATTGTGGTGTCGTTCGCGGCGAAGTGGTTCAGCTTTCGGTGGCCGGACCGCGGTGGGAGTTGCAGACGCCCGAGGCACGGTTGTCCGCCGATGCGGTCATGATCACCGGGCCCGGCCAAGCGGAGCGTTGTATCCGTCCGGGCGATCCGCGAGTGCTGTCCATCGCGCAGTTCTGGGAGCGTGCCTCGCGGCACGACCGCATCGTCGCCGAAAACGTGGCAGTCGTCGGCGGGGGCGAGACCGCCGCGTCGATGCTCAATGAGCTTTTCCACCACAGAGTTTCGTCGATCACGGCTATCTCGCCGCAAGCAACTCTGTTCACCCGCGGGGAAGGCTTCTTCGAGAACTCGCTGTTCTCCGATCCCACCGGCTGGCGCAGCCTCAGCCAAGCCGAGCGACGCGATTGCATTGCCCGTACCGACCGGGGGGTCTTCTCGGCCCGAGTTCAAGAGTCATTGCTGGCCGACGAGAGAATCAAGCATCTGCGCGGGCGCGTCGTTCGCGTGGCAGATCGGGACAGCACGATCTGGATCACGCTGTGTACCGACCGCTCCGGAGAGCCATTGGAGACACTGCACCGCTTCGACCTCGTCATCGACGGATCCGGCGCTGACGCACTGTGGTTCATGCCGCTGTTCAGCCCCGATGCCGTGGATTTGATGGAGCTCGGATTGGGCGGCCCGCTGACGGGTGAGCGGCTGGAGGAGTCGATCGGTCACGACTTGGCCGTTGCCGGTATCACGCCGAAACTGATTCTCCCAAACCTTTCTGGCCTCAATGAGGGCCCTGGATTTCCGAATCTGAGCTGCCTGGGACTGATGTCCGACCGGGTGCTGGGAGCGCACATCGGGGTAGCCGACGCGTCCCCGGTGGAAAGCGGTGAGTACCAATCCGTTTGACATATAGCGAGGCATGACGAGCAGACGCAAAAGCTCCCAGCCTAGCGTTCATCGTAAGTCCGGCTGGTCGCAACGCCGCCGCGTGTGCCTTTTTGTCCGCCTCAGCGCGACAACTACTGCACACCAAATGATTTGTCGGCGCGAGGCGGAAAAGGGCCCATGTCAATGTGTTCGCGAGTTTCTCCCAGGTTTGAGAGTGAATGCATGGCTTTGGGTGTGCATCCTTGGCTTTGGGTGTGCAGCCTGGGTGGAAAATCGCGCCGATTCCCGCCCTACAGTCACACCGAAAGCCGTCAGTTCACTCCGAAAGCCGTCAGTTCATCCCCGCGCAGTGTGCACATCCTCCCTGTCCGGAGATTGCAGTGACGGGCGGGCCCGGGGATGCGCCGACCGCCATGCAAGAGCTCTAGCTTACGGCCAAAATACCGTTTTGCGTCTGCCCGCTAGCCGCCCAGCTTGGCCAGGACATCTGCAATCGTCGCCCCACCCAAGAGATCCGACACCTCCAGATCGTGATCGAACTCGACCTTGACCCGACGGCGCAGCTCAAGGGCCTGCAATGAATCCAAGCCGATCGCGACCATAGGCATTGTGGTGTCGATGTTCTCGGCGCGGCCTTCACCGATGGCCGCCGCAAGCAGTCCGAGCAGCCGACGCGAGATATCCCTTTTGGGCGCAGGCGCTTTGACTTCGCTGGACCGCGATTCTGGCTGCGTCAGCTGGGATATCAAGGGCCTGTAGCCGTAGGCCTCCAGTATCGGGCGCGCGCGGTCGAAGTCGTACGCCAGGATGATGGCATTCTCGTGAAACCGTTTGGTGCCCAATGCGAGCGCGTCAGCGGGTTTCATCGGAATGACACCGATTGCATCGAGTTGCGCCGTGCTGGTTGCATCCAGATCGAAGTGGACTGTCCATTGCCCCCACTGCACAGAAACGCAATCCAGGCCTTCGGTGCGGAGGCGGTGCGCCATGGCATCGAGCATTCGATTGGCAGCGGCGTAGACGACTTGGCCGCGACCGCCGATCGTCGCCCTTGCCGAGGAGCAGAGCACGACCCGACATTTGTCGGTCCGGGGATACGTCTCGAGTACCCGTGCGATCCCGACGACTTTGGCCCTCAACGCCCGGTCGACCTTCTCGGCGGTGATCTCGCTGAGTTCGACGGCCGAATAGTCCACCGCGGCGTGGATTATCAGATCTGCCGGCGTGTCGCAGTGTTCGGCCGCCAGTTGCACCACCGCCGCTTCGTCGCTCACGTCGCACCGAGCGACACGGACGTCAGTGGTTGTGGCGGAACGGATTTCACGCAGTCGATCCGTAACGCCGGCGACCGCGTCGCCCGACCTGCTCACCAAGGTGATCCGTCGCGCCCCGCGCCGGGCGAAGTGATCGCAGAACTCCAGCCCCAGGTTGCCGGTGCCGCCGATGATCAGCGCATGCTCGGGTGCGGTGTCGTCGGGTTCGGGCACGGGTTCGCCTTCGACGATCCGCTTAGCGTAGAGACCGCCGTTGCGCAGCGCCAGCTCCGTTTCTTTTCCGGTGTGCAGCGCAGCGATGATCGCTTCGGACGCCTCTGATTTCGACGCTTCTGCCGGCAGATCGAGGTGTTTGAACCCCTTGCCCGGATGGTCCGCACCGATGCTCCGGAAGCCGGCGCTCGCCGCCGCGTGGACGGGATCAGGTGGCACGTCTGCGGCCACGACTGTCTCGCCGCCGATCGTCATCAGCCAGTAGTCGGTGATCGCGTCGACGACGCCCGGCCACCACGTTCGATGGGAAAAGAACGTCGTAACCTCGGCCGCGGCGGCGTAGTCGTCCAGCCTGGGGGAGTGGGGAAGGAGGATGACCAACGTGTTGAGATCGGCTGGGACGCTGTCGGCGTCGACCTGCCGAGCCGTGGCGCCGATGTCTTCGGCGGCGCGCTGCAGGGCGGAGGCCAGTTCCGCGTGGGATCCGGTGTGATCGACGATGCCGATGGCCCGAGGCGCTACCAGCGAGCGTTGCGATAGCCGTACCCACTTCTCGACGAAGAGCCGAGCCGGTGTGGCTTCGGGGGTTGGCTCCGGAGTCGCTGCCGGGGAAAGTACCGGGCGGTACAACTGCCACAGCCGCACCTCGCGCATGCGAGTGTTTGGGAAATCGGTCAACGGCAACGGGATTGGGCCGTCGGGCTCGGCGCCCAGGCACTCCCACCGATAGTTCAGGTCGTGCACGGCAATCTGCGCGAGATTGCGGGTGAACTCGCGCAGATCCGTGGCCGTCCGCTGTGAGGTGCCGACAACCCGGGTGGTGCGTTCGTGTTCGTCGTGCAGAACGGCGAGATTTTCTTCAATCGCCAGCTGCAGTGTGGGATGCTCGGCCAGTTCGACATAGGTGTCGATGCCCAGGGCCACCGCGGCGGCGATCGCCTTGTCGAACCGAACGGTGTTGCGCAGGTTCAGGAACCAATAGTGTTCGAGCGAAAGCTCTGGCGTGATGGGAGTGCCGAGGGTGGCGCCCAGGCAGTCGATGTCGGTGTCGAGAAACTTCTGATTCTGCAGTTCGCGTTGCGTAACAGCGCGCACCTTTTCGGCGAGCGCATTGATCACGCTGGTGTGCGCGGGATAGTGGACGCGGATGACCCGCGCGAAGGTGCCGCGGTCGGTTAGCGTGTCGACGATGTCCTGCACCGTTTCCCGATCACCCGAGATTCCCACCATGCCGGGTGAGTTGATTACCGACAGCTGTGCCCACCCGGAGCGGCGCGCCAGCAGGTCCTCGCAGGTGTCGCGGTCGGAGGCGACGACGGCCATTGCGTAGTCTCCGGATTCGAACTCGTCGGCCGCATGCGCGCGTATCCCGACGATGCTGGCGGCGTCGTCCAGGGTGATCATGCCGGCCACGTAGGCTGCGGCGATCTCGCCCTGGCTGTGTCCGACGGTGGCCTTTGGCGTGATCCCGAATGATCGCCACGTCGCGGCCAGTCCGGCCATCTGGGTGAACAGCGCCGGCTGCACGGTGCGGGCGTCGTCTTGGGCCGAAGCATGTTCGTCGAGCAGGTATTCCAGCGGTGACTCGTCGAAGCGATTCGCGAAGGCCGCGGCGCAGCGATCTACTTCGGTGCGGAAAGCCGGGATCGAAGCGTAGAAGAGCCGGCCCATCCCCGGACGCTGGGCGCCTTGCCCGGGAAAGACGTAGGCGAGCCGGCACTCCATCGCGGCCGCGTCGGTGTGTACCACCGTGGGATGTTCGAGGCCATCGAGCACCGCGCGCAGGGCGCCGAGCATTTCGTCGCGGCCGGTCACCATGGCCAGTGCCCGGTGCCGGCGGGTGAGGCGCGTCCGGAACAGCATGTCGGCGATCGCCTGCGGCTCCACTGCGGGATGCTCTGTCGCATACGAAAGCAGGGCCGCCACCTCGCCGTGGAGCAACTCGGTGGTATCCGCGGACAGCAGAACGGGAATGCTCCCGTCCGGCAGCCGATAGGTAAGCGGCTTCACCTGCTCACTCCCCGCCGCTCGCGGGCATGGCAATGATCGCGTGCGCATTGGAGCCTCCCGCGCCGAACGACGAGGCAGCGCCGTAGCGGATGCCGTCTTTCGGCTCCCAGGGGTGCAGTTTCGTGGCGAGGCGCAGGCCCGTCACATCCCAGTCGACGGTCTTGGTTGGGTTGTCGGAGAACAGGGTTGGCGGAATATGACCGTGCTGCCCCGCGAGGAGCAACTTGATCAGTCCGAGGATGCCGGACGCGGCTTGCGCGTGGCCGACATTCGACTTGATCGAACCCAGCAGCGCCTCGGATCCCGCCGCGCCGTAGGTGTTGTGCAGCGCGGTCAACTCCTGGGGGTCGCCTGCCGGAGTGGCGGTGCCATGTCCTTCGACCATGCCGACGTCGGCGGGGTCGATTCCCGACGCGTCGATGGTCTTGCGCACCAACTGCTCCTGCGCGCGCCCCCGGGGCACCAGGATCGGCTTGCCCTTGCCGTTGTGGTTGGTGCGGATGGCCAGAATGCGGCCGTAGATCCGGTGCCCCAACTGTCTTGCTCGCGATTCACGTTCGACGACAACCATTCCCGCGCCTTCACCCCAGACGGTCCCGCTGGCGTCGTCGGAGTAGGCGCGGCAATGGCCGTCCACGGATATGGCATTGAGTCGGGAGAACTCGTAGAACGCCGTCGGCTCTCCCAGAACGCATGCGGCTCCGGCAATTGCCCAATCGCACTCGTCGAGTTGAATCGCGTTGGCTGCCAGTTGCACTGCCGTCAACGAGGATGCGCACGCCGAATCCACGGTCATCGACGGGCCCACCAGGCCAAGGCAGTGCGAGATCCGGCCGGCGCCGCCCAGCTGTCCCATGCCGACGGTCCGAAATCCCGTGTAATCGTCAGCCACGGCCGTGCGCGAGCCGTATTCGGTCATCGACATTCCGACGAAGCAGCCGCCTTCGGATCCGTCGAGCATGCCGGGATTGATTCCGGAGTTCTCCAGTGCCTGCCACGCCACCCGCATCGCGACGCGTTGCTGTGGGTGCATGACCGTTGCCTCGTGATCGGTGAGGCCGAAGAAGGACGGATCGAATGTCGCTGCGCCGTCGAGAAATCCGCCGGAATCACAGACCTGGCGCCAGCCTTCCGCAACCCGGGACGCCGACAGCAGATCGTCGACCGTCCAGCCCCGATCCCGTGGGAACGGGCCGAGTAGCTCCCGCGCTTCGGCGAGTGCCGACCACAGCGCGCCCGGGCTGTCTATCCCGCCCGGCGCCTCGACCGCCATCCCGGAGATGACGATCGGATCGGTTGCCGATGCGACGGCAGCACCCCGGTCGCTCAAGTTGTCTGCTCGCACTGGGCGTTCGAGACCAACAGCTCTGCGACGGCGTCGATGTGTGACTGCAGGTAGAAGTGGCCGCCGTCGAACATCGTGACATCGACGGAGTCGGTGTGTTTGCCCCATCCGTACAGATCGCCCAGCGTGATATACGGGTCCTGGTCACCGCCCATCGCGTGGATCGCGGCGGCGACCTTGACGTCGTCCGCGCACGAGTAGGCGTCGAAGGCCTGGTAATCCGCTTTGATCACGGGAAGCGCCAACCTCATCAGGGCGCGGTTCGCCATCACATCCGAGTCGGTACCCTCGAGCGCCGCGAGATGGTTGAGGATTTCCTCGTCGTCTCTGGGATGTGGTGGCTTGCCGGCGACGTTGCTCGGTGCAACCGCCGCCGAAACGTTGAGCCGTCGCACATCGATGCCCGTGTCTTCCGCGAGCCGGACGAACTCGAACGCGACCAGCGCGCCCATGCTGTGACCGAATGTGACGATCGGCAGGCCACGATTGTGATCCGAGGTCGAGAAGTCGCCGAATGCTCCGGCGGCGATCTCAGGAAGCGTGAGCAGCGACGCTTCGGCTGCCCGGTCCTGGCGACCCGGATACTGGAAGATGATCACGTTGAACTTCGGGCTGAGCAGCTTCGAGAATTCGCGGTAGGCGGATGCGCCCGCACCGGCATGCGGGAAAACCAGCAGGGGCAGGCTGTCGGGCGACTCTGGTGCGTGGAACTGCCTGATCCAGCCCAGTGTGCGCGGCATGGCTGCTACCTCTCTATTCGGGCGCGGGTTATCGGGTCTGGTCGCGCTCGAGGATCATGAGCGCGGCGCGCTTGTTCGGCAGATCCAAATCCGCGGCCCGCCGCCACCCGAGACCTTCGAGAATGCGAATCACCCGCGTGTTTTCGACATCAGGTTCGGCGACCACGCGGGTGCGCGGATCTCGACTCAGCAGCCGGGTCGAGACCGCCCGAATCAGGCCAGCGGCCAGTCTGCGTCCACGGCATTCGGCGGGACCCAGCAGCATATGCAGACCCACGTCGTGCTCCTGCGCGGCGTAGTGCTGGGCGAGCGGGTCAAGATCGGCGCAGTAAGCCTCCCAGTAGCTCATCGGGACGCCGTTGAGAAAGCCCAGGTACGGTGTCGAGTGCAGACTGGTGTCTTGTCGATGCAGGTAGGACGCTATTTCATGCAGAGGCCACGGCATCTTCCAAAACCGGGCCACCTCCGGATCGTTCATCCACGAGTGGACGAGTTCCAGGTCCTGGTGCGGGTCGGCCCGGCGCAGCGAGAAATTCCCCGCGAACACCTGATGGTCCAGTGCGGCGGCGTAGCGCCGCGAGGCCGGCGAGCTCACCGATTACCTCCCGTACCTCCGGTACCTCCTAGCCGCGACGGCCGCAAGACCTATGCAACTTAGCGAAGGCTAACATAAGCTGCTGAACTTGTAATCGGTCGCGGCGACAGCGGACCGAAACATGGGCCCGGCCCTGGCCGGCAGTGCAGAGTTGAAGGGTTTCGCGGTGATGGCAGACGACGCCAAGACGTTGCAGGAACGTCGCCGCGAGCTGTTGCGCAGACGCGTCGCCGAAAGCGGTTTGGCCGCCGGTGGACGGATCGCCCAACCGCGCGTGTGTGCCGGTGAGCGTTATCCGCTGTCGGCCGGTCAGCGCCGCATGTGGTTCCTGCAGACGATGGACCCGACCGACTCCACCCTGAACATCTGTGTCGCCTACCGACTGACGGGTGCCCTTGACGAGGCCCGTCTGCATTCGGCTTTCCAACAAGTCGCCGGCCGCCATGCCATTTTGCGTACCGGCTACGGGGTGGACTCCGAAGGCGAGCCGTACCAAGTGTTTTCCGACAACGTCGAAATCACTTGGCAGGTAGTGGATCTGACTGATCTGTCGCCAGGCGATCGCGATGAGCGGATCGAGGCTCTGGCGCGGGAGGAGTTCGGCCGGCCATTCCACCTGATCGACGAGTTGCCGTTGCGCCTCACCCTAATCCGCGCGGGTGCAGGCGAATTCGTGCTGCTGCTGGTCGTGCACCACATCAGTTGGGACGACGACTCGTGGGCCGTTCTCGCCCAGGACCTGAGTGCGGCCTACAACGGTCGGCAACCGAGTCGCCCGGACGATCAAGTACCGCAGTACGTCGTGGTTGAGGTGCTCGATGCGCCTGCCGAACCCACGATGGCCGATGTCGGCTACTGGGCTGACGTCTTGCGTCCGCTACCCGAACCGCTGCAGCTGCCCGGGGTGGCCGCCGCGCACGCGTCGCGGCAGGCGCACCGTCGCACCACGGCGTTGCCCGCCGAGCTGTTCGGCCGGGTCGAGGACTTTGCCCGCGCGCATTCCGCGTCGCCGTTCATGGTGCTGCTGGCGGCGTACGCAGTGCTGGTGCGTCGGTACACCGGAGCACCGGATTTCCTGATCTCGGTGCCGGTGACCGATCGCCGGGCCGCGGCCGAGGGCGCCGTCGGGTATTTCGGCAACACGCTGCTGTTGCGGATAGCCACGCGCCCGACGGAAACCTTCACCTCGTTCGTCGGCGCGGTGCGTGAAACGTGCCTTGCCGGTTTCGCTCACCAGGCGGTCGGCATCGATCGGGTGGTGCGCGAGGCCAATCCGGAGCGGATGGGCCACGACGGCATGGACCAGCTTGTCCGACTGGGCTTTTCCATGCGTAAAAGCGCCGCCGGATTTGCGCTCGACGGCGTGACTGTGCGCCAACTCGAACTGGGCGCGGTGACCGCGCATCTACCGCTCTCCCTTTCCGTCGTGCTCGACACGCAAGTGCTCATCGAGTTCGAATACCAAACCGATGTGCTGAATTCGGCGCTCGTCGAGCAGATGCTGACTCACTACGCACAGCTGCTGGACAACGCACTGGCTCAGCCGCAGCGTCGCCTCACCAGTCTGGACATGCTCGGCACCGGCGAACGCGAAACGGTGCTTGCGCAGTCGCACGGTGAACTCGTCGCCATCCCCGCCACCACGATCGTCGCGCTCGTCGAAGACACGGCGGTTGCGACTCCGGGCGCGACGGCGCTGGTCTCCGACGAGGACGAACTGACGTACGCCGAGTTGCATCGGCGCTCGAATCGCTTGGCGCGCTGGCTGATCGACCAGGGATTCGGTACCGAGGACATCGTCGGCCTGCGCATGACCACGTCGTTCGACTTCATCGTCGCGATGCTCGCTGTGCTGAAGGCCGGCGCGGCGTACCTGCCGATCGATCCGGCTTACCCGGCCGACCGCATCGACTACCTGATCGCGGATGCCCACCCCCGTGCGGTGATCGGCCCGAACGAGTTCGGCACCGCGCAAACGGCCGCCGCGCGGTTGTCGGACGCGCCGGTCACAGACGACGACCGGGTTCGTCCATTACGTCCAGAAAATCTGGCCTACGTCATCTACACGTCCGGCTCCACCGGCAAGCCCAAAGGCGTGGCCGTCTCGCATCGCGCGATCGCCGAGCACGTCGAATCCTTCGTCGCCGAGTGGAGCATCACCGCCGAAGACCGGTTGCTGCAGTCCTCGTCGGTCAGCTTCGACGCCTCGCTCTCCGACATCCTTATCCCGTTGACGCTGGGCGGAACGCTCGTCGTACCTAAGCCGGATGCGTTCGGCGACATCGCTTATGTTGCTGGGCTGATCAGCCGACACCGTGTGACCGTGCTGCACATGGTGCCGTCCATGCTCAGCACCGTCTTGCTGATGCCGCAGGTTCTCGGCGTTTTGGATGAGAGTGACGCATGGCGCCAACTGCGCCACGTACCAGTGGGTGGCGAAGCGCTGGCGGGTGAGGTGGCCGAGAAATTCACCGGCTACTTCGACGCGCAATTGCGTAATCACTACGGCCCGACCGAGGCCGTGGTCTGCGCTACGCACATGGATGTCAAGGGATCACACGGCGCGCGGGTGGTGCCGATCGGCGTGCCGAACCGCAACGTCTACGCCTACGTGCTGGACGAGGAGTTGCAACCCGTACCTGCCGAGGTGATCGGTGAGCTGTACCTCGGGGGTGTGCAGTTGGCGCGCGGGTACCTGGGGCGTCCGGCGCTGACCGCGCAGCGATTCGTCGCCGACCCGTTCAACCCGGGCATGCGTCTGTACCGATCGGGAGACCTGGTCCGTCGCAACATCTCTGGCGACCTGGAATTCGTGGGCCGCGCCGACGAACAGGTCAAGGTTCGCGGCTTCCGCATCGAGCTCGGTGAAGTCGAGTCGGTGATCGCGGCACATCCTGCGGTGCGGCACTGCCTCGTCGTCACCGAAGAGAACGAAGCCGGACCCATGCTCGCCGCTTACCTGGTGCCTGTGACTGATGAAGGATCCGGCGCCACAAGCTCTTTGGGAGAGCTGGACCTGGACCGAATCCGCGCACACGCCGCGTCGGTACTACCCGAATACATGGTTCCCACCGCGTTCGCGGTGATCCCCGAGATCCCGCTCACCGTGAGCGGCAAGCTGGACAAGCGGGCGCTGCCGGCGCCAACTCCGGTCGCGGTTCGTCGTTACCGCGAGCCCGCCACGCCTACCGAGCGCCGCATGTGCTCGATCTTCGCCCGCATGTTCGGATGGGACCGAATCGGCGCCGAAGACTCGTTCTTCGGGCTGGGCGGGCATTCACTGCTGGCGGCGCGGCTGGTGGCACAGATCCGCGCGGAGTTCGGCGTGGAGCTGACCGTTCGCGCCGTGTTCGACACGCCGACTCCGGCCGGGTTGGCCGCTCGGCTGGTCGAACAGTTCCGCTCGGAATTCGACATCGACCTGGATGAGATCGACGAGCTTGAAACACTTTACGACGGAGAGGAATTCACCGACGACGGGCCCCTCGACTCCTCATACACATCGCAGCCGGGGCGGCCGCAGCTTGCCGGTGCCGTTCGCACAGAGCGGCTGCCGTTGTCCTACTCGCAGCTCGCGATGTGGTTCCAGTACCGGATGGAGGGTGCACGCGACGGATTCAACCTGCCCTTTGCGTTGCGCTTCAGCGGCCCGCTGGACGCTGCCGCGCTGACCCAAGCGCTCAACGACGTGGTGGGCCGTCATGAGGCATTGCGCACCAATTTCGCTGAGTACCAGGGCGTTCCATATCAGTTTGTGCACCCGGTTCTGCGGGTCGGGATTCCGGTGCTCAACGTCTCCGCTGAACAATTCGACGAGACCGTGACCGCGCTGCGCCGGCATGTGTTCACGCCGGAGGCCGGCCCGCTGCTAAAGGGCACGCTGCTGGAACTCGGCCCGGAAAATCATGTGCTGCTGCTGCTGGTCCACCACATCGTGAGTGATCACGCTTCACTCGGCATCGTTTTCGACGACCTCGTCACCGCCTACCGCGCGCGGGTGGAGGGTCGGGCGCCGCACTGGCCAGATTTGCCCATCCAGTTCGCGGATTATGCGCTGTGGCAACGAAGTGCATTCGACA
Source organism: Mycobacterium sp. 852002-51163_SCH5372311 (assembly GCF_001667115.1). Classification (GTDB taxonomy): domain Bacteria; phylum Actinomycetota; class Actinomycetes; order Mycobacteriales; family Mycobacteriaceae; genus Mycobacterium. The sequence continues at coordinate 35,611 of NZ_LZIJ01000173.1, read as the reverse complement.
CCGAATGGGGGCAGGCCGAGCTGGCCTACTGGCGGGAGGCGTTGGCCGGGCTGCCCGACGAGATCTCGGTCGCTTCGGACCACACCCGCCCGTCGGTGCTCGGAAAACACGGCACAGTGGTCACTTTCACCGTGTCTGCGGCGCGTCGCGGAGCGCTCACCCAACTGGCCGAGCAGAACGGCGCCACCGAGTTCATGGTCTACCAGGCCGTCCTTGCGGTACTGCTGCACAAGTTCGGCGGCGGCACGGACATCCCGGTCGGCAGCCCGGTCGCATCGCGGATCGATTCGGCCACCCACCATCTGATTGGTCTGTTCGCCAACATGGTGGTGCTGCGCAACAACCTGTCCGGCGATCCAAGTCCGCGCACGATGATCGCGCGCAGCCGGGATGCGGTGCTGGACGCGTTCGCGCATCAGGAATTGCCCATCGAGCGCTTGGTCGAGGCCCTCAACCCACCTCGCTCGCGATCCCGAAATCCGTTGTTCCAGAACATGCTGCACTTCCGCGGCGAGGATTGGGCCCTCGTCCCGCGCGACCTCAGCGCGGAAACAACCGTCGTCCCACTTCGGATGGACTTCGAGGTGTCGCTGCTGGACCTGGACCTCGGCATGACGGTGACGCCGGACGGCGAGCTCGAGGTACGGGTGGTAGCCAATGCCGATCTCTACCAGCCCGACACCGTGGCGCTCATCGCCGATGCCCTCGACCGCACGCTCGACGCCTTCGCGACGACGCCGGATGCCCGGGTGTCCACGCTGCAGTTGCTGCCCGGGGCGGACATGGCGAAGCTGCTCGCTGCACCAGAGCCGGCACCGCGACCGCAACCCGCCGTCAGCGGTTCGGTGAAGAGTCCGGAAACCCTACGGGCCCTCATCGGGTTGCTGGAGGAGTTGCTGGACATCACCGGTGTGGATGCCGAGGACAACTTCTTCGCTCTCGGCGGCGACAGCATCGTCTCGATCAAATGGTCCGCTCAGGCCAATGCGCAGGGGCTGCCGTTGACCCCACCCATGGTGTTCGAGCACCCGACGATCGCCGAGTTGGCCGCCGCAGTCGAGGTCGCCGCGGATCAGCCTGTGGCCGTTGAGGGTTCGGCGCCGACGCAGGACTACACGCCGATGAGTGCCTCGGGCCTGAGCCCCGACGCGCTGGCCGATCTCACCGCATCATGGCACCAGCAGTCGTGACTGATGTGAGGCTGGCGCCGCCACCGATCGAGGACGTTCTCGCCCTCAGCCCGCTACAGGAAGGCTTGTTCGCGCTCTACCGGCTGGCCGAGGACAGTATCGACCTCTACAGCATGCAGTTCGTGGTCGATGTCGACGGGCCGATTGATACCGAGCTGCTGCGCCGCAGTGCGCAGGCGATGCTGGTCCGGCACCCGAACCTGCGCGCTGCGTTCTGGGATCGTGACGTTCCCAAGCCGGTGCAGGTCGTGCCGGCACACGCCGAGCTGCCGTGGTCCGAACGGATCGCAACACCAAGTGAATTCGACGCCATCGCGCGCTCGGAGCGGCGCCGCCCGTTTGACCTGAGCCGCGGTCCCGCCTTGCGGGTGGTGCTGCTCACCGTGCCGGGCGAGACCCGGCGGCGGCTGATCTTCACCGCGCACCACATTCTTGTCGACGGTTGGGCCCTTGCGGTGTTCTTCACTGAGATGCTCGCCGTATACCGGGCGGGCGGAGCGGCGGACAGGCTACCGCCGCCACATCCCTACCGCGACTACATCGTCTGGCTCGCCGGACAAGACCGGAGCGCCGCGATCGCGAAGTGGACGCAATATTTGCGGGGCGTTTCCGGGCCGCTCATGGTTGCCGACGCTGGTGCCGGTGGGAGAGCTCCCGGTGGCGCGGTGCCGAAAAAGACGGAACTGCTGCTGCCCGTGGCCGACACGGCACGATTGCGGGAATGGGCGGCGCGCAACGGCTTCACGCTCAACACCGCGGTGCTGTTCGCCTGGGCCGTCGTGCTGGGCCGGCTGACCGACCGTCGCGACGTCGTGTTCGGCACCATCGTCTCCGGCCGCCCGGAGAGCTTGCCCGGGGTGGAGACCATGGTGGGGTTGTTCATCAACACCGTGCCCGTCGTGCACCAGCTGAGCGGCACCGCATCGGTGGTCGAGCAGTGCGCGCGGTTGCAGCGCGAGTCTTCGGCCATGCGCGAAATCGGTTACCTGAGCCTGTCGGAATTACAGCGCGAACACGGCCGCGGAACCCTGTTCGACTCCCTCTTCGTATTCGAAAACGCCCCGATCGAAGACGCCATCCGCCCCGTCAGCACACCTGACGGCGCGCGCTTTCACCCGGTGGAGATGGAAAGCCTGACGCACTACCCGTTGACGGTTGTCTCGCACCTGAAGGACGACGCGCTGGTGGTGCTTGTCGAGGCGATTCGCGAAGCGCTGCCGCACCTCTCGCCAGCAGCGCTAGGCGAGCGATTGCTGGCCGTGTTGCGACAGCTGCCCGATGTCGGCGACCAGACGCCCGATGTGCTGGATGTTCTCACCGCGGCAGAACGCGCCGAATTCCGCGATATCACGGCATTGCCGGTGCCGGATGTGCAGAGCGGCACCGTGTGGGAGGCGTTCGAGCGGCAGGTGTACGCCACTCCTGACGCCGACGCCCTCAGCGCCTCCGGTGGGCAGCGCTACAGCTACGCCGAATTGCACAGCGCGGCAACACGGATGGCGGGCGCATTGGCTGCGCGGGGAATAGGGCCAGAAGATGTCGTCGCGCTGTTGCTGCCCCGTTCAGCCCAGTCCATTGTCGCCATCCTGGCCGTGCTCGCCACCGGCGGCGCCTATCTGCCGATCGATATCACGCTGCCGGCTGTGCGCATCGAATCCATTCTCCGCCAAGCTAATCCGGCACTTGTCATTGCCGAGTCCGGACACGTGCAGCTGAACGCGGCGGGTTGCCGCACGTTGCTGCTCGATGAACCTGCCGTGGCCGAGCGCATCTCGCGGTACCCGGCCGTGGCACCCGCAGTGCGTCGTCATCCCCAACACAGCGCCTACGTCATCTTCACCTCCGGTTCCACCGGTGAACCCAAGGGCGTCATCGGCACCAACGCCGCGCTGCTCAGCTATTTCGCCGACCACCGCGAGCGCGTCTACCGCCCGGCGCGCGCGCGGCTGGGCCGGCCGATGCGTATCGCCCACGCGTGGTCGTTGAGCTTCGACGCCTCCTGGCAGCCGATGGTCGGCCTGCTCGACGGCCACGGGCTGCATCTGTTCGACGCCGAAGAGATGCGCGACGCCGACCGGCTGGTGAAAGGCATTGCCACGCACCGGATCGACATGATCGACACCACCCCGTCGATGTTGGTGCAACTCGCTGCCGCTGGGCTTTTGGACCAGGGCTTGACGGTGCTGGCCCTCGGCGGGGAAGCGATCGACACCGCGCTGTGGGGGCGGTTGCGCGCGCTGACCGGCACCGCGGTCTACAACTGCTACGGGCCCACCGAAATGACGGTCGAGGCGGTGGTGGCACCGGTCCACGAGTACGAGGCACCGACGATCGGCACGACCAACGCCGGAACGTTCGGCTATGTGCTGGATTCCGCGCTGCGGGTGGTGCCCAACGGTGTGGTGGGCGAACTGTATCTGTCCGGTGCGCAACTGGCCCGCGGCTACGTCGGTAGGTCCGCGATGACCGCGGCCCGCTTCGTGGCCGACCCGATGCGCCCGGGCCAGCGCATTTACCGCACCGGCGACCTGGTGCGTCGCCTGCCTCGCGGTGGTTACGCATACCTGGGACGAAGTGACACGCAGGTCAAGATTCGTGGCTACCGCGTCGAGATCGGCGAGATCGAAGCCGCTTTACGCGGCCAGCCCCAGGTCCACGATGCCGCGGTTGCGATCCGGCATCGGGAGAATGGCCCTACCCTGGTGGGATTCGTTGTATGGCAACAGGGTCGAACCGGCGACCTGCTCGGGCTGCGCGCCGCGTTGAGCGAGCGTCTGCCGTTGTACATGGTTCCGGCTCGGATCGTGGCGCTGCCTGCACTTCCGGTGAACGCCAACGGCAAGCTGGATGGCCAAGCCCTGGATGCGCTGGCCGATCAGGCGCTAACGCAGGTCACCGGGGACGCGGCGGCATCGGCATCCACCGATACCGAGCGATCGTTGTCTGAAGTATTCGCCGAGCAGTTCAACGGCGTGACACCGCACGTCGACGACGACTTCTTCGCTCTCGGTCTGGACAGCATCGTGGCGATCTCGTTGGTGCACAAGGCGCAGCGACACGGTCTGCCGTTGAGCCCGAGGATGATCTTCACCGCACCGACGATTCGTCAGCTTGCGGCCCTAGTCGACGCGGTGGAAGGGTCAGAGGAGACGGTCCAGACCGCGGATTATGGTGAGGTGCTGCCACTTCCGATGGTGTCCTGGCTGTTCGAGTACGGAAATTTCCGCCGCTTCACACACACAGTCCTGCTCCGATTGCCCGCCCAAATCGACCGCTCGTCAATCGAGCTGATGCTGCAATTGTTGCTCGACGGGCACGACACCCTGCGGTCGATCCTCACCGACACGGCCCGGGGACCCCGCTTGGTGACCCGCGAGCCCGGCGTTGTCAACGCCGCCGACCTTCTGGCCGAGGTGGAGCTGGCTGACTCGAGCGACACCGAATTGGCAGCGGCTGTCAGGTATTCCGCGCGCAAGGTCACCGAAGAAATCGATCCGTACGCGGGCGCTATGGTCCGGGCGGTGTGGTTCTCCGGCCCCCAGCGGCCGGTGCTGCTTATCACCGCCCACCACCTGGCGGTCGACGTGGTCTCGTGGCACATCATGCTCGGCGACATGATGGCAGCGTGGCGTTCGCTGCAAGCCGGCAGCCGGCCAACGACGCTGCCCGAGTTCACTTCTTATCGCCGTTGGTCGGAACTGATGTGGCAGCGGGCCGCAACACCGCAGGTGCGGGCTCAGCGTGACCACTGGATCGCGCAGGTCCGCGACCCCGACCCGGCATTGGGCGCGCGCCATCCGGATCCGATGCGCGATTCGTGGTCCACGCTGCAAGTCACCTCCGTGGCCACGCCGGTTGCAGACACCGAACGAGTCCTGGCCACGCTGGGCAGGGACGGCGGAATACGCGAACTCCTACTGGCCGCAACGACCATCGCCGTTGCCAGCTGGCGCCGCGAACGTGGTCAGGATCCGGCATCGGGGACGCTTGTCGCCCTCGAGGGCCACGGCCGTGCCGACGCCGTGCTGGACACCGACACCACCAACACCGTCGGGTGGTTCACCACCGCCTTCCCCGTTCGGCTCGGCACGGGGGCGGCCGCGCTGGACATCGAACAGGCCGAAGCCGATCCGCTGGCGGCCCGGGCGCTGCTCGAATCGGTGGCGGCTCAACTCGACGCGATCCCGAACGACGGCTTGGACTATGGCCTGCTCCGCTATGTCGATCGCGTACCCGAGTTGCAGTGCGGTGCCGAACCGCAGATCCAGTTCGGCTACCTCGGTCGTCTGGATCTCACCGGCGCCCTGAGCCTGCCCCAAGTTCAGCCTGAGTCCTTGTCGCTGCTTACCGGACCTGCACTGGACGCGCTGCCGATCGATCCGGAGCCGGATCTGCCACTGCGCTTTGCTCTCAACATCAGTGTGCTTGTCGGAGCGACGTCCGAAGGCACGCAACTGATCACCAACTGGCGATGGAGTGATGCGCTGTTCGAACGCAACGACATTGACCGGCTGGCGCAGTTCTGGCAACGGGGAATCGCCGTGCTCTCCGGCAAGGTGGCCGGGGGTGAGGAAGGATCTGCATGGAGCCGCTGAACGAGCAGCCTCACGCGCGTCGACCAATCAGCAGGGACGAGGTCAGGGCGACGGTGGCGGCCCAACTCGGTTGCCCGGCCGCAGAAGTCGCTGACCACGACGACCTGATCCAGCTGGGTCTGAACTCCATCCGCATGATGGCGCTGGCAGGAGGGTGGCGCAAACACGGAGCCACAGTCACTTTCGCGGAACTCGCGGCCAGGCCAACGGTCGAGTCCTGGCACTCCCTCCTGTGCAGCCGCGAGGCAGATGAACTGCCAAGCGCGACAAGCCCGGTCGGAGCGGAGCGACCAGATCGCGAGCCGGTGGCCGAAGAAGACCCGTTCCCGCTGGCCACCATGCAGCACGCGTACTGGATAGGTCGCGACGACGAACAGGAGCTGGGCGGCGTTGCGGCCCACCTTTACGTCGAATTCGACGGCGGCGACCTGGATCCCGATCGGATGAAGCGCGCGGCTTCCGATCTGGTCGCGGCACATCCCATGCTGCGCACCCGATTCCTGCCCGACGGAACACAACAAACAATGCCGCAACCAGGCAGGCCGGTGTTCGCCGTCGCGGACCTGCGCGGACAGAATTCCGCGACGGTGGAATCCGCGCTGGCGGAGTTGCGCGACCGTAAAACCCACCAGCGTTTGGCGATCGAAGACGCTCAGGTCATCGACATCACGCTGACCCGGTACGACGACGGCTCCGGTGCCATTCGGTCCCGGCTGCATCTGGACATCGACATGCTGGCCTGCGACGCGATGAGTTACCGTGTCCTGGTTTCCGATCTGGCGAACCTCTACCGGGGTGTGCCGCTGCCCACCCCCGGCTACAGCTACCGGCGTTATCGAACTGAGCACGGCGAAGACATCGTGGCACGAGAGCGGGACCGGGACTGGTGGCGGCGACGGTTGGCCGACATGCCGGGCGCGCCGGAGCTCCCCACGGTGCCGGTGGGCGAGCGCCGGGCGCCGCATCGCACGGTCCGCTACGACCACTGGCTGACACCGGAGGCCAGACAGAGTCTGGTGGCCGGGGCACACCGGCGCGGGGTGACACCCGCCATGGCGCTGGCCGCGGTGTTCGCCGACACCATCGGCGGCTGGTCGACGCAAAGCCGATTTTTGATCAATGTGCCATTGTTCCACCGTGATTCGGTACACCCCGACATCGACCGCGTGGTCGGGGACTTCACCTCGTCGATCATGCTCGAGGTCGACGTCACCGAAAACGTCTCGGTCATCGACCGGGCCCGGGCAATCCAACGCAGCATGTACGAAAGTGGCTCGCACGCAGCCTATTCCGGGCTCGAAGTGCTGCGCGATCTGGGCCGGCACCGGGGTGAGCCAGTGCTGGCGCCGGTGGTCTTCACCAGTGCGCTCGATCTCGGTGAGCTCTTCGCCGACAACGTGATCCAGACCTTCGGTGAGCCGGTGTGGATCATTTCGCAGGGCCCTCAGGTGCTGCTCGATGCGCAGCTGACCGAGTTGCGCGGAGGCCTGCTGGTCAACTGGGACGTGCGCGAGTCGGCGTTCCCGCCAGGCGTGATAGATGCCATGTTCGCCAGGTTCGCGGACGCGGTGGATCGCCTCGCTCAGGGCCATGCCGGCTGGGAGGCAGAGGCGGTGGTGCGATTGCCGGTCGCCCAGGCGGCGGTGCGCGCGGCGGTCAACGCGACCGACGGTCCGGTCAGCGGACGGTGCCTGCACCAGGGGTTCTTCGAGCACGCGACCGCTAACCCGGATGCGCCCGCGGTGGTTTCGGACACCGGCGATGTCGAGGTCTGGAGCTACCGGGAACTCGCGCAACGCGCGCTGGCGGTAGCAGGAGCGTTGCGTGCCAACGGTGTCCGCACCGGCGAGGCCGTCGCGGTTCAGCTACCCAAAGGCCGGGACCAAGTCGTGGCGGTACTCGGTGTGCTTGCCGCCGGGGCCACGTATGTGCCGATCGGATTCGACCAGCCGGAGGGGCGGCGCGCGAAGATTCTTCAGACCGCCGATATCGCCGCGGCGCTGACGATCGAGGGCAAGATGCCCGAGCGCGGCGGTGCGTGCTTGTCCATCGCTGCGGCCAAAGAATTCCCGCGGCCGTTGGCGGCGCCGGTCATGCCCGATACCGGGGAGATCGCCTACGTGATCTTCACGTCCGGTTCGACCGGCATGCCCAAGGGCGTCGACGTACCGCACAGCGCCGCGATGAACACGATCGATGCCGTAAACGAGTGGTTCGCGGTCGGCAGCACCGATCGAGTGCTCGCACTGTCCGCCCTGGAGTTCGATGCCTCGGTGTACGACATCTTCGGGATGTTCTCCGCCGGTGGCGCTGTGGTAGCCGTGGATGCCCAGCAGAAGGCCGATCCCGCCACGTGGGTGGAACTGCTACGCCGCCACCGAGTTTCGATCCTCAACTGCGTGCCGAGCATGCTGGACATGATCTTGGAGCTCGGCGGCGATCGGTTGGGTAACTCGTTGCGGGCGGTCACTCTGGGTGGCGACTGGGTGGGCGCCGACTTGGCCCGCAGGCTGGCCAGGCAGGTGCCGGGATGCCGGTTCGCAGGTCTCGGGGGTGCGACGGAGACGGCCATTCACAACACCATCTGCGAAGTCGTGGGCGAACCGCCGGCGCACTGGGCGACCGTGCCGTTCGGTGTTCCGTTGCGCAACGTCCGGTGCCGGGTGGTTTCGCCGTCGGGCCGTGACTGTCTCGACTGGGTGCCCGGTGAATTCTGGGTGGGAGGGGCCAATGTCGCTGCGGGCTATCGCAACGATCCGCAACGTACCGCGCAGCGCTTCGTCGAGCGGGACGGCATCCGCTGGTACAAGACGGGTGACGTGGCCAGGTACTGGCCGGACGGCACCATCGAATTCCTCGGCCGCACAGACAATCAGGTACAGATCCGCGGCTACCGGGTCGAACTGGGCGAGGTGGAAAGCGCGCTGCGCACGGTGCGCGGGGTGCGGCATGCCGTCGCCGCCGTCGTCGGCGCCAGCGCACCAAAACTGGTTGCCGCTATCGCAGGCGATCCGCAGGAGGTCGGCGATGTCAGCGCGGCGGTCGCAGATCTGCTGCCCGGCTACATGGTTCCCACCCGGACCGTGTTCTTCCCACAGATTCCGTTGACCCCGAACGGCAAACTGGACCGTCGCGCCGTGGCCGCGCTGCTGGAGCCAGACGGCAAGGGCTTGGACGAACACGACGGTGCCCCCCGCGACGACGTGGAAGCCGCCCTGGCGGAAATCGTCGCCGAGGTGCTGGGACATCCGAATTCGCTTGGCGTACATGATGATTTCTTCGCGCTGGGTGGTGATTCGGTGCTCGCCACCTCGGTCATCGCACGGGTACGCGACTGGCTGGACATCGACCACGCGGTGGTCGCTGACCTGTTCGCGACCAGGACCGTGGCGGCATTCGCCGACCGTCTGCAGCACCGGGAAGCCCAGCGGGGCACGCCGGAACGGCTCGCCGTCATCGCGCGCCACTACCTTGATGTCGCCGCGCTGACCGACGAAGAGGTTCTCGCCGAAGGGTAGTCAGCCCACGGCACGGGAGCCGAGGATGATGCTGCCGACGCTGCATTCCTGTCGTTCGTCGACGCCGGTGGCCGCAACGAATGCCGCGGTGTCGCCGAATCCCTGCGCGCAGGCGCCCAGACCCATCGCGGTGGCGGCCAGGTAGATGGTCTGCATCAGCACGCCGACATCCTTGAGAATAGCGGCGTAGCCGATCTGTTCGTACGTCCACATGATGCGTCCGCTGCGTGCGGCCATGACCACCAGCACCTGCGGTTCGGCACCTCCGGTCAACGTCGCCGCGGCCGGCTTGATCAACTGGGACACGGCGCGCGAATCCGCGGCGGCCACCGGGCGCAGCACGTGATCGAACGAATCGTAGTGGTACACACCAGGTTCGAGCCTAGCCACATTGCGTACCACCGGATACAGCTCGAGTTCATAGATGCCGCCGCCGGAAGGGTAGGGGCGAGACAGAAGTTGCTCGCCCGGACCGGCCGGCTGGGTGTTGCGAGTCCGCGCTGTGCGATACAGCAACTCGGCGAGCTGGTCGATGCTGATCGGGTGCGCGTCGTCGAATGTTCTTGTCGAAACCCGATCTTCGAGAACCGCCGTCAACGTCGGGTCTTGACTTCGTTTGGCCGCCAGATCGGGGACAGGCAGTGCGATCGGCGTACCTGGGTAGTCCGGCCGGCGCGCGGGTGGCTGCGGAAAACGGCCCTTGGCCCACTTCGTCGGTCCGAAATGTTCCCACGTGACGGTGCGTTCACCGAGCGTGCTGCGACGGTGAAACCACAGATCTGGTGCGCTCCAACTGAGGGCCTCGAAGCTGTTGTCTTCCTCGGCGGGCCGGACCAGAATTCCGCTCCACTGCAGATCCTCGATGAACTGTGCAGCGGTGGCATCGGGCCACTCGGCGGCCGTTGCCGGTGCGTCCAGCAGCACGAGCAGTTGTGGGTCATGGATCCGCACGTCGCACCAGGCCAGCGGATGTTCGATCACAAAACCTTCGGAATCACGATGTAGCACAGCGAATTTCGATATCGCGAGGGCTTCCGACATCCGGTTCGGGCGGGGCGGGGGACGGCCGAAGGGCAGGATCGTGTACCGATCCTTCGCGTCCTCGCGGACGGTGAATGTCAGCCATCCGCCGCCGACGAGTTGATCGATGAGTCCGGCGACATCGCCGGCTGCCGGTTGGCCGCTCCCAGCCAGGTCGGTAACCGTTGCCGGCCCCACGTTCAGCGCCTTGAGCGCCCGCAGCTGGCCCGCCGCCAACCGGGTCAGCTTCTCGTTGCGCGGAGGGTTCAGCAGTACGGCGCCGGCGGGGGTGGTGAGACAGGTGACACCGGAACGGAAGGCAAATTTCGTCTCGACGGGATATCTGCTGGCGGGCAACCGCAACCCTCTCCATGTGCAATGCGCCCGGCAACAACGCAAATCCGGTAAGCCGGTGCGAGGAATTTTAATCTGCCCGAGGAATGGGTCACAGCCGCGCCGGGAGTGACGTTGCAATAGCGCAACCCGTCGGTACTAGGAAACGGCGCTAACACAGTGCACAATGCAACTCGCAGGGACGTTCTGACCTATCGAAGGGGGAACCCGACCGTGAGCACGATGAAATCGATCGCCACCGGCATGGCGGCCATAGGCGCTATCGGAGCCGCTGCCGTAGGCGTGACGTCCGTCGGATTCATGCCGGCCAGCCCGGCTCAGGTGCAGTTGGCCGCGTTCGGCGCACCACTCCCGCAGGACCCGCCCCCGCCGGGACAACTACCGACGCCTGACCAACTGGCCACACTGTGCACCCAGGTCACCGATCCCGGCGTGTCCTACACGACCAAGCAGAACCTGGTCGAAAACGGCATCAGCCCAGGCGAGGGTCATAACGCCGACCACCGCCTGAGGGAGGCGTACCGGGACGGGAAGTTTCCGGAGACCTTCAACGTGACGAACATTGCGCCGGCCGGCCCCAACGAGGCCCAGGCCGACGTCGCCATCTCCGGTCCGAAGTTCGTCGGGCCGGTCTCGAAGCACCTGGTTTTCATCGATCAGGGTGGCAACTGGATCCTGCAGCACGACTCCGCGCTGGCACTGCTGCAGGCAGCGACCAGCTAACCGGTTAGCCGTCGCTAGTTCCTCGCGGGTCTGGTTGCGCTCCACGCGGTAGCGAGCCTCTTTGTTGACCTTCTGGGGGTCGGCCTCAGAGCCGTTCTGCTGCTCCCCGGTCTCCATCGCCCTTGGGGGAGGTCCGTTTGGCTGTCAGAATCCGACCGCTCGGGTGAAACGGGGTGCTCTACGGTCACGCTGCGATCTCCTGTCGAGTCTTAGCCGGGTCTGCCCAGCATGGGTATGTGCGGTTGGCGTCGACCAGCCCGACCGCTGCAGGCGGCAGGCAATGGCGGGTGTCGGCGCTGTGTGAACCTGCGCGGTGCTTGTCGAAGGCGCTCACGGTCGAGAACGTCGCGTGGCACGCGGAGCAATGCGCGGTCTTGAGACCGGAAAATTCCGCGCCACAGCAGTTGGTCTTGGTCATGCTGGGTTGCTCCTCTTGCTGCGCTCCCACAGAGCGCGGCGCAGTTCCATCGGGTCGGTGTGCTCGGGCATCCCCAGCCGTTCGGCGACAGCAGCTCGCTTGACCGGGTCCAGCGGCCACGGCGTTCCGCCGTTGGCGACCACGGCTGCCTCGTAGGGCTTGCCGTACTTCTCGAACCACTCTTCAAAACGGCATTACTCGCTGCGCCCCGCTGCTACGGCTGCGGCGTCGGCTGTCGACCCACGCGGTCACGGTCATACCGTCGAACGGATGGCCCTGCGATGTCGCGCCGAACCGGACATCGGCCTGAGGGCTCGCGGGCTGACCCATGCTGCCATTCACGGTCAGCGGGGCCTCTGCAGTTGCCTCATCCAGCTCTGCGATCTGATCGGCCGTCTCGCACGCTTGGAACAGCAATTCGAGCCGGTCTGGCTCGTTTTCCAGGTCGAACTCACCTGTGATTTTCTTCCACAGGGCGTTGACCTGCGCCTGCAAACCTGCAGGTGTACCCATGTTTTACCTTTTCTAACTGACTCTCGAAAAATAGGGGTTTATCGCTCGCAAGATTCGGCACCCGCGTACCGACCGGTCGGAGACCGGCAGGGGAGGAGGGGGGCCGTGGGGCAGGTCTGCGTAGGCGACGAGGTCAGACGGAGCGCGAGGAGGACGCAGAGCACGCGGGCGGAGGAGCCTGCTGTCCCAAGCAGGCAGCCAGCGGCCTGCCTGCCTCCCCGGTGCCCTACCCCCGGGGCAGGGGGCCTAGCCCGCTGCCGTCAGGGAGCGGCTGCGTACCTCTTGTCTGTCTGCGTGCCGGCGAGTACGCGAGGACCAAACCGGCTGCTCCGCTGAAGAGACGACTGGAGACAGCAGTTTGCTGTCACTTAACAGCAATCGTAGGAAGTCCACCAACAACACTTGCTTTACAGCTCGGCGAGCTATTTGCCGGTTCTTGAGACATAACTGTTAACGCCTGGAATACTCCCCCATATCGCCTGAATGCGGTGACGTATCAGGGATAACGGCGGGGGAGAACATGACGGGTACCGTGCTGACGCCCTCGGCCTGACAGTTTCCCACGACAGCCGCCCGGCCTACACCGGCACCGAACGACAAAAGGGGAACACTATGAAATCACTTGCCACCCTCAGCGCCGCCCTCGTTCTCGCTAGCGCTGGGGTCGCGATGGCAGCGCCCGCGTGGGCCGACGACCTGAACGGGTCATACACCCAGACCATCATCGACGGGGGTGGCCGCATGAAGGTAGGCTTCACGTCCCAAGTGACCTACACTCCGTGTGGTTCAGGCTGCGTAACCGAAACGAGTGAAAGCGGGGGTCCCCCCCTCGAATATCACCTGCAGGGCGACGACTACATCTATGTAGCACCTGATGGCAACACAGTCACGATCAACAGGAACACCTTGCTAAAGACCGGGAAGCTTCGAACCACCGGTGGCCTCCTAGTTCAGCAGTTGACCAAGAACTGAGCGTCAGGTCAGGCCCTCGCCCGGTTCCTGTGCGGGGGCCTTTCTCATCGACCTAGCTAGGCCCCGCAGGGGACGGCTACAGCGGGCCGTCCCCGTTGGGCTTACTCAGATCAGGCCACGTCGTATCCACGAACGACGGCGGCTTCGTGCAAGAAGCCGACACCGACGCGGGTGATCGCGCGCACGTCCAGGGCGTCGTTGTAGAAGCCGGAGTCCTTCGAACGAGTGACCTCGGCGTCCTTGCGGAGCACGGTCACAACACGGTCCTCCGGGATGCCCCAGAACTACGTATTTGCGTCCACGTTCGGGTGCGTCACCACCGGCAGGCCCAGGATCGTCAGCTCGCCGCGAGCATCGAACGCGATCAGCGATTCGTTTGAGCCGCGGCTTTCTTGATCTGAGCGACGGTCTCGGCGGTGGCCGGGACATCAGCCAGTGCGTCAGCTTCGCGCCGACCGCCTTGGCCTTGAAGACCGCTTCCACGAACGGATCGGTGTTGGCGATCGTCGCGCCGGTATCGACCGTCGAGGTCGCGATTGACAGCAGACCCTTCGGGCCGTTGGTCGTGGTATTGCCGACGAACGCCTTATCGACGGCGTGGCTAATCTGGTTAACCAGACCGCGCACGGCCAGCTCTGCGACCTCGGGAGAGCCGTCGTCAGCCAGCTCGTTCGACAGACGGGGTGATGCCGCCGACCTTGCTCGGGGTCACCGTCACACCTTCGGTGTTGCCGTCGGTGGCGGTGATCGAGCCCAGCTCGGTCAGCCAGTTCACAGCCGGATCCTCGTCCCAGATCGGGAAGGGTGATCAAGACCTTGTCGGTCTTGACGACGGTCGAGACCTGTAGAGCGACCGACTCCGACTGGAGTGCGGTGTTCAGCAGCTTGCCGAAGTCCTGCGGGGTGAAGGCGTCGTTCGTGCTCGAATGCTGCATTGCCATGTATTTCTCCTCCTATGGACATGAGTGAGTAAGGCCCCTGGCTCAGATGCCAAGGGCCACAGGGCTTTATGTAACTTTCCGCCGATCACGGATCGGAGTTTGATTGCCTCTCAGAGGCTTACGTGACTGCCACGGTCGTCACAGACGACAGATGACGGTCAAGCTTGTGCTCTGAACCGGGTGGTTCAGTCCTTCAGTAGGGCTCCCCACGACGGCTCACGCTTGGGATGCGGTCTGCCGCCGTAACCCTGCGACGGGTCATAGCCGGGCGTCTGCTTCCGCAGACCGGGCCGCTCGGCCAGGATCGCAGCCACGTCAGCGGCCACCTTCTCGGCGTCCACGTCCCCGTCTCCGGTGAGGTAGTCGGCCAGCTCGTTGCCGGACAGCCAGAACAGGTCGGCCGGATGGCTCAGGCCATCCGAGGCCAGCCGTTCGACCTCGGCCCGTTGCATCCGCTCGATGCGGGCGTTAGCCGTCGCTAGTTCCTCGCGGGCCTGGTTGCGCTCCACGCGGTAGCGAGCCTCTTTGTTGACCTTCTAGGGGTCGGCCTCAGAGCCGTTCTGCTGCTCCCCGGTCTCCATCGCCCTTGGGGGAGGTCCGTTTGGCTGTCAGAATCCGACCGCTCGGGTGAAACGGGGTGCTCTACGGTCACGCTGCGATCTCCTGTCGAGTCTTAGCCGGGTCTGCCCAGCATGGGTATGTGCGGTTGGCGTCGACCAGCCCGACCGCTGCAGGCGGCAGGCAATGGCGGGTGTCGGCGCTGTGTGAACCTGCGCGGTGCTTGTCGAAGGCGCTCACGGTCGAGAACGTCGCGTGGCACGCGGAGCAATGCGCGGTCTTGAGACCGGAAAATTCCGCGCCACAGCAGTTGGTCTTGGTCATGGTGGGTTGCTCCTCTTGCTGCGCTCCCACAGAGCGCGGCGCAGTTCCATCGGGTCGGTGTGCTCGGGCATCCCCAGCCGTTCGGCGACAGCAGCTCGCTTGACCGGGTCCAGCGGCCACGGCGTTCCGCTCCTGGTGGAAAACGGCATCAGCCCAGGCGAGGGCCACACGGCCGACCACGACCTGAGGAAGGCATACCGGGATGGCAAGTTCCCGGAGACCTTCAACGTGACGAACATTGCGCCGGCCGGTCCCAACGAGGCCCAGGCCGACGTGGCCATCTCCGGTCCGAAGTTCGCCGGGCCGGTCTCCAAGCACCTGGTGTTCATCGATCAGGGTGGCAACTGGATCCTGCAGCACGACTCCGCGATAGCGCTGCTGCAGGCAGCGACCAGCTAACCGGTTACTGCGCTCAAGTCGATCCGCGCCAAGCGCTGCGGATCGGCCAGCACGTCGATTGCCGTGATCCGGCCGTCGCGCACCACGAATCCCATGATCGCGGTCGCCCGGCCGGCGACGAAGATGACCGCGCCGGCGGTGCCGTTGATCGTGGCTGCGCGCACGTCGCGGTCAGGTCCGCCGTAGCTGCGCGCCAGTTTGGCGACCGCGGCCGCACCGTCGGCACGGAAGACCTCGGCAGGCGGCCCGAAGTCTCCACGCAACACCACGCCGGGATCCAGCACCGCCACCAGCCGGTCGAAGTCGCCGGCGCGGCCGGCCGCGAAGAACGCGTCGACGACCTCGCGCTGGGTGGCGATGTCGCCGTCGGGCATCGGATCCGTCTGCTCGATGCGCCGTCGCGCGCGGCTGGCCAGCTTGCGGGTGGCCTCCGGTGATCGATCGACGATGGGCGCGATCTGGTCGAACGGGACCGTGAACACGTCGTGCAACACGAATGCCAGCCGTTCGCTCGGCGACAACGTTTCCAGCACCACGAAAAGCGCCATGCCCACCGCGTCGGCCAGCATCGCGCGGTGTTCGGGGTCGAATTCGCCTTCGGCGTCCACCAGCGGGTCCGGCAGTTGGGCGACCAGGTGCTCCGGACTGCGATTGCGGCGCTGCCGCAATGTGTTGAGGCAGATGCGGGCGACCACCGTCGTCAGCCAGGCGTCGAGGTTATCGATCCCGTCGACCCCCTCGTTCTCGGCGGCGCGACTCAGCCGCATCCACGCTTCCTGCACCGCGTCCTCGGCGTCGTCGATCGAGCCCAGCATCCGGTAGGCGACGGCGCCCAACTGCGGCCGGGCGGCCTGGAATCGTGCCGTCAGCGCTGCGGGCGAGGTCTCGCCGACCGTCATGCCCGGCCCGCGCCGGGCAGTGCACACACCCTGCCGTCGGAAAAGCCGGACGACCCGATGCCGAGCGCCACGTTGAAGCGGCCGCGAAGGTTGCCCAGCGTGATCACATGGGTGAGTCCCACCAGCGCAGGGGTGTCGAAGTGCTTCCGCAGCGCGTCGAAAAGCTCGTCGGTCACCTCCACCGGGGTGCGGCTGACCGCGGTGGCGTACTCCAGGAGCAGCTTGTCGACCTCGGAGAAACATGCGGCGTTGCGGTAATCGGTCAGGGCCAGCAGCTCCTCGTCGGTGATTCCCCAGGAGCGGGCGATCTGCGAACCGAGGTCGATGCAGTACTCGCAGCGCACCACCATGGCCGACTTCAACTCGGCCAGCGCGCGGTGGCGCGGACTGAGCACATTCAGCTTCGACTCCGCCTGTTCCAGCCTGCCGTAGGCGTTGAGCAGGCGGGGGATGTGCGCGTACATCCGCAGCGGTTCGAGCATTTCAATGTTATTCGCGTCGTTCAGATGTTTGAGTCCGGCCATCTTCGCCAGTTTGCGCTTGGTGAAAAAGAAGGCGATCTTGGCGCTCAGGCCGGCGTCGCGGTCCGAGACTCCGTTGAGTCGGGGCATGAGCTCCTCCGGAAAGTCAGGCTAAGCCTTTTGGGTGCGTATTAAGTCGACACCCGGCGGCGCCCAAATGTGACCGGCGCGGGCTTCAGGTCTGCTGACCCAGCGGAAGGTCCATGTCGAACACCCGGGCATGTAGCACGGTGCGATTGCGCAGCGCCGCGCGCACGGCCCGGTGCAGGCCGTCCTCGAGGTACGTGATGCCGCGCCACCGCACCGCGTGCGGGAACAGGTCGCCGTAAAAGGTGGAGTCTTCGGAGAGCAGCCGGTCCAGGGCAAGCACCGTCGTGGTGGTCACCAATTCGTCGAGCCGGATCTGCTGTGGTGGTATCTGCGCCCAGTCTCGGTAGGACAGCCCATGCTCGGGGTACGGTTTGCCCTCCCGCACGCCCTTGAAGATCATTCGCGGATCGTAGCGGTAAACCGACGGTCCGGCGAGCAGACACAAAAGTCCCCGCCACGCCGGCGAAAAGGGCGCTTTTGCGTCTGCTGGCGCTGCCTGTGGTGAGGTCGCATCCTTTCCGGACCGTAAAATGGAGCGGATCTAATAGGTGTCTCTACAGGTCGAGGAAGGGGAGGGGCCGATGGGTAGCGCGGACGACCGTCGCTTTGAGGTGCTGCGCGCGATCGTCGCCGACTTCGTCGCCACCAAGGAACCGATCGGCTCGAAAACGCTGGTAGAACGGCACAACCTGGGAGTATCCAGCGCCACCATCCGCAACGACATGGCTGTATTGGAGGCCGAGGGGTACATCACCCAGCCGCACACCAGCTCGGGTCGGGTGCCCACCGAGAAGGGCTATCGCGAGTTCGTCGACCGGCTTGAGGACGTCAAGCCACTGTCATCGGCTGAGCGACGTGCGATACAGGGCTTTCTGGAATCCGGCGTCGACCTCGACGACGTGCTGCGCCGGGCGGTTCGGCTGCTGGCCCAGTTGACCCGTCAGGTGGCCGTTGTCCAGTACCCGACGCTCACCACGTCGACCGTCCGCCACCTGGAAGTGATCGCGCTGACGCCGGCCCGGCTGCTGATGGTGGTCATCACCGATACCGGACGCGTGGACCAGCGCATCGTCGAGCTCGGCGACGTGATCGACGACCACCAGCTCTCGCAGCTGCGCGAAATGCTCGGCCAGGCCCTGGACGGCAAGAAGCTCTCGGCGGCATCGGTCGCGGTCGCCGATCTTGCCGCGCAGCTGCACGGGGCCGGCGGGTTGGGTGACGCCGTCGGGCGTGCGGCTACGGTTTTGCTGGAGTCGCTGGTAGAGCACACCGAAGAACGCCTGGTGATGGGCGGTACCGCCAATCTGACCCGCAACGCCGCCGACTTCGGTGGCTCACTGCGGTCGATCCTGGAAGCGCTCGAGGAACAGGTTGTGGTGCTGCGCCTGCTGGCGGCACAGCAAGAGGCCGGCAAGATCACCGTCCGCATCGGCCATGAGACGGCGGCCGAGCAGATGGCGGGCACCTCGATGGTGACCACCGCCTACGGAACCTCCGACACCGTGTACGGCGGCATGGGAGTGCTGGGGCCCACCCGGATGGATTATCCGGGAACTATTGCCAGCGTTGCTGCGGTTGCTCTTTATATTGGCGAAGTTCTGGGTGCCCGATGACTGTGCACCCGGTGCAGACTTGTGGACGGCCGCGTAACCCGCGGCATCAGACCCCCGCATAGGAGAATCAGGCGTGGCACGCGACTACTACGGGCTGCTCGGCGTGAGCAGGAACGCTACCGACGCCGAGATCAAGCGCGCCTATCGCAAGCTGGCGCGTGAACTGCATCCCGATATCAACCCCGACGAGGCTGCGCAGGCGAAATTCAAGGAAATCAGCGCCGCCTACGAGGTGCTGAGTGACCCGGAAAAACGCCGGATCGTGGACCTGGGCGGTGATCCGCTGGAAAGCGCCGGCGCGACGGCCGGCGGGTTCGGCGGGTTCGGCGGCCTGGGCGACGTTTTCGAGGCATTCTTCGGTGGCGGTTTCGGCGGGGGTACGGCATCCCGGGGTCCGATCGGCCGGGTTCGGCCCGGTTCGGACTCGCTGCTGCGGATGCGGCTCGACCTCGAGGAATGCGCGACCGGCGTCACCAAGCAGGTGACTGTGGACACCGCGGTGTTGTGCGACCGGTGCCAGGGCAAGGGCACCAACGGCGACTCCGCACCGATACCCTGCGACACCTGTGGCGGTCGCGGCGAGGTGCAGACCGTGCAACGGTCGCTGCTCGGCCAGGTGATGACGTCGCGCCCGTGCCCCACCTGCCGTGGTGTCGGCGTGGTGATCCCCGACCCATGCCACCAATGCGTCGGCGACGGCCGGGTGCGGGCCCGCCGTGAGATCAGCGTCAAAATTCCCGCCGGTGTCGGCGACGGGATGCGGGTGCGGCTCGCCGCTCAGGGCGAGGTCGGGCCTGGCGGCGGACCGGCGGGTGACCTGTATGTCGAGGTTCACGAGCAACCTCACGACATCTTCGTGCGCGACGGCGATCACCTGCATTGCACGGTGTCGGTTCCGATGGTCGACGCCGCACTGGGCGTCACGATAACCGTGGACGCCATCCTGGACGGTACGAGCGAGATCACGATTCCGCCTGGCACACAACCGGGTTCGGTCATCACGCTGCGCGGCCATGGCATGCCGTTGCTGCGTTCCAGCGCGCGGGGCGACCTGCACGTCCACGTCGAGGTGGTGGTACCCACCCGGCTGGACCACCACGACGCCGAACTGTTGCGCGAGCTGAAGAGCCGACGCAGCCGGGACGTGGCCGAGGTCCGCTCCACGCACAACGGCAGCAGCGGACTGTTCAGTCGGCTACGCGAGACGTTCACCGGCCGCTAATTCTTCGGAGCCGCGCTCATGGTGGCGACGCTGTTCTACATCGACGCAGTGCCCGATATCGGTGCGCTGGCCGTCGTAGCCGGCGACGAAGGGTTCCACGCCGCCACGGTCCGCCGGATCCGTCCCGGCGAGCAGCTCATGCTCGGCGACGGGGCGGGCGGCCTGGCGCGCTGCCAGGTAGAGCGGGCCGGACGCGACGGGCTGGCCGCGCGGGTGCTGGAGCGTTGGAGCGTCGCGCCGGCGCATCCGCCGGTGACGGTGGTGCAGGCATTGCCCAAATCCGAGCGCGCGGAGTTGGCGATCGAATTGGCCACCGAGGCCGGCGCCGACGCTTTCGTCGCCTGGCACGCGGCCCGCTGCGTGGCGAACTGGGACGGCGCCCGGGTCGACAAGGGGCTGCGCCGATGGCGCGCCGTGGCGCGCTCGGCGGCCCGGCAATCTCGCCGCCCGCACATCCCGCACGTCGACGGTGTGCTGTCGACCGCGGCGCTGATCGCGCGGATCCACGACGAGGTGACCGCCGGCGCCGCCGTGCTCGTCCTGCACGAGTCGGGGACCGACCGGCTCGCCGATTTATTTGCCAAGGATGCTGTGGCACAGGCGAATTCGCTGATGCTCGTGGTCGGCCCCGAGGGTGGGATCGCGCCGGACGAGATCGCCGCGCTGACCGGCGCCGGCGCCGTCGCGGTCCGGCTCGGTCCGACCGTGCTGCGCACGTCGACCGCGGCCGCGGTGGCGTTGGGTGCGCTGGGTGTGCTTACCCCGCGATGGGAGTAGTCGAGGCTTTTGATTCTGCAGTGAGGGCGCGGCTTACTCGCAAAACTCCTACCTGAGTGCAGAGTCAATCTCGTTAGGACACACCGAACGCCTTGAGCGCACACTCAGTAACCGCTTGACATACGAGCTACGGCTCGCGCTCGGTCCGAAGCCAGGCGGGCGCCGAACCGGTGATTATCGCCCGAGGTGGTTGCCGGCATGAGACTCAAAAGATCGCCTCTGAGCGCATCTACTGGACCAAGCTGGATGAGACTCGGCTACCGGTCACCGGCGCGGCGCAGGCCCATAAGGTGCTCGATAAGGATCTGCCGGCCAATACGCTGCTGACCCGCTGAGGTTGCGCCCGGCCCGTCGGCGGGCGCCGAATCGTTGGGACGCCGTCGTCACCGGCGGTAGACTGACGGTTCGAAGTCCGGGTCAGGATCTCGGAGAAAGCAGGCATCGGAAACCACGTGACGCCCCGCGAGACCAGCGCTGCTGACGCAGCCGGAGCCCGGCAGGCCGACGCTCAAGTTCGCAGCAGCATCGATGTTCCGCACGATCTCGTCGTCGGCTTGCTGGGGTCGTCAGACGAGAATCTGCGCGCTCTCGAACGCACCTTGAACGCCGATCTGCATGTACGAGGAAACGCCGTCACCCTGTCCGGAGTGGCGGCTGACGTCGCGCTCGCCGAGCGAGCGATCACCGAGTTGGTGGCCATCGTGGCCGCGGGTCAACCGCTGACGCCGGAGGGGGTGCGCCACAGTGTCGCCATGCTGGTCGGCACCGGCAACGAGTCACCGGCCGAAGTCCTGACCCTGGACATCCTGTCGCGCCGCGGCAAGACGATCCGCCCCAAGACGCTCAACCAGAAACGCTATGTCGACGCCATCGATGCCAACACCATCGTGTTCGGGGTCGGGCCCGCCGGCACGGGGAAGACGTATCTGGCGATGGCCAAGGCGGTCAACGCGTTGCAGACCAAGCAGGTTACCCGGATCATCCTGACTCGGCCGGCCGTGGAAGCCGGTGAGCGCCTTGGCTTTCTGCCGGGCACGCTGAGCGAGAAGATCGACCCGTACCTGCGGCCGTTGTACGACGCGCTGTACGACATGATGGACCCCGAGCTGATCCCAAAGCTGATGTCCGCCGGGGTAATCGAGGTGGCACCGCTCGGGTATATGCGTGGTAGAACGCTTAATGATGCGTTCATCGTCCTCGACGAAGCGCAGAACACCACCGCCGAGCAGATGAAGATGTTCCTCACCCGGTTGGGTTTCGGGTCGAAGGTCGTCGTCACCGGCGACGTCACCCAGGTCGATCTTCCCGGTGGCGCCAGATCCGGTCTGCGTTCGGCGATCGACATTCTGGACAGTGTCGACGACATCCACATCTCCGAGCTGACCAGCGTGGATGTGGTGCGTCATCGGCTGGTCTCGGAGATCGTCGATGCCTATGCGAAGTACGAGGAGCCCGGTTCGGGTATGAATCGGGCGGCTCGGCGCGCGTCCGGCATCCGCAGTCGCCGATGATGGTGCCATGAGCATTGAAGTATCCAACGAGTCGGGCATCGACGTCTCAGAGGCGGAACTGGTCAGCGTCGCGCGGTTCGTCATCGCCAAGATGGACGTCAACCCAGCCGCCGAGCTGTCCATGGTGCTGTTGGATACCGCGGCGATGGCTGACCTGCACATGCGTTGGATGGACCTGCCCGGGCCGACGGACGTGATGAGCTTCCCGATGGACGAGCTCGAGCCCGGTGGCCGGCCCGACGCTCCCGAGCCGGGACCGGCCATGCTCGGCGATATCGTGCTGTGCCCGGAATTCGCCGCCGAGCAGGCACTGGCGGCGGGTCATAGCCTCGGACATGAGTTGGCGCTGTTGACAATTCACGGTGTGCTTCATCTACTCGGCTACGACCACGCCGAGCAGGACGAGGAGAAAGAGATGTTCGCCCTGCAGGATCGGCTGCTTGAGGAGTGGGTCGCCGATCAGGTCGAGGCTTACCGGCAGGACCGTCAAGAGGAGCGGGACCGGCGGTTGCTGGACAAGTCAAGGTATTTCGACAGTTGAGGCGACCTTACGCTGTGCTCTGACTGCGAAAACGAGGTCAACTACGGACGCTGTGGCGTCAAAAAACATTGATTCAGCTAACCGCTCTAGGACAGCACCGTTGCTGGCGACGCCAGGTCAAAGGTCCCGCCTATGCTGTTCTAACCAAATGCGCGTTGTGGCTTACTGCACCGGCAGTTTCAGCACTCGGTTGTTGCTGGAGTCGGTGACAAAGAGGTTTCCAGTCCTGTCGACCACCACACTGAAGGGGTGGTTCAGGTCCGTGAACGGCAACACTTTCGCGGCGCCCGAGCCAGCCTCCAGCTTCAGGACCCGGTTGGTGTCCGCGTCGGCGACGTAGACGGTGCCGGCGGCATCCACCGCCACACCGGTTGGGTGGCTTAGGTCGGTGAACGGCAACACTTTCGGGGCGCTCGAGCCAGCTGCGAGTTTCACCACCCTGTTGTTGGCCATGTCGGCGACGTAGACGGTGCCGGCGGCATCCACCACCACACTATGGGGGACATGTAACTCGGTGAATGCCAACACGGTCTGGCTGCCTGTGCCAGCCGCCAGCTTCAGCACCCGGTTGGTGCCCGCGTCGGCGACGTAGACAGTGCCGGCGGCATCCACCGCCACACCATCCGGATGGCTGAGGCCGGTGAACGGCAACACTTCCTGGGCGCTCGAGCCGGCTGCGAGTTTCACCACCCGGCTGTTGGCATTGTCGGCGACGTAGGCGGCGCGGGCGGCATCCACCGCCACATCCAGCGGGGCGTAGAGGCCAGTGAACGGCAACACTTCCTGGGCGCTCGAGCCGGCTGCGAGTTTCACCACCCGGTTGTTGCCGTAGTCGACGACGTAGAGGGTGCCGTCGGAGTCCACCGCCGCACCGCAGGGGTGGTCTAGGCCGGTGAACGGCAGCACAATCTGAGGGCCGTAGGACCGCACCGATGAGGTTGGCGAGGTCGACGATGTCGGGACTGATTGCGAACTGTGGCCAACCCAGATGCTGACCCCTATTCCGGCAACGGGAAGGACGACAAAGACGACACCGCCAACGATGAGTGTGATTAGGAGGCGTCGACTGATTCCACCTGCCATCGCCGGTGTGGGCGATGGGGCTTGCGGCGGCGGACCCGCCGGGCGACGGTTTTTATGTCGTACCGGATTGGCGGGTGGCGGTGAGTCGGCCGTAACAGTCCTCGGCTGGGGCGGGACACGATTGCCTGCGTGCTGCGTCGTTGGGACGACGGTGGGAGCCGCTGCCGGTCGGCGAATGGGGACGGTGAGCGCGTCGCGCGCGGCATCGGCCAATTCGATTGTGCTGGCGTATCGCTGGTTTGGGTCTTTGGCCATGCCGCGCGCGATGACCTCATCAACCGGGGCGGGCACATTGGGCTGGTTCATAGAGGCCTGCGGTGGTGGGGCGCTCAGGTGCGCGGCAACCAATTGCGGCATGGTCTCACCGGGAAACGGGGGGGCGCCAGTGAGGCATTCGTAGAGCACGCAGGCCAGCGAGTAGATGTCGGCGCGGGCGTCTTCGTCAGCCCCCATGGTTAAGCGTTCGGGGGCAATGTATTGAAAGGTGCCGATGGTGTTGCCGGTTTGAGTCATCCGGGTCTCGCCGAGGGTGCGGGCGATGCCGAAGTCGATCAGGTAGGCGAAGTCGTTCTTGTCGAGCAGGATGTTGGACGGTTTGATGTCCCGGTGCAGCAGACCCTCGTCATGGGCGGCATGCAAGGCTTCGGCGACCTGGGAGACGATGTGTACGGCTCGCGTCGGCTCCAGTGGCCCGTCCGCAAGCGCGCTGGCTAGGTCGCGGCCGTTGATCAGCCGCATGTCGAGGTAGAGGCGGCCGTCGATTTCGCCATAGTTATGAATCGGAATGACGTGTGGGCTATTTAATCGCGCTGCGGCGTGGGCTTCGCGACGGAACCGCCGCTGAAAGTCTCCGTCCTCAGACAAACTCGCGGGCAACACCTTGATCGCGACGGTGCGGTCGGTGTCGGTGTCGTGGGCACGCCATACCTCGCCCATGCCGCCGCGACCAAGCAGTTCGATCAGCCGGTAGCGACCAAACGGAGTGCCCTCCATCAGTGATGCCCTCCCCGACCTCGGGTCGCTCCTCACACAGAACTCAAATCATCATCCGCCCCCAGATTCCGTTTCGGAGCATTTTGGCCCACCGACCCATGAAGGCGTGAATTACCCGAAGGGTGCAAGTGTGCGCGGCCCGATCAAGCTTTCTCTGCTTCGGCGCGGCCGATCATTTCTCCGACTATGCTTCGACATTGCCTGTAAATCCGCAGGTAAACGTCAGAGGGGAGTCTGTGCACAAGTCAAGGTATTTCGACAGTTGACCGGTTGGCTTCAGCTGCTGGGCGCTCTCGCCCTGATCTGCCTCAGTGGGCTTTTCGCGGCGATCGACGCCGCCGTGAGCACCGTCTCGCTGGCACGGGTGCAGGAGTTGTTGCGCGACAAGCGGCCCGGCGCGGTTGCCCTGTCCCAGGTAATGGCCGAGCGGCCCCGCTACATCAATCTGGTAGTGCTGCTGCGTATCACGTGCGAAATCAATGCCACCGTACTGCTGGTGGTGTTCCTCTATGACAACTTCGGCTTGCATTGGGGTTTGTTCGGCGCCGCCGTCACCATGGTGCTGGTGAACTTCGTCGTGATCGGAGTGGGCCCGCGGACCCTCGGCCGGCAGCATGCGTACTCCATCTCGTTGGCGACTGCCCTTCCGCTGCAAGCGATCTCGTGGCTATTGATGCCGATCAGCCGGTTACTGGTGGTTTTGGGTAACGCGCTCACACCTGGTCCGGGTCTGAGAAACGGGCCGTTCGCGTCGGAGATCGAGTTGCGAGAAGTCGTCGACCTGGCCCAGCAGCGCGGCGTGGTCGCCGCCGACGAACGCCGGATGATCGAGTCGGTCTTCGAACTCGGCGACACTCCGGCCCGCGAGGTGATGGTGCCGCGGACGGAGATGGTCTGGATCGAAAGTGACGAGTCGGCCGGCGAGGCCACCGCGTTGGCGGTACGCAGTGGGCACTCCCGGATCCCGGTGATCGGTGAGAACGTCGACGACATCGTCGGCGTTGTCTACCTGAAAGACCTTGTCGCGAAGACTTTTTTGGCCCCCGACGGCGGCCGCGACACCACGGTGGCGCAGGTGATGCGCCCGGCGGTCTTCGTGCCGGACTCCAAGCCGATCGATGCGCTGCTGCGCGAGATGCAGCGCGACCGCAATCACATGGCGTTGCTGGTCGACGAATAC
The DNA here is from genome assembly GCF_001667115.1 of Mycobacterium sp. 852002-51163_SCH5372311. Taxonomy (GTDB): domain Bacteria; phylum Actinomycetota; class Actinomycetes; order Mycobacteriales; family Mycobacteriaceae; genus Mycobacterium. Next base: position 9,656 of record NZ_LZIJ01000173.1, on the reverse strand, counting down.
GGTGCGATAGCGGGGTTGGTGAGCATCGAAGACGTGCTGGAGGAGATCGTCGGCGAGATCGCCGACGAGTACGACGATGCCGAGACCGCGCCGGTGGAAGATTTGGGAGACAAGCGTTTTAGGGTTTCGGCTCGTCTGCCGATCGAAGACATAGGGGAGCTGTACGGCGTGGAGTTCGACGAGGATCTCGACGTCGACACGGTGGGCGGTCTGTTGGCATTGGAGTTGGGGAGGGTACCGCTGCCCGGTGCCGAGGTGGTATCCCACGGCTTGCGACTGCATGCCGAGGGCGGCCCCGACCATCGAGGACGGGTTCGCGTCGGTACCGTCCTGCTGAGCCCGGCCGAAGCGGAGGAGGTCGCACACGATGGGTGAGTCGCTGGATGCCGAGGACGCCAAGCTGGTAGCGCTGGCGCGCTCCGCGATGGCCCGCGCCGAAGCCGGCAGTGGTGCCGCTGTGCGCGACACCGATGGCCGCACCTATGCAGCCGCGGCGGTTAACTTGTCGACCCTGCGGTTGACCGGTCTGCAGGCGGCGGTTGCCGCGGCCGCATCAAGCGGGACGAAAGTGCTCGAGACGGTGGTGCTTGTTGCCGGATCCGCCGACGACCCTGGCATCGCCGCGGTACGCGAGCTGTCACCGACGGCGTCGGTGATCATCACCGATCGGGCCGGCAACCCGCTGTGACCCCCTCCGCGACATGACTGAATTCCGTTCCGGCTTCGTGTGTTTAGTCGGCAGACCGAACACCGGCAAGTCGACGTTGACCAACGCACTGGTGGGCGTCAAGGTCGCGATCACCTCGACCAGGCCGCAGACCACTCGGCACACCATCCGTGGAATCGTGCACCGCAGCGGGGATTTCCAGATCGTGCTGGTCGACACCCCGGGCCTGCACAGGCCGAGAACCCTGCTCGGCAAACGTCTCAACGACTTGGTCCGCGACACCTACGCCGAGGTTGACGTGATCGGGTTGTGCATCCCGGCCGATGAGGCGATCGGCCCCGGAGACCGGTGGATCGTCGAGCAGATCCGCTCGATAGCACCGAACACGACGCTCGTCGTCATCGTCACCAAGATCGACAAAGTGTCCAGGGACCGGGTGGCCGCGCAGTTGGTCGCGGCCAGCGAACTGGTACAGAGCTCGGCCCACGCGGCCGAGGTCGTCCCGGTGTCGGCGATGACCGGTGAACAGATCGACGTGCTGATCGACGTGCTGGCGGCGGCACTGCCCGCGGGCCCGGCGTATTACCCCGACGGTGAGCTGACCGACGAACCCGAGGAGATTCTGATGGCCGAGCTGATCCGCGAGGCCGCGCTCGAGGGCGTGCGTGACGAACTGCCGCACTCGCTGGCAGTGGTCATCGACGAGGTCAGCCCACGCGAGGGGCGTGACGACCTGACCGACGTTTACGCGGTGCTCTACGTCGAACGACCCAGCCAGAAGGGAATCGTCATCGGGAAGGGGGGAGCCCGACTGCGTGAAGTGGGTACCGCCGCCCGCGAACAAATCGAGAAGCTGCTCGGCACCAAGATCTATCTCGACCTACGGGTCAAGGTCGCCAAGAATTGGCAGCAGGATCCCAAACAGCTAGGCCGGCTTGGCTTTTGAGTTGACCGTTCGCCGAACGTGTTCTGAGGGTGAGAATTCGGCCGGACTGTCGCCGTGGTGACACGCTCGGCGCAAAGACTCTCGACGGGGCGGCGTAGCGAGCGAAACCGTTAAGGTCTGACCGGCGGTGCGCCGTTCATCGGCGGTGTGTCGACGCGGGTGTCCCACCAGACTTTTGGCTGCTTGTTCGCCCAGCCGGACACGGCTTCCAGCTCGGCGGCCAGCGATATCAGCAGGCCCTCGCTGTTGGCCGGGCCCATCAGCTGGACGCCGATCGGCAGTCCGTCAGCGGTGAAGCCGGCCGGCACGTTGATGGATGGCCAGCCCAAAACGTTCCATGGCCAGGTCAGCGGGCACGCGGCGATCATGGCGCGATCGGTGCCGAAGCCACTCAGCCGGTCGAACGAGCGGGCCAGCGGCGGCGGTTGCGCGGTGGTCGGTGCCAGCACCACGTCGACGATGTCGAAGATCGAGCCCACCCGGCGCTGTTCGGCGGCTTCGTTCCGGCGTGCGCTGCGCAGGATCGCCTGTCCCAGCACACGGCCGGTACGCAGATTCGCAAGGGTGCGGGGGTCCCAGTTGACCTGGTCGCCCAACCGCTCCTCCCATTCGACGAGGCCCGCGGTGGACCGCGCGAGAAAGTCCCACGACAGCCGCAGGCCGTAGTCCGGGTTGCCCGACACCACCGAGTGGCCGAGCAACTCGAGCTGTTTGGCCACCCGTCGGGTCGCCGCCAGGATGTCAGGATGCAACTTGGCCCGAAAAGCGGTGTAGGGGAATCGGGTTGACAACGCGATATTCAGCGGGCCGGGCGCATTGCCGACGTAGTCCGACGCGGTCAGCGGAGGCGGCTTGTGCCGATCGCCTTCGACATTGCCCGAGGCCGCGTCGAGCACCAGCGCCGCATCGGCCACCGTGCGGGCCAGCACGCCGTTGACGGTGATGCCGTTGAACGCCTCCGGCAACGGCCAGGTCGAGATGCGGCCACGCTGGGGTTTGATGCCAACCAGATGCGTCCAGGCGGCGGGGATGCGCACGCTGCCCGCGCCGTCGGAGCCGATGGCCGCGGTGACCAGTCCCGCGGCCACCGCCGCGGCGCTACCGCCCGACGACCCGCCCGGGGTGTGCCGGCGAGACCACGGATTACGGGTATGCCCGAATCCGGGTCCGCTGGTGAACGGCCACTGGCCCAGTTCGCAAGTGTTCGTCTTGCCGACGATCACGGCGCCGGCGACCCTCAGCCGGCGAACCACCTCGGAGTCTTCGGTAGCGGGCCGGACATAGCCTTCGGTGCCGAACGCGGTGGGCACTCCAGCAACGTCCACGTCGTCTTTGACCGCGATCGGGATGCCCAGCAGTGGCGCGGTGTCACCGGCGGCCCGCCGCCGGTCCGCCTCCGCCGCGTCGGCCAGCGCGGATTCGGTCAGCACCACACGAAAAGCGTTCAATGTGTGCTGGCTCATGTTGATGGCGTGCAGTGAGCGCCGGACCAGTTCCTGGGAGGTCACGGAACCGGTGGCCAGCTGGTAGAGCAGGTCGGTCAGAGTGGGCAGGCGCTGGTAGCCGGATCCGGAAGCGGACCCGGAAACGGAGCCGGAAGCGCCAATCACGGAGTACGAGACTATCGGCGCGGATACCCGAGATGTCCCGGGGTGGTGCGAAAATGTCGGGATGCGGCTGTATCGAGACCGGGCTGTTGTGCTGCGCCAGCACAAGCTTGGCGAAGCCGACCGGATCGTCACCTTGTTGACCCGCGATCACGGTCTGGTCCGGGCGGTGGCCAAAGGCGTTCGCCGCACCCGCAGCAAATTCGGCGCACGGTTGGAACCGTTTGCGCACATCGACGCTCAACTGCATCCCGGCCGCAACCTCGACATCGTCACCCAGGTCGTCTCGATCGACGCATTCGCCACCGACATCGTCAGCGACTATGCCCGGTACACCTGCGGGTGCGCGATGCTGGAAACCGCCGAACGCCTGGCCGGTGAGGAGCGGGCGCCTGCCCCGGCCCTGCACCGGCTCACGGTGAGCGCACTGCGGGCGGTGGCCGACGGAAGCCGGCCCCGCGAGCTGTTGTTGGACGCCTACCTGCTGCGGGCCATGGGCATCGCCGGATGGGCGCCGGCGCTGACCGAGTGCGCCCGCTGTGCCACACCGGGCCCACATCGGGCGTTTCACATCGCCGCCGGGGGCAGCGTTTGCGCGCACTGCCGCCCGGCCGGTTCGACCACACCGCCGCCGGGCGTGCTGGAGCTGATGTCCGCGTTGTACGACGGCGATTGGGAGGCCGCCGGAGAGATACCGCAATCCCACCGCGGCCAGGTCAGCGGGTTGGTGGCCGCGCACCTGCAATGGCATCTGGAACGGCAGCTCAAAACACTGCCACTGGTGGAACGGACTTATCAGGTGGATCGCACCATCGCCGATCGGCGCGCAGCCCGGGACGGGCAGGGTATCGCCTGTGGCTAGGACCGAGCGCAAGCTGACCCCCAGCGACTTCCCGCAGCTGCCCCCGGCCCCCGACGACTATCCGACCTTTCCCGACAGGTCGACCTGGCCAGTGGTGTTTCCTGCGCTGCCGTTGTCTCCCGACGGCGGTCCGCGCCGGCCGCCGCAACATCCGTCGAAAGCCGCCGCCCCCCGTATCCCGCGTGAGCGGCTACCGGCTCATGTGGCCATCGTGATGGACGGTAACGGCCGGTGGGCCACCCAGCGCGGCATGGCGCGCACCGAGGGCCATAAGGCGGGCGAGGCGGTAGTCATCGATGTTGTCTGCGGCGCAATCGAACTCGGGATCAGGTGGCTCAGTCTGTACGCCTTCTCCACCGAGAACTGGAAACGGTCGCCCGAGGAAGTCCGCTTTTTGATGGGCTTCAACCGCGACGTCGTGCGCCTCCGCCGGGTGAACCTCAATACGCTCGGGGTCCGGATTCGGTGGGTGGGGTCGCGGCCACGCCTGTGGCGCAGCGTGATCAATGAATTGGCGATCGCGCAGGACATGACGAGCAACAACGACGTCATCACCGTCAACTACTGCGTGAACTACGGCGGCCGCACCGAAATCGCGGAGGCGGCAAAGGAAATCGCCCGTCTAGCGGAGGCGGGCAAGCTGAATTCAGACCGGATCACCGAATCGACGATCGCTCGTCACCTGCAATGGCCCGACATTCCCGATGTGGATCTATTGCTGCGAACCTCGGGGGAGCAGCGGTCCAGCAATTTCATGTTGTGGCAGGCGGCCTACGCTGAGTACATATTTCAGGACAAGTTGTGGCCCGACTATGACCGCCGCGATCTGTGGGCGGCCTGCGAGGAGTACGCATCCCGCAGCCGACGGTTCGGGAGCGCCTAGTGCCGTCTTTGCAGGAACGCCTGGCATCGATCCTCGGCGACGTCTTGCCCGTCGACGAAGAGCCCGACGGCGGATTGACGGTCCGCCATGACGCCACGTTCGCGTCGTTGCGAGTGGTCAACATCGCCGAGGACCTTGATCTCGTGTCATTGACGCAGGTATTGGCGTGGGACCTGCCGCTGACCAAGAAGCTCAGCGAGCAGGTGGCCAAACAGGCGCGCGACACCAATCTCGGCACGGTGACGCTGATCGAGAAAATCAACGAGAAGGCCGTGCAACGCAACTCGGGTAAGAGTACGGCCAAGGTCGCCGACGTCATGCTGCGGTACAACTTTCCCGGCGCCGGCTTGACCGACGAAGCGCTGCGCACGCTGATTCTGCTGGTACTGGATACCGGTGCTCAGGTGCGACGGTCGCTGACCTCCTAAGACACCGCTGCCTGACTCGCCCCTCGCCGAACGTGCTCACAGGGCGATTTTCCGGCCGATTTTCAACCCTCAGAGCACACTCGGCGCAGCTATCGGTGCGCCACGACCGAGCTCTGACCGTCCGCGCGTCAGGCCATGCATTCCGAGCAGGTACCAAAAATCTCGATGGTGTGGCTGACCTCGGAGAAGCCGTGTCTGCTGGCCACTTCGGCTGCCCATGCCTCGACCTCGTGGTCGCCCACCTCGACCGTGGAACCGCAGTGGCGACAGACCAGGTGGTGATGATGGTGTTCCGAGCACAGGCGGTAGACGGATTCGCCGGTGTCGGTGCGTAACGTGTCGACCATTCCCGCCGTCGCCATCGACTGCAGCGTTCGGTAGACGGTGGTCAGGCCGATGTTCTCACCGCGACGGCGTAGCTCGTCATGTATTTCCTGAGCCGAGCGGAAGTCGTCGAGCGTCTCCAGAAGAGTCGACACCGCCGCTCGCTGGCGGGTGGAGCGGGCGCTCGCGGTCATGTCGCGTCTTCGCCGGCGTGGGCGACCGCGTCGACGACGATGTGCGCAAGGTGGTGGTCGGCCAACCGGTACAGAACTTCGCGTCCGGACCGCTCACCGGCCACCACGCCTGCTGCTTTGAGGATCTTGAGATGTTGGCTGACCAGCGGCTGCGGCACGCCCAGCGCGTCGACCAGCTCGTGCACGCAGCGTTGAGATTCGCGCAACTGCAGCACAATTGCGATACGCACGGGTGCGGCCAGTGCGCGCAGTAGCTCGCCGGCCGCGTCGAGAATTTCTCGCGGCGGCGGCGCGGGGTATGCCGTGAATCCGCCGCCGCCGTGCTCATGGGCACCTACCAGGTCAGCGGCCTCGGTTGCGGCCTCTTCTGCGGTCGGCGTTGAGGAAGACGTCACCATATCGGATTCATCACCTCGGGAAGTGCCAGGATTTGTACCAGCTTGCGGCTGACATCCACTGTCACATGCATGACAACGCATGTCAAAGACCCGGCCGCGGATCGCTACCATTGCTCAGGCTTCGCGCGGCGACGGTTCGCTGCGGCATGCGCCTTCCCGAATCCCAAAAGGGACCAGAAAGGAGTGACTACCCCGTGGCGTCCGTCATCGACACCGTAGTCAACCTGGCCAAACGGCGCGGCTTCGTCTTTCCCGCGGGCGAAATCTACGGCGGCACGAAGTCGGCGTGGGACTACGGCCCGCTGGGCGTGGAACTCAAGGAGAACATCAAGCGGCAATGGTGGCGCTCGGTGGTCACCGGCCGCGACGACGTCGTGGGAATTGATTCCTCGATCATCCTGCCGCGTCAGGTCTGGGTGGCCTCGGGCCATGTCGAGGTGTTCCACGATCCCCTGGTGGAGTGTCTGAGTTGTCACCACCGGCATCGCCAGGACCACATGCAGGAGGCCTACGCGGCGAAGAAGGCGATTGCTGATCCCGATTCGGTGCCGATGACCGAGATCGTCTGCCCTGATTGCGGCACCAAGGGCCAGTGGACCGAGCCACGCGAGTTCAACATGATGCTCAAGACCTATCTCGGGCCCATCGAAAGCGAGGAGGGGCTGCACTACCTGCGCCCCGAGACGGCCCAGGGCATCTTCGTCAACTTCGCGAACGTGGTCACGACCGCTCGCAAGAAACCACCGTTCGGTATCGGGCAGATCGGCAAGAGCTTCCGCAACGAAATCACGCCGGGCAACTTCATTTTCCGGACCCGCGAGTTCGAGCAAATGGAGATGGAATTCTTCGTCGAGCCGGCGACCGCCCCAGAATGGCATCAATATTGGATTGACACCCGGCTGCAGTGGTATGTCGATCTCGGTATCGATCCGGAGAACCTGCGGCTGTTCGAACACCCCGAGGACAAGTTGTCGCACTACTCCGACCGCACCGTGGACATCGAGTACAAGTTCGGCTTCGCCGGCAATCCGTGGGGCGAGCTGGAAGGCGTCGCGAACCGGACCGATTTCGATTTGTCAACGCACAGCAAGCATTCCGGCGTCGACCTGTCGTTCTACGACCAGGTTGCCGACAGTCGATACACGCCGTACGTCATCGAACCCGCAGCCGGTTTAACCCGGTCGTTCATGGCGTTCTTGATCGACGCCTACACCGAGGACGAAGCCCCCAACGCCAAGGGAGGAATGGACAAGCGAACTGTGCTTCGGCTGGATCCGCGACTGGCGCCGGTCAAGGCCGCCGTACTGCCCTTGTCGCGGCATGCCGACCTGAGTCCGAAGGCCCGCGACCTGGCTGCTGAATTGCGGAAATGCTGGAACATCGATTTCGACGACGCCGGCGCGATCGGCCGGCGCTATCGCCGTCAGGACGAGATCGGTACCCCGTTCTGCGTGACTGTGGATTTTGACTCGCTCGAGGACAACGCCGTCACGGTGCGCGAGCGCGACGGAATGACGCAGGAGCGCATCCCGATGAGCAACGTTGCCGACTACCTCGCGGTGCCTCTCAAAGGCAGCTGATACCTCGGGCCTGTTTGGCAAAAGCCCAGATCTCAGGTGGTCGATTGCCTTATGATCCGCCGGTGGTGATAAGCGCACATTGCGCTTAGTTGAGCTGAGGTTGTAGTGCTTCTGGACTTTTCCTGGTTGCCGCCGGAGATCAATTCGGCACGAATCTTTGCCGGCGCCGGTTCCGGGCCGCTGTTTTCGGCGGCCACGGCTTGGGATGGCTTAGCCGCGGATTTGCAGGCCTCGGCGGCGTCGTTCGACTCGGTGATCAGTGCTCTGGCGGACGGACTGTGGTCCGGCCCCTCGTCGTTGTCGATGGCGGCCGCGGCGGCGCCGTACGTGGCGTGGTTGACGGCGGCCGCGGCGCAGGCGGCCTCGGCCGGTGCGCAGGCAAAGGCGGCGGCGACAGCGTTCGAGACGGCGCAGTCGGCGACGGTGCATCCTGCAGCGGTGACGACGAATCGGACGACGTTGCTGGCGCTGGTGGCGACCAACATTCTGGGCCAGAACACCCCGGCGATCTTTGAAACCGAGTTCCACTACATGGAGATGTGGGCTCAGGATGTGGCCGCGATGTTCGGATATCACGCGGGAGCGACGGCGGTGGCTTCTACGTTGACGCCGTTCAGCGTGCCGCCACTGAACCTGGCCGGCTTGTCGACGCTGGTTTCGCAGGCTGGCACGTTCGTGTCGCAGGCCGGCGCCCAACTGTCCTCGTCGGTTGCGACGGCGGGCGCGACGATGGCCACGCAGGCGCAGGCGATAGGCGCGCAGGTGGCCACCCAGGCGCAGGCGATCGTGGCGGCCGCCCCGGGGATGCTATCGGCGGCGCAGTCGATGGCGGCTCAGCTGCCCGCGTCGTCGCTGACGTCGGGCGCTTCGCAGTTGATGCAGGTCGGGATGTATCCGGCAAGCATGTTGATGTCGCCGATGATGAGCATGGCGCAGGGTGCGAACGTCGGTACGGCCGGCTTGACCGATGCCACCGCCGGGCTGGCGAATGTGCCCACACTGGTGGGCGCTCCTGACCTGAAACCGGTGGGTGGAGCGGGGATGGCCGCGGAGTTGGGCAAGGCGCGACTGGTGGGGGCGATATCGGTACCGCCGACATGGCAGGGGTCGATGCCCGCTCGGATGGTGACCTCGGCGATGTCGGGATTGGGCGGTGTGCCCAGCGCCGCGGAAATGGCCGCCGCCGTCGGAGCCAATGCCGCCGGCGGCATGCCGATGATGCCGATGCCAATGGGCGGCCCGGGTGGCGGAATGCCGAACGGCCCGCTCGGTCGTGGTGGCGCGAGTCCGCATGTGGTGCAGAACCGGCCCACCGTCGTGCCGCGGACCGGCGTCGGATAAAGGGGACAGCGTGCTGCTATCACTTGGTTCGCCCTTACCGGATGATGCCGTAGCGGCGGTCCGGGGTGAGTCGGGCATGCTTGGCGGGCTGTCGGTCCCGCTCAGCTGGGGTGTGGCCGTGCCGCCGGACGACTACGACCACTGGGCTAAGGAACCCGAGCTCGCTGCCGATGGTGGTGCGGCCGAGGCGACGTCAGGTGTGGGCCCCGCGGCCGGTGACGAGTGGGATGAGTGGGCACAGTGGAGCGAATGGCAAGCCGAAAGTGCCGAACCTCGCTTCGAATTGCCGCGCACGACCAGCGTGATACCGCATTCTCCATCGGGCGGCTAAGGGTGCTCGGCACTTAAAACCGGCCGCCGCCGCCCATGAAGCCGCCTCCGGATGAATTCCGCGACGAGCCGCCGAAGGATGTGGGGCTCCAGCCG
>NZ_LZIJ01000172.1 GCF_001667115.1 Mycobacterium sp. 852002-51163_SCH5372311 | reverse complement strand
GTGCGGCGCCTTTCGACCACTACCTGCGAATCATTAGTCGCGGATCTGCGCACCATCCTCGCCCCGGAGTACGCCGCCCGGGCCCGCGAGATTGCGACGCGAATGACCACACCCGCTGAAAGCGTTGCGACCGTCGCCGATCTTATGGAAGAGAAAGCTCGACTCAGACATGTTGGCTGATCGGCGAATGTAAGCCGAAAAATGTTTGGCACCGGCCACACGTCGCCAATCGACTCTGCCTAAGTTGATGGGATCGCTGCTGGGTTGAAAGTCGCCAGGGGCACAGAACATTCGAACGCCGGGAGCGTGTGTTTCGGCAAAGCTTAGCCGGCGGTCTGCACGACCGGCTGACAATGTCGCTGGATCAGGGGACGCTACAGCAAACGGCGGGCACATCGGTTCTGCAGGCGATGACTCCTGGTCGAACGTCGTTGTCCGAGGGATCCGCAAAGGGGCCGAGTACGTCGGGTGCCAACTCAAAGGCAGACGTTTGTACCCGGACCGGACTGCTAGACTCCGCCACCATGCTTTCCCAGCTCGGCGACACTGTTCCCAACAGGGACTTACTGCCGCATCCTCAAAGATTCCTGCCTGCGCAGGAGCGGCAGGTTGCGCCGCTCCAGATCGGACAGAACATTTGCAGGCCAACGGATTTTACCGACAGCGCGCAAAAGCATCTCCAAGACGTTAAGGACGACCTATTCTGGCAGATCGTTCACGAGATCCAAGACTTTCCGCACCGTACGATGGAGCCGATGGGGAGCTTCTACGAGGCGATCTATCAGCTCACTGAAACGCTTCCAGCCGTCGGCGTCGACAGCTTCGTCTTTACTCGACGCCACGTCCCCGACCACCCGGCGATGCACCACCTCGTGTTTCGCCGCCGACCTAAGCGAGCAACCGCATGACGCCCGAGACCCGTAGCATGGACCTCCGCGCTACCAGCGCGATCACCGAGGCCGAGGACTCGCTCGCGAATCTCTCGGAGCGGTTCCCTGGCTCGGCGCGGGAACGCCTCCATCACCTGCCGTTGTTTCTTCCGCCGCATGTCCTGCGGCGGATTGCATTCTTCGACGACCTGTACCGCCGTATTCTGACCGTTCCCGGCGTAATTTTGGAATTCGGCGTACGATTCGGTCGCGACCTCGCGATCCTCGACAGCCTGCGGACGCTGCACGAACCGCTGAACTACAGCCGCACGATCGTAGGGTTCGACACATTCAGGGGCTTCCCTTCGATAGATGCGCGCGACGGCGACGACGAGATGGCGAAGGTGGGAGGCCTGGCAACCGGCGAACGCTACGAGGACTTCCTCACAAACGTCCTTGCGACCCGCGAGGAGATGAGTCCGTTTTCGCACATCCGCAAGTTCGACATCCGGACCGGCGACGCGCCCGAGCAGTTGGCCGCATACCTCGACGAACACCCGCAGACCATCGTGGCGTTCGCCTACTTTGACATGGACATTTACGGGCCGACCAAGCGTTGCCTCGAGTTGTTGAGGCCTCATCTCACCAAGGGCAGCGTCATCGGCTTCGACGAGCTCAACTGCGCCGAGTTCCCCGGAGAAACGCTGGCCGTGCGCGAGGTGTTCGGGCTCGACCGTGTCCGCCTGCAACGTACCGGGCACGGCAACCCGGGACTGCCGTCATTCCTTGTGATCGAGTGATGCTGTTCGACGATTACGACCTCCAAGCCGGGCAGCGGGGTCATCCCAAGTCAGCATCGCGCCTGGAATTCCCCGTTGTTAGTTGTTGACCGCTTTCTCCCGCAAGATAGTCTCCACTTATTCAATACGGAGGCGTTTTTCCGCTTACATGCTGATGGCAAGGGCCACTATTTTCAGTGGTTACTCGATGAGCGTGCCTGTATCACAGCGCATTTCACTGAAGTGACGCCCGGCGTTTTCCGCAGCCCGGCACGCGGTACATTTGGCGCACTCAGTCATCTTTCTGGGGTTGTACACGACGATCTGCAGGCCTTTGTCGCGGAAGTCTCGGGCTACCTGCAGGCACACGGTGGCAAGGTTCTGCAGGTGCTCTTGCCTCCGTTGCAGCATGATCCGGCCGACGTATCGGTTCAGTACTTCGTGTTCCGCGCCAATGGTTTCGCGGAATCCTTGGTCGACCTCAACTACGGCCAGACCGTCGATGACCAGCCGTTCGCCGCGAAGATCAACTACGCCAACCGCAAACGCCTGAACAAGTGCCGGCGCGAAGGCTTCGAAGTCTCCGCGGCAGACGCCGAACGGTTACCCGATGTGTACGGCACCATCGCCGAAAACCGTGCCGCCCGCGGCTATCCCATGACTATGGGCGAAGAACCGCTGCGGCAGATGCAGGAACTCTTTCCCGACAATGTTGAGCTGTACGCGTGCGAGCACCAGGGGCAGATGGCCGCCGCCGCGATCTGCCTGCGACTGAGCGCGGATGTGCTGTACGTCTTTTGCTGGGGTGATCGCCCTGGCTACAGCCAGTACAGCCCTGTGGTATTCATCGCGGAGCACCTTTATCAGAGCTGCCAGACACGCGGCATTGGCCTGCTCGATGTCGGCACTGCAACCGTCGACCTGCAACCAAACCCTGGACTAATGCATTTCAAACGGGCGCTAGGGTTCAGCGAATCGCTCAAATTCCGGTTGGAGAAGCGCCTTGAGCCGTGACATCGAGTCCTACAGCCGTTCATACCGCGAGCTACCGTTTGAGGCGATCCAGGCGCGGTACCGTCGCCGAGTTGTGCTGCAACAGGTCGCTGAGTTCCGCCCAGCATCGTTACTGGAAGTCGGCTGCGGTTTGCGACCGCTATTCACCGACCTCGACCCAGCCATCAAGGTCACAGTTGTTGAGCCTTCAGCCGAATTCGCAAGCAATGCCCGCGAACTTGCCGCTGGCCGCGAGGGAACAGAGATATTGGAGAGCTTTCTGGAGCAGGTGGCTCCCTCGCTCCAACCCGGGGGTTTTGACTTGATCGTGCTGAGCAGTCTGCTGCACGAAGTCGACGAACCTCAGCAACTGTTGCAGGCGCTACTGCCACACTGTCATACCAGCAGCATTGTGCATGTCAATGTACCGAATGCGCACTCGCTGCACCGCATGCTGGCGGTGGAGATGGGCTTGATCGAAGACCCCTTCGAGCTGTCGTCCACCCAGAAGCTGATGCAGCAGCACTCCACTTTTGACCTCGACAGCCTCGCCAAGCTGCTAAGCCAGCAGGGCTTCGAGGTCCAGTCCAGCGGCAGCTACTTCATCAAGCCGTTCACCCATGCGCAAATGCAGGATCTGTGCGACCGCGGGTTTCTCACCGAGGCTCACCTGGAGGGTCTGTTCCGCTTGAGTCGCCGCATGCCCGATTTCGGCTCAGAAATTTACGTCAATGCGACGCCCGTACCGCGAGGATGACTTCGCCGGATTGCCCGCGCTGACCGGAAGAGGACCAAACAAGAGGATGTTCACGGGCGAAACGATCGGCAGGCGTCGATCACTAGAGTGACGTTTTCGTCGGACAAATGAGGACCAATGGGGAGGCTAAGGTGAGTCCGCGCTGCCTTTTCCGCGATAGGGAATGCCCCCTTTGTAAGACCAAGTGACGAAAACGCGCCCGACAAGTGCGGAGGGATCGGGTAGTGCACCAAGGTTTGGATCCCCCTGCTTGCCAGGTGCCTCTGCAGTTGATCACGCAACTCATGATCAACTACATAGAGGTGCCACACGTGTTCACGGTTGGGTCCAACCTCGGGCAAACTCAACCCTGGAATATCAGCGAGTTCCTGCGCATAGCGCTGCGCTATCGCTCGCCGCCGAGCGTTCCAATTGTCAAGATGCTCCAATTTTACGCGAAGAACAGCAGACTGAATTTCATCGAGTCGCGAATTCGCCCCGACGAAGTCATGGACGTATTTTTCGCTGCTTCCGTAGTTGCCAAGCGCTCGAACGCGGGCAGCTACCTCGGCATCGTTAGTGGTCACGGCGCCCCCGTCACCGAAAGCCCCCAAGTTTTTCCCAGGATAGAAGCTCCACGCCACGGCATGGCCATGCGCGCCGATCCGTTGACGGGCATAGCGCGCCCCATGCGCCTGCGCAGCATCCTCCACAACGACCAACCCGTGTTTCCTTGCCAATGCCAAGAGCTCGTGAAGGTCTGCGGGTTGGCCGAAGAGGTGTACCGGAACAATAGCGCGCGTTCGCGGAGTAATTGCATGCTCTACCCGAGCAGGATCCAGGGTCCACTGACCAACGATCGGCTCAACGCCCACCGGACGGGCGCCGATGCGCACCACCGCGAGCCACGTTGCGATGAAGGTGTTCGTTGGCACGATGACCTCATCACCGGTGCCAATTCCGAGTGCCTGTAACGCGAGGGCAATAGCGTCCAAGCCATTGGCGACTCCTACCGCGTGGGCGGCGCCGGTAAGGGCGGCGAACTCACGCTCAAATGCCGCTGTCTCCTCGCCCAGTACATACCAGCCACCGCGCACCACTCGCTCGACGGCCTCCAGTGCCGGAGCTTCGAGCTCCCGTGTGGCAGCGCGGACGTCCAGAAACGGCACCGTCACGAAAGGGTCGGTCATTGTCCACCCCGAGAGCAGGCTACTGAAACGGGACGATTGCCCTCAGCTCGATCCAGCCCCGCAGACCGGGCTTGGTTTTGCTCCACTTCCGTTTGAACGATCGCATGACAGCTGCGAGGGGCGACCCGAATCAACCTCCAAGTCGATTTCCTTTTCAGGCCATGATTGTTGAGCAAAACTACGCTCGTGGAGGCCAACCGCATCGCTCCCCCCCGCCTGCCCGCGGACCGTTGCCAGGAACTCCTCATAGTCGTGGATATAGTCGCTTTCGTCATAGGGCAGGGAAGCAAACACCAGGCATATCGCTCCCGTACAGAAATCTGTGATCTCTCTCCAAACCAAGCCTGGCAGATACAGGCCATAGTAGGAACGGTTGAGCGAAACGGTTTTTCGACGTAGGCCATCGTCAAGGGTGACCGAGAAAGATCCGGACGCGGCCACAATCAATTGCTGGAGTGCGCGATGCGCGTGCGCGCCACGCTCGGCTCCACCAGGAACGTCATAAAGAAAATAAACCCTCTTTATTGCAAAGGGGACGTGAATCCCCCCATAGAGCGGAGACAAGTTGCCTCTAGAGCTCTCGACCCTTTCGAGATTCAATATTCTGCATTCGTCGAGACGATTCATTGGATGCTTCTGAGCCTAAGGAAATCGCCGTAGTCATACACATAATCGGCGGGCTCGAATGGGCCGGAGGCGAGCACCAGCGCAACGGAATTCGTAGAGAAATTGATCATCTCTCGCCAAATTAGGTTAGGAACCAATAAAGCATGGTAGGAACGATTCAACGTGTAACGAATTTGATGCGAACCATCGTCTACCATCAGTTCGAAACTCCCGGACAGCGCCAATATAAATTCGTGAACAGTTCGGTACGCATGGCCTCCTCGCACCGACCCGCCCGGGACGTCGTAGATCCAAAAGGCCCTTTCTATCTCGAATGGCACATGCCTGCCCGCTTCGATGAACGTGAGGTTTCCTCGGAGGTCATGAATCTTCGGTAAATCGATCAACTTGCAGTCATCGATGCTGATCTCGGAGGGTGGCCTGATTGGGTTCGGGGTGGTTCGCAAGTCGACCCCGGGCGCTGCAGGTGGCGTCGGAGCGCTTGCTTCGGCCGGAGCGTGACCACCTGAGTCAGACCCCGACGTTCGGCCGAGCGGCACGGCCGCGCTGCTAAGCAGCCTCTTTCCGCTTGAAGTCATTTGCGCCGTAACCTCCAGCAAAGCGACCACGGGATCGTGCCATACGCTACGCGTACTCTTTCACCACCATACTGAAGTCCGCAAAGGCGCTGACCCTAAACGTCAGGACGCCGTGATCACGTTGCGGCACCGGCTACGTAGTTGGGCGGTATCATCCCGGTCCGACTGCCTGTCGGCAGCGCGAGGCGCCGGGAACTGATTTTCCCTCCACAGCACATCGTGACCAGGGAGCACACGGACACTCGGCGGGGAGTGGCGCCCGGCTTCTACTGTTCGAACGGCTGGTCCCGATGATTCCTGTGACCCCGGAGCGCGCGCCGGCTAATTTTTCGGAAAAGTTGCTGCCACAGGCGTTTTGAGCTAGCGAAAGCCAAACGCACGATCATTGTCTGTTGACGGCAGTTCTCCGTCAGGGCCACCCAGCGATTCGCGGGTGGAAGTATGCACAGAGGTCGATCACGTCGCATGTCGGCGCGGTCGCTGCGCGAGGTCGGTAAGTTGACCGGGCTGTCGACGCGGTCCGCACGTCAGACCGCGACGGAGGCACGTCCCAATTGAATTGACGCATAGAACGATTGGCTACGCTGAATTGTCGATACGCCTGGTCGGAGTTGTCCTCAAAACTCGAACGCCGACGTGTTGCGGCGGCCTCACCTTCGTTAATCGCATTGCAGCACAGGTGTCTGCGTCCTGATCTTTGCCGATACTCCTTGCGTTGAGCTCAGCGGTTCGCGCCAGCTCGCTCACGTGCAAGGATCACATGGCCATCAAGACTGCGTCCCGGGCAGCCCTCACGGGTAGAAAGCGGCGGGCCTTGTCGTATGGATTTAGCTCGTAGAGGTTGCCACTAACCGGCAATCTGCCAGCATTTGGCCATGCGCCGATCATCTCGAGGGTCAGTCGTCGGTCAGCAAGCACGCGCCGATCGAGCTTTCTCTTCCAGGAGATCGGCTGCCGCTGCAACGCTTTCGCCGGGTCTGGTCATCCGGGTCGCGAGCTCGCGGGCCCGGGTGCGGTAGTCAGGGGCGACGATGGTTCGCAGGTCAGCGACCAGCGATTCGCGTGTAGTGGCCGACAAGCGGCGGGCAGTGCCGACCTTCAGTCGTTTAACCGCAGCTCCCCAGAACGTCTGGTTGACGTCCATCGAAAGGACCAAGGTGGGAACCCCGGCCCGCAGACCTATGGCCGTGGTGCCCGCGCCACCGTGGTGGACAACCGCGCGGCACGCGGGGAAAACGGCCGCGAAATTCACCGCGCCTACAACCTTGACGTGCTCGAAACGGGGGACATCGCTGAAGTCACTCCACCCGGCGCAAACCACTGCCCGCTCGCCCAACTGCTCGCAGGCCGCGCCGATCATGGCAACGGTTTCGGCCGGAGATTCGACCGGCATGCTGCCAAACCCGAAAAAAATGGGCGGTGTTCCCGCGGCAATCCACGATGCGACCTCTTCATCGGCGTCGGTCGGCAACTCCATCGTCAGCGCGCC